>NZ_RBRE01000013.1 GCF_003700275.1 Pseudomonas cichorii | reverse complement strand
AAGTCCGGTGACAAGCTGGTTATCGATGCCGGCATGGAACTGACCCTCAAGGTGGGCGGCAGCTTTATCCGGCTTGATCATGGCGGCGTGGCGATCAACGGGCCGCAGGTCAGGATCAATTCCGGAGGCTATGCGGGCAGCGGCACCGAGGCATCAGCGTTGCTGCCCAGCGAACCCAAAGCAGTGGAGAAAGCCAGACCCGGCAAGGCAACCCTGACGGCACCGGCAGCAAGGCCTGGCGTCGCCAGCCAGGACGCCGAGATGCTGATCGTCGATATATGGGGCGATCCCGGGCTGGGTAATCAGTTGCTGCTTCTCGATCCGGAGCAGCAGCCATGAGCGAGTTTCGCAATAACACCATCCCTCAAGGCACCCGCAAGAAAACCGAGTACCTCAATGACCGACGCGCACAACTGGCCCTGCAGATCCAGCGTAGCGACGGCGGCATGTTACAGATTCCCATGCTCTCCGAGACCCGAAGCACCTGGGAAGAGGAAAGCATTCAACGCAACACGCTGCTCTCGATCCTGCCCCTGACCCGCCTTCCCGGTCATGACAAGCCTGAGCAATCGCCACGCGGTGGCTTGCCGCGCCGCGGACGCATTTATGTGTTCTGGAACAACGTGCTATGGCGAGAACTGGAAACCGATGGCCAGGGGCAGTTATTCGAGGTCGACATTGCTCACTGGCGCACGATTGCCCGGCAACTCGGCAATGCCGAGCAGCGCGACCCTGTGGGCATCGAACAGCATGTGATGCTGCTGCCCATGTTGTTGCAAGGACGCTTTGTCGCCGACCAGTTTCTGATGGCCTACAGCGAATTACCCTGGAGCTGGGAATACATCGACTGGCTTGAGAGCGACGCAAACCGGATCAAGGCCCGCTGCCAGAATATTGCCCGTATCTGGGACACCGCCGTGGTCGGCTCAGAACACTGGAAAACCAGCCAGACCAACCCGAGCCTGCCCGTCAGTCGCATAAGAAAAGGCCTGCGCGCACGGGACTTCAATATTGAAAGTGCCCTGCAGGATCCTCTGGAGTTTACCCCTGCGCTTTCTTCCTTCAGCGATGAGAACCTGCTCAAGCGCTTACAGATGCGCCAGGAGCAGTTGGCGCAACACCTCCAGCAACCGCCACCGCCGCCCCTTCCCGAAATCGAAGCCGGGGTGGATCTTCTGGATCAGTACCAACTACGCGATCACCGACATCTGGTCGGCCTCATTCTTGATGATCCGCTGTTTGCCGTGCGACACGCCACCGCGCAGATACGTCATTGTGTCGCCTACCTGCAAACCCTGAATGCCCTGATTGCCCATCAGCCCAACGGGCGTTACGCCCAGGTGCTGTATAGCGCTGTCGGTGGAGATCACGCCAATCTGAAAGGCAAGATCGACCTGCCGAAATTTCATGCCACGGTTTTCGAGCAGGAACGCAGGTTCGGTCGCGAATTGCTGCGCAAACACCTGATGCGCCTGGTCGCGGTCCTCGACAGGAAGCTGCCCAACGTACTGCTGGATTGGGTACATCGCCATGATCAGGCCTTGCTGGAGCCTTACAGCCTGATGGCAGATGCCCTCGGCGCCCTTGAATACCTGCCTGCCCAGGCCGATGCGCTGTGTACCGACCTGGAAATCACGGATCTGGAAACCTCCATCAGGTCCCTGGTCCAGGGCGTGCTCCAGGCCGAGCACCCGCTGGGATCGTTATTGCTGAGCAGCGATCCCGAACGCCCCCCCGAATTGCTCAAGCGCCTGATTGCCCTGCGCGACAGCGATCAGCCAGTCGAACCACAAGCCATGGGCCTGAGCACTCTGATACTCGGCACCTCCTTTATCGACAAGCTGGACGGCGCCGGGGTAGCCAAAAGCTTCGCTTACTTCATGGGCGACCTGCTGGATATTTTCGGCGCCAGCGTCGTGGCACAGATCAGCCGCTTGTCCAGCAGCGCCTCGAAAATCAAGCTCGACCGGCTCTTCACCCCAACCTTTACCACCCTCTCGGCCCTGTCGAAAAAGATGGTCGGCATTCGCCTGATGCCCATGGGCGAGGCACTGGCCAAGGAGTTGGTAGTGATCGGCATACACGGTGCAGGCTTGAGGAGAGGCCTGACCAACACCGAACGCGCAGAACTGACCCGCAAGAACTATCGCTACGCCACCCTGCACAGCCAGTCCGGCGAAACCCTGGGCAGTACCAGTGCCAAAGGCAGCGGCAAGAATGACCCGATGCTGCGCAATATTCTGGTTATTGCCCTCCCCAAGGAACATCCGGAACTGGAGAGCTACAGCAACTTTCGGGTGAAGTTTGGTGCGCTGACCCAGTACATGGAGAAGACCAAGATAGTGCCGACGCTGATGCTGGGGTTGGCGGTTTATAACCTGGTGGTTCAGATGGATTCCTTTAAGGACTTCAAAGCGGATGGAAAGGGACTTCGTGGGGTAATTGGCGCCAGCAGTGCGTTTTTCGATATGGCAGCTGCCCTTAGTAACCACAGCAAACTTCTTTTAGGCACAAGAGCTAAGCGCTACCTCACTAAGCCCCGATTCAACGTAGAAAAAATATTACCTTACTGGGCAAGAATTCTTGAAAAGCAGACAGGGAGCCCAAAGCTTCCCCTTCTTCGTACTATAGGCGGTGTAGCCACACTCATTAGCGCGACAATAAGCGTTTGGGACAGTTATCGAGCCTATAAAGCTGGTGATTACGCACTCTCCGCCAGTTATGCAGTCATTGCTACGGGAAGTATTCTGTGGGGCCTCTATGCCATAGGTCTTGTGGCCAATCCCTTGGCACTCCTGATTGGTGTTGGAATGGCCATTGGAGGCGTGCTGCATGCCAATATATTGTCTGACAACGAAGCAGAATTGGCTGTTCGCTATGGCCCCTTCGGCACCGACGCCCTCACCGGCCAGATGCCAACTACGGAAAACCCGCAACATTTCATGCACCTGAAAGACCCGCTCATTGCCTATCAGCAACTGGCAGGCATTCTGGGCAAACCCAAAATTACCGTAATGCGGCTCGCCGATTGGCGTAGACAGGCTCCGGCCTCCAACCTTGAGGCGTTGCAGGCTGCCGATCAAGGACGCAAACCTCCGACGGACACCCACACACAAACCATCAGACCTGATTACAAGGCTCTTAACGACGAAGACTGGGTGGTGACATTGAGCACGCCCTTATTGGCGACGTTCGGTAATGACTCAAACCATCTTCAACTGGTAGGCCATGAGTTTCACTCTACATTGGACACCGGCCAGGCCTATGCCACCAGGCAACATCACTGGCAACCCTCCGGCACACCAAAACTGGCCGCAGTACCGCTGAATGCAAACAGTGTGCTGTATGTACTGCCCTCGTTCATTGAAGCCTCCCTGTCCAGTGCGCGCTTCAGAAGAACCGAAGGGATGAAGATAAGTCTCCAAGTCGAACTTCGCGCCGAACCGGACAGCCCGCCTCTGGTACTTCCCCAGCCCCACCCGAAAAAATGGCAACCCTTCACTCCAGGCCATCGTCGGGCGCCGCCCGGTCAGCCTCCAGCAGAAAACCTTCCCTTGTATTGGCAAATAGAAACCGTCGAGTTATCCATATGAACGCAGATATAGATACACCCTACAACCCTGGCGCCTACCGAGGCGACAGCCACGAGCCTCTGCCGCCACCAACAAGATATGCCCATCTCAACCGCAATGGCCTGTTCGACACTCATATTGCCTTTGGTAATTACTCGGGTCTCGACCCGGCTACAGAAATCACCCTGCAACTGGAATGCGAAGAGCATCGAATTTATCAGAAGCAGGAAGAACGCGGTGAGAGGCAGGAAGTATATTGCGATGCAAAGCGCTGGCGATTTCAAAACTCCAGCAAGATTCCACATTTATTGTTTGTTCTCAGATTAATATGTTTTCCATTTATATGGATTCCTTGGGGGATGGGTATTTTTTATCTTTCCCTAGAAGAACTTGGATACGAAAGATATCCAACCGAAACTGCTTTCCTCATAGCACTGACATCTACAGTTTTAATGATTATCTCGCTTGCCACACACATGTCAGGACAAAAACTGGCCCATTACATTCAAATTTCCGGCTTTTTGGTCTGCGCAGCCATCGTCCTCTGGCTAAAAGGCACCCTCTGGGGCAGCAGCGAAATGCATATTTCCTTCTGGCTTGGCACCTTTCTCTACTTCATGGGTGCCATCGGTTTCGATTGTCTGCTCTGGCTGCACAGCATCATCAGCCGTCACGACGGCAGCGAGTTCAATCGAGTGGACGGCATGGTCCGTTTCAAGCGGCGCTTTCGGCGCCTGTTCGTCGCACCGTTCGAGGAGTTCGATGCGGTGATCACGTTGCTGCCAAGCGGCTATGGTTCTCACGACTACGCGATCACCCTTTATCACCGTTACACCAACACCCGACTCTGTCTCGCCACCAAGATGCATTCCCTGGGACTGGACAAGACCAATGCCCTGGCCTTCTGGGATTGTCTGCAACGTTATATGGACGTGACCCAGCCCCTGCCCGACCTTCCGGTGCTGGAACAGAGCCGCCATCTGGACCCGACCAGCATCGCCCACGACGCCCGCACCGGCCGCAAGCCCCGCCGCTGGCGCGATCAAGCCACTCGCGGTTGGAAATCAAACGGAGAAAAGCGGCTCAACGAGCAATTGCAACGCTATCCATGGCAGCAACAGCCGTGCGTCATCAAAGCACGGTTGAGCGAAGAGCTAACGATTGAAGCCTGGTATCGCGCTCAGGAAGCCAAGGGGATTCAGTCAACACCAAGGGCTGAGGACTTCATGCGCCGCCCGGATTACGACGAATGACCGGCATGCACCACTCCTGCGCCATTACCACACTATCTCCGTGGGCAAAATCGGCTTTGCTTGTCTACGCTGATTGCATGGCACTTTCAATTGTCAGGACGACAACGAGCCAACCTACAGGACTGGATATGCCCTTTCCCGACCCGAAGATAGCGGAACAGAAACGCCATCTGACGCCCAAGCGGCAGCACCCGCCAAAAGTCTGTGGGCGCACGCGACACGACCGCTCATGGCTGGAAACCTCGAAAAAAGGAACCTGAACACGCAATTGCAACTCTACCAATGGCAACGACCACCGTGCGTCCTCAACTCACTCTTGAGCGAAGAGCTGACTATCGAAGCCTGGTACAGCACTCAGGAAGCCAAGGGGATTCAAGCCATATCCACGGCAGGGACCTCCGTCTGCTCCCTCATTACGACAAGTGAAAACATGACCACAGACAAGAAGACCCACTATTGCGCCAATGCCTCGCGCAGCGACGACCATAAAACTCCTGCGCCACAGCTCAGGGCTATCAACCATCCGTTCGATAACTCTTGTGCCTCTGGCAATCACGCTGGCCTTGAGCCTGTCTCGCAAATCACCCTTCCACTGGAAGAGTCCGGTAAAAGACCGGAAGCGGGTTGCGACACACATCACCGGCAACTTCAGCCCCCCAGCAACCTCACGGACCTGCTCTTTGTATTCAAAACGTTCAGTTTTCTCTTTGTATGGGCGCTTTGGGGGATGGGAACCTTCTATTCGGCAATTCTTGGCCTGGAATACGGGAACCTTGCAGCTGAAACCATCAACCTGTTAGCCGCCATATCGGCTGCCTTGATGGTGGGCTCACTGGCTCTTTATGTGTCAGGAAACAAAGCCATTCATATCATTCAAATTTTCGGGCTCACCCTCTACGCCAACCTCCTTCTAGGACTGAAAGGCACCCTCTGGGGCGGTAGCGAAATGCACATTGCCTTCTGGGCAGGCACCTTTCTGTATTTCATGAGCACGGTTGGCTGCTATGGCCTGCTCTGGCTGCGTCGCAAGTTCAGCACCATGCCTGGCGACAGCAACCGTATGTCATCAAGTCATCCTTGATCAGGGTTTGTAAGTAAAGTGGCTGCGCTCAGGAAGCCAAGGGCATTCAGGCGACGCCCAAGGCTGAAGATTTCATCTCGGGTCCTGACGCCGATCAGGGCTGAATGAAAAAAACGCCATCACCTGCCTGATTCGGAATGCCCCTGCGCCATGGCAACCACCACCTTGCGCTTGCCGGTAAACGGCGAGCGGGCGTGGGCCGAGAGCATGTTGTCGAGCATCAGGACATCGTTTTCCAGCCACGGAAAGCTGACCGTGCACTCATCGAGCACACCACGAACCTCATCCAGCAGGCTTTCTTCGATGGCCGAGCCGTCGCCATAGTAGACGTTGCGCGGCAGGTCTTCTTCATCCACCACATCGAGCAGGGTTTCACGCACTTCCGGCTGCAGGTTGGAAATGTGGAACAGATGCGCCTGGTTGAACCACACCATGTCCTGGGTCACCGGATGACGTGCGACCGCCTGGCAGATCTGCCGGGTGCGCAGTTCACCATCGTCTTTCCATTCACATTGAATGTTGTGGGCCCGGCAGTAGGCTTCGACGACGCTTTCGTCCTCGGTGTTGAACACCTGGCTCCAGTCCACATCCAGGCCATTGCCGAAGTTGCGCACGTACATCAGCTTCTTGTCGACGAAGCGCTCACGAATCCGTGCAGGGATCCGGCGATAGATTTCACGGCTGTCGGCAATGGGAGTTTCACCGCCGGTTTGCGCAGCGATCATGCTGTAGAACCAGATACGCATCGGCCATTCCAGGGTGTAGGCCTGCTCGTTGTGCAGGGGAATGCTCTGGTGGGCCGGGTATTCGGTGGAGGTGTAGACGCCTTTGGTCACGTTGCTGCGCGGCGTGGAGCCGAACTCATAGTTGAGCAACGGGTCGCCGAACCCGGCGGCGAATTCACGGAATGCTTCGGCCCCCCCGACATTGAAGCCGCGAAACAGGATCCCGCCACTGCGATACAGGTGCTCGGCAACCAGTGGTTTGAACTGACCGAGGGCTTCCATCAGATCCAGGCCCGGCTCGGGAGCCTCGACCAGCATGGGCAAGCTACCGGCTCCAGCCTGCAATGGCCGGATATTCAAACTCAATGTATGACTCATGATGACTCTCCCTTGATGGCAAAGCGTCCGAGCCCCAACGGCCTGACGCAACACCGACGTCCTGATTTAACGTATCCGGTTGCCTGAAAATTAGGTTTTTCCGGCAGAAAGGCTGCACACCGGGGCAACCTGAAACATTTTCTTTCATTTAAACTAAAGGAATAATTACATCATTTACATTCTCATTCGTCTTTATTGAATGCAGCGGCAGCATCGGCAAAAAGCCATGACCGTTTTTTACACCAAAGAGTCTGGCCATCCCTGAAGGCGCAGCTCCACACCGTGAATCGAGACCGTTTATTCATGTCCAAGAAGTCCCGCTCAAAAATCTGGTTTCTCGTCCACAGCTGGCTGGCGTTGCCGATCTGGTTTTTCGTGCTGATCGTGTGCGTTACCGGAACCCTGGCAGTGGTCAGCAAGGAAATCATGTGGCTGGCCAACCCGGAAATGCGCGCAGTCAAGCCATCAGACGATGCGCAACGCCTGAGCTTCGAGCAGATCCGGGCGACGATAGAGCGTAACGAACCGAACCTGATTATCGGTACGATGATGCAGCCGGACGGCGAGTATTTCGCCCTGAGCGTCAACGTGACCTACCCCGACGGGCGCTCCGTACCTGCCTACGTGAATCCGTACACCGGCCTTATCCAGGGCGTCACGCCTTCGTTCGACTTCCGGCGTTTCACCCGCGCCCTGCACGGCTGGTGGCTGGTGCCCTTCACCAATGGCTATTCCTGGGGCTGGTATCTGGTGTCGTTCCTCGGCCTGCCGTTGCTGGTTTCGTTGATCACCGGGCTGATGGTCTACAAGAAGTTCTGGAAAGGCTTCCTCAAGCCCACGCTGCGCCTCAGGCAGGGTGCACGAATCTTCTGGGGCGACTTTCACCGGCTGAGCGGCATCTGGTCGATCTGGTTCATTGCCGTCATCTCCATCACCGGCACCTGGTTCCTGATCCAGGCCCTGCTCTGGGATAACCAGATCAGCATTTCCAGCAAATCCCAAGCGGCTTCCATCATTCCCCACAGCAGTGTGCCTCTTACCGCTGACGGCAGCCCTGCCCCGACCATCAGCCTGGACAAGGCCATCGAGATCGCCCGGCAACGGATTCCCGGCCTCGACGCCAGCTTCATCAGCCCGCCGAGCAATGCCTACAGCAACATGGAGGTCGGGGGCCGCAGCTGGTATCCGTTGATGTACCAGACCGCCGAGATCAACCCGTACAGCGGCGAGATTGCCACTTCGCACTTGCTGTCGGACCGCAACAAGCTGGAGTTCGTCACCGAATCCATGCGCCCCCTGCATACCGGCGACTTCGGCGGGATCTGGATCAAGCTGATCTGGGCCTTCTTCGGTCTGCTGCTGAGCATGATGGTCCTCAGCGGCCTGCTGATCTGGAGCAAACGCACGGCACTGGCCACCCTCAACGCCCTGAAGCGCGACGCCAAGACCGAAAAGGCTGCCAGCAGAACCCCCCAGCCATCGCGACCGACCCTGGCCACCGAGATTCCGGAGAACAACCTGTGAGCAAGGCCGTAACCGCACCACCTGTTTCGACCCTGGGCCAGATCTGGAAGAAATGGCGATTCCACATCAACATCCTGCTGGTGCTGATACCGCTGGGTTTCATGCCCAAGTATTTCGCCGATAACGCCCTGTCCCGTGGCGATCAGGGTCTTGGGCAGCGAGACATTGGCGAAGTCCAGGTTGGCCCATGGAGCATGAAACTGGCCGAAGAGCGCACGGAAGCACCAATCTTTTCCGGGGCTTCCGGCTACATGAAAAACTTCAACGCCTCGCTGTGCGAGCGCTGCGCCGATCAGGTCAAGGCGACTTACCTGCGCATCGGCAAGCCCCGCAGCCTGCGTACCGCCGGGGTGATCTTTTTTGGCGTGGCCTATCGCATGACTGCGTTCATGCAGATCCCGGAAAACACCGATCCCGACCTTGACCTGTGGATCACCATGGAAGGTTGGGACGGCTCCGTGCACCAGACCTCCATTCCTCTGCAACAAGCCTCTCCTACGACCGTAGCCTGGCTGAAAAAACAAGGAGCCACAAAATGATCGTACGCTTCTCACTGCGCCGGTTGACTGCTGGCGGCCTGTTCCTGCTGGGCGCCGCATTTGCCGGCAATGCCCTGGCGCACAACCCGATGTGCGAGTGCAAACAGATCGACAGCGAGCAGATTCGCTGCACCGGGGGCTTTTCCGATGGCAGCGGCGCACCGGGCGTGACCCTGGACGTCATCGGCTATGACGAAACCATTCTGGTGCCCGGCAAGCTGGGGGAGGATTCGACCCTGACCTTCAAACGCCCTTCCGCCGAGTTCTACGTTCTGTTCGATGCAGGCCCGGGCCATGTCGTGGAAATCGACCAAGCCGATATCGAGGCCCCATGAGCAGCCCGACCCGACAGATCGTCCGACCGGCCGGTGCCGGCCATGAAACCCTTTA
Organism: Pseudomonas cichorii; assembly: GCF_003700275.1. GTDB lineage: Bacteria > Pseudomonadota > Gammaproteobacteria > Pseudomonadales > Pseudomonadaceae > Aquipseudomonas > Aquipseudomonas cichorii_B. Next base: position 154,333 of record NZ_RBRE01000013.1, on the reverse strand, counting down.
CGTGCTGCTGTTGTGCCTGTTGATCCTGAGCGTTGCCGCCACGGTGGTGGGCCTGCGCGGTGAAAAGCATGAAGCAGAAACAGTCGCCAGCCATCAACTGGATGCCCGTCGCGACCTGAGCGCCGCCGAGCAAGGCATTTACGCCGACCTGCGGGTGACCCTCGACGAAGTGCGGCTGCTGACCCAGGAGCAACATACTCCGGTAACCCCACAACAACTGGATGAAGAAGGCTTTGCGCCTTTTGCCCGGGACGCCAGCTCCGTCAGCCGCGGCAATCATGCCTGGCAAATGCTCGAGCATTCCTATCTGGGCCTGAGTCAGGCACCGACGGTCGCCGGCTCGTTTCTGCTGCGCATCGAAGCTGGTGACCAACAGCAGGCCGATATCTGGATCACCCGCAGTGCTTCTGCGACCGCACCGACCGACCTCAGCGACAAGGCCCTGATCAGCGCAGGCTGGCAAGAGGTCGTCGCGCAATTCGATGCCGGAGTCACCCGCGAGCATCGACACTGAACCCACGCATTCACTGAAAAGAAGACCGCTTGCCCATGCCTATTTCATTGAAACGCCGTCCATTGCTGCGCGTCGTACTGGTTGGCCTGTTCGCCACGCTACTCGCGCCACTGGCCAATGCCGATCCGGCCAAGCGCCTGCGCATCGGCATCACCCTGCATCCTTACTACAGCTATGTCAGCAATATCGTCGGCGACAAAGCCGAAGTGGTGCCGCTGATTCCTGCCGGGTTCAACCCCCACGCCTATGAACCCCGCGCCGAAGACATCAAGCGCATCGGTTCGCTGGACGTGGTGGTGCTCAACGGTGTGGGCCATGACGACTTTGCCGACCGCATGATCGAAGCCAGCGAAAAACCGGATATCGCAACCATCGAAGCCAACGCCGATGTACCGCTGCTGGCCGCCACCGGGATTGCGGCACGTGGCGCCGGCAAGGTGGTCAACCCGCATACCTTCCTGTCGATCAGCGCGTCCATTGCCCAGGTCAACAACATTGCCCGCGAACTGGGCAAGCTCGACCCGGACAACGCCAAGGCCTACAGCGCCAATGCCCGCGCCTACGGCAAACGTCTGCGGCAGATGCGTGCCGACGCCCTGGCCAAACTGACCAAGGCACCGAATGCCGACCTGCGAGTCGCCACCGTGCATGCGGCTTACGACTACCTGCTGCGCGAGTTCGGCCTGGAAGTCACTGCCGTAGTCGAGCCCGCCCATGGCATCGAACCGAGCCCAAGCCAGTTGAAGAAAACCATCGACCAACTGCGCGAGCTGGACGTGAAAGTGATTTTCTCGGAGATGGATTTCCCGTCCACCTACGTCGATACCATCCAGCGTGAGTCCGGGGTCAAGCTCTACCCGCTGTCACACATTTCCTATGGCGAATACAGCGCCGACAAGTACGAGAAGGAAATGAAAGGCAACCTGGACACCGTAGTCCGGGCCATTCAGGAGGCAGGCGCATGACCGCTGCCGAACAGATCTCCCTCGCCAGCCGTGGGCCGGGAATCGAGTTTGCCGATGTCAGCCTGACGCTGGGACGCACCACCATTCTCGACCGCATCAACTTCAATGTGCGAGCTGGCAGCATCCATGCGCTGGTCGGGCCGAACGGCGGCGGCAAAAGCTCGCTGATCAAGACCATGCTTGGCCAGATGCCGCATCAGGGCCAGCTCAGCCTTCAATGGCCAGCAGCTCCCGGCCTGATCGGTTACGTACCCCAGGCCCTGGAGTTCGATCGAGGCCTGCCGATGACCGTCGACGACTTCATGGCTGCCATGTGCCAGCGCCGCCCGGCGTTTCTTGGTCTGTCCCGGCATTACGCTGCAGCGATTGGCGACGCGCTGGAGCGTGTCGGCATGCAGGACAAACGCAAGCGGCGCATGGGCGCACTGTCCGGTGGCGAACGCCAGCGTGTACTGCTGGCCCAGGGTTTGATTCCGGCACCGCAACTGCTGGTACTGGACGAGCCGATGTCGGCCCTCGATGAAGCCGGCATCCAGGTCTTCGAGCGCCTGCTCGGCGACTGGCGTCAGGCAGGCATCACGGTGCTGTGGATCGAGCACGATCTGGAAGCCGTCAAGCGCCTGGCCGATCAGGTCACCGGGCTTAATCGCCGCGTGCTGTTCGATGAACCGGCACACAGTGCCCTGACACCCGAGCGACTGCTGACGCTGTTCTCCGCCCATCCACGAACCGGGAGTGCTGCGTGATGGATTACGAAAGCTTTCGCCTGTTCATTCAGGGCCTGGCTTCATCCGGCTACCTGCCAGAAGCCTTGGCCTATGGTTTCGTGGTCAACGCCCTGCTCGCCGGCCTGCTGATCGGCCCGGTGCTGGGTGGCCTGGGGACGCTGGTGGTGGTCAAGCGCTTCGCGTTCTTCTCCGAAGCCGTGGGCCATGCTGCACTGACCGGAGTGGCCATCGGCATCCTGCTCGGCGAACCCTACACCGGCCCTTATGGCAGCCTGTTCGGTTACTGCCTGCTGTTCGGCATCGTGCTCAACTACCTGCGCAACCGCACCGGCCTGGCACCGGACACCCTGATCGGCGTGTTCCTGTCGGTCTCCCTGGCCCTGGGCGCCAGCCTGTTGCTGATCCTGGCTGGCAAGATCAACGTGCACATCCTGGAAAACGTCCTGTTCGGCTCGGTGCTGACCGTCAACGGCAATGACCTGCTGGTGCTGCTGATTGTCGGCTCACTGGTCATGGGCCTGAGCCTGCCGCTCTACAACCGTATCATGCTGGCCAGTTTCAACCCGCAACTGGCCGCCGTGCGCGGGGTGGCGGTCAAGACTCTGGATTACCTGTTCGTGATTCTGGTGACCCTGATTACCGTGGCCGCCGTGAAAGTCATCGGCGCGATTCTGGTCGGTGCCTTGCTGGTGATTCCGGCAGCCGCTGCGCGCTTGCTGAGCCAGTCGCTCAAAGGTTTCTTCTGGATTTCGGTCGCCATCGCCACCGTCAGCACCTTGTGCGGGATCCTGCTGCCGATCGTCTTCGACCTGCCGGTTCCGTCCGGCGCGGCGATCATTCTGGTGGCGGGTATCGCCTTCGCCCTGGCCGCAGTCGCTCGCGGCACAGTGCCAAGCCTCAAAGGGAATATCGGATAAATGTCTACTCTGCGTACCTTGACTCTCGCCCTGGCCCTCACCGGTCTGTTCAGTAATAGCCTGCAAGCCGCCGAAACCAAAAGTGCCAGCCAGGAACCGATTCGGGTCCTGGCCAGCCTGCCCATCACTTATGGCCTGGGGCAGATTCTGCTCAAGGACAGCGGCGTGGTGCTGGAGCGTGCAGCGGCAGCCAACCTGCCGGGTTCACGCCAGACCGCCTATTTCACGGGCCGTGGCGCGGAAGCACTGCGCAAATTGAGTGTCGAGGCCGATGCAGTGATCGGGTTGCGCTCGATCTGGGCCGATGACCCGCTCTACCCCAATGCCCGACGCAGCAATATCCGCATCGTCGAAATCGACGCGGCCCGCCCGGTGGATGGCAGCTTGCCGGGTATCGCCCTGCAAGCAGGACAAGGTGCGGATGGTTTGCACAGTCAGCCATGGCTGGCCAGTAATAACCTGGGACGCATGGCCGATGTGATGGCCGCCGACCTGGTGCGTCTGGCTCCGGCCGCCAAGCCACGTATCGAAGCCAATCTGGCAGCCCTCAAGCAACAATTGCTCAAGCTCAGTGCTGCCAGCGAAGCCAGTCTGGCCAGCGCCGATAATCTGAGTGTGGTGAGCCTGTCGGACCGCTTCGGTTATTTGATCAGTGGCCTGAATCTGGAGCTGATCGACACTCAGGTGCTCACGGATGAGCAGTGGACGCCTGAGGCTCTGCAAAAGCTGACCGCGACGCTCAAGGATAACGATGTGGCGTTGGTGCTGGAGCATCGACAGCCGCCGGAATCGGTGAAGGCCGCGGTTGCTGAGGCGGGCAGCAAGTTGCTGGTGCTAGGGATCGATGGTGAGGATCCGCTGACTGAACTGCAGGGCAATATTGATCAGGTGATTGGTGGGTTGGGGGGCAAGGGCTGACAGTCAGGCTTTCGGAGGTTGGCATGTCCTGATTTTTCGGTGTCACCACTAGCGGTTCGGCCTTCCCTTACGTCGTAATCGTATCCTGGCTCAACATCAAAGGCTCAGGTACCAACCCTGTGAGAGGGGCCTTGACCACGACGGCGTATTACAACCAACAAATAAATACGGGTCATCGGCAGGGGCGGATTTATCCGCGAAGAGGCCCGTACATTCACAGAATCTGCGTCGCCAGAAAGAATGTCTTCCCGGATAAATCCGGTCCCACCTCATGGCAATGTGTTGCCCGCAATGATGTATCCGCGCTCACACAATCACACACGGCTCATACAAAAACGCCCCGACACTGTCGGGGCGTCTGGCTTGTTGCGCTCGGGCAATCAATGCACGGAAGCAGCCTGTGCTTCCATCTTCTGGCGCAGGCTCAGTGGACGCATGTCAGTCCACACGTCCTCGATGTATGCCAGGCATTCCTTCTTGAAGCCGCTCTTGCCCACGGTGCGCCAGCCGTTGGGGATTGCCTTGTAATCAGGCCAGATGGAATATTGCTCTTCGTGGTTGACCACGACCTGAAAGACGATGTCGTCGCGGTCGAATACTGAAGTCATTGCTGCTCTCCATGAGTTATTCAGTGCCGATGCGCCAATTCACAGCGGCTATGTAGAGTGAACGTATCGCTACGTCGAAAAATTAAAGACTGGCGACTGCCGCCGAAAGCGCCCGGCCGAATATAGCGGCCACTTCGTCGATCTGCTCGGCAGTAATCACCAGCGGTGGCAGGAAGCGTACGACGCTGCCGTGGCGACCGCCAAGCTCCAGAATCAGGCCGCGCTTGAGGCATTCGCGCTGGACCAGCGGTGCCAGGCGAGCGAAGACCGGTGGATGTCCCAATGCATCGGGAGCACCGTTCGGGTCCACCAGCTCGACACCGAGCATCAGGCCACGACCACGAATATCCCCCAGTTGCGGGAAATCGCGTTGCAGCTCGCGCAGGTGCCTGGTCAAACGTTCGCCAACAGTGTTCACGTGCTCGCAGACGTCATGCTCCTTGAGATAACGCATCACCGCGGAACCCGCAGCCATGGCCATCTGGTTGCCCCGGAATGTCCCGGCGTGTGCGCCCGGCTGCCAGGTATCCAGCCATTGGCGATAAACCACCACCGCCAGCGGCAGGCTGCCGCCGATGGCCTTGGACAGCACCACCACATCGGGAACGATTCCGGCGTGCTCGAAGGCAAACATCTTTCCGGTACGGGCAAAGCCGCTCTGGATCTCATCGACGATCAGGGCAATACCGGCTTTCCCGGTGATCCTGCGCAGGCCGCGCAGCCAGTCCAGATCGGCCGGAATCACCCCACCCTCGCCCTGCACCACCTCGACAATCACCGCCGCCGGTAGCTGCACACCGGCCTCTGGATCGTTGAGCAGGTTTTCCAGGTAATTCAGATTGGCCCTGACGCCCTGCGCGCCGCCCAGACCGAACGGGCAACGGTAATCATAGGGGTACGGCATGAACTGCACGCCGGAACTCAGCAAGGCCCCCAGCGGCTTTTTCGGACCCAGGCTGCCCATCAGGCTCAAGGCACCCTGGCTCATGCCGTGATAACCGCCCTGGAACGACAACACCGTGCTGCGCCCGGTCGCGGTACGCACCAGTTTCAGCGCGGCTTCCACGGCATCGGTGCCGGTCGGGCCGCAGAACTGGATTTTCGCTTCCTGCGCCAGCTCCTGGGGCAACAACCCGAACAGGTCCTGTACGAACTGATCCTTGACCGGTGTGGTGAGGTCCAGGGTATGCAACGGCAATTCGTCGCTGATGACCTGCTGGATAGCCTCGATCACCACCGGATGGTTATGCCCCAGGGCCAGCGTACCGGCTCCTGCCAGGCAATCGATGAAGCGCCGCCCTTCGACGTCCTCGACATGAATGCCCCTGGCGCGCTTGAGCGCCAGCGGAATGCGCCGCGGATAGCTGCGGGCGTTGGATTCCTGGCGGCTCTGCCGGGCCAACAAGGGCGACTCGTCGAACTGGTAAAGCGTCTCGGCAGGTTCCGGAGCGGTCCGGACCGGCTGATCTTCAATAAGCCTGGTAGCGACTGACATCTATGCAACCCTCAATACGCTGTCGATAAGCGAAATCTTTAAGTGGCCTGGAGCACGACCCTTGAGTCGTGCCAGGTCAGGCGTTCATTGCTTCATTGAGAAACGCGCCAGCCGTCTGCGGATTTACACCCGCTCACGGCTTTTTTATCCGCCGTCTCTGCAGTCCGACGAGAGGCGCAATCACAGCCCCTCCAGTTCGGCCATCAGATCGGCCAGCCGGTGGAATTTCTGCTCATCGACCTTCTGCCCGCCAACACCGTCGAGATGTGCGGCCAGTGCTTGAATGGTGCTGAACTCGAACATGGCGCGCAGCGGCACATTGCGTTGCAGCAGCTTTTGCGCACGAGTAACGACCTGAGTCGCCAGCAACGAATGGCCGCCCAGCTCGAAGAAGTTGTCGGTAATGCCGACCCGCTCAACCTTCAGCACTTCGGCCCAGATGCCTGCCAGTTGTTGCTCAAGTTCGCTCTGCGGCGCCACATAGTCGTTCTGCGCCTGACTGACATCCGGCCTTGGCAGGGCCTTGCGGTCCAGTTTGCCGTTGGGCGTCAGCGGCATGGCATCGAGCATCACCAGATGGCTCGGCACCATGTAGTCCGGCAGACTGGTCTTGAGATGACTTTTCAGTTCGTCGCGCAGCCAGTCCTGATCACGGTCAGAGGCTCGCGGCACCAGATATGCCGCCAACACCTTGCCCAGTGGGCCGTCGATATCCAGCACCACCGATTCACGAATCGCCTCATGCTCCTGCAGGCGGGTTTCGATCTCGCCAAGCTCGATGCGGTAGCCGCGAATCTTCACCTGATGATCGACCCGGCCCACGTATTCGAGCACCCCATCAGCACGTCTGCGCGCCAGGTCCCCGGTGCGATACAGTCGCTCGCCCGGCGCCCCGAACGGGTCTGGCACGAACACCGGCACGGTGCGCAGCGGATCGCCGACATAACCGCGACCGACCCCGGTCCCGGCCACGCACAGTTCACCCACGGCACCGAGCGGCACCAGTTCCAGCGCTTCGTCGAGCAGGTACAGACGGTTGTTGTCCGTGGGTGTGCCGATCGGCAGGTAGGTGCTGCGGGTCGACGCCGGATCGACACGGAAGAACGCCACGTCGTCGGAACATTCGGCCGGGCCGTAGGCATTGACCAGCCCGATATCCGGGTAACGTTGCAGCCATTGATGAGCAAGCTCCGGCGGCATCGCTTCACCGGTCGGCAGCATCCAGCGCAGGCTGTCGAGGCTGGCGCGCTCTTCGGCCAGCAACCCTTGAATCAGCGACGGTACGCTTTCCAGAACACTGATCCGCTGGATCTGCACATGCTTGAGCAAGGCCTGCGGATCACGGGCGATATCGTTCGGCACAATGTCCACCCGTGCGCCGAACAGCGGTGCGGCGAGGAACTGCCAGACCGAAATGTCGAAGCTTTGCGAAGCGGTCTGGGCGATCACGTCGTTCTCGCTCAGGCTCAGGTAAGGCACCTTGCTCAACTGGTTGTTGAGCATGCCGCGCTGCTCGACCATCACGCCCTTGGGCAGACCGGTCGAACCCGAAGTGAAGATCACGTAGGCCAGATTGTCCGGCGCACTGTAGCGACCCGGATTGTGCTGTGGCCGCCCGTTCTGTTGCACAGCCTCCCAGACCAGCAGACGCGGCCGATGTGCCTCGGCAATGTCGGCCAGCAAGGCCAGCGCCTGTTCATGACACTCGGTGCTGCAGACCAGCACCGGCGTAGCGCTTTGCTGGATGATGCCGCTCAGGCGCTGACCCGGCAGCGCCGGGTCCAGCGGCAGGTAACCGGCACCGGCCTTGAAGCTGCCGATGATCATGCCCAGCAAATCGGGGCCTCGTTCGGCCAGCAGGGCAATCGGCTGATCGAACCCGGCTCCGGCCTCAATCAGGGAATGACCCAAACGGTTACTGCAGCGGTTCAGTTCGTCATAGCTGCACTGGCGATCCATGCAGTTGACGGCAATGCGTTGCGGATGCGCCGCGACCTGCGCCTCGAACAGCTCGACATAGCTGCGCTCCAGTGGATAGTCACGGGCGCTCTGGTTGCAACCGTCGCGCAGGAACTGCCGCTCGTGGTCGCTCAACAGCGCCAGTTCGGCCATGTCGCCATGAAAGCCGTCGACCAAGGCCAGCAACAGGCGCTTGAACTCGCCCAGCATGCCCTGAACCGTGCTTTCGTCGAAATAGCGCTGGTCATAGGACAGATGCAGGCCCAGATCATCGCCGGGATAGCACACGGCAGTCAGTGGGTAGTTGGTGTGGGTGCGGCCCGAATCGGAAGTGGCATTGAGGCTTTGCGCACGGTCCAGCACCGAGACTTCCACCGGCGCGTTCTCGAACACGAACAGGCTGTCGAACAGCGGCTGGCCCTTGGGCAGTTCGCTGTTTTCCTGGATGGTCACCAGCGGCAGGTATTCGTACTCGCGCAGTTCCATGTTGCTTTCCAGCAAACCGCTCAGCCATTGGCGGACGCTGCAACGTTGATCGTCCTGCGGCAAACCTACGCGCAGGGCGATGGTGTTGATGAACAGGCCGACGGTACGCTGCATCTGCGGCATTTCCACCGGACGCCCGGCCACCGTGACTCCGAACAGCACGTCGCGATCGCCGCTCATGCGTCGCAGGGTCAGCGCCCAGGCCGCCTGGGCAAAAGTGTTGACGGTCAGTTGATGCTGCTGGGCCAGTTCGCGCAGACGTACGCCGTCGGCGATGTCCAGGCGGGTGTAGCAGTCGCCCACCACCATACCGCCGCTGTCACCGGCATGTTCGCGCAGGAACGGACGGTCACTGGGGATCGGCGTCGGACGCTCGAAGCCCTTGAGGTTCTGCCGCCACCAGTCACGCGCCTGCACCAGCCCGCGGCGCTGCAGCCAGCCAATGTAGTCGCGATAGCGTGGCGCAGCTGCCAGTTGCGCGTCACGGCCTTCACCCAAGGCACTGTAGATGTCGAAGAAGTCATTCATCAGCAACGAGCGGCACCAGGCATCGATCAGGATGTGGTGGTTGCTCATCATGAACCAGTAGCGCGCTTCGTCGACGCGAATCAGCCGCAGGTGGAACGGTGGCTGGTTGAGCAGATCGAAACCGGCCTCGCGCTCGGACTTGAGCAAGGCCTGCAAGCGCGGCTCCTGTTCGTCCTGCGCAACATCGCGCCAGTCCAGATAATCGATCGGTGTATTACCCGGTTTATGGATGACCTGCAGCATGGTTTCGCCGATATCCCAGCAAAACGAAGCGCGCAACGCTTCATGACGGGCGATGACGGCCTGCCAGGCCTGAGCGAAGCGTTGCGGGTCCAGTTCGCTGTTGATGCGGTAGCGATCCTGCATGTAATACAGGCCGGTGCCCGGCTCCAGCAAGGTATGCAGCAGCATGCCTTCCTGCATCGGGGTCAGCGGATAGACATCCTCGATAGTGTTGGCCGGCACTGGCAACGCATCCAGATGCGCCTGATCCAGCGCGGCCAGCGGAAAGTCCGAAGGCGTCAGGCCGCCGCTGCCGTCGGCCAGGCAGTGAGCGATCAACGACTGCAATTGCGTCAGATAATCCTGCGCCAGTTGGTTGATGGCCTGAGTCGAATAACGCTCGCCGCTGAACGTCCAGCGCAGCACCAGCTCGCCACCATACACCTGACTGTCGATGCTCAGTTCATTCGGCAACGGCGCCTGTGGATCATGGGCCGCACCCGCCGACTCTTCCAGCGGACGGAACAGGGCATCGCTGCCAAAGCTCTGATCGAACTGGCCGAGATAGTTGAAGGTGACCGGCGCGGCTGGCAGGGCCTGCATGGCAAGGCGCTTGGCGTCATCGGCCAGATAGCGCAAGACGCCATAGCCCAGGCCTTTGTGCGGCACCTGGCGCAGTTGTTCCTTGATGCTCTTGATCGAGTCGCCCTGCCCGGCATCTGCGCTCGAAACTGGCGTCAGGCGCACGGGATAGGCGCTGGTGAACCAGCCCACAGTGCGCGTCAGGTCGATTTCGTCGAACAGCGTTTCACGGCCATGGCCTTCCAGCTGGATCAGGGTCGAATCCTGTCCGCTCCAGCGGCATATCACCTGGGCCAGCGCCGTCAGCAAAAGGTCGTTGACCTGCGTCCGGTAAGCGCTGGGCGCCTGTTGCAGCAGTTGCCGGGTGGTCTGTGCATCCAGGCGCACGCTGACTGTCTGCGCATGCCGGTTCTGCGCGCCACCCTGCGGCGCATCGCACGGCAGCTCGACGCCCGGGCCGCTTAGCTGGTCTTGCCACCAGCCCAACTCTTCGCGCAACGACTCGCTGCCCGCGTAGGCTTTCAGGCGTGCCGCCCAATCCCGGAAGGCGCTGGTCTTGGCCGGAAGCTGGATCGCAGCGTTATCGGCCACTTGGCGATAGGCAACTTGCAGATCATCCAGCAGCACGCGCCACGACACGCCATCGACCACCAGGTGATGAATGACCATCAGCAGCCGCTGCTGACCTTGCGGCCCGTCGACCAGCAAGGCGCGCAACAGCGGGCCATTGTGCAGATCGAGGCTGCGCTGAGTGTCGGCGAACAACATCGCGCACTCGCTCATATCCGCAACCCGCGCCTGAATCAGCAGGCTTTCGGCGGTCACGGCACGATGCTCGGCCTGCCATTTGCCGGTGCTTTCGCGGAAGCTCAGACGCAAGGCGTCGTGTTGTTCGAGAAGCGCCAGCAGCGCCTGCTCAAGATGACGCGGCTCCAGCGCAGTGGTTGGCTCCAGTACCAGAGCCTGGTTCCAGTGCTGACGCTGAGGAATCGCGGTATCGAAGAACCAGTGTTGAATCGGCGTCAGAGCCGATTCGCCACTCAGCAGGCCTTGCTCGGCCACTACCAGCTCGCTGGTGGTCGCCACGGCGGCCAGGGTCTGTACGGTCTGATGCTGGAACAGGTCACGCGGGCTGAAGTGAATCCCGGCCTGACGCGCCCGGCTGACCACCTGGATCGACAGGATCGAATCGCCACCCAGCTCGAAGAAGTTATCGTTGAGGCCGACTTTCTCGACGTTCAGCACCGCGCACCAGATTCCCGCCAGGGTCTGCTCCAGCTCGCTGCTCGGCGCTACGTAGCTCTGCCGATTGAGGTCCGGATCCGGTGCCGGCAAGGCACGGCGGTCGAGCTTGCCGTTGGCGGTCAACGGCATGCTGTCCAGCAGGATCAAGTGGGTGGGCACCATGTAATCCGGCAGTTGTGCCTTCAAGTGCGCCTTGAGCGCTTCGCGCAGTTGCGCCTGTTGCTCCTCGCCCTGCCCGGCCACATCGCTGACCAGATAACCGGCCAGTTGCTTGCCCGCCGGCGTATCCAGCGCCAGCACCACCGCTTCGCGGATCGCCTGATGCTCCAGCAGACGGGTTTCGATCTCGCCCAGTTCGATGCGGAAACCGCGAATCTTCACCTGATGGTCGATCCGGCCCAGATACTCCACCAGACCATCGGCACGCTGGCGCACCAGATCGCCGGTACGATACAGACGCCCGCCATTGCCGCTGAACGGATCGGCGACAAAACGCTCGGCAGTCATTGCCGCACGCTGGTGATACCCCTGCGCCAGACCCGCGCCACCGACATACAGCTCGCCGGTCGCGCCTTGCGGCACCAGCGCCAGATCGGCATCGAGAATGTAGGCGACCCGGGCGCCGACCACGCTGCCGATCGGCACGCTGGCCTCGCCTTCCTCAAGGTATGCCGGTGCCAGACTGGCCAGCGGCATGACCACGGTTTCGGTCGGGCCATAGGCGTTGAAGAACAACTCGGGCTTGAAGACCGCACGAATACGCTGCAGATGCTCGCCAGTCAGAGCCTCGCCACCGGTGATGCACATGCGTACCGGCAGCGTCTGGCCCTGGGTCGACAGCCATTGCGCCAACTGGCTGCCGTAGCTTGGAGTGAAACCGAGGATATTCACCTGCTGGCTGCGAATCAGTGCGCAGATCTCTTCGGCATCCGATTGACCCTGAGCGCGCAAGACCAGCCGCGCACCGCTGAGCAACGGCACCAGCAGACGTTCGGTAGCGGCGTCGAAGTTGATCGAATAGAAATGCAGCTCACAGTCATCTGGCCGCATCTCGAAGCGACGAATCACCGCCTGGCAATGCATGGCGATCTCACCATGGGACACCACCACGCCCTTGGGCTTGCCGGTGGAACCGGAGGTATAGATCAGATAAGCCTGATGTTGCGGCAGACTGATAAAAGGCAGCTCCTGGGTCGGATAAGCAGCCAGCGCGGGCAGGTCATCTTCCAGACACCAGCGACCGACACCTGCCGGCAATTCACCCAGCGCCGCGAACAGCGCGGCATCGCTCAACAGCAGGCCGATGCCGCTGTCTTCGATCATGTATTGCAGACGTTCCAGCGGGTATTCCGGGTCCAGCGGCACATAGGCGCCACCGGCCTTGAGAATTGCCAGCAGGCCGACCACCATTTCCAGCGAGCGCTGCAGCGCCAGGCCGACCCGCACCTGAGGGCCGACGCCACGCTCGCGGAGCATCCAGGCCAGACGATTGGCGCGCGCATTCAGTTCGGCATAGCTCAGGGTTTCACCGGCAAAGGTCAGTGCCGGAGCCTGCCCACGGGCCATGGCCTGTTCGGCAAACAGGCTGTGAATGCATTGATCCAGACGCTGTTCGCCGGCTTCGACGCCGAGGCTGTCGAGCAGATGCTGACGCTCGGCATCTTCCAGTAACGGCAGCTCGCTCAAGCGCTGCGCCGGATCGGCCAGCAAGGCTTGCAGCAGGTTGAGCAGATGTCCGGCCATCTGCGCGATACGCGGTTCGTCGAACAGGTCGGTGCTGTAGGTCAGGCAGCAACCCAGGCGATGATCCAGTTCGGTGACTTCCAGGTTCAGGTCGAATTTGGTCGCACGGGCATCGTTGACCAGGTATTCGACGGTCATGCCCGCCAGTTCGCGACTCTGCTGGAACTCCCAGCGCTGCACGTTGCACATCACCTGGAACAGCGGGTTGTAGGCTGCGCTACGCGGTGGTTGCAGGGCCTCGACCAGATGATCGAACGGCAAATCCTGATGGGACTGGCCTTCGATGACCGTATGGCGAACCTGCTCGAACAGTTGCTCGACGTTCATCTGCCCGTCGAGCTGCACACGCAGCACCTGGGTATTGAGGAATGCGCCGATCAGCCCTTCGCTTTCCGGTCGAATCCGGTTGGCCACCGGCGCGCCGATGCGCAGGTCGGTCTGGCCGCTGTAGCGGTAGAGCAGCGTTGCCAGGGTAGCGGTCATGGTCATGAACAGAGTCAGGCCATGGCTGGCGTTGAAGGCACGTACCTGCGCCGCCAGTTCATCGCTCAGGTCGAAACGATACAACTCGCCCTTGTGGCTCTGCACCGGCGGACGCGGACGGTCGCTCGGCAGTTCCAGCAACGGATGTTCGCTGCCCAGTTGCGCAGTCCAGTAGTCCAGTTGCCGCTGACGCTCGCCTGCTTCCATCCACTGGCGCTGCCAGACGCTGTAATCCAGGTATTGCACCGCCAACGGTTGCAGCGGTGAAGAACGGCCTTCGAGGAAGGCCTCATAGAGCTGGCCCAGCTCGCGGGCGAAGATATCCATCGCCCAGCCTTCGGTGACGATGTGGTGCAGGGTCAGGACAAAGTAATGCTCCAGCTCGCCAGCACGGACCATGCAGGCGCGCAGCAACGGACCGGTTTCCAGATCGAAAGGCGCGTGCGCCTCACTGTCGGCGAACTCCTGCAACCGACGCTGACGGGCCTCACCTTGCAACGCCGAGAAGTCCTGCCATTGCATGCGCAGGCCTGTCTCTGCGCAGACTTTCTGGCACGCCACACCGTTGATGCTCGGGAAGGTGGTGCGCAAGGTTTCATGGCGCAGGATCAATGCCTGCAATGCAGCCTCGAAGCACTCGATATTCAAAACGCCATTCAGGCGCGCCATACCGCCGACGTTGTAGGCCGGGCTGTCCGGCTCCATCTGCCAGAGGAACCACATGCGCTGCTGGGAATAGGACAACGGCACCGGCTGGCTGCGGTCGACCCTGGCAATCGGCTGCTGAGTGTTGCGCACGCCGGAATCCTGAATGGCCTGGACCTGTTCGGCAAAAGCGCCCAGTTCACTGTTCTCGAACAGTGCCCGCAACGGCAGTTCGATGTCGCAGGCCTGTCGTACCCGAGAGATGATCTGGGTGGCCAGCAACGAGTGTCCGCCAAGGGCAAAGAAATCGTCGCGCAGACCAACGCGCGGCACACCCAGCACTTCACGCCAGATGGCGGCGACCTGTTTTTGCAAGGCGCTTTCAGGCTCGACATGTTCGCGGCTTTGCCAGACCGGCTCGGGCAAGGCGCGACGATCCAGCTTGCCGCTGGGGCTCAGCGGCATGTTGTCCAGACGCACCAGTTGCGCCGGAACCATGTAATCGGGCAGCTCAAGACTCAGAGAGGCCTTGATGCGTTCGATCTGTGCGGCTTCGTTTTCCTGCTCCAGCGTCGCCGTGTAGTAACCGATCAGTTGCGGCCCGGAAGCGGTCTCACGCACCAGCACTGCAGCATGCCCGACACCGTCCTGAGCCAGCAGGCGCTCCTCGATTTCCTGAGGCTCGACCCGGAAGCCGCGCAGCTTGACCTGCTGATCCAGCCGTCCCAGATATTCCAGCGAACCATCTGCAGCCCAGCGCACCAGATCACCGGTGCGATACAGGCGCGCGCCCTCTTCGCCCAACGGATCGGCCACAAAACGCTCCGCCGTCAGCGCCGGGCGTCCCAGGTAGCCACGCGCCAGACCGATGCCGCCGATGCACAGTTCGCCAGCCACGCCACGCGGCAACAGGTTCAGTTCGCTGTCCAGCACCCGGCACAGCACGTTGCCCAGCGGACGGCCAATCGGTGAACGCTCACCGTCCGCCACCTGACACTGCCAGTGGGTCACATTGATCGCGGTTTCGGTCGGGCCATAGCGGTTATGCAACTGCACGTTCGGCAGTTGTTCCAGCACCCGGTTGCGCAGCTCGCCCGGCAAGGCCTCGCCACCGGAGAACAGACGGCGCAGGCTGCTGCACTGGCGGGTCAGAGGCTCGTCGATGAACAGTTGCAGCAAGGGCGGCACGAAATGCAGCGTGGTCACGCTATATTCCTGGATACGCTGGGCAATGCGCTGCGGGTCGCGGTGCTCGCCGGGCGCAGCGATAAACAGGCGGCAGCCAGTGATCAACGGCCAGAAGCACTCCCACACCGAAACGTCGAAACTGATCGGCGCCTTCTGCATCAGCACATCGCTTTCGTCCAGCGCGTAGGTGGCCTGCATCCATTGCAGACGCTCGGCCAGCGCCGCGTGGGTATTGCCCACGCCCTTGGGCTGGCCGGTGGAGCCGGAGGTATAGATCACATACGCCAGGTTATCGCCGTGCAAATGCAGGCCCGGCGCGCTGACCGGCCAGTTATCCAGATGCAGGGTGTCCATGGCGATGGTGCTGACGCCTTCGGCAGCCGGCAGATCGCCGAGCAGATGACTTTGGGTCAGCAGCAAGGAAACGCCACTGTCGCTGAGCATGTAGGCCAGACGCTCGGTCGGGTAATCCGGGTCCAGCGGCACATAGGCGCCACCGGCCTTGAGAATCGCCAGCAGGCCGATCAACAGTTCAGGTGAACGCTCGGCGGCAATCGCCACCTTGATGTCCGGACCGACTCCCTTGTCGCGCAGGTAATGCGCCAGACGGTTGGCCTGGGTATGCAGACTGGCGAAATCCAGGCTGCCGCCGTCCCACATCAGGGCGATGCGTTCCGGGGTCTGCTGGGCCTGACGATTCAGCAGCTCCGGCAACCAGTGCCCGGCCGGCGCGCAAGGTGCTGCGCCCCAGCGGGCCTGCTCGGCCAGCTCATCGGCATTCAGCAACTGCACGTCACCGAGGACGATATCCGTCCGCTCACAGACCTGAGTCAACAGGCGCACGAACTGTCCAGCCATGCGCACAATGCTGTCGCGCTCGAACAGTTCGTCGGCATAGTCGAAGGACAGGTTCAGGCGTTCGCTGCGATCTTCTTCACTGTGCAATTGCAGATCGAACTTGGCTTCACGGCTGTGCCATGGCAACTCTTCGGCCAGCAGCCCCGGCAGACGGCGCAAGGCACTCAGGTCGCGCTGCTGGTGGTTGAACATGACCTGAAACAAACCCTGTTCCCTGGCCTGCGGAAACGCCTCGACCAGTTGATCGAACGGCAGATCCTGATTCGCCTGGGCTTCCAGTGCCGCCTGACGGGTATGCGCCAGCAGCGTGGAAAATGGCAGCCGGGAATCGAGTTGCGCACGCAACACCAGGGTGTTGATGAAGAAACCGATCAGGCCCTGGGTTTCCTGGCGCGGGCGGTTGGCGCCGGGCACACCGATACGGATATCGGTCTGCCCGCTGTAGCGATGCAGCAGGCTCTGGAAACCGGCGAGCAACAGCATGAACGGTGTCGACTGATACGCCTGGGCGGCATGCTTCACGGCGGCGCTCAAGTCGTTGCTCAAGCGCAGGCTGTAACGCGAGGCACTGTGTTGCTTGCGGGCCGAACGCGGATGATCGGTGGCCAGGGTCAGGCCTGGCTGTTCATCGTCCAGTTGCGCCTTCCAGTAATCGAGTTGACGCTGAGCCTCGCCCCGCGCCAGCCACTCGCGTTGCCACTGGCCATAGTCGGCGTAGCGCAACGACAGCGGCGCCAATTCCAGTGTTTGCCCCTGAATGGCCGCGGCATACAGACGTGAGAACTCGTCGATCAGTACATTCAGCGACCAGCCATCGGCGACGATATGGTGCAGCGTGACCAGCAACTGGTGCTCTTCATCATCCAGCTTCAACAGCGTGACGCGCAGCAGCGGGCCGTTTTGCAGATCGAACGGCAAGCGTGCCTGCTCTTCGCGAATGGCCAGGGCGCGGGCCTGACGCTCTTCCGTGGATAGATCACTGATATCGATCTGCTGCAGAGAGAATTCGCCGGGCGCATCGATGCGCTGCAAGGCCACGCCGTCCTGCTCGTAGAAACGAGTGCGCAGGGACTCATGACGCTCGATCAGGCGCTGAAAACTGCTGCGCAGTGCCGTGATATCCAGCTCGCCGCGCAGATGCAGGCCAGCAGGAATATTGTAGGCGCTGCCTTGCGGATCCATCTGCCAGAGGAACCACAGACGGTTCTGGGCCAGGGATTGCGGCAAGGCCTCGTTACCCGGCAAGCGGGCAATGCGCTCCTGAATCTGGCCATCGCGCTGCAACACTTCGATCTGTGCCACCAATGCCGCCAGAGTCGGGGCCTCGAACAGCAGGCGCAGGTTCAGCTCGATACCCAGCGTCTCACGCAGGCTTGCCATTACCTGAGTCGCGATAATCGAATTGCCGCCCAACAGGAAAAAATGGTCGTCAGCGGCAACCTGTTCGACTTGCAGATGCTCGCACCAGACTTTCGCCACCTGCGCCTGCAGATCGGAGCTGGCAGCCGTGGCCGCTTCCTTGCCGGCTGCGACGATTTCAGGGAATACCGCGTAGCTGTCCAGGCTGCCATCGGCCAGACGGGTACGGCAGGCCGAACGCTGCAACTTGCCGCTGGAAGTCTTGGGCAAGGCGCCCGGATTGAGCAACACCACCACGCTCGGCGCTTCCTGGAAGGCCTCGGCCACCGCCTGACGGATGACCTTGATCAGCGCTTCGGGAGCCAGGATTTTCTGCACGCTGCGGCTGACTTCTGCCGCGATGCCGATGCCTTCATTACCTTGCTGAGTCACGGCAAACGCGGCAATCCGGCCTTTGCGCACCACATCGACGTCACGCTCGATGACTTTCTCGATGTCCTGCGGATACAGGTTGTGCCCGCGCACGATCAGCATGTCTTTCAAGCGACCGGTGATGTACAGCTCGCCATGGCGCAGGAAACCCAGATCGCCGGTGCGCAGCCAGGTACGTCCTGCATGCTCGACGAAGGTTTTGGCCGTGGCTTCGGGATTGCGCCAGTAACCGTGGGCGATGCTCGGCCCGCAGGCCCAGATTTCACCCACCTGGTTCTCGTCCAGCACCGCCAGGCTTTGCGGATCGGCAATCAGCACAGCATGCTGCGGCTGGCTGGTGCCGCAACTCATTACCGGATTGCCGTCACCCGGCTCGGCAAGATTGCGCGCCAGTGCCCGCTCATCCAGACGCAGCGATGGAATGCCTTTGCCACGTTGACCACCGGCCACGAATAACGTGGCCTCAGCCAGGCCATAGGAAGCGAAGAAGCTGTCCGGGGTAAAACCACAACTGGCGAATTTCTCGGCAAAGCTGTCCAGGCTGTCCTGACGAATCGGCTCGGAGCCAGAATAAGCCACGCGCCAGCGACTCAGATCCAGACGCGCCAGCGCCGAATCGCTGACCCGCGAGCTGCACAACTGATAGGCGAAGTCAGGACCACCGCTGATGGTGCCACCGTATTCGCTGATCGCTTCCAGCCAGCGCAAGGGGCGGGTCAGGAAGTAGGCAGGCGCCATCAATATGCACGGCACGCCGCTGAAGATCGGTTGCAGCAGGCCACCGATCAACCCCATGTCGTGGTACAGCGGCAGCCAGCTGACAATCACATCATCCGGATTGAGATCGATGCCGAAACCGCCACGGATCAGCAGTTCGTTGGCGACCAGATTGCCATGGCTGACCTGAACGCCCTTGGGCAGAGCCGTGGAACCGGAGGTGTATTGCAGGAAAGCGATATCGTCGCGGTTCAGCGCCGTTTCCTGCCAGTTTTCGGCAATTGCGCTGTCGAGGCTGTCGACACACAACAGTTGCGGCGCATCGGCAGCCGCCAGTTCATCCATCTGCAGCAAGGCTGGCCGCAGGTCGGAGCCGGTCAATAGCAGACGCGGCTCGGCATCGGCAATGATCGACAGCAGCCGCTCCTGATGGTGACGACGATTGGACTCCGGCGGATAGGCCGGCACCGCAATGACTCCGGCATACAAACAAGCGAAGAACGCCGCCACATAATCCGGGCCGCTGTGGAACAGCAGAATCGCACGATCTCCCGGCGCCGCCTGGGCTTGCAGCGCGGCAGCGATGGTCCGCGCACGCAGGTCCAGATCACGGTAGGTCAGCACGATGCCCTGGTCTTTTTCGTCGGTGAGAAAACGCAGGGCCAGACGCTCCGGTGTCTGTCGGGCGCGACGCTGCAGGGCTTGGGCCAGGGTGTCGGGGAGTTCAAACGCATCCATGATGAGGTTCCTGCTGTATTCGGCTTGCCAAATGAGGTCTGGATTTCAAGAAAAGGCGCGCGCCGGTCAGGTACAGGCGCGCGTGGGGCAATGGAGGGATTAACCGGCCGCCAGGGCCATGTGCCGCGCACTGTTGTTGCGCCAGCGGGTCAAGTGCTGCTCGGCATAGCGCCGCAGGTGACGAAGCAGTTGGGCCTGCTCATCGACCAGATAGAAGTGATGGCCCTCGAACATGTCCAGCGAGAAACCGGTGCAGGTTTCTTCCTGCCAGTCGAGCAGTTCCTCGACCGTGACACTGTCCTGCTTGCCGCCAAACACATGGATCGGCACGCTCAGTGGCTCGCGCTCGCCATACTTGAAGCTGCCGCAGGCCAGGAAGTCGGCGCGAAGAATCGGCAACATCAGTTGCATCAGTTCATCGTTGGCAATCACGTTCTCGCTGGTGCCCTTGAGCTTGCGCAAGCGGGCGACCAGTTGTTCATCGGTCTTGGCCACGGCGTATTCGCTTACATCGCGACGCACCGGCCCTGCCGAGGCCGAGAGAAACATGACCAGCGGTGCAGGCAAGCCACGTGCGCGCAGGACATGCGCCAGCTCGAAGGACAGCAAGGCGCCGAGGCTATGTCCGAAAATCGCGTAGGGTTTATCCAGTTCGACGCTGATCTCATCGGCCAGGCGATTGGCCAGCTGTACGATATCGGTCTGCAAAGGCTCATTCATGCGCATGCCACGCCCTGGCAGCTCAAGAGGGCGAACGTTCAGCCACTCGGGCAACTTGCGCCGCCACGGGCTGTAGAACATCGCACTGGCCCCGGAAAAGGGCAGGCAGAACAGCGTCAGGTTCGCAGAAGTGCTCATGTCAGGCCCTGCCATCCGATACCGTCGATGAAAAAGCTGCGATGCGCTCGAAACCCATTGTGTCCTCCTGATTGGTCCATGGCCTCAGTCGTGGACGGGCCTGTCATCAATGAGAACGGATGGCATCTGGAAATAATTAGTCGCATTTCAACGCTGCGCGTCAAAAGCGTACAGGGAAAACGAACGCGCCTACAGGTGCTGATTCGATTTCGCATTTGACAATTATTATCATTAAGCCTAGTTTACCCGCCGATCAGAAGGTGCCACCCATTACCGGGACGCCCTCCCCAACGACTTCGCAGCAAGGTGAATTCCATGACGGAACAAGTGCTCACAAGTAAGTGTGACTCACCCTTACTTCAGGTTTTTATCGACAACTATCTGCTGTTGGTCAAAATCGCCGCCCGTATCGTCGGTTGCCGCTCGCGCGCCGAAGATGTGGTGCAGGACGCCTTTTTCAGACTGCGTTCCGCCCCCCCGATCACTCTGTCGTTCAAGGCTCAGCTCAGCTATCTGTTCCAGATCGTGCGCAATCTGGCGATCGATCACTATCGCAAGCAGGCGCTGGAGCTCAAGTACACCGGCCCCGAGGACGAAGGCCTGAATGTGGTGGTCCAGGGCGCATCGCCGGAAACCTCGCACATCAACTTCTCGAGCCTGGAAAAGATCGCCGACGCCCTGGCTGAGCTGCCGGTTCGCACCCGCTATGCGTTCGAGATGTACCGTTTGCACGGTGTCCCGCAAAAGGACATCGCCAAGGAACTGGGCGTCTCCCCGACCCTGGTGAACTTCATGATCCGCGATGCGCTGATTCACTGTCGCAAGGTCAGTGGCGTCAGAAACTGAATTCTTCGCGACGCAAAAAAGCACATCCGGGGTAAAAACCCCGGATGTGCGTCAGACAAGAAGGTCGTTGAATCAACGAGCGACCTGATACTCAGGCTGCACTTCCGGCATCGCCGAAGAGTGGTGGTTGAGGATCTTCCACTGCCCGCCTACACGCTCGTACAGGAAGGTGTAACGCGCCTGCACTTTGCTTTTCTTGCCATCGGCGGCAGTCAGGGTGAAGGTGTAGACACCGCTGTCCACTGCTGCGTCCGAACCCAGGCGACGGATTTCACGGTAGTTGATCTCACCGACCGGTTTCAGGGCCAGGAAGTGATCGAAGTAGTCCGTGATTTCAGCCGGGGTGGCGCGCACCTTGTTGGAAACCGTTGGCTGCAATACCGCGTTTGGTGCATACAGGCCGACCACGGTCTTGGAGCTGCCGGTTTTCAGCGCCTTGTTCCAGTTATCGAACAAACCTGCAATTTCCTTGTCATTCACGTTGCTCGGCTGCTCAGCAACCATGCGATAGGTGTAAGGTGCAGTGTCTGCTGCGTGGACCAGTGGAGCACTCAGAGCAAAAAGCATTACCAGGGCGGTTTTTTTAAGTTTCATTGCAACACTCCTACTAGAGATTCTGTTCAGGGATTCAGTGAGTGCTACTTTGCCGTTCCGGATAACGCCCGCCATCGGCCAACCGGGGTTATTTGTCTATGCCATTCGGCAGATAGGCACCCCAAGTCGCGGCAGGTTCTAATGACCCCATGTTGTGCCCGCGCGGGCATGAACCCCACGCAAGGAGCACATCACGATGCAAAGCCCGCCCCATGATCCGGCCAGCGCCCTGGCCATCCGGACGCAGTATCGTCAGTCGCAAAGTCGTGCCGCACGCCTGCGACTTTTGGTAGATACCGGACAGGAACTGACCCAGTTGCCTCCCGAAGCCATGCGCCAGCGCGTATTGCAGCGCGCCTGTGCGTTCGTCGCTATGGATCACGGTCTGTTGCTGGAGTGGGGGAATGACAATGTCGTGCAGACCACCGCCCTGCAGGGCAGCGAAGAACGCCTGCGCAGCCTGGAAATCGTCGCCGACGCGCTGGCCATCGGGCCGCAGTGGCTGGAGCGGGAAAATGTCACCCTGCCCAATGTGCTGACGCTGCCGCTGCGTGGCGCCGACGATGGTTCGTTCGGCACCCTGGTGCTGGCCAACAGCGTGAATATCAGTGCCCCCGACAGCGAAGACATCGAATCCCTGCAACTGCTGGCCACCCTGCTTGCCGCGCATCTTGAGAACAACCGCCTGCTCGAAGCACTGGTCGCCCGCGAGCGCACCATGTCCGAACTGGTCAATCAGTTGTTCACCGCCCAGGAAGACGAACGCAAGCGCATGGCCTATGACCTGCATGACGGGCTGGCCCAGACCCTCGCCGGGCTGCATCAGCGCCTGCAGGGTTTCGCCGGTCGCTGCCCCGAACTGCCCGAACCGCTGGACACCGACCTGCGGGCAATCCTGACCCTGGCCCAGCACTGCGTCGGTGAGGGCCGGCAATTGATCAGCGGCCTGCGCCCCAGCGTACTGGACGATTTCGGCCTGCTGCAGGCAGTCGACAAGGAAGCCGACCGTCTGCGCGAAGCCGGAATTAACGTACACTGGCGCTCGCGCTCCATGACCCGCCTGCCCAGCCACCTGGAAATAGCCCTGTTTCGCATCGCCCAGGAAGGCATCAACAACATCCTCAAGCATGCCAATGCCGACAGCGTGCAACTGGCGCTTGAATTACATGAAACAAACGCCTCGCTGCTGCTTGAAGACAACGGATGTGGTTTCATCACCGACCAGCAAACCAGGAGCAATGGCGTACAGAAGCTGGGGCTGGTAGCGATGCAGGAGCGGGCCAGCCTGCTCGGCGGCCGACTGGTCTGCATCAGCAATCCCGAATGCGGTACCCGAATCCGCGCAACCGTTCCAATCAACATAGACAAGGCAGCCCAATGACCAACACCTTGCGCCTGGTCCTGGCGGACGACCATGAAGTAACCCGGACCGGATTCGTCTCGCTCCTGGCCGGTCACCCGGAATTCGAGGTGGTCGGCCAGGCCGCCGATGGCCAGCAGGCCATCGAGCTGTGCGAACAGATGCAGCCGGACATCGCCATCCTCGATATCCGCATGCCGGTGCTCAACGGCCTGGGTGCGGCGCGAATCCTCCAGCAGCGCATGCCGGAACTCAAAGTGGTGATTTTCACCATGGACGACAGCACCGACCACCTGGAAGCCGCCATCAGTGCCGGTGCGGTCGGCTACCTGCTCAAGGACGCCAGCCGCGACGAAGTGATCGCCAGCCTGCAACGTGTGGCGCGGGGCGAAGAAGCCCTCAACAGTGCAGTCAGTGCCCGCCTGCTGCGGCGCATGACCGAGCGCAGCACCAGCCGCACCCCCGCCACTGAAGCCCTGACGCCTCGCGAGCGCCAGGTACTCGGGCTGGTCGCCAGTGGTTTCAGCAACCGGGAAATCGGCGAAAAACTCGGCATCACCACCGGCACCGCCAAGGCCCACGTCGAGAAAGTCATCGGCAAGCTGGGTGCCGCCGACCGAACCCAGGCCGCCGTACGCGGCGTGGCCCTGGGCCTGGTAAGCCAGGCATCCGGCGACTGGAGGTAATCTTGCTCAACGCCAGACGCTGGGAAGACCTGCCGCTACGCGGCAAGGCACTGGTGGCGATTTCCTTGCCTCTGGTCATTCTGATGCTGTCGCTGACGCTCATCTACATTGCCGAGCGCCAGACCACTCAGGCCGAAGAAGATGTGCGTCGTGTGCTGCTGGTGCAGGGCGATATCCAGAGCGTCCACACCCAGCTCGCCGAAGCGGCGGCCAGCGTGCGCGGTTATCTGCTGACCCGGCGCGAAGACTTTCTGCCCGGCTACCTGAACGCTCAGGCACAGATCGAAGCGGCGCTGGACCGACTCAACACCAATGTGCGCGACGAACAGATGCGCGAACACCTCAAAGCCATTGCGCCGCTGATCGAAAACAAGGTCGATGGTCTGGAAACCCTGCGCAGCATGAGCATGGAAGGACGAGATTCGGTCGCGACCATCCTGATTGAGAACAAATACATTCTCGATGAGCTGCGTGACCGGATCCGCACCATGCGCGAACGCGAAGACACCTTGCTGGCAGAACGCACCGCTGCGGCTTCCGCAACCCGCGCCCGGCTGCTGTGGGCAACGCTGCTGGCCGCAGGCTCCGGCGTGTTTGGCGCCATTCTGGCGGTATTGATGCTGTCCAGGGGCATCGTGGCCAGGGTGCAGCAGGTACAGGGCAACGCCCAGCGCCTGGCGTTGGGTCATCCGCTGATGCCGCAGCCGCCGGAAAATGATGAAGTCGGTCAACTGGGCACCCGGCTGGTGGAAGCCGGCCAGTTGCTTGCCGAACGCGAGCGGGCGCTGCGCGAGAACGAAGAGCGTCTGCGCCTGATCATCGAAGGCGTGAAGGATTACGGGATCTTCGCCCTGGATGCACAAGGCTATGTCACCACCTGGAACGCTGGCGCCGAGCGCATCAAAGGCTATACCGAGCAGGAAATCATCGGCCAGCACTTCTCCTTGTTCTATCTGCCGGAAGAATGCCCGCAGCATCCAGACATGGCGCTGCGCGAAGCCACCCAGCATGGCCGTTACATGGAGGAAGGCTGGCGTTGCCGCAAGGATGGCAGCCGCTTCTGGGCCAGCGTGGTGATTACCGCACAATACGACAGCAGCGATGCCCTGCGCGGCTTCTCCAAGATCACGCGGGACATCACTGACCGCCGCGCAGCCGAGATTGCCCTGGGCAATGCCCGCGAAGAAGCCGAGCGCGCCAGCCGTGCCAAGAGCGAGTTTCTGTCGCGCATGAGCCACGAACTGCGCACGCCGCTGAACTCCATTCTGGGCTTCGCGCAGTTGCTGGACATGGACTCCAGCAATCATCAGAAACCGCAGGTCGGCCATATCCTGCGCGCCGGTCAGCATCTGCTGACCCTGATCAACGAAGTCCTGGACATCGCCCGGATCGAAGCTGGCCATCTGTCGCTCAACCTGGAGCCCGTTCCCCTGGCCAAGGTGCTGCAGGAAGCCTTGAGTCTGGTATGGCCCATGGCTGCGGATGGCGATATCCAGCTGGCCGAGCTGCCGGAGCTGACAGACGAGGTCGGCGTGATTGCCGACCGTCAACGCCTGATTCAGGTACTGCTGAATCTGCTGTCCAACGCCATCAAGTACAACCGCCCGCATGGCCTGGTAAAAATCGAGGTTCGCCAGCAGGACGAACGGATTGCAATCAGTGTCATCGACACCGGCAAGGGGATTGCGCTGGATCGTCTGGACCAGTTGTTCAAACCTTTTGAGCGCCTTGAAGCCGACGTCAATGTCGAAGGCACAGGCCTGGGCCTGGCCTTGAGCAAGAGCCTGCTGGAAACCATGAATGGCAGCATGACCGTGCACAGCACGCCGGGCCAGGGCTGCCGATTCACCCTGGAGTTACCCTATGTCCAGGTGCAGAAAGCCGAAGAGGCAACCCAGCGCCGGATCAGCGCGATGCCTGCCGAACCCCACCCGGCCCGGGTCGAGTACTATGGCAAGGTCCTGTGCATCGAAGACAACCTGTCGAGCATGGCCCTGATCGAAACCCTGCTGCAGCGCAGGCCGGGCATTCAACTGCTGTCCAGCATGCAGGGACAACTGGGGCTGGACCTCGCCCGGCAACATGCGCCGCAATTGATTCTGCTGGATGTGAACCTGCCGGACCTTACCGGTCGCGATGTATTGCAGCGCTTGCGACAATCGCCGAGCACGGCCAATACTCCGGTGCTGATGATCACGGCCGACGCCAGTGACAGTACCCATCGCGAGCTGCGCCAGGCCGGCGCCACGGCAATTTTGACCAAACCCATCCAGGTGCCGGTATTTCTCGCGCATCTGGACCAATATTTACCGGAGCCTGCATGAGCGGCGATTTCCGCATCCTGATTATCGATGACCAGCGCCCCAACCTGGAGTTGATGGAGCAATTGCTCGCCCGGGAGGGCCTGACCAACGTCTTGAGCAGCACCGAGCCGCTGCGAACCCTGGACCTGTTCAACAGCTTCGAGCCGGATCTGGTGATTCTCGATCTGCATATGCCCGAGTTCGACGGCTTTGCCGTGCTGGAGCAACTGAACCGGCGCATTCCGAGCAATGATTATCTGCCGATCATGGTGTTGACCGCCGACGCGACACGCGACACCCGCCTGCGCGCTCTGGCGCTTGGAGCGAGGGACTTCATCAGCAAGCCGCTGGATGCCCTGGAAACCATGCTGCGCATCTGGAACCTGCTGGAAACCCGTGCGCTGTACAAGACCTTGCGCCAGCTACTGCCGCCGCAGAACATTGAATTGCTGCGCCAGTATCGAACCCCGGCGCAGCCTTGAGCTTCAACAGGTGTCGGGCATTACTTGATCAGAATGACCGGCACCGACACTTCATGAATCACCCGGTTGGCGACCGAGCCCAGCAGGAAGCCGCCAAAGCTGCCCAGCCCGCGAGTCCCCATCACCACAGTGTCGCAACCCAGTTGCTTGACCGCCGACTGTACCTGCTCGGCCACATTGCCAAGATCCACATGAGTCTGATGGGCAATATCCGCTCTCTTCAGCAACACCACCGCCTCTTCAAGAACCCGGTTGGCTTCGTTATAAAGCCCGGCCTTGACGCCGTCGATCATATCAGGGGCCAGATAGTCGCTATAGACGACCGGACTGGCCTGCACATTGAGCAAATGCACTTGCAGTGGACGTGCAAGGTGGCCTGACAAGCCGATGACATAGTCCAGCGCATTTTTTGAATGGGCCGATCCGTCAAAAGGAATCAGAACTTTATGCATGACATCTCTCCTTGAATGGGTATGTATTCAACATAGTCCCGTTCAGGATCGGCCACCACTGCAAAACAGGCTTTGCTTGATCCAGAGCAAGCCGTTCACGATTATTTTTAAAAGTGTGTGACTGGCGTAATAAGACGGTGACTTGACGAAACGCTGTGAACCTCTAAAGTCTTCTGCAAGTTGTGTCAAAAAACTGCCTGCACCTCGCTTTTCAAAAGGTGACGGGCCGATGCTGGAGCACCCACGGCATGGCGAATCTCTGGAGCAAAGCGCTTTCGGACCGCCAACTACTGACGTTCATGTTAGTTGCCAGTTTCTTGTATATATTGCCCTTGTTGCTGGCTGACTTTCGCTATATCGACGACAACTGGATTTCACAATACGCAGAAGGCCGCTGGCATGAGCAAGGCCGACCACTGATTGACGTTTTGTACAGCGTTGGCACGCTGAGCCGGGGTGCGCCCGATATCTTTCCACTGCCCTTGTTGTTTGCCACGGTACTCATGTCCTGCGCCATGGCAAAACTGGCCAGACACTACTTTATAAAACCTTCAGCCCTGCATGCGCTGGTGCCACTTCCCCTGCTCTACAACCCCTTCTTTCTGCAAAACCTGTCCTATCAATACGACGGCCCGGCGATGGTATTAAGCATGGTTGCGGTAGTACGGGCGATCACTTATGAAAAGATTTCAGCGACAAAAGCCAAAGTTCTCGTACCCGCCCTGCTGATCGCTGTTGCGCTGGCGCTTTATCAAATGAGCCTGAACGTATTTCTCGGTCTTGCCTGTATCGAACTTGTGCGGCAGTTGAAGCAGAAAGTTGCTCTTTGCGAAACAGCAAAATTCCTGATGACCCAGGCATTGCAACTGGGAACCGGGCTTATCCTGTATCTGGGTATCGCCTATCTGTTCATGACCAGCGGTCGAAATAAATTGCTGGCACTGGACAGCCACTGGCTGCCGGAAATCACTGAGCGCCTGTTTTTTTTCGGCGAGAAAACCGGGTTTCTCTTCACTCCGGAAAATCTGTTGTTCGGCATTCCGCTGCTGGCTCTGGCCGCGCTGGGCTATTTTCAGATCGTCTACAGCTCATGGGCAACCAGCACCAATGTCCTGCAAAAAGGCGGATTGTTACTACTCGGTCTTGCTTTACCCTTTGCGCTGTTACTGGTGATTCCCGGCCTGTCGTTGTTGTTACAGGACTTCAATAGCCAGGCCAGAGTCCTGATGGGGTTTTCCAGTGTGCTGGTGGCGATCTTTTATCTGGCCAGCTCAGTAAACCTTGAAAGACCCTGCCCGCTTAACCTGATACTCATATTTCCCGTGATAGCCATGACCTCACTCGCCTATGCCTATGGCCGGGTACTGGATCTGCAAAAGGAACTCAGTACCCAGGTGCTTTATAGCCTGGCTTATGATCTGGATAGCCAACCCCTGCTGAAACCGGTCACCCGGTTTTATTTCAACGGCAGCCAGTTCGAGAACTGGCTGCCAGCGGCCGAAGGAACATTCAGGCTGATGCCTGTCATCAAGTACATTCTCAACGTCAACTATCTGGTCATGCCGCAAATGCTTCCACGGGCAGGTATCACCCAGGTCGGCCTGTTTGGCACTGAAGATCCTGCCCTGAATCCGGCAGTTGGCGCGCCAGTGGTTGATCGCAGGTTCTACCGCATTCACATACGTGACAACGAGGCTTATATCTTCATGAAGAAGATTGGCGAGCCCGAGCGGTATCCCTGGCCGCGCTGACCTTAAAACGGATGGTATTGATACAACCAGGTCTCCGAAAGCGTCTGCTCACCCAGACGCAGGTACAAGCGCATTTCCACCGGCTCCGGGCCTTCCACTGTCAGATCGAAGTGAGCCCGCCAATGCCCCGCCACTCCATCAGGCACGGCCTCGGTAAAGACATAGGAAAATGCTCCCCGGGAAGCCCAGAGGACAGCATCGGGCTTATTGCCAGGCGCCAGCTTGTCCAGCTCGCCACCGAGAAACTCCACCACGAACTTGCGTACGCCTTGCGGCCGCGGTTGCCCTGGCTGGCCGCCATTGCCAAGACGGGTTGCCACACAGCGAGCCATTTCGCTGGGGTAAGGCTCGTCGGCCAACCAGTGCAGGCGATAGCGCAGACGGTAATCGACACCCGGACCGGCAGGCGCCCTGGGCACCCACATGGCAACGATGTTGTCATGGATTTCATCGTCAGTGGGGATTTCGACCAGTTGCACCGCGCCCTCTCCCCAATCGTCCAGCGGCTCGATCCAGACGCTCGGCCGACGCTGGTAATGCACACCATCCAGATAATGGGCAAATTCACGGTCCCGCTGCAGCAGGCCGAAGCCTCGCGGGTTATTGTCGCTGAATGCCGAAGCCATGGTTCTGGGCGGGTTGTTCAGCGGTCGCCAGATATGTTCTCCGGCACCGGTCCAGATCGCCAGGCCATCGGAATCATGAACCTCGGGGCGCCAGTCGACGGCCGCGTTCCTGGCCTGCTCGCTGAACCAGTACATCGAACTCAGGGGCGCAATCCCGAAGCGCTCGACCTCCCGCCGCATGAACAGCGCAGCCTCGACGTCCATCACCACGCCCCGACCACGCTTGATCACAAACCGATAGGCACCACACAGGCTCGGGCCATACAGCAATGCATAAAGAATGACTGAATCGGCTTGATCGTCAGTAGGCGTTTCAAACCAGATATGCGTGAAATCGGGAAACTCCTCGGGTCGGTCCGCCTGGGCAACATCCAGGGCAACAGCTCGCGCCGACAGACCGTACTGATAAAGCTCGCCAATGGCCCGAAAGTACGCTGCACCTAGAAACGCGACCCAGTCATTATTGCGCCAGTCCAGCTTGTTCGGATCGGCATGCCGGCTTTCCTGCAGCCGAAACCCGGCAAAACCACTGCCCTGCGCAAGCTGCTGGGCCGGGCTGTCAGCGGGCATATCGAAATAGGCCTTGTCGTAGAGCACCTCACGCGCATTGCCCTGCTCGACCACATAGAAACGCACCGGGCGGCGAAAGAACTTGCCCAAGTGAAAAAAGGTCACGGGAAATTGCCCAGGCCCTGCGGCGAACAGCGCACGCTCAGGCTGGAAATGGATCTTGCCGAGGGCTTCGTAATCCAGCTTGTCCAGAAGCTCTGGCGGAGGACCGGAAGGCACGATATAGGGCTGCGAAGCCGTTGTTCGCGCGCGCTGGACCAGATCCTCAAAGGAAAAAGCCTCTGCAGGCGCCATTTTCAGGCGCTCTTCGGCTTGGGCAACGGGGGTGATACCTGATACGACAAACAACGCAGATATCGATGAAAACTCCAGGAAGTCTCGTCGATTCAACATGGTGAATTGCCGCTGGTGGCTGAACACAGAGCATAGATCACTCTGTAGCAGCCACCCGGCCAATCGAGAAGTGGCTTAGTGTCCCGCCAGAAACTCTGCGGCCTGATCCAGCAGTGCCAAAGGATTTTCTGCCTTGTGGATGTCCACCGACAGCAACTGGCGAAAGCGTCGCGCTCCAGGGAAACCATGGGCCATACCCAGCACATGCCGAGTGACATGATGCATGGTGCCGCCACTTTCGATATGCGCAGCGATGTAAGGTCGCAACGCCTCCAGAGCCTGCGAACGGCTGATGACCGGTTCAGTACCAGCAAACAGTTGGCGATCCACCTCAGCCAGCAGATAAGGGTTGTGATAAGCCTCACGGCCCAGCATCACACCATCGAAAGTCTGCAAGTGCTCCTGGCACTGCTCAAGGGTCTTGATCCCACCGTTGAGAATGATCTCCAGATGCGGGAAATCCTTCTTCAACTGCGCAACCACGTCATAGCGCAGCGGCGGAATATCACGGTTTTCCTTGGGCGAAAGCCCTTCCAGGATCGCGATACGGGCATGCGCGGTAAAACTGTTGCAACCGGCCTCATGAACCTTGCCGACGAAATCACACAGCTCGGCATAGCTGTCGCGGCCATTGATGCCGATCCGGTGCTTGACCGTCACCGGAATCGCCACCGCATCCTGCATGGCCTTGACGCAATCGGCCACCAGCTCGGGATGCGCCATCAGACAGGCACCAATCATATTGTTCTGCACCCGATCACTCGGACAGCCCACATTCAGATTGACCTCGTCATAGCCGACCTCTTCGGCCATGCGCGCACAGGTCGCCAGATCCGCAGGATTACTCCCGCCAAGCTGCAAGGCCAGCGGATGCTCGGCTTCGTCATAACGCAGAAAACGCTCACGATCACCATGAATCAACGCGCCAGTGGTGACCATTTCGGTGTACAGCAGAGCGTTTTTCGACAGGATTCGCAGGAAAAAACGGCAATGGCGATCGGTCCAGTCCATCATCGGCGCAACGGAGAAGCGGCGGGACAGTGCAGGGCGGGATGATCCAGTGTTTACGGGGTGTTGCGAGGCTTCGACGGTCATGTGTACTGATCTTTAATGCAGCGGTTTTTACCCGGTTTTGCTGGTTTTTTGAAAGTGCTTGCTGAAATCAAGCGACCATTTTCAAAAATTCAGCAAACAAAATTGGCACGATTGGCTCACGCACATGCACGGACAACACGACGGGCTTAATGGCGCAGATGCGGGTCAATAGGAATGGCGGGCAGTTTATCAGGAAAGGCAGATATTTCACGGATACATCTGTCGCGAATGTAGCACGCTGACAATTTCAATATGATCTGCTGCAATACCATAAACCAGAATGTAGTTTGGATGAACAACCGGCTCTCTGGTGCCGGGAACAGGCTTCCATGAGACGTCGGCCTGTTCCTGAGTCTCGAACTCGGAAACGATGGGGAAAGTAGCTCGCTCATGAATACTTCCAAATGGCACAACTGTTAGTCCAGTACGCTCCTCGCTGGCTCTCCTGGTCGGGAGTCAGACGCTCCCAAGGGAACAACCCGCCCAATCCACGCTCAAACCCAGTCTGAATCAAGCTTCCACACCCCCGAGCGCCATCTATCGCCCGCGAATGAGGAAAACATGCTATCAGGCGCAGACATCATGGTCTGCGACCTTGAGTGGCAGGCAACGCTCGGGTAATGTCATCCAACCGCACAGGACAGAGCACGCTCATGACTTCCAAGCTGGATCAACTCAAGCAATTCACCACCGTTGTTGCTGACACAGGCGATTTCGACGCCATTGCCCGCCTCAAGCCGGTAGACGCTACCACCAACCCTTCCCTGCTGCTCAAGGCAGCTTCAAGCGAAAGCAATGCCGAGCTGCTGGCCGAGGCTTTCAGCGGCAGCAAGGGCGATATTGGCCTGGCTTCCGACAAGTTTGCCGTTGCCATTGGCCGCAAGATTCTCGATGTGGTGCCTGGACGGGTTTCCACCGAGGTGGATGCACGGCTTTCCTTCGATACCAATGCGATGATCGAACGCGGTGAGCGCCTGATCAATCTGTACGATGCTGCCGGCATTGGCCGCGACCGGATTCTGATCAAGCTGGCTTCCACCTGGGAAGGTATCAGGGCTGCCGAGAAGCTGGAGAAGGACGGTATCCAGACCAACCTGACCCTGCTGTTCTCCTTTGCTCAGGCTGTGGCCTGCGCCGAGGCCGGAGTGTTTCTGATTTCGCCGTTCGTGGGTCGTATCTATGACTGGTACAAGAAGTCATCGGGCCAGGAATATACAGGCGCAGAGGATCCGGGCGTGCAGTCCGTGACGCGGATCTACAACTACTACAAGGCCAATGACTTCAAGACCGTGGTCATGGGTGCCAGCTTCCGTAATCTGAGCCAGATCGAACAACTGGCCGGTTGCGATCGTCTGACCATCAGCCCGGATCTGCTCAAGCAACTGGCAGAAGACAATGGCAGCCTGCAACAGAAGCTGACTCCAGGCAACGCGGGCGAAGCCCGTCAGAGCCTGACCGAGACCCAGTTCCGCTGGGCTTCCAACGAAGATGCAATGGCTACTGAAAAGCTGGCTGAAGGCATTCGTCAGTTTGCCCGTGACCAGGAAAAGCTCGAAGCATTGCTCGCCGCCAAGGCCTGAATGCACTAAAGGGCGACCTCCTCGCGGGGGTCGCCCTTTTCATTGCCCGCAGTTTGGCGCGGCAAGCTACGGATTCTCGGTCAGCGCTGCCCTTCGAGGGCATTCACCAGATCATGGAACGCTTCACGGTTGGAGTCGTTCAGGCCCATCAGGATCTTGTGCGCTTCCAGCACCTTGGCCTTGACCACTTCTTCGCACTGGTCCTGCGACGGCAGATCGGTCAGGCACTCAGGGCGCGGAATCGGGCGATCAACGATATTGAACACCTGATCGAAGCCCATCGACTGCAACAAGCGCGTGATGTCTTCATGGGTGGTGACCAGGGTTGGCAGCAAGCCGACCTTTTGACGCGACAGAATCGACAGCTTGGCCAGAAGGCCGAGGGTCGTGCTGTCGATGCTACGGGTTTCGGTCAAGTCGATCACCACAGCCGAAAAATTCAGCGCGGTGAAGATTCTCTCGATTGTCGCATCCAAGGCCGAACACAACGTCAGACGTACCTCGCCCACAAACTTCAGGACGAAGGTGCCTTCTTGCTCGGCGAACTGGATTCTACCGGTACTCATTCAAGATTCCTGCGTAACACTAACAAGGCGATATCATCCGGCATCTCCCCTAGCGTAGCCAATTCAAAAACCTCCTGCAGTCCTTCCAGGCTGCCACCAGCTGTCTTGACCATTTCCGGCAAGACCGCTTCCTTTTCCTTGAGTGTATCACCGGGCAGAAGATCCAGTATGCCATCAGACAACATCGTCAGACTGAAGGACTCGGGCAGTTCCAGCTCATGGTCCTGGTAAGTCGCTTCATTGAACAACCCGACAGGCAGGCCGCGACCTTGCAGATAGCGCGCTTCGCCGCCCGTGAACAGTACCGGAAGCGGCAGATGGCCGCCAACCGCGTAGGTTAGGATGCCCTTGTCTTCGTCGATGACGCCGCCAACCATGGTTACATGCTTGCCCAGCTTGCAGCTGATCAGCCCACGGTTGATATGCGCCAGTACATCCGACGGTTTGAACTCTGGCAAGGTGCCGCCACGCTTGGACTCGAACAGCAAGCGGGTGGTCATGAACTTCAACAGCACGGTAATGAACGCCGAAGACGCACCATGGCCCGAGACATCGGCCAGATAGAACGCCACACGCCGTTCGTCGACCCGGAAATAATCGACAAAGTCGCCGGACAGATACAGTGACGGGATGATCTGGTGGGCGAACTGGAACTCGTCGATCGACCATGGGCTGATCGGCAGCATGTTCATCTGCACCTGACGACCGGCATCCTGGTCTTCCTGCAACAGATGAAGGCTCGCCTCCAGCTCGCGGTTGGCCGTTTCCAGCTTGTCGCGATAATTCTGGTTTTCCTGGAGCAGGCGCGCACGATCCAGTGCGCGGTGCACGGAATGTTCGAGAACGGCCAGATCTTCCAGCGGCTTGATCAGATAATCGGCAGCGCCAAGACGCAGGGCCTCGACGGCATCGCTCATGACACCCGCACCGGACACGACAATGACCGGTGTTTGAGAGGAAAGGCTGGTCACCTGACGAATCAGTTCCAGCCCGCCCATCTGGGGCATGCGCAGATCGCAAATGACCAGATCCGGCTTTTGCGTCTCGAATATCTGTATTCCCTGCTGGCCATTATTCGCCTGCAGGACGCTGAAGCCACTATCTTCCAGATAGGCGGCGAGACTCGCGCGCACTACGTCGTCGTCATCGATAATCAGCAGCGTGGCACTGGTTTTTGGCATGGGGGCAAACGGCGCCAGGTCAGGTTGTGTAGGCGGCCCGGCCGTGCCGGAACCTGCTTACTGGATTCGCTTCTAGCCTCTCTGCAACGACAGATCCGCAGTCGGATCTGCGATCGGGTTTCAGAGGTGCCCTTCAAGGCGCAGACGGTACTCCCATCCGACGGGCGTTTCAAGCGTACTACCCTGCTCACTTTGCGTCTTTACATCGCAAATCGCCGAGAGTTATAAGAACCGGTAAATCAGCAACCAAAATGAAGGATTAGACATGGGCCAGAATGATCGCAGCTACGAGGAAAAACGAGACTACATTCGCATGCGGATCGATGCCGATATCAGCCTGTTGCATGCAGGCCAGGTGATTCCGGCAGTCTGCATCGACCTGTCCAGCAGCGGCATGCAGGTCCAGGCGCCACGCTCCTTCAAGATCGGCGACAAGCTCAGCGTCAGCATCGACTCGGACCATCCGGCCCTCGCGGGTTTGTCGGCCCAGACAGAAGTCGTATGGCTGACCGATCTGGAAGACGGCGGCCAGAAACTCGGCCTTTCGATCATCGAGATGAGTTGAAAACAAAACTGCTTTGCGAAATACAACAAAGGCGACCTGGGTCGCCTTCATTGCTGTTAGGGATGCACATGCTGTAACGATTAAAAATCGTCTTCGACCTGCCCATCCTTGACCTTGAACTCACGGTTCTGCAGGTAGGCGTTGCGGATGAAGGTGTATTTGTCACCGCTGACCAGACGCTCGGCCGAGAGCAGGCTCGCGCGGGTATCGACCAGATCCACACCGCGGATCGTATTACGGGTCGGTACGTGATTGATGTAGGTGTACGGTTCGGTATAGGTGTCCGGGTATTTGGCCAGGGCATCGCGCACGGTGCTCGGGCCGAGCAGCGGCAGCACAACATACGGCCCGCTTCCTACACCCCAGTAACCCAGTGTCTGACCGAAGTCTTCATCGTTGCGCTGCAGCCCCATGTGGGTACCGACATCGATGAAACCCAGCAGGCCGAACGTGGTGTTGAAGATAAGGCGCGCCGTATCGACACCGGCCGCTGCGGGCTTGGCCTGCAGGATGTTGTTGGCCAGGTTGCCGACATCGCCGATGTTATTGAAGAAGTTGTGGACGCCGTCCTCGACGAATTGCGGTGCTATGTATTGATAGCCCTGCGCAATAGGCTTGAGGGTGTAGGTATCGACTGTGTCGTTGAAACGGAAAATGGCGCGATTGACACCTTCCCACGGATCTTCCTCGGCGGCCTGTGCCATCACCGGCATCATCACCACCCCTACACACACACCCATCCGAGCCAGACGCCCGGCAAAGCCTGCACCGATCACGGGCATAGCTGAAACTCCTGATCAAGATTATGACGCGCTACGGCGAACCCACACGCAAGGACGGGCAGTATAAAGCGTTCCGCCAAAAATAAGTCAGATCTTACAGACTGGGTAGTCAATGGCAGATTAAACACCGTCACCCCACCTTCATCTGAATGTCACATAAGCCCCGTAGCGTGCATGGGTATTTCAGAGAGTTCGCCATGCTCGCGCCGGTCGCCACCTCACTACCCGCCTTCCCTGCCCTGCTTTTCGGCCTTAGCGGCTGTCTGGTGGACTTTGGGGCGCAGGCAGGCATCAGGGCACAGGAACACAGTGCCGCTAAAGACCCGGACCTGGCTGTAACGACTCCCGGAGCAAGAAACATTCTGCAACTACTCAGTCGCCAGGGCATGCCTTGCGCATGGCTTGATGAGTTGCCCGAGCATCTGAGCCAGACGCTGGCAGCAACGGTCAGCGAATGGATTGTTCCAGCACCTCGCCCAACCGCCAAATGGCCCGCACCCGACGCCTGCTGGCTGGCCCTGATGGCGCTGAAGGTGAATCAACTGGACGGCTGCGTTTTGATCAGCGGCGATCCGCGCCTGCTGCAATCGGGCCTGAATGCCGGGCTGTGGACCATCGGCCTGGCTTCCTGCGGACCGCTGTGCGGCCTGTCACCGACGCAATGGCAGGCCTTGAGCGATATCGAGCGCGAACAACGCCGCGCCCAGGCCACCCTCACGCTCTACGCGCAAGGCGTGCATTCGGTCATCGACCATCTGGGCGAACTGGAATCCTGCCTTGCCGATATTGCCTTGCGCCGCAGCAAAGGCGAAAAGCCCTGATACACATCAGGCAGCCCGCTCTGGAGTGGATTAGTCTTAAGCTCTGCAAGAAATGTTTCGAGCGAAGGTGAGGCGAGCCTGCTTTCAACGCGGCATCACCGATGCGCAGATACGTTTCCATGGACCTTTCGTCTTGTGAAGTAGTCCATGACACAGACCTATCAAAGAAGGAGCGCGCCATGCCTGCCCGCGAACTGCAAGAACAACTCAACACCCTGCGCGAGCAACTGGAGCAGAACCCGCCGCTTTCCGAAGCCGAGCGCGTCAATCTGCATGAATTGATGGCACAGATCGAAACCCGACTTCAGCTGGAAAATGCCACTCAGGACGCGAGCCTGTCGGATGGCGTCAACCTTGCTGTGGAGCGCTTCGAGCTGGA
Organism: Pseudomonas cichorii; assembly: GCF_003700275.1. Classification (GTDB taxonomy): domain Bacteria; phylum Pseudomonadota; class Gammaproteobacteria; order Pseudomonadales; family Pseudomonadaceae; genus Aquipseudomonas; species Aquipseudomonas cichorii_B. Next base: position 117,113 of record NZ_RBRE01000013.1, on the reverse strand, counting down.
GCACCCCGCCATTGCCGGCACCCTGCGCAATATCGTGCAGACCCTGGGCAATATCGGCATCTGATCCCATCACGAAAAAGCCCGTCACGATGACGGGCTTTTCTGTCTACTGCCGCGCCAACCGGCGATTGTCGACTTGCAGGGCTTCGGTGCTGCGATACGGGTTGATATCCAGTCCGCCGCGCCGCACATAGCGCGCATAGACCGTCAGCCTTTCAGGCTTGAGCAGGCGTTGCAGGTCGAGAAAGATCCGCTCCACACACTGCTCGTGGAAGTCCGAATGCTGGCGAAAGCTGACGATGTAGGCCAGCAGGCTTGCAGGATCCAGCGCAGCGCCACGATATTCCACCACCACGCTGCCCCAGTCCGGCTGACTGGTCACAGGGCAGTTGGATTTCAGCAGATGGCTGTGCAGGCTTTCTTCGACGATACGCGAATCGTCGCAGCGCAGCAGTTCGGGTTGTGGATGGTCGTAGCTGGCGATGCTCACATCCAGCTCGTCGATGCACTGGCCGGGCAAACCCGCCACACCTTCACTCTCGATTTCAGCCAGGCTGCTGATACGCACGCCTACCGGCTTGCCGGCCGCTGCCGACAGGTCTTTCTCCAGCGTCGCCTGTAATTGATCGCTACTCTCGAACGAGGTCTGGTTCAGCGAGTTGAGGTAAAGCTTGAAGGACTTGGATTCGATGATGTTTGGCGAGTCAGCCGGAATTGCGAACTCGGCAATCGCCACCACCGGCTTGCCCGACGGCAGCAGCCAGGACAGCTCATAGCAATTCCAGAAATCGACACCCTGATAAGGCAACGTCTGAGCTGTCAGCCCCAGTTCGGCCCACTTGGCAGCGCGCGGAATCGGAAACAACAAAGATGGCGTGTAGGTGGCGATGTACTCACTGGACTTGCCCAGCGGTGAGTGTTCGGCTGCGGGGTGCATGGCGATACCTGGAATCTCATGAATTAACCCGGCAAGTTTATAGGGTTTGCACCGGGCTTTCAGCGACAATATCGGCCGCAGGCTGAGCTGGCCCTGGATTACAAGGCTGTCAGCTTCAACACTTGCACTGGCTGGCGAGCTATAAAGCCCGGATTGCAATGCATATGAGAGCTCCATGAAATTACTGATCGTCGAAGATCAACCGAAGACCGGTCATTACCTGCATCAGGGCTTGAGCGAGGCCGGCTTCGATGCCGAGCTGGCAAACGATGGCACCATCGGCCAGAGCCTGGCGCTGAGCGGCGATTACGCGCTGCTGATTCTCGACGTGATGCTGCCGGGCCGCGATGGCTGGCAGATTCTTGAGGCCGTGCGCTCTGCGGGACTGGAAACGCCCGTGCTGTTCCTCAGCGCCCGGGATGCGATCGAGGATCGGGTTCGTGGCCTGGAACTGGGCGCCGATGATTATCTGGTCAAGCCCTTCGCCTTTTCCGAGTTGCTGGCCAGAGTCCGCAGCCTGCTGCGCAGAGGTAACGGCAGCGCTGCGCAAACCCATCTGCAAGTGGCCGACCTGCGTCTGGACCTGATGCGCCGCCAGGTCGAGCGCAGTGGCAAGCGCATCGATCTGACCGCCAAGGAATTCACCCTGCTGGAGCTGTTGCTGCGCCGTCAGGGCGAAGTACTGCCCAAATCGTTGCTGGCCTCGCAGGTCTGGGACATGCACTTCGACAGCGACACCAATGTGATCGAGGTCGCTATCCGCCGTCTGCGCCTGAAAGTCGATGATGATTTCCCCGACAAGCTGATCCACACCGTACGCGGCATGGGCTATGTGCTGGAAGAGCGCGAATCATGACGGTACGTCAGCGCCTTGAGCGACTTTCCTTGCGCAGCCGCCTGGCATTGCTGTTCGCCGCGTGTACGGCCGTGGTGTCGCTGACTGCCGGGATAGTGTTCAACCATGCCAGCGCCACGCACTTTGTCGAACTCGATCAACAACTGCTGGATGCACGACTGGGCACTCTGCGCAGCACCCTGCACAGCGTCGATACACGTGAAGCGTTCAACGAACGTCAGGTGCGCCTGCTTGCAGACCTGCATCATCAGCCGGACCTGAGCGTACGTATCGGCAGCGCCGACGGCCAGATCTGGTTCGACAGCACACCATCAACGACCCAAGCCCGCCAACAGAGTCCGGGTCTGCATAACCTGCACAGCGAGCAGACGGCCTATCGCAGCTTCACGGCCCCTCTTCAGCCGGGGTCGGCAAATTCGCCACAGGTCACCCTGCTGCTGGACATCACACATCACCAGCACTTCCTGCAACGCATGCAGCATTTGATCTGGCTGACCGTCGGACTTTCGGCACTGGCCACCGCGCTGCTGGGTGCCTGGGCCACGCGCAGCGGATTGAAGCCGCTGCACCGCATGAGCCGCATCGCAGCCGGGGTTTGCGCCAGTTCCCTGACCACCCGCTTGCCGGAAACCGGCATGCCCAGCGAACTGGCCGAACTGCCCCGTGCCTTCAATGCCATGCTGGCCCGGCTGGACGATGGCTTTCAGCGCCTGTCGGCATTTTCCGCCGACATTGCCCATGAGCTGCGCACGCCCCTGTCCAACCTGCTGACCCACACTCAGGTGACCCTGACCCGACCACGCGCTCTTGAAGACTATCGCGATGCGCTGGCGGGCAATCTCGAAGAGCTGCAAGGCATGGCGCAGATGGTCAATGACATGTTGTTTCTGGCCAAGGCCGAACACGGCCTGCTGACGCCGACATTTGACAGGCTGGAGCTGCAAGAAGAAGTCGACGTAGTACTGGAGTTCTTTGCGCCACTGGCAGAAGAAAAGCGTATCGGCCTGTCACGGCAAGGCCAGGCGACCCTGCATGGGGACCGGACTTTACTGCGCCGGGTGCTTTCCAACCTGCTGGATAATGCCCTGCGCTTCACCCAGGCAGGCGGCTACGTGAAGATCGACCTGCACGAATTGCCCAGCGGGGTTGCGCTAAGCGTGGAGAACAATGGCACTGACATAGCACCCGAAGCCCTGTCGCGCCTGTTCGACCGTTTCTATCGGGCTGATCCGGCGCGTCAGGAGAGCAGTGAACATGCGGGGCTTGGACTGGCAATCAGCCAATCGATTGTCCGTGCCCATGGCGGGTCGATCAGGTGTGAATCAGCCGGGGGAGTGACGCGCTTTCTGATTGAGTTCAGCCCCCCGGCAGGAGCGGATTCATGCGCGAAGAGGCCATTCCAGGCAACACCTGACCTGTGAATTTACACGCTCTTAGCGAATGAATTCGCTCCCTCACGGGTGAATTTATTCATAGCGCAATGCATGAGCCGGCTGAACCTGCGCAGCGCGCCATGCTGGGTAGATGGTGGCCAGGAAGCTCAGAATGAAACCGGCGCTGCAGATCAGCAACACATCCCCGCCTTGCAGTTCGGAAGGCAGATTGCTGATGAAATACACATCGGAGCTGAACACGTGCTGGCCGCTGACCCGCTCGAACCAGCCGACGATACTGCTGACGTTCAAGGCCGCGATCACCCCAAGCACGCCGCCGATCAGGGTGCCGACGATACCGATCACCGTGCCCTGGACCATGAAGATCGCCATGATCTGCCGCGGCGTGGCGCCGATGGTGCGCAGGATCGCGATGTCCGCGCCCTTGTCGTTCACCACCATGATCAGGGTCGCGATGATATTGAACGCCGCCACCGCAACGATCATCAGCAACAGCAGGCCTATCATGGTCTTTTCCATTTTCATGGCGCTGAACAGACTGCCCTGAGTGTGGGTCCAGTCATCGGCACGATAATCGGCGCCCAGCCCCGTAGCAATGGCGGCCGATACCTGCGGCGCCTTGTACAGGTCTTTCAGGGCCAGACGCACGCCTTGCACCTGATTGGGCTGCCAGCGCTGCATCTGCGCGGCATCGGCAATGTTGATCAACGCCATCGAGCCATCAAGCTCGGCGCCGACCTTGAACACACCTACCACGGTCAGGCGCTGCAGACGCGGCGTGATGCCGCCCGGCGCGTTGCTGACTTCCGGGACGATCAGGGTCAGCTTGTCACCCACGCTCAAGCGAAAGCGCCGGGCAGTGATATCGCCCAGCACCACGCCGAACTCGCCCGGTTTCAGGTCCTGCAGATTGCCGCGGGTGATATGCCGGGTCACGATCGAGACTTCATGCTCAAGCGCAGGATCGACGCCGCTGACCTGAATCGGCTGCATGGAGCCCTTGTAGGACAGCATGCCTTCCATTTCAGTGAACGGCACGGCCGCCGTGACTTCCGGGTTCTTCAAGGCCGCTTCGGCCAGCGGTTTCCAGTCGTCCACCGGCTTGACCCCGGCAATCACCGCATGCGGCACCATGCCGAGAATCCGCGAGCTCATTTCCCGCTGGAAACCGTTCATCACCGACAACACCACGATCATGGCCAGCACGCCCAGCGCCAGACCGATCATCGAGGTCATCGAGATGAAAGAGATAAAGCTTTTGCGGCGTTTTGCGCGGGTGTAGCGCGCGCCGATGAAGATGGATAACGGTCTGAACATTCGCGGAGCACCGTAGAAAAAAGTGAAGACCCCGACGCGATGGCTTGCGTCGGGGCGGGTCAATCAGCCTGCGACCAGACGACCGTCTTCCAGGCGCAGGATACGGTCCATCTGCCGGGCCAGGTTCATGTCGTGGGTCACCACCAGGAACGCCGTACGCGACGAAGTGCTCAGTTCACGCATCAGGTCCTGAATGCCCTGGCCCGTGTGATGATCGAGGTTGCCGGTCGGCTCATCGAGCATCACCAGCCCTGGCTGGTTGACCAGCGCACGGGCAATTGCCACCCGCTGCCGCTCGCCACCGGACAGTTCCGCCGGTTTGTGCGCCAGACGATGGCCGAGGCCTACGCGCTCCAGCAAGGCGGTTGCGCGCTGGCGGGCTTCCGGGATCGGCGTACTGCCGATCAACAGCGGCATGCAGACGTTCTCCAGAGCGGTGAACTCCGGCAACAGATGGTGGAACTGGTAAACGAAACCCAGCGCCCGGTTGCGCAGCAGGCCACGGGCCTTTTCACCCAGCGCCGACAGCTCTTCCCCGGCCAGCCAGACGCTGCCTTCGGAAGGCGTATCCAGGCCACCGAGCAGGTTGAGCAAGGTACTCTTGCCCGACCCCGAACTGCCGACGATCGCCACCCGCTCGCCCGGATGCAACTCAAGCTGCAAACCCGACAACACCACGACCGATTCCGGGCCTTCCTCGTAGGATTTACCCAGGTTGCGGCAACTCAATACTGCTTTGTCCAACATGCCCGACTCACTCATAACGTAACGCCTCCGCAGGCTGGGTGCGCGCCGCACGCCAGGCTGGATACAGGGTGGCGAGGAAACTCAGGACCAACGCAGCGCCGCAGACCTGGAACACGTCCTGGGCCATCAGTTGCGAAGGCAGATAATCGATGAAATAGACGTCGGCATTGAGAAACTTGTGGCCGAGCAGACCTTCTAGCGCCGAAATCGCCGAACTGACATTGAGCGCCGCGAGAATGCCCACCGCCGCGCCTATCACGGTTCCGACCACACCGATCACCGAACCCTGGACCATGAAGATGGCCATGATCTGTCTTGGGGTGGCGCCCAGCGTGCGCAGGATGGCGATATCGCCCTTCTTGTCGTTGACCACCATGACCAGCGTGGAAATGATGTTGAACGCCGCCACTGCAACGATCAGCAGCAACAGCAGGCCGATCATGGCCTTTTCCATGCGGATCGCCTGATACAGGTTGCCGTGGGTGCGGGTCCAGTCACGCGAGTAGAAGTTGTTCTCGCCCAGCTTCTGGGCGATTTCCCAGGAAGTACGCGGCGCAGCGAACAGGTCGTCGAACTTAAGGCGCAGGCCCTGAACCTGCTCAGGCTTCCAGCGGTGCATACGCCCCAGGTCGTCGAGGTTGGTCAGGCCCAGATAGCCATCCAGCTCGCCGGCACCGACGTGAAAGATGCCGACCACCTCGAAACGCTTCATGCGCGGAAACATGCCGGCCGGCGTGAGCGTGACTTCCGGAGCGACGAAGGTCAGCTTGTCGCCGATGCCGACTCCCAGCTTGGTGGCGGCCTTGTCGCCGATCACGATGCCGAAACTGCCGGGTGCAAGGCTGTCGAGTTTGCCCTGTTTGACAAAGTTGTCGATGATCGAAACCTTGCGCTCCTGCGCCGGGTCAATACCGTTGAGCAGCACCTTCTGGACCTTGCCTTCATGGGTCAGCAAGCCCTGCATCTGGGTGAATGGCGCTACCGCCAGAACCTGCGGGTTTTCCTGGACCTTAGCGGCCAGACCCTGCCAGTTGCTGATCGGTTCGCCGGATTCGATGGTGGCGTGGGGCACCATGCCCAGCACGCGGGTACGCATTTCGTGATCGAAGCCATTCATGACCGATAACACGACTATCATCACCACTACACCAAGCGCCAGGCCGATGATGGAAGTCAGGGAAATGAAGGAAACAAAATGGTTACGTCGTTTTGCACGGGTGTAACGTGTGCCGATGAAAACAAAAAGAGGTCTGAACATTAGGGAATTGTTCGCAGGAATGGGGACGTCCGTGTGGCGGGCCTTGATGTGCAGCTTTACACTCGAAACTCTCTGACCACAGCAGCTACCATGGGTTCGCCATGTCGACATTAGATGAAGAAGAACGCCGCGAATACTACCGTATCGAAGACAGCGTCGCACTGGAAATTAACCCTCTGTCTCTAGCAGACCAGGCCAGCCAGGAAGCCATGCGTGACACTTCGGCGCTGTTCGACCTGCTCAGCGAACTGCATGTCAGCGAGTTCGAGTCCCAGCACCTGCTGCGTCAGCTCGACGAGCGTGACCGGGTGCTGAACAGTTTTCTCAAGTCGCTGAACAAGCGCATCGACCTGCTGGGCCGGGTGGTTGCCCATACTGCCCTGGGCAAGTTGGGCGCACCGCAACCGGTGAAGCTTTCCGAGGGCGGCCTGCTGTTTACTTCACACCAGAGCTACAGCCCCGGCGAGAAGCTGTCGATCAAGATGGTATTGATGCCCCAGGCTGCCGGCCTGATGCTGAGCGCCATTGTCATTCACTGCAACACTCTGGAAAACGGCGAGTTCGATATCGGCACCGAATTCGTCGACCTGCCCGACGCCCAGCGTCAGTTGCTGGCGCGCCACGTCCTGCAACGCCAGGCCCAGCAACGCCGTCAGGCCCTGGAACAGGACAGTCCGCCCAAGGCCTGAGCGCATTCCTTTTGCACACCTCACACACATGTAATTGGCGCCTTCAAGGCCAGGAGTAAATGTGACCCTTATCTACGGCCATCGCGGCGCCAAGGGCGAAGCACCGGAAAACACTCTCACCAGCTTTCAGGAATGCCTCAAGCACGGCGTACGCCGCTGCGAACTGGATCTGCACCTGTCCCGCGACGGCGAGCTGATGGTCATTCACGACCCGACCCTCAAGCGCACCACGGATCGACGCGGCAAGGTCAATGAACATGTGGCTGCCGATCTGGTGACCTATGACGCTCGCAAGGGGGGGCCCGGCTGGATCACGCCATGCCCGATCCCGCGTCTGGAGCAATTGTTTGAGCAGTGCGATTTCGAGCACTGGCAACTGGAAGTCAAAAGTGCTTCACGCACTCGCGCTGCGAATACCGTGCTGGCGATTCGCGAAATGGTTCAGCGCCATGGTCTGCTGGACAAGGTGACCATCACGTCCAGCTCCCGCGAAGTCTTGCGCGCCGCAGCGGAACTGACGCCGGACATCAGCCGTGGGCTGGTTGCCGAATATGCCTGGCTCGATCCGTTGAAGGTCGCGCAGAATTACGGTTGCGGGATTCTGGCATTGAACTGGACGCTGTGTACCCCGGAGCGCCTGCAGAAAGCACAACGCCAGGGTCTGCATGTGTCGGTATGGACCGTCAACGAACCTGCACTGATGCGCAGGCTCGCCGACTTCGGCGTAGACAGCCTGATTACAGACTTTCCCGGTTTGGCCAGCGCCACCCTCGAGAATCGCTGAAATCGGTCTCCCCGGCCGGCTCAGGCCACCGGCCGGAGCCGCTTAAAAAAGCCGGTTCAGACCATCGTAGGCGGCTACCCGATAGGCTTCGGCCATGGTCGGGTAGTTGAAGGTGGTGTTGACGAAATACTTGATGGTATTCGCCGCGCCTTCCTGGTTCATGATCGCCTGACCGATGTGCACGATTTCCGAAGCCTGGTCACCGAAGCAATGCACGCCCAGGACTTCCAGGGTTTCGCGGTGGAACAGGATCTTCAGCATGCCGACCCGCTCACCGGAAATCTGCGCACGGGCCATGCCCTTGAAGAACGCCTTGCCGACTTCGTAAGGCACTCGGGCCTGGGTCAGTTCATGTTCGTTCTTGCCGATCGAACTGATCTCGGGAATCGTGTAGATCCCGGTCGGCACGTCGTTGACGTAACGCCAGCTACCGTTGTCGACCATGCTGCCCGCAGCCGAACGACCCTGGTCATAAGCGGCACTGGCCAGGCTCGGCCAGCCGATCACATCGCCCGCGCCGTAGATGGTCGGAACGCTGGTGCGGTAGTTCTCGTCGACTTCGATCTGCCCACGACCGTTGGCCTTCAGGCCGATGTTTTCCAGCCCCAGCTTGTCGGTGTTGCCGGTACGGCCATTACACCAGAGCAAGGCGTCGGCCTTGATCTTCTTGCCGGACTTGAGGTGCAGGATCACACCGTTATCCAGGCCTTCGACCTTTTCGTACTCTTCGTTATGGCGAACCATCACGTTGTTGTTGCTGAAGTGATAACTCAGCGCCTGGGAAATTTCCGAATCCAGGAAGCTGAGCAACTGGTCGCGGTTATCCACCAGTTCGACCAGAACACCCAGACCACTGAAGATCGAGGCATATTCGCAACCGATCACGCCAGCGCCATAGATGATCAGCTTGCGCGGGGTATGGCCGAGGCTGAGGATGGTGTCGCTATCGTAGATACGCTTGTGGCTGAAATCGATATCGGCAGGACGATAAGGGCGCGAGCCGGTCGCAATGATGACCTGATTGGCCACCAGCTTCTCAACGACACCGTTGGCGCATACCACGTCGATGCTGTTTTCGTCGGAAAAACTGCCGGTGCCGAAGAACACGTCGACACGGTTGCGGGCATAGTAGCCAGTACGCGAGGCCACTTGCTTGGAGATGACGATTTCAGCGTTCTTCAACACATCCGGAAACGAAAACCAGCGCGGCTCGCCAATGGCGCGGAACATCGGGTTGGTGTTGAAGTGGATGATCTGCTTGACCGCATGACGCAATGCCTTGGAAGGAATTGTGCCCAGGTGAGTGCAGTTGCCGCCGACTTGCCGACGGCTGTCGACCATGGCGACCTTGCGCCCCGCCTTGGCGGCATTCATCGCCGCACCTTCTCCGGCTGGGCCGGAACCCAATACCACTACGTCGTAGTTGTAGACAGCCATGCGTACTCCTTTAGAACATACCGAGGCGCCACTCTGGCGCCTCTGGCTAAAACACGGGGCGCAGTCTAGCGCTGCACTAAGGAGGCGAACATTACCCCTTGGTCGCGTTGAAGGCCACTTTTGTCTGTTCGGCCTGATCGACTTTCCTGCCCGAAACTCACTGCGCGGGCACGTTACACAGCTGATCGAACGCCGGATTGCTGCGAATGATAAAACGCTTATCGGCGCGAATCACAAAAAAAGCAGCAATCCGGTGCTGTTGTGCGTAATCCCAGCCGCGTTCGGCACCCATGATCAACAATAGCGTCGATAAGCCGTCTGCCATCAATGCCGACGGATGAATCACCGACACCGATGCCAGATCATGATCGACCGGGGTGCCAATCAAGGCATTGAGGGTATGCGCATAGCGACGCCCTTCGCGCTCGAAATAGTGCCGATAGTCGCCTGAAGTCGAAACGCCACAACCATCCAGGGCGAAGATTTTCTGCGCGACCTGCTGATCGTCGCGAGGCGCTTCCAGGGCCACTCGCCACGCCGAACCATCGGGCTTGCGCCCCCGGGTCTTCAGTTCGCCAGTAACTTGCACCAGATAGTCATGCACGCCCAGCTCTTCAAGGCGACTGCCGATACGATCAACCGTATAACCGGCCGCCATGCTGCTCAGGTCCACTTCCACCGCGGCATCCTTGCACAGGCGCTGGCCCTCGATACTCAGGTGTCGATACCCTACCCGCTCCAGAGTCCGGGCCAGTTGCCGGGCAGTCGGCACCTGCTCGCCGCGGGACTGGGGGCCAAAGCCCCACAGGTTCAGCAGCGGCAGGACGGTCAGATCGAAAGCGCCATCCGTTTCACGGGACAGATGCTCACCGACACGAACCAGTTCCAGCACCGCGGGCGGCATGGACTGGCAACTGTTGGCCGGCAGGACATTGAAACGCTCGATATCCGAGTCGTTGCGCCAGGTGGACATCTGCTGATCGACCTCGGCCAGTATTGCCTCGACCTCCGGCTGAACCACCCGGGCATCCGGCTGGCCAGCGTGGCGTACATAACTGACCGAATAACCGCTGCCCATGGTCGGCCCACCGAAATTCTCCAGGACCGGGCCCGCATCACAGCCGAGCATGGCGCTGGAAAAAAGCCCATACACACCGACGCGCAGCCAAGCCGGTTGCCGCATACTCATGGTGTCAGCACCAGAAACAACCGCTGAGCGATGTCCTTGCCGATGGCGCTGCGATAAATATTGACCACGTCCTTCGCGCCTCCCGAGTCCTTGATCAATGACTTGTAACCAAGCAGCCGCTGCTCGGGCAGTTTCAGATGAGCGGCGGTAAACGCTTGAGCACTGTCCGTTTCATTTCTGTAGTGAAAATGCGCCCACCACAATAACCGGTTGTCCTTGTCACGAATCGCAAACTCCTGAAGAAAATCATCCTGCCTGGCACCCGATATGTTTTTTCTGCCATTGAAACTGGAGATATTGATTTCGCCCTGGCGATGCAGATAGCTGATGCGTGCCGCCGTCGGTGGCTGGGCCTTGATCATCGAAATACGCAGGCTGCGGCCCTCGGCAGTCAGACGGGCAGCGGCCTCACGCAATTGTGTCGCCGTTCTGGCCAGCGCCAGAGAAAGCTCGGCGGGCGTCTGGGCAGACGTTGCCCGGTCGCTCATCTGTTCGGCAAGCGCAGTCAGCTTGTCGGCCCTGAGGACAAGAATATCCTCGACGTCCTCGGGCTCATAGTTGCGCGTCGACTGCAGACGAGCCTTGTCGAGCGCCTGTTCCACTTCCTGCAGCGACGCCTGGGCACGTTTTTGCAGCTCACCCGGCGATGTCGAGCGAACACTGGGAGCGGGTCTTTCAGGGCTTTCGGTCTGGATCTCCACCCATTGGCCATCCGAATGGCGGTGCCATGAACTGATCACCTTGCCAGTCAGCGCATTCTTGATATCGGCGACTTCGCCGGGGAAACTCCGCTCACCCTGGCGGACCTGCCCGACAAAGGAGCGATGATTGCGGGTCCGGATGACGCGCTTGGACGGCTGCTCGAAACGCGGCATATGCTCGACCACGACCGGTGGAGGCTCGACATTCTCCTGGATCAGTTGTGCCAGCCGGGTCTGGGTCAGCTCGCACAACTCGTTCAACTCGGCCTTGAACGTCTCCAGATAACCGGCCTGTTCCGGGGCAAATTTCGCCACATCGACATCATCAGCAACCCCTCTGGTCTTCTGGTACTCCCGCAGAGTGCTTTCCAGCACATCAATCTGCTCGGTCAACGAGTAGCTGTTGGGTTTTTCCAGCTCGGCATGCGAGGCAAATGCATTATTCAAGTCAATATCTGTCCGCACGTCCTTGAAAGCGCGAAGCTCATCGGCATCCATCATGTGTTCCTTGCTGAAACACAGTTCCAGAACCGACATCATGCGCTGGATTTTCCACTCCAGACTGCAGAAGATTTTGCTCTCATACGCCGCCATGACCTGCTGACGCCAGATTTCCTCGCCCACTTTAGGCAGCGCGCGCACTTGCTCCCATAGCGACTCGCGGATCTGCGACCAGTGAACGCCTTTTTCCTGCCTGATCACCAACGACTTGAACATGCTCAGGTAAATCTCGACGTTTTTCTGCGAGGCCAGGCCTCCCGCCTCGGTCATTTTCGCCAGGGCAGTATTGGCAATCCTCGAGTCATCCGCCGCCAACCGACCTTCAAGAAGCTCCAGGTGGGCAGTTACCAACACGATCCGCTGCGCCCTGTTACGCTCGGCCGGCCGATCACCGGCTCTCAGTTGCTGCCACAGATCGATACGCTGCTTCAACACGTCGACTTCTTCGCCCAGGGTACTTTCCAGACGATCGAAAAACAGCTGTCGCACTTCACCGGTGGCGGTATTCAAATGCGCGTGATAACCCAGAATCCTGTCCACCAGTTCCATCTCGCGCTGATCGAGCTGATCCAGACTCTGATTGATACGAGCCATGTTGGCGGCATTCTGCTCGGCCAGCAGGCGAATGTTTTTCTTCGGTCCGCCACCGCGCAGATGCAGTGACAAATCCAGACGCCAGTCCTGCCCGGCACGCTTGAGCCACGGCCCCGTCAAGGCCGGGTCATAGAACCCCACGACCCGGACCTCGCCCTCTTCGACCCGGACCCGAAACAGGTCGCTACCGACCCTGGCCAGCCAGATGTCATTGTGGCTGTAGAGACCTGCATATTCCCCCGCTGCAACCGGCGCACCGGCCAGTGCTACCGAGCGGACCTTGAAGGCTTCCAACGCCCGACGTTGCGTTTCGGTCAGCCGACTTTCCGGTTGCGACCAGGAAAAATCGAGAACCGTGCGGGTATCGCCCAGCGCGGTTTTAAAGCTGGCGGGAGCCTGATGAACCGGTACGGAATCCGCAGCCACTACCGGTTCCAGCGCTGTTTGATCGTGCGCCAGCAAACTCATCGAAACCAGCGCATCAGTGGAAACACCGTAATGCAGCAATACCAGCGAGATATTGAGCAGCAATTCGGCCAGCTGTGTTGCGCCCTCTTCAGGCGCAGTCAGTTGCTGGTTGATACTGGACAACAACTGCACCAGCCACAGGGCATTGGCCGCCGGCCCGCTGAGCAGCGGCAACACGGTATTGAGCAACAACCAGCCGCCTTCCTTGAAAAACGCCCAGCGGCTCTCGGCATTCGATACGGCATTGCGGTCAGCCAGCTCGATCAGTGCCCGTGCATTGGCATTGAACAAGGCCTGCATGATGTCACCATCGACCACCTCGGTACCCAGCACCGCAGGCAGCGGTTTTTCCAGCGGGGCGAACTCCGAGCCCAGGCCAAAACGGGTGATATGCGGCTCGTCAAAACCACCATGGGCGTAAACCGGACGCGCAGCGTCACTCAGCCAGGCCAGTATGTCGTTCTGCAATGTTCCGGGCCGCCTGACCGCCGCCAGCAGCGCCGGCCAGTCGGCAAACTCGATCAGCGGCGAGCGGGCAAAGGGTCGATACAACAGATGCGGGCCGGCAGTCGTGTCCTGTGGACCGATGACGAACATATTGCTCACCACGTCAGCTTGCTGGCCTGCGCGGCGAACGAAAGCCAGGGGCCGCAGCACAATTGGCCGGGGCCCGACACAGCGTTCGGCCACGACGCTTTGCATGATTGCGCAGACCGACTGATAGCCTTTGAGGCTCAGTTCACCCTTGATCTTCTGCTCCAGCGCCTGCAACGGCAATTGCAGGCGCAATTGATCGGCGAACAGAGCCTGACGCCGCTGCGCTTCGGCAGTATCAGTAACCAGATAGCGCTTGAGCAGGTCCGGATAGACCTGGCCAATATCGACACGTACGGTCAGTTGCTTCAGATAATCCGCCGTTAGCCAGTGCGGCAATGGTTTGCCATCCGTGCGCTGCACGGTGATTTCTCCTACGGGCAGGCCAGAGAGGTTTTCCAGGGCAAACTCGGGCAATGTCAGGTACAGCGGATCAATGCTTCCCACCGCAAAAGGCTCGCCGCCGCCGGCCACCGTTGCCGCCGCGACCCTGTCGATGCGCACTTGAATCTGCCGGGGCAAAAAGTCCACGCCATCCAGGTGGTCCTGAGCAATGGCGACTGCCAGGGATCGCGAAGCGAACTCCAGTATCGGCGGCAGTCCTTCATTGAAGGACTTTCCATTGGAGCGTTTCTGGGCCACCGCCAGATCACCTATCAGGCGGCTGTACTCGCTGCGATCCGCCTCTTGGGCGTTCTTCATCCAGCGGGGCAAACGATCAATGCCCAGCTTCGCTGACACATCGCTCAGCCCGAAAAGCGCACAGACATCAGTCAGTGCTGCCAGCGAATGCTCCAGGGCATCAAGGTTATAGACCCGCTGAGCCTTGAGGCCTTGCACACCCGTCAGCTGGTTTTCCAGGATTGCCTGGATCAGGACGCCGAAAATATTCTCCTGCGGCTCATGGGCCGTCCATTGCACATCGCCTGTCTCGACATGGCCACTGAGCAATCCACTCAGGCTTTGCTCCCAGGATCTAAGCGACGGCCAGACCTGACAGTTTCCCGAAACCTGATACATCAAGACCCGCCCATGAGCGTGCCGATCACTGAAAATGACCAGTGCTGGCAGTAACACCGAAACGACATCCGGACTACTGATATGCAGGCTGACAAGACAGGCCCGCGAAGGCGCCTGACCTGTACCTCTGCGCTCGCGGTCGGCCTTTTGCGGAAACAGGGCTACAGTGCGCAACCACTCCCGAGCCTCGGCATCGACCGGGCGCGGAGGCGTTGTCGCGGCCAGATCGTCGAGCAGTTTCTGCCTGACGCGCTCCGTCAGCCAGGCCCAACGACTGCGGCCATCGACACTTTCGTCTCTGGACTCACTCCAGTAATTGGTCAGGGCCTGCTGGACGTTCTCGAACAGACCGAGAATCAGCCGGTTCATCAGCACGCCGATATTGAACATATTGACAGGCAACGGGTATGAGTCACCCGCAGCGGCGAGCAGGCCCGTTTGCTCACGGGTCCATTTCACCGTGGCTTGAGCCGTGAAATTTTCCAGCAGGCAATCGAGAAGGCTGCCGACCTCGACACTCGTGGCCGGTGAAGAACCCATAGCCGGCGTGATCCGGGAAACGACCGCAGCCTGCGGATCGATCTGCAACCTTGGATACAGCTCGCTCAACCCCTGGCGCAAGGTGGCAAGGGCGACCCCGCGCAAGGTGGGACGTGCGGCAAATTGTTCGGCAACATCGAATGCAATAGTCATATGAAATCCAGCTCACTTGTTTGAATGGCTGCCCGGCAAGCGGGCGCTATTTCAATGAGCTAAAGCCATACATCCCCTCGCGACGGCATAAACAAATACCTCATGCAGTACTGCATCCCACAGGCTGCGCAAACGACTCTCACATGACTGAAGGTTGTTTTCGGGATCATTTACACATATGGTTACAATTATGTATCAGGTGCGGGCTTGAGCCTTCGCCAGTACAAAACAGGACATAAATACAACGGATCCCCTAGTTAGACAGCCTAAGTGAGTATTTCCAATGGCCTCAAACACAGGCAAAGGCAAGGCGATTTTTCGCGTTGTCAGCGGCAATTTTCTTGAAATGTACGATTTCATGGTCTATGGCTTTTACGCCACGGCCATTGCCAAGACCTTCTTCCCTTCCGACAGCGCATTCGCGTCCCTGATGCTTTCGCTGGCCACTTTCGGTGCTGGCTTCCTGATGCGCCCGCTGGGTGCGATTTTCCTCGGTGCCTACATTGACCGCCACGGTCGTCGCAAGGGGCTGATCATCACCCTGGCCTTGATGGCGATGGGGACCGTGTTGATCGCCTGCGTTCCGGGCTACGCAACACTGGGCGTTGCCGCACCGTTGCTGGTCCTGCTGGGACGCCTCTTGCAGGGCTTCTCCGCCGGCGTGGAACTGGGTGGCGTTTCGGTCTATCTGGCGGAAATTTCCACGCCGGGCCGCAAAGGCTTCTTCGTCAGTTGGCAATCCGCCAGCCAACAGGCCGCGGTGGTTTTCGCCGGCCTGCTGGGCGTCGGCCTCAACCACTGGCTCAGCCCGGATCAAATGGGTGAATGGGGCTGGCGCGTGCCGTTCCTGGTGGGCTGCCTGATCGTACCGGCCATTTTCATCATCCGCCGCTCGCTGGAGGAGTCGCCTGAATTCGAGGCGCGCACCCATCGTCCGGACCTGAAGGAAGTCGTGCGCTCGATCAGCCAGAACTTCGGCCTGGTGCTGGGCGGCATGGCGCTGGTGGTCATGACCACCGTGTCGTTCTACCTGATCACCGCCTACACCCCGACCTTCGGCAAGAACGAGCTGCATCTGTCGGACCTCGACAGTTTGCTGGTTACCGTCTGCGTGGGCCTGTCCAACTTCATCTGGCTGCCGATCATGGGTTCGTTTTCCGACCGGATCGGCCGCAAGCCGCTACTGATAGCCGCAACCGTACTGGCCATCGCCACTGCCTACCCTGCCCTGTCGTGGCTGGTCGCACACCCGAGCTTCGGCAACCTGCTGATGGTCGAATTGTGGTTCTCGTTCCTGTACGGCTCGTATAACGGCGCCATGGTCGTGGCCCTGACCGAAATCATGCCTGTAGAGGTCCGCACCACCGGTTTCTCCCTGGCCTACAGCCTGGCGACCGCGACCTTTGGCGGCTTCACGCCAGCGGCCTGTACTTACCTGATCCATGTGCTGGACAACAAGGCCGCACCTGGTATCTGGCTGACCGGCGCGGCCATCCTGGGCCTGATCGCAACGCTGGTGCTGTTCCGCAAGGGCGGGCAGCAACTGCAAGCTCCGGGCGCTGCCGCCACCGCCTGATTCAGCGCGTCAAGCCACAAAGAGATGCCCCGGCCCGTGCCGGGGCATTTCATTTTCAGACGTTTGTCTTCCATGGCTTGAAGCTCAACCACAGCAGCAAACCCGGCAACTGCAAGGCAATCATCAGGCCCAGCGACCACTGATAAGCCTCGACCGGATGCCCGGCGCCCTCGCCCACAGGCCATAGATTCAGCACGATCCCCATCAGCCATTGCAGGAAAAACGCCAGCACGAACACCAGCAGATTGAAGGACGAACTCACTCGCCCTGCCAGATCAGGTGCCACCGACTGGGCCACGATGGCGTAGTTCATGGTGGTCGAGGTGCCGAAAAAGCTGAAGCCCATGGCAATCAGATAGGGCGAAACCGGCAAGCCGCTGGCCATGAGTATCTGGAACACAATAAAGACCAGCATACCGCTGCCGCAGACCATGATCGGCTGCACGCCGAAGCGGCGCAGGTAATCGGTAATGACGCCAAACGCCAGGGAGCCGGCAACCATCGCAACCGTGCCGAACAGCAGCACACTGGCCATCGCGGAATCGCTCAGGCCGGCCATATCTCGCAACCACGGCCCCATCCACAACGACAGCACCGACATGTAAATGGCATGGGCGAAGACCGAGTACAGCGCCAGACGCCAGAAAGTCCATGACGAATAAAGCCTGCCTACGGCGGCAAACATATCGGCGTAGCGCGTATTCCTGGACTCGTAGCTGCGGGGCACACTGAAATGAATGATCACGGCGACACAGAAAGTCAGCAGCGCCAGAATCAGAAACGCCTCGCGCCAGCTGATCCAGTTGAGCAACACGTGCAAGGGTGTGGTGGAAGCCATGGCGCCGAGCCCGCCAATCGACAGCAGGCACGCCGTACTCAGAGGCAACCGCTCGGGCGGCAACCAGATGGCGCAGGCCTTGATGGCACTCATCAACGATCCGGCAACGCCGAGCCCGATCAGACCACGTCCGAGCAACAAACCCGCCTCGGTACTGGACAGGCTGAAGATCACCGAACCCAGCACGGCAAGCAACAGCATGGGCGCCTGCACACTGCGCGGGCCGTAACGGTCGAGCATGACGCCCAGCGGGATCTGCGCCGCGGCAAAGGTCAGGAAATAGACTCCCGTCAACAAGCCCAGACTGCTGGCAGGCAGATTCAGGTCAGCCTGCAGGTCGACATAAATCACGGCATTGACGGTGCGGAACATGTAGGAGACGAAGTGGCCCAGGCCAAAAGGGATGAAGATCGTCAGGAACAACAAAAGGAAACTGCTTTTGAGTTGCTTCTGCGAATTGTCCATCGCCGAACTGTTGCTCATCGGGCACTGCTCCATCAGTCGCAAGAAGAGTCGTACGCTCTCCGGCAGTAATCCTGTCAGAGATAACGCTCAGGCTTCAAGCCATCCCAAAAACAAAACGGGCCGAACCTGTGGCTACAGGATTCGGCCCGTTTGCAGAACTGCCCGGTCAGACCGGGCAATTGCTATTACTGTGGAAACGCTGGCGGGTTGACGCCGGCAATATCTTCCATGACGCGAACAACCTGGCAGCTGTAACCGAATTCGTTGTCGTACCAGACGTACAGCACAACGCGGTTATCGTTGACGATGGTTGCTTCGCCATCCACTACACCGGCGTGACGCGAACCGACGAAGTCGGTAGAAACCACTTCCAGCGAGTTCACGAAGTCGATCTGCTTGTGCAGGTCCGAGTGCAGCGCCATGTGACGCAGGTACTCGTTCATCTCTTCACGGCTGGTCGCTTTCTCAAGGTTGAGATTGAGAATGGCCATGGAAACGTTCGGCGTCGGAACGCGGATAGCGTTGCCGGTCAGCTTGCCAGCCAGTTCAGGCAGCGCCTTGGCAGCAGCAGTGGCAGCACCGGTTTCGGTGATGACCATGTTCAGCGCGGCGCTACGGCCACGACGATCGCCCTTGTGGAAGTTGTCGATCAGGTTCTGGTCGTTGGTGTACGAGTGAACCGTTTCAACGTGACCGTTGACGATACCGAACTTGTCGTTGACTGCCTTGAGCACCGGCACGATGGCGTTGGTGGTGCAGGAAGCAGCGGAAACGATCTTGTCGTCAGCGGTGATTTCACCGTGGTTGATACCGTGCACGATGTTCTTCAGCTTGCCTTTGCCAGGCGCAGTCAGAACGACGCGGTCGATACCCGGGCAGGCAAGGTGCTGGCCCAGGCCGTCGGCATCGCGCCATACACCGGTGTTGTCCACCAGCAGGGCGTCCTTGATACCGTACTGGGTGTAATCCACCTCGGCAGGGTTCTTGGCGTAGATGATCTGGATCAGGTTGCCGTTGGCAGTCAGGGTGCTGTTGGCTTCGTCGATGGTGATGGTGCCGTCGAACGGACCATGTACCGAGTCACGACGCAACAGGCTGGCGCGCTTGACCAGATCGTTTTCCGCGCCTTTGCGGACAACGATGGCACGCAGGCGCAGGCCTTCGCCGCCACCAGTCTTCTCGATCAGGATACGGGCCAGCAGGCGACCGATCCGGCCGAAACCGTAAAGCACGACATCGGTGCCTTTGGACGGAGTGGCGTTTTTCTTGCCGACAACGCTGGCCAGTTCGTCACGCACGAACTGCTCGGCGGAACGGCCATTGCCTTCGGTCTTGAATTTCACGGCCAGCTTGCCCAGGTCCACCGAAGCGGCACCCAGTTCAAGTTCGCTCATCGCCTTGACGAGCGGGAAAGTCTCGTGCACGGACAACTCAAGTGCATCGGACTGGCGATGACGGGCAAAGCGGTGAGCTTTGAGAATCGCGATGACTGAACGATTGATCAGGCTGCGGCCATAGATCGAACTCACCACATTGTTATTGCGGTAGAGCTGGCCGATAAGCGGAATCATCGCCTCGGCGAGCGCTTCACGATCGATCCATTCACCAAGACACTGGTCGGGCTTCTGAGTCACGGGAACCTTCCACATGTAGGGGCTGAAAAAAGGGGCTACATTATGCCGCCGCCTTTGTTTATGAGCAATGCGCCGTTGTCAGATCAACGCGCACTACATTTTGTTCCTCTATATACAAGAAACCCCCCGTGCCGGGATTTTATGCTTCAGGCTGACCTGAAAACTGACAGCCACCACCTTCCCCCGGTACAATCGCCGCCCCTGTCGCAACGCCTGGAGTCTGACCTTCCGTGCCCGTTCTGCGTCTACCGCTTCTTCCTGCTGCTGCAGGCAAACAACACTGGGGCAACCTTCCCGGTGCCGCACTGAGCCTGGCGATTGCCGAGGCCGCGAGCGCCGCCAAGCGTTTCACCCTGCTTCTGACCGCCGACAGCCAGAGCGCCGAGCGGCTGGAACAGGAGCTGAAGTTCTTCGCGCCGACGCTTCCGGTCCTGCATTTCCCGGACTGGGAAACCCTGCCCTACGACCTGTTCTCGCCGCACCAGGACATCATTTCCCAGCGTATCGCCAGCCTCTATAGCCTGCCGGAGCTGGATCACGGTGTATTGGTAGTCCCGATCACCACGGCCCTACATCGCCTGGCTCCGACCCGTTTCCTGCTGGGCAGCAGCCTGGTGCTGGATGTCGGCCAGAAGCTCGATGTCGAAGCCATGCGCACGCGCCTGGAAGCCAGCGGCTATCGTTATGTCGATACGGTGTATGAACACGGCGAGTTCACGGTACGCGGCGCGTTGATCGATCTGTTTCCGATGGGCAGCAAGGTCCCATACCGGATCGACCTGTTCGACGACGAAATCGAAACCCTGCGCACCTTCGATCCCGACACCCAGCGCTCCATCGACAAGGTCGACTCGGTGCGCCTGCTGCCGGCCCGCGAATTTCCACTGCAGAAAGAAGAAGTCACGCGCTTCAAGGCCCGCTTCCGCGAGCGCTTCGACGTGGACTTCCGGCGCAGCCCGATCTTCCAGGACCTGAGCAGCGGCATCACGCCAGCCGGTATCGAGTACTACATACCGCTGTTCTTCGAGGAAACCTCGACCCTGTTCGATTACCTGCCGCAGGACACCCAGGTGTTCTCGCTGCCGGGCATCGAACAGGCCGCCGAGAACTTCTGGAACGATGTGCGTAACCGCTACGAAGAACGACGCATCGACCCGGAGCGTCCTTTATTGCCGCCTGCCGAGCTGTTCCTGCCGGTGGAAGACTGCTTTTCGCGCCTGAAAAGCTGGCCACGCATCGTTGCCAGCCAGCAGGATGTCGAAGCCGGCGTCGGTCGCGAACGCTTCCCGGCACAAGGCTTGCCGGATCTGGCCATCGAAGCCAAGGCCAGCCAGCCGCTTGCCGCACTGTCGACCTTTCTCGACGAGTTTCCCGGCCGCGTGCTGTTCACCGCCGAATCCGCCGGACGCCGCGAAGTTTTGCTGGAACTGCTGGAGCGCCTGAAACTGCGCCCCAAGACCGTCGATAACTGGCTCGATTTCGTCAACGGCAAGGACCGTCTGGCGATTACCATCGCGCCGCTGGACGAAGGTCTGCTGCTGGAACAACCGGCCCTGGCACTGGTTGCCGAAAGCCCGCTGTTCGGCCAGCGGGTCATGCAGCGTCGGCGCCGCGAGAAGCGCACCGACGGCGGCAACAACGATGCCGTGATCAAGAACCTTACCGAGCTGCGCGAAGGCGCACCGGTGGTGCATATCGATCACGGGGTTGGCCGTTACCTGGGCCTTGCGACCCTGGAGGTCGAGAACCAGGTAGCCGAATTCCTGATGCTGGCCTATGCCGAGGACGCCAAGCTCTACGTTCCGGTCGCCAACCTGCACCTGATCGCCCGCTACACCGGCAGCGACGACGAAATGGCACCGCTGCATCGCCTGGGCTCGGAAACCTGGCAGAAAGCCAAGCGCAAGGCCGCCGAACAGGTGCGCGACGTCGCCGCCGAGTTGCTGGATATCTACGCTCGCCGCGCTGCCCGCGAAGGCTATGCCTTCGAGGACCCGAAAGCTGATTACGCGACTTTCAGCGCCGGCTTCCCGTTCGAGGAAACGCCGGACCAGCAAACCACCATCGAAGCCGTGCGCGCCGACATGCTGGCGCCCAAGCCGATGGACCGCCTGGTATGCGGCGACGTTGGCTTCGGCAAGACCGAAGTCGCCATGCGCGCGGCCTTTATCGCCGTGCATGGCGGACGTCAGGTGGCGATTCTGGTGCCGACCACCCTGCTCGCCCAGCAGCACTACAACAGCTTCCGCGACCGCTTCGCCGACTGGCCGGTGCGGGTCGAGGTGATGAGCCGCTTCAAGTCCGCCAAGGAAGTGAGCGCCGCAGTCGCCGATCTGGCCGAAGGCAAGATCGACATCGTCATCGGCACCCACAAGCTGCTGCAAGACGACGTAAAAATCAAAAACCTGGGGCTGGTCATCATCGACGAAGAGCACCGCTTCGGCGTCCGCCAGAAGGAACAGCTCAAGGCCCTGCGCAGCGAAGTCGACATCCTGACCCTGACCGCAACGCCGATTCCGCGCACGCTGAACATGGCGGTGTCGGGCATGCGCGACCTGTCGATCATCGCTACTCCTCCGGCGCGGCGACTTTCGGTGCGCACTTTCGTCATGGAGCAGAACAAGCCGACCATCAAGGAAGCGCTGCTGCGCGAGCTGTTGCGCGGCGGTCAGGTCTATTACCTGCACAACGACGTCAAGACCATCGAGAAATGCGCTGCCGATCTGGCTGAACTGGTGCCCGAGGCCCGGATCGGCATCGGCCACGGGCAGATGCGCGAACGCGAACTCGAACAGGTGATGAGCGATTTCTACCACAAGCGCTTCAACGTGCTGATTGCCTCGACCATCATCGAGACCGGCATCGACGTGCCCAGCGCCAACACCATCATCATCGAGCGCGCCGACAAGTTCGGTCTGGCGCAACTGCACCAGTTACGTGGCCGGGTCGGTCGCAGTCACCACCAGGCCTATGCCTACCTGCTCACGCCGCCGCGCAAGCAGATCACGCCCGACGCCGAAAAGCGCCTGGAAGCCATCGCCAACACCCAGGACCTGGGTGCCGGTTTTGTACTGGCCACCAACGACCTGGAAATCCGCGGTGCCGGCGAACTGCTGGGCGACGGCCAGAGCGGCCAGATCCAGGCCGTAGGCTTTACCCTGTACATGGAAATGCTCGAACGCGCCGTCAAGGCGATCCGCAAGGGTGAACAGCCGAACCTCGACCAGCCACTGGGCGGCGGTCCGGAAATCAACCTGCGGGTCCCGGCACTGATTCCGGAATCCTACCTGCCGGATGTGCATACCCGCCTGATCCTGTACAAGCGCATTGCCAATGCCGCCGACGAAGATGGTCTCAAGGACCTGCAAGTGGAGATGATCGACCGCTTCGGCCTGCTGCCCGAACCCACCAAGAGCCTGATCCGCATCACGCTGCTCAAGCTGCATGCCGAACAGCTGGGCATCCGCAAGATCGATGCCGGGCCTCAGGGTGGACGTATCGAGTTTGCAGCCGATACTCCGGTTGATCCGCTGACCCTGATCAAACTGATCCAGGGCCAGCCCAACCGCTACAAATTCGAAGGTGCCACACTCTTCAAATTCATGGTCCCCATGGAGCGCCCCGACGAGCGCTTCAATACGATCGAAGCGCTGCTTGAGCGCCTGACCCCGAAAACTGCTTGAAGGATTCATCCATGCGTCTGTTTCGTTCATTGATCCTGCTGCTGACGCTTGTCGCCCCGACAGCTTTTGCCGACAGCCTGTATCAGGTGGAAATGATCCTGTTCCGCCAGCTCGGCGAGCCAGCCGCCACGCTGCAGTTCGCTCCCGAAGACTGGAACGCCGGCGCCCGCAGGATCGACTCCAGCAATGAGCGCAGCCCGGCACTGAACGATATGGCCAGCAAGCTGCAAGGCAGCGGTCAGTATGAAGTGCTGCTGCAAAAGGCCTGGCAACAGAGCATCGGCACCGAAAAGGCCAAAGTGGCCGTCACCAGTGGCCAGGAACGACTTGGTCACTTCCCGATAGAGGGCACCGTCAGCCTGGCGATCGCCCGCTTCACCGATATCGCGGCGGATTTCTGGATCAACCAGCTCGACCCGCATGGCATATTGATCAGCAGCGAGCGCATGAAGCAGACCGCCAGGGTCAAGAACGGCGAGTTGATCTATCTGGACAACAGCAATCTGGCCTTGCTGATAAAAGTGTCTCCCCTTTGAGCATTCAGGAGCGCTGCTGCGCTCCCTTTCTTTTGAGCATCGCTACGGCGTAGGGCTTTCTAAAACTGTGTCGTCCATTCTCGAAAAAGTCCTTGCCTCGGCATGGACACAGCTATTCAAACCCCAGACTCTTGAGCGGGGGTACAACTATGCCCTGCAAAAACGCATCAGCCT
This sequence comes from Pseudomonas cichorii, assembly GCF_003700275.1. Taxonomy (GTDB): domain Bacteria; phylum Pseudomonadota; class Gammaproteobacteria; order Pseudomonadales; family Pseudomonadaceae; genus Aquipseudomonas; species Aquipseudomonas cichorii_B. The sequence goes on along the minus strand of NZ_RBRE01000013.1, from coordinate 93,028 downwards.
CGAAGAGTCCAGCCCGCAGATCATTCGCACGACCTGTCGCGGCTCCAGCCTCGAGCTGTACACCCAGACGCTGCTGTTCAAGGACCCGGATCGCTACAAGAACTTTCTGGTCTGCAAATGCACCTGCCCGGTTCGCGACGACTGCAAGCACTGTGTCGCGGCCCTGTATTTCCTGCAGGACCCGCTGAACAAGCCGGCCCTCGCTGCCGCCATGGTTGCGCCGAGCCGCGAGGTCGTCGAGCCCAAAGCCAGCCTGCCGGAGCGCCTGATCGACGACCTGAAACCCATCCCGCGCCTGATCCTGGCCAGCATCGAGTTCAGCGCCTACGAGCCACGCAACGGGCGTATGCAACGTCATATCCAGCATCGCGCGGCACTGGCCTTCGCCTATGGCAAGCACTACGCGGTCGGCACCACCAACGTCAGCATTCTGGTCAGCTCCCTGGGCAGCGATCTGGTCAATCAGAAGAGCGACATCATCGAGCACACCGAAACCGAAACCCTGCGCATCCGTCGCCAGGGCGAACAGGAGCGGCAATATCGCCAGCAACTGAACGACATCGGCTTCAAGGTCGCTACCCGGCAAAGCAAGGCCCTGCCCGACAGCGCCGGCGACATGTATGAACTGCCCACCGACAAGGCATGGCTGCATTTTGTGCTCGACGATCTGCCCAGGCTGCGCGAGCAAGGCTGGGAAATCGAGATACATGACGACTTCGGCTTTGACGTCACCCCAGTGGATGACTGGTATGCGGTCATCGACGAGGAAAGCGAGCGCGACTGGTTCGATCTTGAGCTGGGCATCATCGTCAACGGCGAACGCCTGAGCCTGCTGCCGATCCTGATCAATCTGCTGCGCAGCCATCCGGAACTGATGAGCCCTTCGGCGGTGGCCAAGCGCGGCGATGAAGAGCAACTGCTGGTCCAGCTCAACCACTTCACCCAGAGCGGCGGCGGACCGGTTCAGGTTGCACTGCCCTACGGGCGGCTCAAGCCGGTACTGGCGACCCTCGGCGACTTCTACTGGCGCGAGCAGGACAGCAACACCCTGCGCATGAGCACCGCCGATGCGACGCGCCTGACCGAGCTCGACGACCTGCCGCTGGTCTGGCAGGGCGGCGACCGGCTGCGTCAGTTCGCCGAACGCCTGACCAACATCAAGGATGCGCCGGTGAGCCTGCCGGCAGGCCTGAACGCCACCTTGCGGCCTTACCAGCTTGAAGGCCTGAGCTGGATGCAGTCATTGCGCGAGCTGGAAGTCGGCGGCGTGCTGGCCGATGACATGGGGCTGGGCAAGACCCTGCAGACCCTGACCCATCTGCTGATGGAAAAACAGGCCGGACGCCTGGACCGCCCTGCCCTGGCGGTCATGCCCACCAGCCTGATCCCCAACTGGCTGGACGAAGCCGAAAACTTTACGCCGCAACTCAAGGTTCTGGCCTTGTATGGCGCCAATCGTCATCAGGAAGCGAGCAACCTTCAGGACTACGACCTGATCCTGACCACCTACGCCCTGCTGCCACGGGATCTGGAACTGCTGGAGAAGCAGCCGCTGCACGTACTGATTCTCGATGAAGCGCAGTACATCAAGAACCCCAACAGCAAGGCCGCGCAGGCTGCACGTAACCTCAATGCCCGCCAGCGCCTGTGCCTGAGCGGCACGCCGCTGGAAAATCACCTGGGCGAGCTGTGGTCGCTGTTTCACTTCCTGATGCCCGGCTGGCTGGGCAGCAGCAAGGAGTTCAACAGCAACTACCGGACCGCCATTGAAAAGCACGGCAATGTGGATCGCCTGCACCACCTCAATGCGCGCATCAAGCCATTCCTGCTGCGCCGCACCAAGGAACAGGTCGCGACCGAACTGCCGCCCAAGACCGAAATCATTCATTGGGTCGAACTCAATGACGCACAGCGTGATGTGTACGAAACCGTACGCCTGGCCATGGACAAGAAGGTCCGCGACGAAATCACCCGCAAGGGCGTGGCCCGCAGCCAGATCATCATTCTTGAAGCACTGCTCAAGCTGCGTCAGGTCTGCTGCGATCTGCGTCTGGTCAATGACGACATGCCGGTCAACAGCAAACAGGGCAGCTCGGCCAAACTGCAAAGCCTGATGGAGATGTTCGAGGAACTGCTGGCCGAGGGACGCAAGATCCTGCTGTTCTCGCAATTCACCTCGATGCTGACCCTGATCCAGCAGGAGCTTGAGCAGCGCGGCATTCCTTACGCGCTGCTCACAGGCGCCACCCGCGATCGGCGCACGCCGATCCACGAGTTCCAGAACGGCAAGCTGCCGGTATTCCTGATCAGCCTGAAGGCTGGTGGCACCGGCCTCAACCTGACCGCTGCCGATACCGTGATTCACTATGATCCATGGTGGAACCCGGCCGCCGAAAACCAGGCCACCGACCGCGCCTATCGCATCGGTCAGGACAAACCGGTGTTCGTCTACAAGATGATTGCCCGTGGCACCGTGGAGGAAAAGATCCAGCGCTTGCAGCAGGAGAAATCCGCACTGGCGGCCGGCGTTCTCGACGGACGTTCGACGGGCGACTGGAAATTACGCGATGAAGACCTGCAGGCGCTGTTTGCGCCGTTGCCGGCAGCACCGAAGAAAGGCAAGAAATAACCAGGCAGGAGCGAATTCATTCGCGAAGAGGACGTTCAGGCAACAAGACATCCGGCGCCTGAAGGAACGCTTTCGCGGATGAATCCACTCCTGCAGGCAAATAAAAACCCGCCGAAGCGGGTTTTTCCCAAGACCATTCCAACTCCCTGTCAGCAGCCCTCCGGGCAATGGTCGATCATCCTTGATCCTGGCGAACTCCTTGTTCACCAGTTGTTGGATCCAATATTACGAGCATCAGTGAAAAGCGAAAAGAGCGAAGTATCTTCAGCTCGTGTAAGCCTTTGGCTATACGTTGGCTCTGAAATGACTGATGAAACGATTTTCGCGAATAAATTCGCGACTACTGCGCCGACAGGACCCGCGCCAGGGTCGCTTTCACTTTGCCCATGCCATCACGCAGCGCCTGCTCGATCTCGGCCATGGTAATCACCGCAGTGGACTTGCCCGCTGCCGGATTGACCACCAGCGCCAGACAGGCGTAATCCAGTTCCAGCTCGCGAGCCAGCGCAGCTTCGGGCATGCCGGTCATGCCGACAATGTCGCAGCCATCACGCTCAAGACGCACGATCTCGGCCACCGTCTCCAGACGCGGGCCCTGGGTGCAGGCATACACGCCACGATCACTGAACTCGCAACCTTCAGCCGCCAGGGCCGCGATCAGCCGGGCGCGCAGCGCTTCGCTGTAGGGGTAGCTGAAATCGATATGCGTGACCTGCTCCAGATCATCGGCAAAGAAAGTGTGCTGGCGACCGCTGGTGTAATCGACCAGGTCATGGGGCACACAGAAAAGCCCGGTGCCCATGGCGGGATGAATGCCGCCGACCGCGTTGACGGCCAGAATCGCTTGCGCACCGGCCTGCTTCAAGGCCCAGATATTGGCGCGGTAGTTGACCTGATGCGGCGGCAGGCGGTGAGGATGACCGTGGCGAGCCAGGAACATCACTTCACGACCGGCATAATCACCAATCTGGATTTCGCCGGACGGTACGCCGTAAGGCGTATTCATGGGCAGGGACTGGCGAATATTGAGCCCTTCCAGCTGGGTCAGGCCCGTACCACCGATAATCGCGTAAACAGTCATTGCAAATCCTTAATCGATCAATTGGGCATTGCGCAGCGCTTGCAGCGCCGTCAGCCAGCGCGGGTGCTGCCGATAATCCGTCGAGGCATGTGCCTGGCCCCGCATGCGGGTGATGCGCGCAGAAGGCCTGACCTTCAGGCGTTGCGCAGCGCTCAGTGCCAGCTCGGCGGCCGCACGGTCATTGCAGACCAGTCCCATGTCACAACCGGCCACAAGCGCAGCCTCGATACGACTGGCCGCATCACCCACGACATGGGCACCGGCCATGGACAGGTCATCACTGAAGATAACCCCGTCAAATTGCAGTTCGCCGCGCAGGATGTCCTGCAGCCAGCGACGCGAGAAACCGGCAGGTTGCGAATCGACTTGCGGATAGATGACATGGGCCGGCATGACCGCCGCCAGTTGTTGGCTCAGGCGCGCAAAAGGAATCAGGTCCTTGCTGCGAATCTCGTCCAGGCTGCGCTCATCGTTGGGAATCGCGACATGGGAATCGGCTTCAGCCCAGCCATGTCCCGGAAAGTGTTTGCCGGTGGCAGCCATGCCCGCAGCCGCCATGCCACGGATAAAGGCACCGGCCAGCACGGCGGCCCGCTCTGGGTCGCCCTCGAAGGAACGGGTGCCCACCACTGCGCTGCGCTGGAAGTCGAGGTCCAGCACCGGCGCGAAACTCAGGTCCAGGCCCACCGCCAGCACTTCGGTCGCCATCAGCCAGCCACAGTGTTCGGCCAGCGACTCGGCGTCGGGCTTGTCGGCAATCGCCCGCATCGCCGGCAAACGCACAAAACCCTGGCGCAACCGTTGCACCCTGCCGCCTTCCTGATCCACCGCCAGCAGCAAGTCCGGGCGAACGGCACGAATCGCCGCGCTCAACTCGCGTACCTGACGCGGATGCTCGATATTACGGGCAAAGATAATCAGACCGCCCACTTCGGGCTGACGCAGAAACTGACGGTCTTCGGCGGTCAACCAGGTACCGGCGACGTCGACCATCAGGGAGCCTTGCAGGCCAGAACTCATAGAAAAACCCTTCACACACCATTGCCAATCAATCCGGGCATGGTGCTTGATCCTGGAGCCTCGCGCAATGCGGGCTCACTGCAGAATCGTCAGGCCTTGGCCGGAACCGGGGCGCTTGAAGTGCTTTTGGTGCGTGGCTTGAGTTGCGCGGCGATCATCGCGGCATCGGTCACGCCGGTTTCGGCACGCATGCCGGCGGCCAGGAACGGCACCATCAGGCGCATGACCTGCTCGATGGAGGTATTCACTCCGAAGTCGGTTTCGGCGATGGCGCGCAAGGCCTTGATGCCGGACATGCTGAACGCGGCGGCGCCAAGCATGAAGTGCACGCGCCAGAACAGCTCGATAGGCGGGATACGCGGTGCGGCTTCGTTGACCAGCGTCATGTAGCGACGGAACACCTTGCCGTACATGTCTTCCAGATAGCGCCGCAAATGGCCCTGGCTCTGGCTGAACGCAAGCCCCAGCAAACGCATGAAGATCGACAGGTCATTGCCGCTGCGTGGCTGTACGACCAGCGCCTGTTCGACGAGAATTTCCAGCAGCTCTTCAAGGCTTGGCTTGTGATCGGGCTTGGCCTGGCGGCGCTCCAGCTCACGGTCGAGGCTGATGCAGAACGGCCCGAGGAACCGCGAGAACACCGCCTGAATCAAGGCCTTCTTGGAGCCAAAGTGATAGTTCACCGCAGCCAGGTTGACCGATGCCTTGCTGGTGATAAGCCGCAGGGACGTTTCGGCAAAGCCTTTTTCTGCGAACAACTGCTCGGCAGCATCAAGAATACGTTCAACGGTTTCCGACTGGGCCATGGCTCTCTGCCTAACAAACGAACGTTTGAAACATACGTATCAGCCGGGTCCTTTGTCAAGCGGAGCCGTTCATATTGTGGCCGAACAGTCACGTATCCGGCCAGCGGGCGACGGGCTGTAGTCGACCGTCCGGCGCGGAAAATCAAAAGGACGATTGCCAACGCGCCTTCACTGTATATAATCCCAGTCACTGTATAAAAAGACAGAGCGCTCGCCATGATCAAACTGACGCCACGCCAAGCCGAGATTCTGGGCTTCATCAAACGCTGCCTCGAAGACAATGGCTACCCGCCTACACGTGCGGAGATCGCTCAGGAGCTGGGTTTCAAGTCCCCCAATGCGGCCGAGGAACACCTCAAGGCCCTGGCCCGCAAGGGAGCCATCGAAATGACCCCGGGGGCGTCGCGCGGCATTCGCATCCCCGGCTTCGAGCCCAAGCCCGACGAAAACAGCCTGCCGATCATCGGTCGTGTCGCCGCTGGCGCCCCGATCCTGGCCCAACAGCATATCGAAGAGTCCTGCAACATCAACCCGACCTTCTTCCATCCCAGCGCCGACTACCTGCTGCGGGTACACGGCATGAGCATGAAGGACATCGGCATCCTCGACGGCGACCTGCTGGCCGTGCACACCACTCGCGAAGCGCGCAACGGCCAGATCGTCGTGGCCCGGATCGGCGACGAAGTCACGGTCAAGCGCTTCAAGCGTGAAGGCAGCAAGGTCTGGCTGATCGCGGAAAATCCCGAGTTCGCCCCGATCGAGGTCGACCTCAAGGATCAGGAGCTGGTGATCGAAGGCCTGAGTGTCGGCGTCATTCGCCGTTAAGGAGACGTTATGCAGTTCCATCAAGCACCGCACACACAATTACCACTGTTCGAGGCGTTTCTGGCCCAGCCTATCGCCCCGATACTCGCAAATGCAGTCGAAAAGCCATGGCACAACGAGCCGGAATTTTTCAGTGAGTTGTCATTGCGCGGCGCTGCCGGGAACTGCCTGAGCCTCCTGGCACCAATCCTTAGGGAATTGAGCGAAGACACTCATGATCGCTGGCTGACTCTGATTGCCCCGCCTTCGCGCCTTACCCAGACATGGCTGAGGGATGCCGGACTCAACAGGGAACGTATTCTGCTGCTTCAGCCTCGCGGGACTCAAAGCGCACTGGAACTGACCCGTGAAGCACTACGCCTGGGGCGCAGTCATACGGTGGTCAGCTGGATCAACCCGCTTGGCACGGCAGCGCGCCAGCAATTGATCAGCGCGGCACGCATCGGAGATGCACAAAGCCTGAACATCCGACTGGGCTGACAGCCCGGTCGTTGTCAGTGAAGGACTCGCGGTCCGCTGTCCTTCTCCAGCTCGCCTTCAGCCAGACGACCCGCCATCTGCACACCTACGCTCAGCATCGCCTTGGCAATCTCGACGTGCTGACCCTGCATGAAGGACTTGGCATCAGCCGAGAAATCGAGGGTAACCAGCGCCCCTTCATCATCGGCACGACGCAGCTCTATGCGGCCGTCAGGTAGTTCGACAATTTCAAGAAAAGAGGTAGGCATCAGGACAAATACTCCGCGAAAGGCGGGCAGTGTACCAGCCTGCCAGCCTGTAGATCATTGGTTTTAGCACTCGCTCAAGCCTTCACGAAAACGAATGGCCAGACCCTTTAGTTGTTGTCGCCAGCCTTCCAGTTCCTCACGATTCAACTCATGGGCAGGTTCATCATCCAGATTTACCGCCACAATCATCGGCTGAGTCACATCACCCTTCGGCGCTTTGGGTGCACGCGGCGGCTCGAACAGGGCGTTGTAGGCGGCCAGAAGCTGCGCCAGCCAGGTTTGCCGATGCTGCGCCAATTCGACCAGCTCGGCCATTTCCGGAATCGCCACTGTCTCCAGCACTTCCTGGGTCAACAGCAGTTCAGCACGCGGCGCATTGGCCTGAGGCAGACGGTAGAAACCGGCAATCTCATGACACAAGCCCAGCAACGCGCCATACAAATGAAACAATACGGCTTCACGCTCGGCCTGCAAAAGCGCCGGAGCATTCACTGCCTGGCCTTTCTCGGCCTTGCCCAGCGCTTCGAGCGCCAGCCCTGCAAAGAAAATCTTCTGATTGGTGCGGGTATAGAGTTCATGAGCCATGGCGGCATTCTCCATAGACGGTCAGATAAAAACAGCATGGCCACAAGCGCCAAGGCTCTCGACAGGGCAAGCCCGCCAAGAGCCTCTACGCCCAACATGGACCGCAATGCCCGACTCGCGCCGGGCACGCTCGATCAGCGCTTGTCTTCGACCTTCCAGGCGCCACCATCATAGAAGGCACGCCAGCCGGTCGGCTTGCCTTCCACTTCGGTCTGGACATATTGCTCCTTGGTCTTGCGGCTGTAACGAATTACTGCCGGACGGCCATCGGGGTCTTTTTTCGGCGCTTCGCAGAGGAAATGATACTTGGGATCGATTTCGTCCTTGTGCGGGGCGATCTCAATGACCAACGGTGCGCGGGTTTCGCGGTTCTTCGGGAACTGGCTGGCGGCCAGGAACAGCCCGGAAGCACCGTCGCGCAGGATGTAGGTGTCGTCTACCTTGTCGCATTTGAGCTCAGGCATCTTCACCGGATCCATCTTCGGCGGCGCGGCATCACCGCTCTTGAGCAGCTTGCGGGTGTTCTTGCACTCGGAGTTGGTACAGCCGAAGAACTTGCCGAAACGTCCGGTCTTGAGCTGCATTTCACTGCCGCACTTGTCGCACTCCAGGCTCGGACCTTCGTAGCCCTTGATCCGGTAGGTGCCCTCTTCAATCTCGTAACCCGAGCAATCCGGGTTATTGCCGCAGATATGCAGCTTGTGCTTCTCGTCCAGCAGATAGGCATCCATGGCCGTACTGCAGACCGGGCAACGATGCTTGCCACGCAGGACGCGGGATTCGGACTCACCTTCGTCATCATCGGCGATCTCGTCACCGGGCGTCAGGTTGACCGTAGCCTTGCAGCGTTCCTTGGGCGGCAGGCTGTAACCCGAACAGCCCAGGAACACGCCCGTCGACGCGGTACGGATCTGCATCGGACGACCACAGACCTTGCACGGGATGTCGGTCATTACCGGCTGGTTGGCGCGCATGCCACTGTCAGGCGCTTCGGCCACTTCCAGTTTCTTGCGGAAATCGCCGTAGAACTCGTCCAGAACGTTCTTCCAGTCGCGCTCGCCCTGGGCCACGTCATCGAGGTTCTCTTCCATTCCGGCGGTAAAGCCGTAGTCCATCAGGTTGGAAAAGCTCTCGGACAGACGGCCGGTCACGATATCGCCCATCTTTTCCGAGTAGAAGCGGCGGTTGTGCAACGCCACGTAGCCACGGTCCTGAATGGTGGAAATGATCGCCGCGTAGGTCGAAGGACGACCGATGCCGCGTTTTTCCATTTCCTTGACCAGGCTGGCTTCGGAGTAGCGTGCAGGCGGCTTGGTGAAGTGCTGGCTCGGATCCAGCGTGACCAGCTTGAGGGTTTCACCCTGCGCCATGTCCGGCAGTACACCGTCATCGCCCGGCTTGGACATCTGCGGCAGTACGCGGGTGTAACCGTCGAACTTCAGGATACGGCCCTTGGCGCGCAGCTCGAAGTCGCCGGCAGCAACGCTGACGGTGGTCGACAGGTATTGGGCCGGTGGCATCTGGCAGGCCACGAACTGGCGCCAGATCAACTCATAAAGGCGCTCGGCATCACGCTCCATGCCCGACAGCTTGCTTGGGTCGGTATTGACGTCAGACGGACGAATCGCTTCGTGAGCCTCCTGGGCGCCTTCCTTGCTGCTGTAGACATTCGGTGATTCCGGCAGGTACTTCTTGCCGAACTCGGTTTCGATGTAGTCACGCGCCATGCTGACCGCGTCGGCCGACAGGTTGGTCGAGTCGGTACGCATGTAAGTGATGTAGCCCGCTTCATACAAGCGCTGGGCCATCATCATGGTTTTCTTCACCCCGAAGCCCAGGCGGTTACTGGCAGCCTGTTGCAGGGTGGAGGTGATGAACGGTGCCGATGCCTTGCTGCTGGTCGGTTTGTCTTCACGCTTGACGATGCTGTAGCTGGAAGCCTTGAGCTTTTCCAGGGCCGCCATGGCCTGGGCTTCGTTGAGCGGCTTGAAGGCTTCGCCGTTTTCCCGGGCCACTTCAAAGCGCACATTGGCGCCCTTGGCGGTGCCGAGGTCAGCGTGAATTTCCCAGTACTCTTCAGGATTGAAGGCACGAATCTCGCGCTCACGCTCGACCACCAGCTTCACGGCAACCGATTGCACGCGACCGGCAGACAGGCCGCGAGCGACCTTTTGCCAGAGCAGCGGCGAAACCATGTAACCCACGACGCGGTCGAGGAAACGACGAGCCTGCTGGGCATTGACCCGTGCAATATCCAGCTCGCCCGGTTTGGAAAAGGCTTCCTGAATGGCTTTCTTGGTGATTTCGTTGAACACCACACGCTTGAAGCGGCTGTCATCGCCACCGATGGCTTCGCGCAGGTGCCAGGCAATGGCTTCCCCTTCGCGGTCCAAGTCCGTTGCGAGATAGATGGTGTCGGCATCCTTGGCCAGCTTGCGCAGCTCTTCGATCACCTTTTCCTTGCCGGGAAGGATTTCGTATTTGGCCTTCCAGCCCTGTTCGGGGTCGACGCCCATACGCGACACCAGCTGGCGCCGGGCCTTCTCCTTGGGACTCAGTGCGGGAGCTTCACTCGCACTTGCCTTGCCACGCTTTGCGGCAGGTTCCTTGGCAGCACTAGCCGAACCGCTGGTGGGCAGGTCTCGGATATGGCCGATACTCGACTTCACCACGTACTGGTTGCCCAAATACTTGTTGATGGTCTTGGCCTTAGCCGGGGATTCCACGATGACCAGCGATTTGCCCATGGATCAGAAAATTCCTGAAAACTAGATGAAAGACGGAGTGGAGCCTATAAAGGCCACGCTATATATAGTGGCAACAAGGTGAGGTCAAGCACAGGCTGTTGTGCGATCACGACTCACGGACGGGTAAAGAGACTTGCCTCGGCCTGAACCAAAGCAAAGCGCGGCACTTGCTCGCCGTCAACTTCGACAGACTCCAGGAACATGCTCAAAGGACGTACCCACATCCCGTAATCACCGTAAAGCGCCTGATAGAAGACCACTTCTTCTTCGGTCTCGGAATGCCGCGCAACGCTGAAAACCCGGTACTCCGGGCCTTTGTAGTGGCGGTAGAGCCCTGGCTGTAATTGCATGCTGCTGCCCTCGTGAAACATAACTGAAACAATGGGTAAAAAAATGTTCTTTTCCAAAATACAAAAGCCGGGGACCAGGCCCCGGCTCGCATCATTTCAGGGTCTGTCGTCGACAACAGACCCGTCACCCTCAGATGCGTTCAAAAACAGTGGCAATCCCCTGCCCCAGACCAATACACATGGTTGAGACACCCAGGTTGCCGCCATTCTGCTTCATGACATTGAGCAAAGTACCCGAAATACGCGCTCCGGAACATCCAAATGGATGACCCAAAGCAATAGCGCCGCCGTGCAGGTTAACCTTCTCGTTCATCTTGTCGAGCACTTTCAGATCCTTGAGCACTGGCAGGGCCTGTGCAGCGAAGGCTTCGTTGAGCTCGAAGAAGTCGATATCGGAGATGCTCAGACCCGCGCGCTTGAGGGCTTTCTGCGTTGCAGGCACCGGACCGTAACCCATGATTGCAGGGTCAACGCCCGCCACGGCCATCGAGCGGATTACCGCCAGTGGCTGGATTCCCAGGTCCTTGGCGCGCTGGGCAGACATGACGATCATGCACGACGCACCGTCGGTGATCTGCGACGAAGTACCTGCCGTCACGGTGCCACCCTTGGGATTGAAGGCAGGCTTGAGCGCGGCCAGGCTTTCCAGGGTAGTGTCGGGGCGAATGGTTTCGTCGTAGTCGAAGACCTTGAGGAAGCCGTCTTCGTCATAACCCTGCATCGGGATGATCTCGTCCTTGAACTTGCCCTCCAGCGTCGCCTTGTGGGCGAGCTGGTGGGAGCGCAGGCCGAAGGCATCCTGTTGCTCGCGGGTGATGCCATGCATCTTGCCGAGCATTTCGGCAGTCAGGCCCATCATCCCCGAAGCCTTGGCTGCATACAGGGACATGTGCGGGTTCGGGTCGACGCCATGCATCATCCCTACGTGGCCCATGTGCTCGACACCGCCGATCACGAACACATCACCGTTACCGGTCATGATTGCCTGGGCCGCCGTGTGCAGCGCGCTCATCGACGAACCGCACAGGCGGCTGACGGTCTGGGCTGCGGAGGTGTGCGGGATCTGGGTCAGCAACGACGCCATGCGCGCAATGTTCCAGCCCTGCTCCAGGGTCTGGTTGACACAGCCCCAGATGACATCCTCGACCTCGGCCGGATCGATGTTGGCGTTACGCTCCAGCAACTTGCTGATCAGATGTGCCGACATGTCTTCGGCACGGGTGTTGCGGTGCATGCCGCCCTTGGAGCGGCCCATCGGGGTGCGACCGAAGTCGACAATCACGACGTCTCTTGGATTCAAGCTCATACGTTCATTCCTCAGAAGGCGCTTAACCGAAGAAGCTCTGGCCGTTACGGGCCATTTCGCGCAGCTTCGCGGTCGGTTGATACAAGGCACCCAGCTCGGCATATTGGTCAGCGAGGGCAACGAATTGGGCGACGCCGATGGAGTCGATGTAACGCAGCGCACCACCACGGAACGGAGGGAAACCGATGCCGTAGATCAAGCCCATGTCGGCTTCGGCGGCCGTCTCGACGATACCGTCTTCCAGGCAGCGCACAGTCTCCATGCACAACGGGATCATCATCCAGTTGATGATGTCTTCGTCAGTCACTTCACGCTGTTCGTAGACAATCGGTTTGAGAACGTCCAGCACACTCGGGTCGGTGACCTTCTTCGGCTTGCCCTTCTTGTCCGTTTCATAGGCATAGAAGCCCTTGCCGTTCTTCTGCCCAAGACGCTTGGCCTCGTACAGCACATCCACCGCAGAGCGACGATCGTCCTTCATGCGATCCGGGAAGCCTTCGGCCATTACGTCGCGGCCATGGTGCCCGGTATCGATGCCGACCACGTCCATCAGGTACGCAGGCCCCATCGGCCAGCCGAACTTTTCCATGACCTTGTCGATGCGCACGAAGTCCACACCGGCGCTGATCAGCTTGGCGAAACCACCGAAGTACGGGAACAGGACACGGTTGACCAGAAAACCCGGGCAATCGTTGACCACGATCGGGTTCTTGCCCATTTTCTTGGCATAGGCCACGGTCGTTGCCACGGCTTCTTCGCTGGACTTCTCGCCACGAATGACTTCCACCAGCGGCATCATGTGCACCGGGTTGAAGAAGTGCATGCCGACGAAGTTTTCCGGGCGCTTGAGGGCCTGGGCCAACAGGCTGATGGAGATGGTCGAGGTATTGGAGGCCAGAATGGTGTTCTCACCCACCTGGGCTTCGACTTCGGCCAGTACGGACTGCTTGACCTTGGGGTTTTCGACTACAGCTTCGACCACCAGGTCGACATTGCCGAAATCGCCATAGGACAGCGTCGGACGAATCGAGTTGAGCGCTTCGGCCATCTTGGCAGGCGTCAGGCGACCTTTGTCGACCCGCGCGCCGAGCAGCTTGGAAGCTTCACCAAGACCCAGCTGGATGGCTTCCTCGCGGATATCCTTCATCAGGATCGGAGTACCCTTGACCGCCGATTGATAAGCAATACCGCCACCCATGATTCCGGCGCCCAGCACAGCCGCCTGATTCACGCCCTTGGCCAGTGCATCGTAGGCCTTGGATTTCTTTTTCAGTTCCTGATCGTTCAGGAACAGGCCGATCAGACTCTGCGCGGCAGAGGTCTTGGCCATCTTCACGAAACCGGCAGCCTCGACCTCCAGCGCCTTGTCGCGACCGAAGTTGGCGGCTTTCTGGATGGTCTTGATGGCTTCGACAGGAGCCGGATAATTCGGTCCGGCTTGACCTGCGACAAAACCCTTGGCCGTTTCAAATGCCATCATCTGTTCAATGGCATTGAGCTTGAGCTTGTCCAGCTTGGGCTGACGCTTGGCCTTGTAGTCGAACTCGCCGCTGATGGCGCGCTTGACCAGATCCAGGGCTGCAGCCTGAAGCTTCTCGGGAACGACCACCGCATCGACAGCGCCCACCTTGAGCGCGTCTTCGGCAGCGTTTTCCTTGCCGGAAGCAATCCACTCGATGGCATTGTCGGCACCGATGATGCGCGGCAGACGCACAGTGCCGCCAAAGCCCGGGTAAATGCCCAGTTTCACTTCGGGCAGACCGATCTTCGCCGTCGTGGCAATGACCCGGTAATCGGCCGCCAGACACATTTCCAGGCCGCCGCCCAGCGCGATGCCATTGATGGCAACCACTGTTGGAACGCCCAGGTCTTCAAAATCGCTGAAAATCCTGTTGGCTTCCAGATTGCCGGCGATCAGCTCGGCATCCGGCAGCTTGAAGTTGTCAACGAATTCGGTGATGTCGGCGCCAACAATGAACACGTCCTTGCCGCTGGTGACAATCACGCCTTTGACAGAGGCATCGGCCTTGAGGACATCCACAACCTGACGCAATTCGCTCAGGGTAAGGCGATTGAACTTGTTGACGGACTCACCCTTGAGGTCGAAATTCAATTCGACGATGCCACTTTCAAGAGCCTTAACCGTGATGGCTTTACCTTCGTAAATCATCAACTGATCTCCACAATAGGGAAGCTGAACAATACTCGCCGGACCTTAACGTCCGACGAGACTACGACGTCGCCGTCGATGAACACGCCAAATCAAGCACACCCGCCGACGCGGTAGTCAGAGTTCTGTCAGAGCCGTCTGACGACCAAACGATCAATTCATACGCCCGTTTGATTTGGGTATGCACACCATCAGGCAAAACCAAAAAATTGTCAATTCGACGAAACATCAATAAAAACGGCAGATTGCTCGCAATGCACGGTCGACCATCACCCAAGGCCCAATGTTTGATTTGGCCCCATTCAAAAAAGTGATAATGCAAAGCTCACAGCAAAGCCTATACGGCCTTTTTTGCACCGTTGAGACTCACAGAGGAAAAATTCACAAGAAAAACGCGACAAAACGGAGCGCAAGGTCTACAGTCGGGACACGGCATGCAGCCGTTCATCACTCGGTGAACCGCTCACAAGCCATCGGCGACTTCCGGCATTGCACCGCAAGCGCCACGAATTATCGGCCTGCCTGGCCAACCCCCAGCCCGATGCTGTTATCGGGCTTTTTATTGCCTGTAAATCGATGTTTCTCAGGCCAGCGCCCTGAGTACGGCATCGATTCGCTGCAAGACCTGCGGCTCTTCCTTCTCACCCCAGTACAAGGCAATCATCTGCGCATCGGCCTCGACCTTGAATACATCCGCTGGCAACGTATTGAAATGATTTAGCAACCCGGCATCCTCACAGGGTTCGCGCCAGCGATTGAGCCATACACCCGGCTCGCTCTGCCAATACGCCCAGGACGCCATCTGCACCGCCGAGCGAGGCCGATGATATTGAGCACACGGGCTTGGCGGCTCCTTGGCAAGCCAGTGCGGCCACTCCTGAGGCATCAACTGCATGGCCATGCCCTGACGCCGCGCCTCCAGGCGCAAGGCCATTCTGCCGCTCTGCTGGCGCGAGGGACGCAGCCATACCAGCGGGCTCAACATTACACAAATGATTGACAGAACCACCAAGGTCGTCATATTTCTTGTCCCCGCCCGATCAGGCCCTGTACGAAAAATGGCCGCATCCAGAAACATCCGGCATTGAAATGGCTGTGCAAGCGAGCCGATAAAAGGAGATCACCCGACAGAACCGCAGGACGAAAAGCGCCCTTGAGCGCCGGATTCAAACCCTGCCAGCCCGTTATAGCGCCCGATAATCGCCCAGCGACTTTCGGAAGCTGAAAATAATCACAAAAACAATGGCTTGCAAAAGGGTCTGCCCAGAAGCGCGCGAAAAAGCCATACTCACTATTATCGCAATCCTCTCGGAGGACCTCCTCATGTCGTATCAACACGTTCTGGTTGCCATTGACCTCACCGATGAGTGCGACCCGGTCATCCGCCGTGCCCGGGAACTGGCGCAAGCCAGCGACGCAACCCTGTCGATGGTGCATATCGTCGAGCCCATGGCCATGGCCTTTGGCGGCGACGTACCGATGGACCTGTCCCAATTGCAACAGCAGCAATTCGACCAGGCCAAGGAAAAGCTGGAAAAACTCAAGGAAAAGTACCCGGAGATCAAGGCCGGCGAAAGCCATCTGGTCTATGGCCAGCCTCGCCAGGAAATCCACCAGTTGGCCAAGAACCAGAAGTGCGACCTGATCGTCGTCGGCAGCCATGGCCGCCACGGCCTGGCCCTGCTGCTGGGTTCAACCGCCAATGACGTCCTGCATGGCGCCCCTTGCGACGTACTGGCTGTACGCCTCAAAAAGCCTGAATAAAGCGAAAAGCCCGGACATCGTTCCGGGCTTTTCAATACATCTCGCGAATGAATTCGCTCCTGCTGGCCGGTATTACTCGTCAAGCTCGGCCCAGCGCTCCAGCAATGCATCGAGCTGCCCCTGCAGGCTTTCCACCTGAGCCAGCACCGCAGTGGTCTGCTCGGATGAACGCTGGTAGAAACCCGGCTCGGCCATCTCGGCAGTCAGCGCCGCAATCAGCCCTTCCACCTCATCGATCTGCGCCGGCAAGGCTTCCAGCTCACGCTGATCCTTGTAGCTGAGCTTCTTCTTCGCCACCGGCATTTCCTGAGCAGCAACCGGTGCAGCCTGCACCACCGCGCTGTTCAGCTCGGCCTTGCCCGACTTGGTATCAGCCACACCCAGCAGACGCGGCGAACCGCCCTGACGCAACCAGTCCTGATAGCCGCCGACATACTCGCGAACCTTGCCTTCGCCCTCGAAGACCAGGGTGCTGGTTACCACGTTATCCAGGAATGCCCGGTCGTGGCTGACCATCAGCACGGTGCCCTTGAAGGTCAACAGCACCTCTTCGAGCAGTTCCAGGGTTTCCACGTCCAGGTCGTTGGTCGGTTCGTCGAGCACCAGCAGGTTGGCGGGCTTGCTGAACAGCTTGGCCAGCAACAGGCGGGCACGCTCGCCACCGGACAATGCCTTGACCGGCGTACGCGCACGCTGCGGGCTGAACAGGAAGTCGCCCAGATAGCTCAGTACATGCCGACTCTGGCCATCGATGTCGATGAAGTCACGCCCTTCGGCCACGTTGTCGATCACGGTCTTTTCCAGATCGAGCTGGTGACGGAGCTGGTCGAAGTAAGCGACATCCAGACGGGTCCCGACTTCAACCTTGCCTTCGGTCGGCTGCAGGTTGTCCAGCATCAGCTTGAGCAGCGTGGTCTTGCCGGTACCATTGGCGCCCAGCAGACCGATGCGGTCTTCGCGCTGCAGGACCATGGAGAAATCCTTGATCAGGGTCGGGCCGCCCGGATGCGCAAAACTCACGCCGTCGAGGACCATGACCTGCTTGCCGGACTTCTCGGCGGTGTCGAGCTGGATATTGGCCTTGCCGGTGCGCTCGCGACGTTCGCTGCGCTCAACACGCAGCGCCTTGAGGGCACGAACCCGACCTTCGTTACGGGTACGCCGGGCCTTGATGCCCTGGCGAATCCATACTTCTTCCTGAGCCAGACGCTTGTCGAACAGGGCGTTGGCGGTTTCTTCGGCTGCCAGCGCAGCTTCCTTGTGGACCAGGAAGCTGGCGTAGTCGCCATTCCAGTCGATCAGGCCGCCACGGTCGAGCTCCAGAATACGGGTCGCCAGGTTTTGCAGGAATGCCCGGTCGTGGGTAATGAACAACACAGCGCCCTGGAAATCCTTGAGGGCTTCTTCCAGCCAGGCGATTGCGCCGATATCCAGGTGGTTGGTCGGCTCGTCGAGCAGCAGCAGATCAGGTTCGGAAACCAGCGCCTGGGCCAGCAGCACGCGGCGACGCCAGCCACCGGACAACTCGGCCAGGGTCTTGTCGGCCGGCAGTTGCAGGCGGCTCAGGGTGCTGTCGACCAGTTGCTGCAGACGCCAGCCATCACGGGCTTCGAGGTCCTGCTGGACATGCATGAGCTTGTTGAGGTCTTCCTCGGTCACGCAGTTCTGGGCCAGGTGGTGGTATTCGGCGAGCAAGGCGCCTACGCCATCCAGACCTTCGGCGACGACATCGAAGACTGTCCGCTCGTCGGCCACCGGCAATTCCTGGGGCAACTCACCGATCTTGAGGCCGGGCGCACGCCAGACCGCACCGTCATCGGGCTTCTGTACGCCCTTGACCAGCTTCAACATGCTGGATTTGCCTGTGCCGTTACGGCCGATGATGCACACCCGCTCACCACGGGCGATCTGCCAGGACACCTTGTTCAACAACGGCATTGCGCCGAAAGCAAGGGACACATCGCTGAATTTGAGCAGGGTCATGATCTTCTCCAAAAACCGGGCGCGTATTCTACCTGAGATAACCGATGGATGTCGGTATTCATGGCGCCCGGCACCGACAGAGCGCCACGCCTTATAACATCCGGTTTCATTCATATCGGTTACCGTCTTCGGCAATGCTTTCACCCGGGACTGGCAAAAGGCTAAGCTAGCGACACTTTTCACGACTCATCTGCTCGGAAGTCTCATGCGCAGTCGCTTGTTCAGCTTTTTATCCTGCCTGCTACTCTCTGCCACCGCGGCCCAGAATGTTCACGCGGCCGACCTCAGCCAACAACGCAAATTCTACGACGAAGCAAAACGGGCACTGGCCAAGGGCGATTCAGGTCCTTATCAGATGTACAAGTCGGCGCTGGCCAGCTATCCGCTGGAGCCCTATCTCGAATACGACGAACTGACCGCGCGCCTGAAGACCGCCAGCAATCAGGAAATCGAGAGATTCCTGGCCGAGCATGACGACCTGCCACAGGCCAACTGGATGAAACTGCGCTGGTTGCGCTGGCTGGCCGAACGCGGCGACTGGCAGCCCTTCGTCAAGTACTACAGCCCCAAGATGAATTTTGTCGAACTGGATTGCCTGTATGGCCAATACCAGTTGAACAACAACCAGCGCGCCGAAGGCTATGCCAACGCAGAAAAACTGTGGATGACCGGCAAGACTCAGCCAGCCGCCTGCGATGCCTTGTTTGGCCAGTGGGCCGCCGCCGGCCAGTTGACCGAACAGAAACGCTGGCAGCGCGCCAAGCTGGCTGCCCAGGCACGCAACTACCCTCTGGCGACCAGCCTGGTCAACAGCCTCAACTCCCTCGCACCACAGGGCAAGTTGCTGCTGGCCGTGGCCCAGAAACCGGAAATGCTCAATAACCCGGCGCAGTTCGCGCCCGTGGATGAGGCCATGTCCGACGTGGTCGGGCTCGGCCTGCGCCGTCTGGCCCGCCAGGATCCGCAAAAAGCCATGGCGATGCTCGACAGTTATGCGGCAACCATGCACTTCTCGCGTGAAGAGCAGGTCGAGATTGCCAAGGAAATCGGCCTGACCCTGGCGCGCCGCTACGATGACCGCGCCCTGGAGGTCATGACCAAGTATGACCCCGAGCTGCGCGACAATACCGTGACCGAATGGCGCATGCGCCTGCTGTTGCGTCTCGGGCGCTGGGAAGATGCCTACGAGCTTGCCCGCCGCTTGCCGCAGGACCTGGCTACCACCAACCGCTGGCGCTACTGGGAAGCCCGTGCACTGGAACTCGCCCAGCCGAACAGCCCGCTGATTCCCGCGCTGTACAAAGACGTGGCCAAGGAGCGTGACTTCTACGGTTTCCTCGCGGCCGACCGTACCCAGAACCCTTACCAGCTCAATAACAAGCCTCTGGTACTCAGCCCGGCGCTGGTCAACAAGGTACGCAATACGCCCGGCATACGCCGCGCCCTGGAATTCCATGATCGTGGCGAGATCGTCGACGGTCGTCGCGAGTGGTATCACGTCAGCCGTCAGTTCAGCCGCGATGAAATGGTCGCCCAGGCGAGACTGGCCTATGACATGAAATGGTATTTCCCGGCGATCCGCACCATCAGTCAGGCGCAGTACTGGGATGACCTGGATATTCGCTTCCCGATGGCCTACCGCGACACACTGGTTCGCGAAGCCAAGGTACGCGGCCTGCATTCAAGCTGGGTGTTTGCCATTACCCGCCAGGAAAGTGCGTTCATGGATGACGCCCGCTCAGGCGTGGGCGCCAGCGGCCTGATGCAGTTGATGCCGGCCACCGCCAAGGAAACTGCCCGCAAGTTCAGCATTCCGCTGGCCTCGCCGCAGCAGGTGTTCGATCCGGACAAGAATATCCAGCTCGGCGCTGCGTACCTCAGTCAGGTGCACGGCCAGTTCAATGGCAACCGGGTGCTCGCCTCGGCAGCCTACAACGCCGGACCGGGCCGTGTCCGGCAATGGCTCAAGGGTGCAAACCATCTGGCATTCGACGTCTGGGTAGAGAGCATTCCCTTCGACGAAACACGCCAGTACGTGCAGAACGTGTTGTCTTATTCGGTGATCTACGGCCAGAAGCTCAACTCACCCCAGCCACTGGTGGACTGGCACGAACGCTTCTTCGACGATCTGTAAGGATTGACCCCACAGAAGGCAGCCTTGCGCGGCCTTCTGCGGGTATCCCGCCAAACGATTATTCCAGCACTTCGACCGGCATGCCCACTTCCAGCTCGCCCGGTCCGTCATTGACCATGTTCTGGCCAAACAACACGTCACCTTCGACTTCGCGATAGGTTTTCAGCGTGGTCAGGGGTTCACGGTCTTCGTTGCGCAGGCCGGTAGCCGGATCAATGGTGGTCAGGATGCAACGGGAA
Source organism: Pseudomonas cichorii (assembly GCF_003700275.1). GTDB lineage: Bacteria > Pseudomonadota > Gammaproteobacteria > Pseudomonadales > Pseudomonadaceae > Aquipseudomonas > Aquipseudomonas cichorii_B. The sequence continues at coordinate 72,661 of NZ_RBRE01000013.1, read as the reverse complement.
CACGGCTTGAGCAGGCGAAACTCCATCGTGCCGATGCGGATACGCTTCCAGCTGTCCTCGGCAAAGGCCTCGGCGCCTTCGATCACCAGATTCGGCCTGAAGCGCAACATTTCCAGCGGCCGCCCTACCCTGGCAGACAGATCGTCGAGCGATCCCTGGCCTATCAGCAGCAGTGGAAAACCATCGGCAAACGCCACCTTGTCATTGCCCGTGCCGTAGCCAGCGGGCAATGAGCGGGCACGATCTGCCGACACATACACCATGCGTGTCGGCTTGCCGATGAACTCGCTGACCCAGGCAGCCGCCTCTTCTCCCGCATCCGGCACCTGCAAGGTATCGCGCCAGACCGTCACGCCCCGCAGAGCGGCTTCGACACCGGCAGGCACCGCCACATCCAGAGGCTGGAAACCGGGAGCGGAAAGCGTCACGCCACCGGCCGCATTCCACAAGACGGACAGCTGGGACATATGCGGCAAGGCGCGCTGGGTAAAGAAACGGCCGGTGCCTGCATCTACCAGCATCCAGCGTCGATCACCTGCCAGCCCCAACTCATCGAAGGATGCACGTTGCAGCACTTCGGGTTTGCAGGATTTGAGGGGGAAGCGGTAAAGAGAAGCGAGACGTAGCATGGACCTGATCCTTGGGGGCTCGAAAAACTGCGACATGAAAGTCGCAGCTTATACGAGCCAGCCTCGGCAGGGCACCTGCAAACCCGCAAATGTTTCAGCCGCCATTGACCATGATCAGGCGCTGACGCACCACTTCGACCAGTTTGTCGGGCTGGAACTTGGAGAGGAAGTTGTCACAACCGACCTTCTTGACCATCGACTCGTTGAAGCTACCGGACAGCGAGGTATGCAACACGATGTACAGGCTGCGCAGACGCGGGTCGTTGCGGATTTCCGTGGTCAGACGATAGCCGTCCATCTCGGGCATCTCGGCATCGGTAAAGACCATCAGCAACTTCTCTTCGACATTCTCACCGGCATCCGCCCAGCCTTTGAGCATGTTCAGAGCCTTGAGACCATCGCTGGCCACATGCAACTTGAGCCCCAGCTGGGACAGGGTGTCACGCAACTGGGCCAGCGCCACCTTGGAGTCGTCGACCAGGAGGATTTCGCGACCACGCGCGTGATCCAGAACCGGGTCTTCGAGCTTCTCGCGGGACACCTTGGCGTTGTAAGGCACGATCTCGGCGAGGACTTTTTCCACGTCGATGATTTCGACCAGTTGATCGTCGACCTTGCTGATGGCCGTCAGATAGTGCTGACGACCGGCACTCGTCGGCGGCGGCATGATCGCGTCCCAGTTCATGTTGACGATACGGTCCACGCCACCGACCAGGAACGCCTGCACGGAGCGGTTGTATTCGGTGACGATGATGGTGCTGCCAGGACCCGGCACCAGCGGACGCATGCCGATCGCCTGAGACAGGTCAATTACCGGCAACGTCTGGCCGCGCAGGTTGACTACACCGCAGACAAATGCGTGTCGTTGCGGCATCAGGGTCAGCTTGGGTAACTGGAGCACTTCCTGGACCTTGAAGACGTTGATCGCGAACAACTGACGACCGGCAAGGCGAAACATGAGGATTTCCAGGCGATTCTCGCCCACCAGCTGTGTGCGTTGATCTACTGTGTCGAGAATGCCTGCCATTTATCTATAGCTCCTGAAGCGTTGATCACGATGAGTCTGCAGTACCTGTATCGGCTGCAACAAGCCGGACCTTAATAGCCATAAATACAATGTCCAAGCATTGATGTCACATTACCATCATGCTTTACTGATGTCGCACAGCCCGTGGTCAAATATGACAGAAAACTCCTGTTTGGCCCTCACACAAAAACAGGCTCGACACTTTCGAGCCTAGGGGATCCCCTGAGCCCCTATCAGGGCCGACCTGATATTCTCAACCCTCAATAGCCACTATTGTGACGCCATTCTCATATATATGAATGGAGTCAGGCTTTTGTTCGCTTACCGGTCCGTGCAATCGGCCAGCCCGCTGAGGCTCAAAACTGCGCCTCTCTGGCGTAGTGCCACGGCAAAACTGGAGCATCCATTGCGGTCCGATAACGGATTGGCGGCTTGCAAAGCCTCATCTGTCCATCATCGAAAAGCCAACGCTCAGCAACATTCAGAAAGCACCTACATACTTTCATTTGAAATCAACATTAACTGTCGTCCATTCGCTGCGGGCGAAACACATTCGCGACTTACACTGCGTGGAGACAGAGGATGTTGAACAGCAATGAGTGGCAGGAAAAGCATGATCAGTTCCTCAGGGATTCGCTGACCCTCCTCTACAAGTCGGAGGAATGCCTGTCGCATCTGGAAATGATCGTCGACGATGACGACGCCATTGAGGCCCTGCTGAACCATCTGCTCAAGCTGAACCATGAGGCCCGCAGCGCTTCGGTAGAAAGCCTGGCCGATTTTTCCCGGCAACTACGACTGTCGATCACCCAGGCCCGCCAGAGCGGCGGGTTTTCGCAGGAAGTCCTGCACACGCTGAAAAGCTGTCTGGCCCTGATGTCCTGGCAACTGGAGCTGATCGACCCGCAGACCGGCGAAATGCTCCTGGACAATGAAGAGCAACAGGAGCTATTGGCAAAACTTGGCGATATTGCCAGTCACTCCGGGTCATCCGGGGACGCCAGCCACACATAACGCCCACCCTGAACCCGGTCGATACACTCGAAAAGATATACCCCCAAAAATATCAAGACACTCTATCGGCTCCTGCCCCCGGCGACATCGCCCTGCAATTTCCTGTTTACAGGAAAGCCGGTTAACCATTAAATCGCCTGTGCATTGAGATAAGATCTCAAGCAGGACATGGACAGACTTGCGGATTGAAGAGCTGCCATACAACTGCCTGAGATCGCCCTGGCCTCGATAAAGCCAGGCTATCCGCACTGACCATCAAGTGGCGCCATTCGTTATGCATGCCAGCAGGAAGCTCCCGGGGTTTCGATCCCTCGACACGAAAAATGCCCAATGGCTCACGAACGTGCTGTGCACTGGCGCGATCCTTGGCAACATTGGCCTGTTCGTCAGCTCCGACACCCTGCCCCTTGCCCTGCTGGCCCTCAACCTGATCACCTTCGTAAGTGTCTGGCTCGCCCAGTTGCGTACCCGTCAGCTGATACAACTCCAGCCCCAGGAACTGGCGCAACGGATGCTGGAAGTCCAGGAAAGCGAGCGCCATCGGCTGAGCCGGGAATTGCATGACGACATCGGCCAGATGCTCACCGCAGCAAGGATCCAGTGCGACTGGCTGCAACGCCGCCTGCCGACGGAACTGCAATCGCACGGCACGCAATTGAACGACATCCTTGAAGAAACCCTGGACAAGGTCCGCGACCTGTCAGGCATCCTCAATCCCCGCCAGCTGTCGAGCCTGGGACTGGAAGCCAGCCTGCGTGCCCATCTGCTGAACGCCCTGACCGACAGCCAGGTGCGCTGGAGCCTGGAGTGTCACCAGCGGCTGGCTGGTATTCCCGAGGAAATGGCAGTGGCTGCCTTTCGCATCACCCAGGAAGCGGTGACCAACATGCTGCGCCACGCCCATGCGAAAAACCTGCTGGTGCGCCTGCAACGCCTGCCCGAAGGACTGTCACTGTTCATTACCGACGACGGTATCGGCTTCGAGCCCGCTGCCAACCCGGCGCATGAAGGCCAGCGCGGCATAGCCGGCATGGCCGAACGGGTCGCCTTGCTCAAGGGCTCCTGGAACCTGCACAGCGCGCCGGGCAACGGCACACAGATCGACATATTGTTTCCCTGGGCTCCTCGCACACACGAACGGGCCAACGCACACAAGAACTCTCAATGACCTGCAATCTCTTATTGATCGATGACCACTCACTGATCAGGGCCGGCGTGCGCGCCCTGGTTTCAGACATTCCCGGCTATGCCGTCATTGGCGAAGCCTGCGATGGCAGCCAACTGGTGAGTCTGGCGCTGGAACTGCAACCGGACATCATCCTTCTGGACATCACCATGAAGGACACCAATGGCCTCGACGCGCTTGAGCAACTGCTGATGGTGCAGCCGCACAGCAAGGTGCTGATCATCTCGATGCACACCGACCCCGATACGATCATGGGAGCCCTGGAAATGGGCGCCCATGGCTATCTGCTCAAGGACGCGACCGCCAGGGAACTGGAACAGGCCCTCGAAGCCCTGCGCAACGATGAGCGTTACCTGAGCCCGGCCATTGCCCACACCGTGATCAACCGGGCGTTGCGCGGTCCGAAAACCAACCGGCCCGAGGCGCTGGACAAATACAACCTCACCGCTCGCCAGCTGGAAATCCTGCGCCTGGTCGTGCGCGGCAAATCCACCCGGGAAATTGCCAACGGCCTGGGCCTGAGCATCAAGACCGTGGAAAGCCATCGCTCGCAGATCATGAAGCGCCTGCAGATCTACGATGTCGCCGGACTGGTGCTGTTCAGTGTCCGCGAACGGATCATCAGCCTGGACGATTGAGTGCCTGCTGCGCTCCAAGCACCGGTGAATTCTTCGGCAGATGAACCTGCAAGGCTGCGGGACGAGCCACGAAGCGCAGGTTTTCGCCCGACAAGGGTTCACCGTCCAGATTGATGTCCAGCCCCTGGGCTGACTTCAGCTCAACCCACGGCAGGCGTGCGCGAACGAACATGTTGTCGATCCCCAGCCCACCTTCGAGCAGGCGCTTTAGGGTTCCGACCACTTCCTGGGGCGCTGGAAGAATGCTGATGTCGAGCAGGCCATCATCGACCATAGCCTCCGGACACAGCACGTGCCCGCCTCCAGCCTGGCGACCGTTGCCGATACCCAGGGCGAGCAGATTGCCACGCCAGTGAAAATCCGGACCGACCAGTTCCCCGTGCGCGGCATGCAGCTCGCTGAACCGCGACAGCCCGGTAAACAGATAGGCTGCACCACCCAGAACCTTCTTCAGGTCTTCGGAAGTATTGGCCGTCACCTGGCTGCCAAAGCCGCCGGTCGCCATGTTCAGGAACAGCTTGCCGTCCACCTCGCCGAGATCGACCGCACGCGGCTCTACATCCAGCAGGTCCAGCGCATCCGGCACCTCCAGCGGCACACCGGCAGCCCGGGCGAAATCATTGGCGGTGCCCAGCGGCAGGATGACCATGCTGCTCTGCGTCCCGGCCTGTGCCAGGGCTTCGGCAATATCGCGGACCGTCCCGTCCCCGCCGCCTGCGATGATGTGCGTATGCCCGGCGTCCAGCGCCTCGGCGACCAGACGCTGCGCGTCGCCGCCTTCCCAGGTCAGACGCACATCCAGTTCCCAGCCTTGCGTGCGTTTTTCCAGCACGGCACTGCGTACATCCTCATTCAGCGACTGCTTGCCGTGCAGAATCAGAATCGCTCTGCGCTTTGTCATGACGCCTCCCCATAATCGATGAATGTACGAACATACTTTCCATGTAGTACGAGGATGTGACCCCCGCCATACGAGAAAAAGCCCACCACCTGCGAATAATTTTTTTCATACGCCTGCTGGCGAGGTGCTACCTGAAAATACTGGGGCAAAACCTCTGCAACGCATCTGCCACGCCACATGAAGCCAAAATAAAATCACTTGAAAGAAACTTTTTTTGTTTCATGAGCTTTACTGTCAAGAAACCTCCATTCGAGGGTGCTCTCCTTCTTAAATCAGCGAAAAGACTTACACGATCAAAGGCTTTGGATGATTCAAAAAGATAGGCAGCAATTCAGCAAATCCTGAAAAAGCCCAAAAACGACAAATAAATGGCTTTTTTCAAAAGAAATAAATAGAAAAGATATTTTTTTGACTCTAGGATATTACGACCGACAGATCATGGACCGGCACTCGACCATGAGTGTCATGCAGTGAGGGAGCTTTATGCGGTTGCAACCAGTCGACAGTCTTTCGCTTACCCGCACCAGTCTGGTCGAGTACTTTCTGTTAGGCATCCGCCTGATACATGGAATTTCCTGCATCCTGCCGGGGCTTTTGATCCTTGCCTTCCAGCACGACGGTGCCTTGCAGAACCCGCAGGACTACGTGGTGATGCCGCTGTTTTTCAGCGTGGTCAGCGTGTTGATCTTCCAGGCCCTGGGGGTGTATTCCGAAGCACTGTTCAGTAACGCCTTGCGCTTGCGCGTGATCATCTTCGCCTGGTCTGCCGCTTTCGGCGTGTTGCTGTTCATGCATCAGACCATGGGCTTTTTCGAGCACCTGTCCAACGAACAACTGATTTTCTGGTACCTCAGCAGCCTGACCCTATTCTGCATCGTGCGCCTGCTGATGCTGGTGTTCTTCAAGCATCAGATGCGCAAAGGCATCTTTCTGCAGAACGCGGTGATTCTCGGCGCCACGGAAAACGGTCTGCGCCTGGCCGAATACCTGCTGGAACATCAGGATATCCGCTCCGGCGTGACCGGCTTTATCGATGACCGCATCGGCCGCATGCCCAAGACCGTCGCCAACCTGCCGTTACTGGGCAACACCAGCGACCTGGAGCGGCTGATCCGCGAAGAGAAAGTGACCCAGGTACTGGTCGCCCTGCCCTGGACCGCCGAAAACCGCATGGACTACATCATTCGCGAACTGCGCAGGCTGCCGGTGAACGTCTTGCTGGTGCCGGACATGATCGCCTTCAGGCACACCCACAACCGCATCACCGAAGTCGCCAAGCTGCCGATGTTCAATGCCTCGGATGTACCGCTCAATGGCTGGTCGCCGTTCTTCAAGCGCGCCGAGGATATTGTGCTGTCGACACTCGCAGTGCTGGCGCTGTCGCCGATCATGCTGCTGATTGCCCTGGCGATCAAACTCGATTCGCCGGGCCCGGTGCTGTTCCGGCAGAAACGCTATGGTTACAACAACCGGTTGATCGAGGTCTTCAAGTTTCGTTCGATGCATCAGCATCAGGCCGATGCAACCGCCGAGCAACAGACCACCCGAGGTGACGCCAGGGTCACGCGGGTCGGGCGCTTCATACGCAAGACCAGCCTGGATGAGCTGCCACAGTTGTTCAATGTGGTGGCGGGCAGTATGTCAATGGTGGGACCTCGGCCCCACGCAACGGCAACCAAAGCGGCCGGCATTCTCTTCGAGCAAGCGGTGAAGGAGTACACGTCACGCCACAGGGTCAAGCCGGGAATCACCGGCCTGGCCCAGATCAAAGGCTATCGTGGTGAAACAGACACCGTGGAAAAAATCGAAAAGCGCGTCGAATTCGATCTTGAGTACATAGAAAACTGGTCCGTCTGGTTCGACCTTTACATTCTTATGCGCACTGTTCCGGCAGTGCTCTTCACTCGTGAGGCTTATTGATGAGCAACCTCATCCCCTGCATCATCGCCGGCGGCTCCGGCACCCGACTCTGGCCAGTCTCTCGCGAAGCCATGCCCAAGCCTTTCATGCGTCTTCCCGATGGCGAAAGCCTGCTGCAAAAAACCTTCAAGCGCGCCACCGGCCTGCCGGAAGTCGAACGGCTGCTGACGGTCACCAACCGTGAAGTGTATTTCCGTACCGCTGACGACTATCGCCAGCTCAACAAGAGCAAGGTGCCACTGGATTTCCTTCTGGAACCCTTTGGCCGCAACACCGCGCCAGCCATCGCGGCGGCTGCCCTGCATGTATCGCGCCTGTACGGCGATAACGCCAAGCTGCTGGTGCTGCCTGCCGATCACCTGATCACCGATGTGGCCGCCTTCTCCAGGGCGGTCGGTGTCGCCCAGGAACTGGCCGATCAGGGCTGGCTGGTGACCTTCGGGATTCTGCCGACCAAACCGGAAACCGGCTTCGGCTATATCGAAAAGGGCCAGTCACTCAATACCGAGGGCTATCAGGTCGCCCGCTTCATCGAGAAACCCGATGCCGCCACGGCTCAGGGTTATGTGGACGGCGGCTTGCACTTGTGGAACGCCGGGATGTTCTGCATGCGCATCGACGCCCTGCTGCGCGAACTGGAAACCCACGCCCCGGACGTGTTGAAGGCAACCAGGGCCTGCCTTGAAAAGAGCATCAGCAAGGAAGGTAACCATGAGCTGCAACTGGAACTGGACAGCGATCTGTTCGCCCAGGTCCCGGATATCTCCATCGATTACGCGCTGATGGAACGCTCGCAGAAAGTCGCCGTAGTGCCTTGCCAACTGGGCTGGAGCGATATCGGCTCGTGGCAGGCGGTACGCGAACTCACCCCGGCAGATGCAAAGGGCAACCAGTGCAACGGCCAGACCGTATTGCATGACGTGACCAACTGCTACATCGACTCCCCGAAACGTCTGGTGGGCGCCGTGGGCCTGGACAATCTGGTCATCATCGATACCCCGGACGCCCTGCTGATCGCCGACGGCGCGCGCAGCCAGGACGTGAAGATCATCGCCCAGGAGCTCAAGCGCCAGGGTCATGATGCCTATCGCCTGCACCGCACGGTTACCCGTCCATGGGGCACCTACACGGTGCTTGAGGAAGGCAAGCGCTTCAAGATCAAGCGCATCGTGGTGCGTCCGCAGGGATCGCTGTCACTACAGATGCACCACCATCGCAGCGAGCACTGGATCGTGGTCAGCGGCATGGCGCGGGTCACCAACGGCGAGCGCGAATTCATGCTCGATACCAACGAGTCGACCTTCATCAAACCGGGACACACGCATCGACTGGTCAATCCGGGCGTCATCGACCTGGTAATGATCGAAGTGCAAAGCGGCGAGTATCTGGGAGAAGACGACATCGTGCGCTTCACTGACATTTATGGCCGGGCTCCGGAGCAGGTAGCCAAGGCATGAAGAACATCAGGGTCAACATGACACGGACATCAACGATGACGAGGAACTGAGCCAACACGCACTGGACAGGCAGTACCGGCCAACATGATTTCTTTACCCGTAAAGGGAGCCTTATTCGTGCATGACAGGAGTTCAGGACCGATGAAAAGCATTCTGCTGTTAATCAGCGTATTGCTGCTAAGCGCTTGCAATACCCCCGCCAGGGTGGGCTTGCCCGATGACCAGGCCCAGATAGATGCAGGCAAGGCTGCCGGCAGGGCTCTGGCGGGCAAACCCTTGCCACCGGAACGGATTCGCCCCGGAGATACCTTGCGTATCGTGCGCAATACCGGGGAAGCGCCGTCCATCTCGGCCTTCACCGCCAACTCCATCTACGAGCTGACGCTGTTTCAAGTGCTCAATGACGGGACCTTTTCCTATCCCTACATCGGTACGGTCAAGGCGGCCGGCCTGACCCTGCAGCAACTCAACGACCTGCTGGAAAGCAAACTCAAGGATGTCTACCGCGAGACGGCCCTGACCATCAATATTTCCCAGTCGCCGGGCAATACGGTGTTCGTCGGCGGAGCGGTGCGCAACTCGGTGACGCTGCCGGTGAATGTGGCCACCAACCTGGAACAGGCGCTGGTCGGGGCCGGCGGAGTCGCCCTCGATGCCGATGCCGGCCAGGTAGCGCTGTTGCGTCTGGAAGACAACGGTTTCTACAAGACCTACTTCTTCGACTACAGCAAGTTTCTCTGGGCAGACGCTGGCGGCCCGCGCGCGCCGGTCCTGCTGCAACGCGGCGATGTAGTGTTCGTCCCCAAATCCTCGGTCGGAAACAAGGTGGACGGTGTCAACCTGTACTTCAACCAGTTGATTCCTTTCGCGAAATCGATAGGCCTGGGCTTGAACTACGAGTTGCGCAACAACAACTAATCGTCAGGGAAAAGACATGATCAATATCCGTTCATTCCGCGATCTGCTGCGCCTCTTTTTTATTTTCAAGAGCGAAGTAAAGATCACTGTTCTGGTGACTTTCGTCATCGTGGTACTGGGCGCATTCCTGCTGCCCAACCGTTATGAGTCCACCGCGCTGCTGCTGGTCAAGCCCGGCCGCGACAGCAGCACCGTGCCTATCGAACTGTCCGATCGCCAGGCGATCGTCGTGCCCAGTGGCCTGCGCGATCCGCTGCTCGACGAAGAACGCATGCTCACCGGCCGCCCGATCATGCGCACGGTCGCCGAGAAGTATCTGAACGAGCTGTCCAACGCCCAGCAGGAAACCGGTTTCCTGGTATCGGTGAAAAACGCCATCAAGTACGCAGTCCGCTCGGTCCTGGATGCCGGCCACAGCATTCTGCAATTCCTCGGGCTGGTGGAAAAACGTACCCAGGTCGAAAGAATGGCCGAGGACCTGGAAAAGAACTTCAAGGTCCGCCACGAACCGGGCTCCTCGGTGATGGAACTGACCTTCACCTGGAATGACCCGAAGACCGCACAGATCGTGCTCAAGACCTGGATCGACGAGTACCAGTTGCAACGTACCAAGACCCTCGGTCGCGTCAGCCTCTACGGCTTCTACGAAACAGAGGTCAAGGCGATTGGCGCCAATATCATTTCCTACAAGCAACAGATCCAGGGCTATCTGAACCAGTTGGGCGCAGTGAGCATTTCCCAGCGTCTGGCCGATACCTCCCAGGGCCTCAACGATCTGCGCACCGAACGCAACAACACCATTCGCGCCATTGCCTCCACCAAGGCCGGGCTCGACACCCTGAAAAAACAACTGGCCGCACAGCCCAAGACTGTTTCGGCAGGCCGCGAACTGGCTCTCAACCCCAATCGCCAGGACCTGCAGAACCGTATCAACGGCAAGGAAGTCGAGCGTCAGGAACTGCTGCGCTCGTTCCGCGAACAGGCACCGCCGGTGCGGGCTGCCAACGAGGAAATCGCCAACCTCAAGCAATTGCTCAAGGAACAGGAAGCGACTATCCAGCGTTCCGAAAGCATCACGCCCAACCCGATCTACAACCGCATGCAGAACGTGTATGCCGACCAGCAGACCAGTTACGCCCGCCTGCAAACCCAACTGGCGCAGCAGGACACCCAACTGAACCAGCTGGAAAGCGACCGTCAGTTGGCCCTGAAGCTGGAGCCGGAGCTGTCGCGCCTGCAGAACGAACTCGATGCGGCGCAGAAAAGCTATGCGTTGTACACCGACAGCCTGGAAAAGGCGCGTATCGACCGTGAACTGGACAACAGCCAGATCAGCAACATCGCGACCATCGAAGACGCCACGTTCAATGCCAGCCGGGTATTCCCGAAAAGCATGTTGATGCTGCTCCTGGCCTTCCCGCTGAGTGTTGTGGTGGGCTTCCTGGCGCTGTACTTCTTCTATCTGCTGGATCAGCGCATCCACGATGGCGACAAGATCGAAGGACGCTTTGGCGTACCGGTCTGGACCAGCCTTCCGGATCTGGAGCGGGCTCAGGATCGCAGCGCGGCGCTGAGCGCCAACCTGCACCGCATCTACGGCATCCTCCCTCTGGGCCTGGTCGCGGAAAAAGGCCTGACCCTCGGCTTCACCTCCGTGCACCGGGGCGAAGGGGTGAACTTTGTCATCTCGCGCCTGAGTACATTGCTCACCGAACAAGGCCATGCGGTACGCACCGAAGGCCGCGGCCCGGCCAAACCGGGCGAGATTGCGCTGATCAATGCCTCGGGGGTCTACGGTAACCAGGAAGCCTTTGTTCTGTTGCGCGATGCCGACCAGATCGTGTTGGTGGTGCGCGCAGAACAGACCACCGTACCGATGCTTGAAGACGCGCTGACCACCCTGAATACCGCGTTCAAGAAAGTCGACGGCATCATCCTCAATCGCCGCCGTTTCGTGGTACCGGAAAGCGTCCTGCGCTTTCTCAAACGCATCGGGAGCCGTGCCTGATGCAAATTGCCCTGCTCGCCCCGCTGCCGCCGGAGCAGAACGGTATCGCCGATTATGCCGGGCACCTCAGACAAGCCCTGGAAAATCTCGGTGTGCAGGTGCGCACGCCCTTGCAGGGGATCGGCAACGATCCTCGCCTGGCCGAAAAGCGTGTCGCAGAAACCGACTGGAGCGGCATCGAGCTGGTGCATGCCGAACTCGGCGGCGGGCGGCTGGCCGAATTCCAGGCCTTGCGTGCCTTGCGCCAGCGTTTTGCGCATTTGCCGCTGACTGCCACCGTGCATGATCCGGAGCGGCTGGTATGGCGCCGGGAAAAACTGCCCTGGCCGCTGTCCATGGCCAGCGGCATGCGCTCGCCGCTGCCGGAGATCGCCACGGTACTGGCCGACCCGCTGTGCCTGCGCGAGGAGCGGCAACTGGCAAGAAGCATGAACCGCCTGATAACCCTGACCCAGGCGGGCAGCCAGAGCCTGAGGCAGCGCATGGGCCTGCAACCGACGCAGATGGCGGTGATCAACCATGGCAACCTGGAAATCGATCCGGTGTCGTTGCCCCCGCTGCTGCCTTTGCGCTTGCTGTATTTCGGTTTCATCTACCGCGGCAAGGGCATCGAAGACCTTCTGGATGCCTTGGCCAATGTCTTTGTCAGGCAGCCGGAGCTGCGCAGCAAGGTGCGCCTGACACTGGCCGGTGGCAGCGAACCGGAAATGGCCTTCGGGCCGTCGGGCAGCTATCTGGACCAGTTGCGTCTGCGCATCCGGCAACTGGGTCTGGTCGATCTGGTGGACTGGCAACTGGATTTGCCTGCCGAACAGATCGCCAGTGTCATCCAGGCTCATCATGTGATGGTCCTGCCCTACCGCGAGTCCAGCAAGCTCAAGCTGCTGGGCAAGCTGCGCGGCACCAGCGGCGCCCTGTCCTGGGCCACCGCCTGCGGGCGCGGGGTGATCACTTCGGACGCCCGTTCCTTTGCCGAAGAAGTCTCGCATGGCAACGGCATGATTTACCCGCAGGGCGATGTCGAAGCCCTGACCGCAGCATTGAACCGGATCTGCGCCGCCCCGGAGCTGGCCATCGACTGGGCCGAAAACGCTCTGCGCATAGGCAAGACCCGCGTCTGGAGCCAGACGGCAGAACGTTTCAGGGATGTATTCCGGCAGGCTTGCGAGGAGAACTGAGATGCAGCGCAAATCAAGATCATGGCTGGCCATCGCGGCCGTACTGAGCAGCGCGATCACCCTGGGCAGCGCCGCCCAGGCGTCGACCGTCCTGCAAGCCCCGCGCGCAGTGGTCTGGAAGGATTTTCTCGGCGTCAACGTGCAGTTCCAGTATTTCGCCCCGGAAATCTATAAGCAGCAGATGGCGCGCCTGGACACCCTCGGGCTGAACTGGGTACGGCTGACCATTCACTGGCCGATCATCGAGCCGGCCCAGGATCAGTACAATCTCGCGGACCTGGACGGCGCCATGGCCGCGATCAAGAGCCATGGCTACAACACCCTCGCGTATCTGGTGGGCTCGGCGCCCTTTGCCAGCAACTCGGCATCCAGTGCAGCAAGCCGCGATCAGTATCCACCCAAGGACTTCAATGTCTTCGCCGCACGCATGACCGCACTCGCCCAGCGTTACGAGCATGTGAACAACTGGCAGGTCTGGAACGAGCCGAACATCATCTGGCTGCCCCAGGCCGACCCGGTCGCCTACGGCAATCTGCTGACCACTACCGCTACGGCGATTCGCTCGGTCCTGCCGAACAAGACCATCGTGACCGCCGGCATGGCCTACTACAGCCAGATGCAGCATCGCTCGGGCTACATGCTGCAGACACTGCTCGAAAACGGTCTGGGTTCACAGAACATCGTCGCGGCCTATCATCCGTACTCCGAATACCCCGAAGGCGACTCGCCAGAAAGCCAGGACTTCCTGAAACGCGCCAACGCCATGAACCAGATGCTGCACAGCAATGGTGTCGCTCAGGTCTGGGCCACCGAGTGGGGCTGGTCGAGCTATAACGGCCCGGTGGAAATGCAGGCGCTTATCGGCATCCAGGGTCAGGCCGACTACACCCTGCGCCGCCTGGCGCTGATGAGCGCCATGGACTTCCAGCGTATCTTCCTGTTCAACCTCAGCGACCTGGATGAGCGCGCCAGTGCCCGCGACCAGGGTTATGGCCTGCTCGACCTGCAAGCCAACCCCAAACCGGTCTACACCGCGTTGCAGAATTTCCTCAACATCACCGGCCCGCGCCTGGAACCCGCCACCGCGCCAGCCATGAACCAGGCTCCGAACGACCTGTATGCGGTGCCCTGGACACGCAGCGATGGCAAACGCCTGCTGATGTTCTGGAGCGCCAGCGGCAGCACGCTGAATTTCCCGCAAATCAATGAAGGCATCGTGCATGACCCTCTGACCGGCAGCCGCATTCCATTATCCGGTAGCCAGGGCATCAGCCTGGCGCTCAAACCTTCCCTGCAAATTCTGGAATGGAATCCATAAGTCATGCGAATTCTATGGACACTGCCCTACCTGCCCTGGCCTACCACCAGCGGCGGCAAGACCCGGGAATATCATCTGCTGCGCAATCTGGCAGCCCGCGGTCACCGTATAACCCTGCTGGTGCAATCCAAGGTGCCACTCGACGATGCCTGCCGCAGCGCACTGGAACCCTGGCTGGAGCGCCTGATCGTGATTGACCGGCGTCCGCTGTTCAGCCTGCGCACGTTGCTGACGGTGGCCTTTGCGCCGCCACCGATGCTGGCCAGCGTCAACGGCTATGCGCCGAAACTGGAAAAGGCCTTTGAAGAACTGCTCAAGGAAGAATGGGACATCATTCAGCTTCAGCACACCTATGCCTTTCAGCCGTTCGAGCGAGCGCTCAAGCGTTCGGGCAAGCCTTTTGTGCTGACGGAACACAATGTCGAATCGGCGCTGGGCGCCGCCAGTTATGATCGTCTGCCCGGCTGGGCCAGTCTCTTTGCCGTCTATGATCGCTGGCGCTACCGGCGCTGGGAACTGCGGGTATTCCGCCAGACCAGCGAACTGGTCGCTGTCACCGAAGATGATGCCAAGGTGCTTTCGCGCCTGAGCGGCAGGGCCACTTCCATCGTGGTCAACAGCGTCGATTGCAGTTACTACGCCAATGTTCACGCGGACCGCTACAACCGCCGCCTGCTGTTCATCGGCAACTATGAATACGGCCCCAACGTGGATGCCATCGAATGGGCGCTGGACGAAATCATGCCGCTGGTCTGGGAGCTGTCACCGACCGTTCGCTTTGCCGTCGGCGGCTTCGGCCTGCCGGAAGCCTGGCGCGAGCGCTGGACGGATCCACGTATCGAATGGCTGGGCTTCGTGCCGGATCTGCGGGCCTTGCAGAGCAGCGCCTCGATGTTTTTCGCGCCCCTGCGCCAGGGCGGTGGTTCCAAACTGAAGATTCTTGAATCCATGGCCGCCGGCCTGCCGGTGGTGACCACCGGACAAGGTGTGTCAGGCCTGACCGTTAACAATGGCGAGCATTACCTGGGCAGCGAGGACGCTGCACAACTGGCACGGCTGATCGCCGACAATATCGACAGCCCTGCACGCCTCATCCAGATCGGCGAAGCCGGTCGCGCCTATGTGCGCTCACGGCACGACTGGTCGGTTTCGGCCGCCCAGCTGGAAGGCATCTACACCCGACTATCGCCCCCAAGCAAGGATCTCGCGCATGCGTATCGGACTTGATTACCGCGCTGCGGCCGGTTACCCCATCAGCGGCATCGGTCGCCAGAACTTCGCGCTGGAAGACGCCTTTCGTGCACATCCGGATGTGCAACTGCAATTGTTCGGAGTTGCCCCCTACGATCACCCGATCCGGCGCCTGATTCATGCGCCCAAATGGGCGACTCCGCTGAACTCGGTGCATCGCCTGCCGGACCGCCTGAGCTTCGAGGGCCTGTTCCTGCCCAAGGCCTTGCGCGATGCCGAGGTACAGATCTACGTCGCCAATATCAACATGGGCCTGCCGCTGGGGCGCAAGCCGGCCAATGTGCGCTACGTACTTCAGTTGCATGACCTGTTCCAGATCACCCAGAAGAACAGTCACGGCTCGCGCCTCAAGGCGGCGTTCTATCGCCTGACCGACTACCTTTCGATTGCTCATTCGCTGCGTGTGGCCGACGTGGTGTGGGTGCCCTCGCAATTCACCGCCAACGAAGTCCTGCGCCTGTTCCCCTCGGCCCGCAACAAACTGCGCACAGTGCCGCTGCTGGTCGAAGGCTTCAAGGACGAGCCTGCCGATATCGGCGCGCTGCAATTGCCCGAGCGTTACTGGCTGTGTGTCGGCACCCGCGAACCGCGCAAGAACATTGCCTGGTTCGTCGATGCCTGGCAAAACGCCCGCCTGCGCTTCCCCGACGTACCGGAACTGGTGCTGGTCGGCGGCAGCGAACCCTTGAACGAATCGCAGCGCCGCTTGCCCGGGCTGCATGTGCTCAGCGGCATCAGCGACAGCGAACTGCATGCGGTCTATCGCAATGCCGAGCGCCTCTGGCAGCCATCCTATGCCGAAGGTTTCGGCCTGCCGGTGATCGAGGCGCTGAGGGTCGGAACACCGGTTGCGGTGGCCAGCGGTTCGTCTCTGGACGAAATCACCCCGCCGGACAGCCCGCGCTTTTCGCCCACCGACAGCCAGGCCCTGATCAAGTTGATGGGCGAACTGTCCACCGCTGCAAACGAAGACCCCGAGACGGCCAGGGCCTGGTCAGCCACTTATGCCCCGCAAGCCTTCTACAAGCGCGTGCATGAAGCTCTTGAGGAGTTGCGCTGATGCCGGTAGCGATGCCTCTGGGGTTGTTCTTCGGCGTGGCCTTCGGGGTCATGATCTGGCTGCTGCCAGCGTCCAAGGTCCTGCTGGTCGCTGTCGGCACCGCCTCGATCATTACCGTGATCCGTCAACCGATACGCGGGCTGCTGCTGTTCTGTGTGATCGGCGCTTTCATCCCCTACTCCACGATCCAGATCGGCATTCGCACCACGGTGTCCGAGGCCCTGATCATGCTGACCTGGGCCAGCTATCTGCTGCAGGCCATGTTCTTCGAGCAGGCCCGCGTGCCGAAAATGATGCGCACCGAACGCCTGTTGCTGGCGCTGATGCTGTTCAGCGCATTTCCGTTCCTGGTCGGCCAGCTCACCATCGTTTCCGAGGGCAACGGCCCGATCAACTGGATACGCTGGCTGTTCAACCTGTCGATCCTGTTTCTGGTGCCACGCCTGCTGAGCGATGGCAAGTCACTGGAGCACGTGATCATTGCCGTGCTGACCGGGACCCTGATGTTGCTGGTGCTGTCGATTCCGACCTACATCCTCAGCGGCTCGGCGTCGTCCATCACGCCAATCCTCGCCATCATGGGCTATGGCGGCCTCGACGTGCTGAGCGAAAGCCTGCTGTCGCTGTCGAGTCGCATGGGCTCGCCGTGGCTGCACCCCAACGTGGCCGGTGGTGCCATGGCGATGATCCTGCCGGTTGCATTCTGCTTCGGCGTCACTCGCAGCGGCGGGCCTCGCTCGCTCGGCCTGCTGGTTGCGGCACTGGGTGCCATCGGTCTGCTGCTGACCGGCTCGCGGGGCGCGCTGGTCAGTCTGCTGGCGGTCATGCTGTGGATGGCGCGTCGGCGCTTGCCGTATCTAGGGCGCCTGCTGATTGGCGGCGCAATCGGTGGCGTGTTGTTGCTGATGTTCTATCCGCCCTTGCAGGATCGCCTGATGGGCCTGTTCAGCAATGACGACACCAGTACCGCGATCCGTTTCCTGGAATACACGCACTTCCCGCAGGCCATGGGTCTGTTCCCGTTTGGCATCGGCTTCAAGATCGACCCGCCGGTACCGGGCTATACGCAATTCGGTATTTCCAACCTGTGGCTGAACTTCATCTACAAGATGGGCATTCCCGGCATGCTGTTGTTCATTGCCGTGACCTGGAGCTGGTGGAAGGAAGTACGGCCCGCTTCGGGGCAGATCATTCTCACCCCCGACAATGCGATTGGCCTGGGTTGCACAGTCGGTGTACTGGCGGCGCTGTTCAGCGGCCTGTTCGACCACTACTTCAGTTTCACCAGCGTACTGATCGCGCTGTTCTGGCTCTTCGTCGGCATCAGCCTGCACGAAGCCAAGCGCCTGCGCAGCAAGGTTGCCCACAACTTGAAATCCCCCGCCGCCTCCACCGACCAGGGAACACCTCAATGAAACACCGCATGATGCATTCGCATAACCTCAGAGAGGCCCTCCCCGATTACGCCCGCAAAATGGGCGTGGAACTGGAAGAGTTGCAGGCCGCCTACCAGTGGATGCTGGACAACGAGGTGTGCTTTGAAAGCCGGATCAAGAACACCACGCTGTCTTTCATCTGCTACCTGAATATCGAGCCACGAATCGAGCACCCACTGGCCCGGCGCTTCTATCGCCTGCTGGCCAGCGAAACCCTCGGCGCCCTGATTCCGTTGTACGGGATCAACTGGCCGACCCTGCGCGACCGCATGCTGCGCACCTGGGAGCAGATCTACAACATACTGATCTGCAAGATTCCCAGCCACACCTTGCGCCTGCTCTGGCTGCGCATGGGCGGGGCAAAGATCGGCAAGGGTTCGACGGTCTGGCGCAATACCGAGGTGTTGGGCGTCGACAGCCTGCGCATCGGCAACGACTCCACCGTCGGCTGGCATTGTCAGCTCGATGCGCGCGGCGGGCTGGTGATCGGCGATCACGTGACCATTGCGTCGCATGTGTTGATCATCGCTGGCGGACACGACCTGAACGAACCCGAGTTCTGGGCGGTGGGCGGCCCGGTATTCATTGGCGACTACGCCTGGATCTGCAGTCGCGCCCTGCTCTCGTTCGGCGCCAATATCGGCGAAGGCGCCGTGGTCGGTGGCGGCAGCGTGGTGTCCAAGCCGATTCCGGACTACGCCATCGTCAGTGGCCCGAATGCGGAAATCAAGGGCGAGCGTGCCCGCAACCTCAACTACAAAGTGGGCGGCAAAGGCCTGTTCACTTTGTTCCACTAAGCCGCCAGCAGCATGCTCGGTTCGACCTTGTGGCTGACCCTGGCCACGCTGACCGGCCTGGCGGCCGGCTTCGCCCGCGAGTGGCTGCTGGTTGCCGCCTGGGGCGCGGGCAGCCAGAGCGATGCGTTCCTGGTGTCGATGTTTCTGCCCGAAGCCTTGCGCATGTCGCTCGCCGCCGGCCTGCTGAGTGCCGCCGCGTTGCCGTTGTACCAGCAACGCTCCGCCGAACGGCAACAGCACTGGCTTGAGGTACTGACACCACGCCTGCTGATTTTCGGCGTGCTGCTCAGTCTGCTGCTGAGCCTCGGTGCCGGATTCTGGGTGCGTCTGATCGGGCCGGGGCTCGATAGCGAAGGCTACCTTCAGGCCGGCAATGGCCTGCACTGGCTGGCATGGTGTGCGCCGGGTTTTCTGCTGCATGGCCTGTTGTGCATTCCGTTGCAGGCGCGTTCACGCTTCGTACTGGCGGGGCTTGGCTCGCTGCTGTTCAATCTGCCACCGGTGATCTATCTCGCTGTGCTCAGCCACGCGGCAACGCCGTCGGGTCTGGCCCTGGCCTGTGTGCTGGGCAGCCTGCTGATGCCCGGCGTGCTGTTGCCGAGCCTGTATCGCTCTGGCTGGCGGCCCTGGCGCTGGCAGACCGAACAAGGTGCGGTGCGCGAGCTGCTGCAACGAATCGGCCCGCTGTTGAGCAGCAACCTGGCCAGTCAGGGCCTGGCGCTGCTGGAACGGATGGTCGCGTCATTGCTGGGTGAAGGCGCGGTGACCTGGATCAATCTGGCGCGCAAGCTGATCAACCTGCCATTGATTGCCTTGATGAGCCTGAACCAGGTATTGCTGGGCCTGATGAGCAGCAGCGTGAATACCCAGCGCCTGTCACTGTTGCGCCGCGGACTGGGCAGCGCCACGCTGTTGACCCTGCCTGCAGTGACCGGACTGATCGGCGCAGCCGGTGCGCTGGTGGTGCTGTTGCTGCCTGACCAGACCCACGACGGCCCATTACCCGAATTGCTGGCGTGGTTTTCCGTGCCCTTGATGTTCGGTGCCTGGAACGCCTTGCTGGCACGTTATGCCTACGCAGATGGCGATACCCGGCTGCCATTGAATTGCGAGCTGATCGGCAGCCTGTGCAATGCCGTGTTGCTGGGCATACTGCCGTTTTTCATGGGCCTGACCGGCATCGCCATTGCCGCGCTTGGCGGTGCACTGGTGACCGGTCTGCTGCTGATGCGCCGCCAGTCCCTGCTCGCCGTGGTGCCATGGCGCAGTCACTGGCTGCTGGCCGCGCTGTTCATGCTGCTGGCGGCCTTGTTGCTGCATCCCTTGCAGGATATCTGGCTGCAACTGGCACTGGGCTGCGCCTATAGCGCGGCGCTGCTGGTCGGGCTGGCTCTCTGGCTCAAGCCGTGGCGTGCCTTTGGCGAATAGATCCGCGACAGGCTGATTCTGCAATACTGCAGTCGCGGCCAGGGCATCTCCCACAACTACTGATGAACGCTGCAGATTTCCTTCAGGGTCTGGCGCAGCCAGCGATGGGCCGGGTCCTTGTCGAAGCGGGGATGCCAGGCCTGACTTACCACGACCGTCTCAAGCGGCAGCGGAATCTCGAAGGCGCGCATGCGCAATCCCAGGCTGCTCATGCCCCACAAAACGGGCTCGGGCAACGGCAACAACAAGTCCGAACCGTCAATGCCAAAGATCGCGGAATGAAAGTTCGGGGTAATCATTGCAATACGCCGCTCAAGCCCCAGCTCCGCCAGTGCAGGATCGATAGGCCCGCGGGCCAGGCCGCGGCGCGACACACTGATATGGTCATAGGCGGCGAATCGTTGCGGGGTAATCGGCGCGTCGAAGATCGGATGGCCTTCCCGGGCCAGGCCGCAGAAACGGGTGCGAAACAAGGTCTGCGCCTTGATCTCCGGCCCGAAATTGGGCCGCGAGGTGATGTGCAGATCGATGCGTCCTTCGCGCAAGGCATCGTCATCACCGACGCCCTCCGGCACAAACCGCAACATACAACCCGGAGCGCCGACACGCATGGCTTCCAGTACTTTTGCGCCAAAGGAGCCAAAGAACACATCGTTGGAGCGCACATTGAAACAGCGCTCCAGCGTCAGCATGTCCACTTCATCACGGGCCTGAAACACCTGGGCCGCCTGTTCCAGCAGTTCGCGGACCTGAGCCTGCATTGCAAGGGCCCGAGGCGTGGGCACCAGCCCGCGTCCGGCGCGCACCAGCACCGGGTCTTCCAGCGCTTCGCGAATCCGTGTCAAGGTGCGGCTCATCGCTGCCGGGCTCAGATGCATGCGCCGCGCAGCGCCTACGACACTGCCCTCTTCAAGCAAGGCATCGAGCGCGATCAATAGATTCAGATCCGGGAGTTGCATGGCTGACCGTTCAGTTGTCTGGGACGAGGGGATGATAACGCCATGACCGGCTTATTCCTTCTCATGAAAGTAACCACAACACCAGGAAGCCGAACACAAAGTTCAGGACAAAAGGCACCTTGCGGATATACCAGCCCGGAAAACCCGTGGATGCTCGCAAGGCGGCGAATGGTGAGAGATGGAAGAAATCCACTACCTGCTCAACGGCCGCCAGAACCTTGCCATCGAACCGCGATGGGCCGGGCTTGACCCCGGCACTCCAGATCATTTGCCGAATATAGCGATAGAAACCCCGATCGGTGATTTCCATGGCATTGATGTAATCCAGCAGGGTCAGGAACAACTCCCGCAACATGACTTTTGCGCCCAGCAAAGGCAAAGCAGCGTAAGCCAATAACAGCGTCACCTGGATGACAAAAACCGTGTATCCGCGCCAGTCGTCAAGCAGCTCGAAATACGCTGTCGGGGTGGCCCCCAGAGTAATGATCAGGCTGGCGACAATTGCAAAGAAACCCACCAGCAGGGTCATGAAGCGCCCTGACTCCGGAAAGCTGAAATAGAACCTTTTGAAGTCACCGGCCTGATCGTCACCGGCCCTGGAACGGATGCGCTGCCAACTGCACCACTGTTCTTCCAGAGCCAGCGCTTGACTGGACAACTGCTCGCCCGGACATTGATAGCGCTGGACAAACCACTGCTGCTCCTGCACTTGCAGCCCGATATGCGCCGTACAACCCGCAGGCCTGACGATGCCCGTCAATCGCTCAATGGCGTCAGAACGGGTCATCGCAATGACATCCACGCAACGCATCAGGGAAATCATCAGCACGACCATGCAATACGACATCCACGGCAGGGTATCGACAAACCATGTCACGCCATCACGGCCGGTCATGTACAGCATGAAGATGGAAATGATCAGCAAATAACCTGCAGTGACTGCATATTCTCGCCGCCTGAACAGGCGTGCGAACGGCAAACGCACAAACAACTTGCGGTGCTCACCGATATCTTCCTGGATTTTCTGAATCTGCATCTGACGCAATACCCTGCCTTAAAGGAGATCACCTGGAGCCCTGACTCCGAAAATTTCATGCCCTACGCGCCGCGCCGCCTCAAGATGAACAGCCGGATCCAGGGTTTCGGAGTCCAGCAAGAGTTCCGAGGTCAGGACGCGGGCACCGCAGTAATTGAAAATCCCATGATCGATCTGGGTCTTCATTGCCGTTGAATAACCATGCCGCTCATAGGTCCCCGCATCCGCGCCACCCAAACCGACCAGGTGCACATTCAAGTGGCCAAGCTTTTTGGTCAGCTTGCCGTCGGGGCTGAAATCAAACGCCCAGCCGTTGACGAATACCCGGTCAATCCAGCCTTTGAGCAATCCCGGCATTGACCACCAATAGACCGGATACACCAGCACCAGGGCATCAGCCCGTTCGATCCGGGCCTGCTCTGCGGCAACATCGGCAGGTGGCGGAGCTTCCTGGCGGTGTACGGCATGATCGGCCATGTTGAATCGCGGATCGAACGACTCGGCAAACAGATCCGCGATTTCAAACGTGTGTGCGGGATCGGCAATAGCCAGCCCCTCAGCGATCTGTGCTGCCAGGGCATGGGTCAGTGATTGAGGGTCATGATGAGCGACCACAATGAGCGCGTGCATATCGAAGACTCCTGTTGATTGCGGATGAAAGACGAGACTTATATACTTTTAGTAAGTTAAGCCCTTAAGTTACTTTTAGTAGGTTTCCATGTCAAGCGTCGACCGACCAGGCTCCACTGCAGATCCGCAACCACGTCGCCGGTTGTCACGGGACGACCGCCAGCGCCAGTTGCTCAGCGTGGCCTGGCAACTGGTGCGCGAGGAAGGAACGGAAGGGCTGACGCTGGGACGACTCGCCGAATCGGCAGGCGTGACAAAACCAGTGGTCTATGACCATTTCGGCACCCGTGCCGGGTTGCTGGCCATCCTCTATCAGGATTTTGATGAACGTCAGAACGCCCTCATGGAGGCGGCCCTGCAGACCAGTGATGACACACTGACCAGCAAGGCAGAGGTCATTGCCTCGTCTTATGTGGATTGCGTCCTTCTGCAAGGCCGCGAAATACCGGGCGTGATTGCCGCATTGGCCAGTTCCCCGGAGCTTGAGAAGATCAGGCAGGAGTATGAAGCCATATTTCTGGAGAAATGCCGAAATGCCCTGGCCCCGTTTTCACCTTCCGGAACCCTTTCGCAGGCAAGCCTGCGAGCAATGCATGGCGCCGCCGAAGCCTTGTCGCATGCTGCTGCGACTACAGAAATCACAACTGAGCAAGCAAAGACCGAGCTGATTGAAGTCATTACATCAATGGTCGAAAGAAACAGAAACCTCTGGGCCGGTTAAACAAAAAGGGCAGTGGCACTCCGCAAGAGTGCCACTGCCCTGACAAGCAATACGGATAGTTACCTCATCAAAGCTGAAACTTCGCTACCAGCACGTTAAAGGATGTGGCCAGACGCGAAAGCTCCTGACTCGAAGCACTGGTCTGGTTGGCGCCTGCTGCGCTCTGGGTCGAAAGATCCTGAATGTTCAGCAGATTGCGGTCCACTTCCCGAGCCACTACCGCCTGCTCTTCAGAAGCCGAGGCAATTACCAGATTGCGCTCGTTGATGGTCGTCACACCATCGGTAATCTTGATCAGCGCTGCACCTGCGCGCTGGGCCAGTTCCTGGGTATTGGTCGCCAGTGACAGGCTCTTGCCCATGGCCGCAACCGCACCATCGGCACCGGACTGCACAGAGCCGATCATGCCTTCGATTTCCACGGTCGAAGCCTGGGTACGATGAGCCAGCGCACGTACCTCATCGGCCACTACCGCAAAGCCCCTGCCCTGCTCGCCGGCACGCGCCGCTTCAATGGCCGCGTTCAGCGCCAGCAGGTTGGTCTGCTCGGCGATGCTGCGAATCACTTCCAGCACCTTGCTGATATCCCGGACATTACCGGCCAATTGCGCTACCGCTTCGGTCGACTGGGTGATTTCGCTGACCATGGTGGTGATGCCCTTGACCGTCTGATCCACCTCGCCACGACCCTGCAGAGCATCTTCCGTAGCGGTTTTCGACGCTTCGGAAGTCGACACGGCATTGCGCGCCACTTCCTCGACCGCTGCGGTCATCTGATTGACGGCCGTCGCCGCCTGCTGAATCTCGTCATTCTGGCGAGTCAACCCACGAGTACTTTCGTCGGTGACGGCGCTCAGCTCTTCGGCCGCCGAAGCCAACTGACTCGAAGCACTGGCGATCTCATGGATGGTGTGTTTCAGGCCAGCCTGCATATCGGACAGCGCATTGAGCAATTGACCGGCTTCGTCGCCACGGTCGGAAGCAATCGATTGAGTCAGATCACCCTTGGCAATGCGCTCGGCACTGGCCACGGCCTCTGCCAGAGGACGGGTAATCATGCGGGTGATCAGAATTCCCAGGGTGATGGCGACGATAAACGCAATCAGGACCCCGCCCATCAACAGCCAGGTGGCGCTGGCCTTGAGTTCTGCTGCGGCGATGGCACCTTCCTTGATCTGCCGATTATTGGAGTCGATCATCACGCGCAGCAGGCCGCGAGCCTTTACAAAATCCTCGCTGGCCAGGGTGTTCAAACGGCTGCGCGCCTGCACCGAATCACCGGCATTCATGAGTTCATACACCTTGTTGGAGCCCGCGATATAGCCAGGCATGAGCTGCTCTAGCTGATCGCCGGCAGCCCGCTCGTCATCCTCCAGGGGCGTGGCACGATAGGTTGCGAAAACCTTCTGGGTCCGCTCCAGATCCGCCGCCAGCGCCTGGCGTACCCGCTCTTTATCCGTCTCCGAGACACCGCCATCCTGAGCGTCCAGCAGTCGATAGAGCCCACGGTTATGGGCGGTCAGGCTGGTCAGGGTCTCATTGGTGTTGCCCACCGAAACCAGATTGTTGGAAAAGGTCAGTGCCAGTGCATCGGAAAGTCGACTGATGCCCACCATACCCAAACCGCCCACGGCCAAGGTAATCAGGGCACAAATGATGAAAGCTGTCAGCAGCTTGGTCGAGAATTTGGACTGACTCAGGATATTCATAGTGCGAACTCGCAGGGAAGGAGATGGGGCCAGATGAAGAAATTTTTAGGAAGCCTCACTGTGACATCATTATGCCGCCATTAATTCGACACAACTTCACAATATTCTGTCTGGTCCTGGAATTTCTGCTTTTGGCGGGAGAATCAGCCTGGAATCTGAAAGCTCCCATCGCCCCCCACGACATGATCGACGTCATTCACACCGTAACCATCATTACTGGCTTGCCATACCCCCAGGCCAACTTGAGGAATGCGCTGTGCGTCAGATAGTTGAATGGTCAGTTGTGGCTTTAACATGAATCAATCTCCTGTTTTTTAAAGCGGGTCAGTCTCATCTCGATACGCGGCGCTTCTCCACGGCAATGGAAATGGCGAAGAAGACGATCCCTAGAACCGCCAGGCCTGCCCCCACCCAACCCGTCGATGCCCAGCCGAGTCCGCCAGCAATGGCCAGCCCGCCAAGGGAGGCACCGACGGCATTGGAGATGTTGAACGCACTGTGGTTGAGTGCCGCTGCAAGGGTTTGAGCCTCACCGGCGACATTCATCAAACGGACCTGAAGCGCAGGAACCAGGGCGAATCCACAACCGATCAGAAAGAGTACCGCCAGTGTGCCGACTCCAGAGGATGTAAATATGGAGAAAGCAGCGAGGAACACTGCGTTCCAGATCATGATGTAGAAGATCGCGGGAACCAGCGCCCGATCAGCCAGCCACCCGCCTATCAGGTTGCCAGCAATCATCCCGATGCCAAAGAGCGCCAGCACCATGGGCACCTGACCGGTGCTGAACCCCGATACTTCAGTCAGCGTTGGGGTGATGTAGCTATACACCGAAAACATCCCGCCGAAGCCGATCGAGGCTGTGGCCAGCGTCAACCAGAGTTGGGGCCTTTTCAGGCCGCCGAGTTCGGATTTCGGGCTCGCGGACTCATCCCGCGGGATCGTCGGGATAAACACCCAGAACAGGATAATGGAGATGGCTCCACCAGCAGCAAGCGCCGCAAATGCGCCCCGCCACCCGAACAATTGACCGATCCACGTTGCAGCCGGAACGCCGATGACGTTGGCCGCTGCCAGCCCCGCCATGACGTAGCCGGCAGCCTGGGCTTTGCGGTTTTCAGCCACCATGGTCGCAGCCACCAGGCAGGCGACACCGTAATAGGCGCCATGCGGCAAACCTGCCAGGAACCGTGCAGCCAGTAACGTTGCGTGACTCCAGGCGAACGCACTCGCTCCGTACCCCACAGCAAACAGCGCAAGCAAGGCGATCAACAGAGCCTTGCGAGGCCAGCGCGCGGCGAGAATCGCAATCAGCGGTGCGCCGATCACCACTCCAAGGGCATAGGCCGTGATATACCCGCCTGCGACAGGTATCGACACATCAGTGCTGGATGCCAGGCCTGGCAGCAAACTCATGGAAGCGAACTCACCTGTCCCGATAAACAGACCGCCCAGGCCAAGCATGGTGATCGCCATGCCTGCGCCGTGGGGAACGTCGATTGCGGGCCGGGTGGGGGACGTGTGTGTATCAATGCTGGATTGACTGGTCATCAGCGATGCCTCCGATGAAGCGGTACCGTGGGCACCCTTTGAATATGAAGAGAGATGGCACCTGCCGAACGGAGGTGCCATTGATGGCTTATACAGCCGGCATATACGCCTACTTGTCGGCGAGATCTGCGATGTAAGCCGTGAACTGCTTGGCGTAGTCCTTGTGCCAGCGAGAAAGCGCCGGGCGATTTTCAATCATGTCGTCCGCCGCCCATTGCATGCGGCGCTGATCCAGTTCCCAGCTGGCTTCGTTGTCTTCGCAGAAAATGTAAAAGTCGCCCTCGGCCATTTTCTCGATCAGACGATCTGCGACTTGATCGGCAGTCCATGGGCTGTCCGGCTTGCGGGTATCGCGGGTCATGCCAGGGAAGTTCATGGGCGTGAACGTGTATCCGGGAATCAGCAGGTGCGCTGAAATACGATCGCCCACCTTTTCCCGCAGCTCATGGGCCAACTGTTCAGTGAGGACTTTGACCGCTGTCTTGGACAGCGAGTACGCCGCGTTTCCAGGACGAGTCGTGATGCCTTCCTTCGAGCCCAGGTTGACGATGGCGGCGGCACCGCCCTGGGAAAACATTGTTTCCACAAACAGTTGCTGAAGCATCAATACGCTCCAGAAATTGATGTCCATCAGTGTCCGCCATTTGGACATGCCATCCCATGGACCCGCGCCCTGGATGATGGCTGCGTTGTTCACCAACAGGGATACCTCACCGAACTCACAGGACTTCTCATAAAGTTGGTGAAGATCGCGTTCGGACGTGACATCGCCCTTGATCGCGAGCAGTTTCACGCCAGGAAATTCGTTGCCAAGAATCTTGGCTGCTGCGTCCAGTGCAGCGGAGTCGCGATCAAAAAGAACGACGTTCATACCCTCGCTGGCGACTCGCCGTGCGATTGCGTAACCAATTCCAACTGCCGCTCCGGTAATGACCGCAACGCCACCTTTACGAATGGCTGGATGATTCATAGGAATGTTCTCCTGGCTGTATATGCGTCAAGACTCGGATTGGCACGCAGGACAATCTCGGTAATTTCCGCGGGGACACCGAGGCGGATTGGGAAGCCATTCCATAACCCAGTGCCGTTGCTGACATAGAGCTTCATCTTGCCGACCTCATAACTGCCGGAAACAAAACCCTGATTGGCGTAGCGAGCCACAAGATCAAGACCGCTGATCATGCCTCCATGGGTGTGCCCAGACAGTTGCAATCCGACACCGGCAGCCGCCGAGTCCGGTGCACCAACAGGACGATGTTTCAGCAGAATCGTGGGTGCATCGTCCGGGACGCCGGCAAGCGCTTGAGCCAGGTCCGGGCCTTTATGGCCAAAAGCTGGAGCGGCCTCGTCGGTCACGCCTGCGATCACCAACTGGTCTGCACCTTTGCGAAGAATGACGTGCTCATTGACCAGAACGCGCATTCCCAGACGCTCGAACTCGGCGGTCCATTGATCGGCATCGAAGTAATATTCGTGGTTCCCGGGGATGGCGATCACCCCCAGGGGAGCAGTCAGTTTGCTCAGTGGCGCGACGTCTTTCTTCCGGGCCTCGACGGTGCCGTCTATGAGATCACCGGTAATCAGAATCGCATCGGCATCAAGTGCATTGGCGCGGGATACGACGCCCTCTACCCAGTCAGCCTGGAACAGGCGGCTGATATGCAAGTCAGTCAACTGGACTATGCGCAAGCCATCGAGTGACCGGGGCAGATTCTCGACCGTTACGTCGATACGCCGAACGCCAGGCAACTGCACCGCCTGATAGACACCCACGGCCGACAGCAGCAGCGCCGCAGTTGCGATAGCAGTGCGCAATCGTCCACCCGCAACCTCTTTCATCGAAACTTTGCGCCTGATCGCAACGGCAGCGCACAGCAGGTCGCTCAACAGCGTGAACACCAATATCAGTACAAAGGCACAGAACAGCCAGCCAGCGATCAATACACAGGCTCGAGGCACCTCTGGGGAAAACATCGTTCCGTAGATAGCGATAAGAATGAGGTGGTACTTGGAGATGACGAACAGCGCCACGGCCAGCAACACCCGCCACCCAAGGGCGACAGGCAGCGGAATCAAGAAGCGGCAAAGGACGTACAGGTAGGCAAGGGTCAGATAAATATGAAACACAATTAAAACACCGCGAGTGGGTTGACGTTGTGATGGTTGAATGAAATTAATAGTACAGGAGATCAATCACGCTATTGATTAGCGAGATTGCATCAGCTATTGAATTCAGCTCAACCCTGGATACGTCATGCCTGTATTGCCTACCACGCGGCTTTCTCGAGCAGACCTCGCCGACCTGAACTCCTTTCTCGCCGTCGAAAGAATGCGCAGCTTTACCCATGCAGCTGTGGAACTCGGTATCACCACCTCTGCCCTCAGCCACGCCATCCGTAATCTGGAAAGCCGACTTGGAGTGAGGCTCCTGAATCGCACCAGCAGGACTGTCTCGCCAACAGACGCTGGCGCTGCCCTCGCGAAAAGACTAACCGTGGGTTTTACCGAGATCAGCGGCGCGCTGGCGGCGCTTGACCGACACCGGGACCGGCCTTCCGGCAGACTTCGCCTCAACGTCTTGAGTGATGGCGCACGGTTACTGTTCACGAAGTTACTTCCGCCTTTTCTGGAGGCCTACCCTGAGGTGTCTGTAGAAGTCGCAGTCGATGACAGGATGGTCGACATCGTCTCGGCAGGCTTCGATGCGGGGATCCGCTTTGGTGACACCATTCCAGAGGATTTCATCGCCGTACGGCTGAGTGAAGAATTACGCTGGGTGGCAGTGGCTTCACCGAAATACCTGAACGCAAACGCTCGGATCCTGGTTCCCGAGGACCTCAAGCACCACAACTGCATCCGGATTCGGACGGGAAACGGCGTCATCTACCGCTGGGACTTTGAGAAGGATGGCGACCATCAAGCCATCGACGTTCCCGGACAGTTATGCGTGAACGAGACCACGTTCGGGATTGAAATGGCGCTGGCTGACCGGGGAATCACCTATTGCCTTGAAGAACGGGTGCGTTCGCACATTGCCCGCGGAGAACTGCAGATAGTGCTCCCGGACTGGGCTCCTGTCGAACCCGCCTTCTACCTTTATTACCCGGGGCGACGGCAGATGCCACCAGGTCTGCGAGAACTGGTGGATCTCTTGCGCGCTAACCTCATCGCTTGACAAAAAAGCACGGAAATATTCAATGCACTAAAACTCAAGTCTGGACAACGTTCGAGACTGATCAACGTCCCTGACGTTTCTTGGGGTGAAGCTCTTCTACATCACCCTGAGGAGCAAATTCACTCTCTGCGAGATTGCTTACTAAACTCTACCTGCCATCCTCGATTAACATACCCCTTACTTTCCTGATTATTCTTCTTGAAAACCTCTTCTTTCACAGAGTAATCCACCGACAGAAAGCTTTCTTTTTCTACAATTGATGCTTCCATGTACTCGGCAATCTGGCGCGCAAGCAGGTTGTCATGCGTATGCAGCGTTCCTGAATTTTCAATGGCAATAGCCGCTATCAACAAGTCGTTCCAGCTATTTCTGAAGTTATTCTTCAGCGAGTTTTGCTCCTTCAGCGAGGCCAGCAAACCCTGAGCTTTCTCTATGGCTTCACTGCTAAGCGGGACACATTCGATTTCGCGCTCCAGAAGGAAGCTGAATTTTCTCTTCAGTGTTTTTCGCTTTTCCTTGGGCAAGTGAGATATGACGCTATTGAAAAGCTCCGACGACTTATTATTTATGATTTCCGACATCGCATAATTTCCAAAATGTATGATCGGAGGATGAACGCCTCCGAACTCCATTTTTACCCAGTCAGTGCTCATCTTTGAAAATGCATGATCTCGGCGCAAAGGTCTGTTCGGAATATTCATGATGGCGTGGCGCTGAGAAACCAGGGGAACATAGTAATTCGCACTGACGGGGTCCGGGCTTACGGCACCAAGAAACTCTGAGGCCACAATCGACGCAACTCGCGCACGCTCTATATCAACACTCTCGGCATTCTGAATGGCCGCAATCAGGATTTGGGTATCCAGGAAATTTTTCGGATTATCCATAACTGTAAATACTCGGTTTTATCCTGTCGTTTGACTTTCTCAGCCGCTTGGCTGAATGAAGCACTCTGGCGTTGCATGAATCAAAGCGGCTGCGGCCCGCCCTTCCATGGCATGTATTCAACCCGGACAGTCCCTTCGGCAACGCCGTGCGGATCAAGCGTGAAACCGGGCAGTTGACGCAGGTTCATCTGCTTGCATTGCGCGCTCAGCCTGGCCTGCAAGTCGCCATCGAGCTTGAATGCATCGGGGCGCTGGGGGCTGGGTCGCAGGTTGACCAGACAGCCCTGCACCTGGCCTTTGGCATCGGCGACATAGCGGAAATCGGCATAGCCGATGCTGGACGCGGGTTGATTGCGCAGGGTCTGTTCCCAGAAGAAGCGGCTCTGCGCATAGCGCGTGACCCTGCCCATGCGTTTGAGCTTGAGCTCTTCGGTGTCTTCATCGGACGAGAAGATCAGCGGAGCGACGATTTCTGCCGTGCCGTCGGCATCGAAGACATCGCTTGGCACAATGGGGAACAGGGTGTTCCAGCAGGCTTCGCTGGCGACGGCTGAAAGTCGTGGGTCGAGAGGCGCAGGAGGCACGATGGCCGCGGAGTAAGGTTCCGCCTCGCAGAAAACCACTTCGTTGCGACGATTGATTTTTACCCTCAGTTTCACCTGGCCATCGAGGAGTTCGCTGCGGATCACCCGGGCATTGCTAGCCAGCGCGACTCTGAAGCCGATGGAAAACTCTTCGAGCTTGTTGATCTGTTCGGGCGTCGGTTTGACCACCGCGGGTGATTGGCAGCCGCCAAGGGCAAGCAGCCCCAGCAGCACTGCGGCCTTGCTCGGATCAACGTGAATGACCGACATGAAACGTCCTTGAGAGATGCGCGGAATAAAGAGCGCGCAATGCTACTGATACGCAATCTCAGAGTCCACGTATTCTGCGGTTCAGAGCAGGCCCTGTTCCGCGCAGACCTTTACTACCTGCTCGCGAAACCAGCCACTGGCTTCATCTTCATCGGCGTGTCGGCTCCAGGCCATGTCCAGGGTAAAGCCCGGCAGATCGGGCGGTAGTTCAAATACAGCGGCCCAGGGTTCGTTGGCCAGCAAGGTCTGGATACGGCGTGGCAGGACCAGAATGAAATCGGTCCCCTCAAGCATTTGCAGCGCCGCACGGTAGCTGTTGGCGCGGGTGACGATGTGTCGTTCGCGGCCCTGGCGTTGCAGCCAGCCATCCACCATGTTGGTGTCGGACGTCCAGGGCGTCGGATAGACATGTGAGCGCCGGGTGAACGTTTCGATATCGATGCTGGCACAGAGCGGTGCGAATTGTGCGTCCATCACGCAGACCAGATCGTCTTCCAGCAGAACCTGGCTGACCAGACTGTCGGGAATACGATGAAAACCCGGCCCGAAACACAGCGCCAGATCGAACTGGCCTTCGTTCAAGGCCTGGACAGGCAAATCCTTGTCGAGTTTCTGGACGTTGACGGTCACGGTAAATCCGCCGGCGATGAAATCGCGCATCAGGTGCGGCAAGACCAGCAGCTCGAAATACTCGGGAGCGCAGACGGTGAAGGTTGTCTGGCGGCTGGTCGGGTTGAACAGTTGCAGGCCGTCATGGCACAGGTTGATCTTTTCCAGGACCTGCAGCACATGGCTGTGCATGGCAATGGCCTTGCGGGTTGGACGCATGCCGTTGCGGGTACTGATGAACAGGTCGTCTTCAAAGTTGCTGCGCAACTTCTTCAAACAGTAACTGACCGTCGACTGGCTTACATGCAGGGCTTCCGACACCAGGGTCAGATTGCGCTGCTCGTAGACCGAGGCAAAGACCATCAGGTCCTGCATGTCGAGCTTTCTGAGGGCATTACTGTTGAGCATCGAGTCGTCTCGTGGCACTGACGGGAAGATCATTAGCACTAGCAAGATAACATCAAAACACCGTTATACCGTCTCCTCTTCCCATGCCGTAACAAGTCTCGATCCATCAGGCATTCTGCCGACGGCAGCCGACGCACGGTTGTGATTCATGCCGGGCAACAGCAGGTTCGACCGACTCCTGGATTTCATCCACCTCCAGCCACCAGGCTTCGCCACGGTTGGGATATTGCAGATAGAACGGCTGGCCCATCTGCGGCGTGGTAATGGAAACATTCTGTTCCCAGGCCAGTGCCAGAATGCGGTCGAACGGTTCGTGCCAGGCATGCATCGCCAGGTCGAAGGTGCCGTTGTGGATCGGCAGCAGCCAGCGACCGCGCAGATCGAGATGGGCCTGCAGCGTTTGCTCCGGCTGCATGTGCACATCCGGCCACTGGACGTTATAGGCACCGGTTTCCATCAGTGTCAGGTCGAAAGGCCCGTATTGCTCGCCAATGGTCTTGAAGCCGTCGAAATAACCCGAATCGCCACTGAAGAAGATCCGCTGCTCATCGGCAAGAATCACCCAGGACGCCCACAGGCTCTGGTTGCTGTCGAGCAATGTCCGCCCGGAAAAATGTTGCGATGGCGTGGCGACAAACTGCACGCCTGCCACTTCGGTTGACTGCCACCAATCCAGTTGCCGAACCTTGTGCGCCGGTACGCCCCACTCGATCAGGGTATCGCCAACGCCCAGCGGGGCCAGGAAATGCTTGGTCTTGTCCATCAGCGTCTTGATGGTCATGTGATCGAGATGATCGTAATGGTTGTGCGACAGAATCACCGCCGTGAGCGGCGGCAGGTCTTCGAGACTGATTGGTGGCTGATGAAAACGCTTGGGCCCCGCCCACTGCACGGGCGAAGCGCGCTCGGCAAAGACCGGATCGGTCAGCCAGAACTGGTTGTGCAACTTGAGCAGCACCGTGGAATGCCCGAGGCGAAACACGGTGTTGTCCGGGGCCGCCAGCAATTGCTGGCGCGACAGGCTCTGAACGGGAATCTCTCCGGCTGGCCGGGTTTCTCTGGGCTTGTTGAACGTGGCATTCCAGAACACCCCGAGGGTGCGGAAAAACCCCAGCGACTTGACCGGCGCGTGATTGCGG
This sequence comes from Pseudomonas cichorii, assembly GCF_003700275.1. GTDB lineage: Bacteria > Pseudomonadota > Gammaproteobacteria > Pseudomonadales > Pseudomonadaceae > Aquipseudomonas > Aquipseudomonas cichorii_B. The sequence continues at coordinate 38,818 of NZ_RBRE01000013.1, read as the reverse complement.
TAACGTCCCTCGTGACGAGACAAGGTCGGCAATGCGGAAACATCGGTTTTTGGGGTTATCATGGCCATGATTGACTGCCTCCTGAGAACAGGTCGAGATTCCTGCAGTGCTGCTGTTTTACGCCAGAAACTCACCCTACGGTAATAGGCGCAATACATGTAACAGAGTATTACACTACACGGTGTAGTTTTAAGCTTGCATGATTCCCCACGACAAGTAAACTGCCGAGTGTAATTTTCTCAAAACGCCCGTTTGAAGCGAACCTATGAAAGCCCCCATGCGCCTTACTGACCAGAAACGCGAAGCCATTGTCCTGGCTGCCATTGCCGAATTTCGGGACCGCGGTTTTGAAGTCACCAGTATGGATCGTATCGCCGCACGGGCCGAGGTTTCAAAACGGACGGTCTATAACCACTTCCCCAGCAAGGAAGAGCTTTTCGCGGAAATCCTGCAACGCCTGTGGACCTGCGCAGCACCGCAGCCCGATGCGCCTTACCGACTCGACACCAGCCTGCGCGAACAACTGCGCGACTTGTTGCGGCACAAGATGAATTCCCTGAGCGACAGCAATTTTCTGGATCTGGCACGGGTAGTGGTCGGCGCAACCATTCACTCTCCGGACCGCGCCCAGGCGTGGATGGCGCGTATCAATGAGCGTGAGGAAACCTTCTCCGTCTGGATCCGCGCCGCCCAGAAGGATGGACGCCTGAAGCCCATCGAGCCGGGCTTCGCAGCGTCGCAGATGCACGCCATGCTCAAGGCGTTTGCTTTCTGGCCACAATTGACCCTCAACGCCGATATCCTCAGCCCCGAGAAACAGAACGAAGTGATCGAATCGACACTCGACATGTTTCTCGGCTGGTATGAGATCAAGCCGGGTCAATAAAACATCGGTACAGGCTTAGCCCAGCACAGTGCCCCGGCACTCGCCAAAGCCGATCGACACCTGCCCTTCGCGATGACAGCGCGCGCGCAGGATCACTTCGTCACCGTGCTCCAGAAAGCGCCGCTCTTCGCCATTGGGCAGCTTCACTGACTGCTTGCCGCCGTCGGTCATTTCCAGCAGGCTGCCGAACTGCCCCGCCTGCGGACCGGACAAGGTGCCGGTGCCGAACAGATCGCCGGATTGCAGCTTGCAGCCATTGACGCTGTGATGCGCCACCATCTGCGCCACGGTCCAGTACATGTTAAGCGTGTTGCTCAGCGCCAGCCGCTGCGGCGCCACACCCCGGGCTTTCATCTGCGCGGTCAGCAACAGCACCTCCAGCTCAATGTCCAGTGCACCAGCGCTCTGGTCCGCCTGATCGAACAGATAAGGCAACGGTTGCGGATCGCCTTCGGGGCGTGGCGGCTGGGCACTGCGAAACGGCGCCAGAGCCTCGGGGCTCACCACCCAGGCAGAAATCGTCGTGGCAAAGCTCTTGGACAGGAACGGCCCCAGCGGCTGATATTCCCAGGCCTGGATATCCCGCGCCGACCAGTCATTGAGCAGGCAGAAACCGGCAATGTGCCGAGCCGCCCGATCAATTCCGATTGCCTGCCCCTGTTCATTGCCCGGCCCGATCCAGACGCCCATTTCCAGCTCGTAATCCAGCCGTTTGCAGGGGCCTGACTCAGGCACTTCCTGACCCGGCGCCAAAGTCTGGCCATTGGGGCGTCTGACAGGCGTACCGGAAATGCACAGCGTGGAAGACCGACCGTGATAACCAATCGGCACGTACTTGTAGTTGGGCAACAAGGGATTGTCCGGACGGAACAACTTGCCGACATTGGTCGCGTGATGGATACCGACATAGAAATCGGTGTAATCCCCGACCCGCGCCGGCATGTGCATCCGGCACTCATTCATGGGCAGCAGCAGATTGCTCGCGGCTTGCAGGCTGCTGCGCTGCGGGCTGTCCTCGGCGAACAGGTCCAGCAAGGCTTGGCGCAAGGTCTGGCGTGGCGTGGCGCCCAATGCGAAGAAATCATTCAGTTGCTCGCGACTGGCCACTTGCGCGGCCTCAAGTGCCGCGCCCTGAAAAAAGCCGGACTGCACCGCCGCCTGCAGGTCGAACACCAGATCGCCAATCGCCACACCGCCACGTGGACCGGTATCGCCATGGCTGAAAACGCCCAACGGCAGGTTCTGCAAGGGAAAATCAGGGTGACCGTTGGCCGAGACAATCCAGCTGCGGCCAGTCGAAGAAGCATTCATCAAGGCAATTCCTTATTGAAAATCCTGACCATGTCATTCCAGCAAGCGTCGTAATCGCTTTGCAGTTGTTCGCACTCCAGCGCATGACGGCTGGGGCGCAGGACCTTGCCGGTCTCGAACATGAAGGCCAGGGTGTTATCGATCTTGTGCGGCTTGAGCTCGGCGGCGATGGCCTTTTGCGCGGTGGCATTGTCCGGCCCATGGGCGCTCATGCAGTTGTGCAACGACGCCCCGCCGGGCATGAAGCCCTCGGCCTTGGCATCGTAGACGCCCTCGATCAGGCCCATGAATTCGTTCATCAGGTTGCGATGAAACCAGGGTGGACGGAAGGTATTTTCCGCGACCATCCAGCGTGGCGGGAAGATCACGAAATCGACATTGGCCTGCCCGTGAACCGCTCCGGGCGCCGTGAGCACCGTGAAAATCGAAGGGTCCGGATGATCGAAGCTGACCGTTCCCAAAGTATTGAAACGGCGCAGGTCATATTTGTACGGCACGTTATTGCCATGCCAGGCCACCACGTCGAACGGCGAATGCGCCAGGGTTGTGGACCAGAGTTCGCCGAGAAATTTCTGCACCAGTTCAACCGGCGTGTCGCTATTCTCGAAACACGCGACAGGGGCCATAAAGTCGCGAGGATTGGCCAGCCCGTTACTGCCGATAGGCCCCAGATCCGGCAGACGCAATGCACAACCGTGGTTTTCGCAGATATAGCCGCGGGCAGTGGCATCCAGCAGTTGCACCCTGAATTTCATGCCGCGCGGCAGTACCGCGATTTCATGTGGTTCGATATCCAGCAGCCCCAACTCCGTGACGATGCGCAGCCTGCCCTGCTGCGGCACCACCAGCCATTCGCCATCGGCATTGAAGAACGCCCGCTGCATGGAGGTATTGGCGCGATACACATAAATACTTACGCCATCGGCCTGATCGGCCGCGCTGGTACTGGCCAGGGCAATCAGGCCGTCGAGGAAGTCGGTGGCTGTCGCAGGAACATCGAAGGCATTCCAGCGCAGGCGATTGGGCGTAATCGGACCTTGTTCCAGACCAACGATCTGCTGCGCCAGACGCTCATACCGGGAATGGACGGCAGATGGCTTGATCCGGTACAGCCAGGTGCGCCGGGCCTCGGCCCGCGGAACCGTGAAGGCCGTACCGGAGAGCAATTCGGCATACAGTCCCAAAGGGTGTTTTTGCGGAGAGTTCTGACCGACCGGCAGTGCATCGGGAAGCGCTTCGCTGCTGAAGTGGTTACCGAAACCGGGCTGGTACAGCAGTGGTTGGTGTTCGGGATGAGTAGGCATCTGGACCTCTTGTTTTTATTGGTCACATGGCTGCGTAGCGAAAAATCGTAAACAGTTTACGCATAACGTAATTTGAGTTTGCGGGGTGGTCAAGCTATAAAGCTGCCTTTCCGGACTGGCACGTAATCCCTTATGAGCGATGACATCGAAAGCCCTGCAAACGGGCGCCAGCAAAAGGTTCAGGCAGCCGAAGTCGGCCTGGGCGTGCTCAAGGCCCTGGCCGAACTGACACCTTCGACCTCGCTGTCGAAACTGGCTGAACACCTGGGCATGCCGGCCAGCAAGGTCCATCGCTATCTGCAGGCGCTGATTGCCAGTGGTTTTGCCGAACAGGATGGCGTCACCAACCACTACGGCCTGGGTCGTGAAGCCTTGCAGGTCGGGCTGGCTTCGTTAGGCAAACTGGACGTCCTGAAAGTCGCCGCGCCTCATCTGGCCAGCTTGCGCGACGAACTCAATCAAACCTGTTTTCTGGCTGTATGGGGCAACAAGGGACCGACCGTGGTCTACGTCGAGCCCTCCACCGGCGCGATCACCCTGGTAACCCAGATCGGCTCGGTATTGCCGCTGCTCGGCTCCTCAACCGGACTGGTATTCGCCAGTTTCCTGGCCGCTGGCGAAACAGGCGTACTCAGGGAACAGGAAACACCTCACCTGAACGAAGCGCAGCTCAAGGACGTCGAGCTGCATATCGAACAGATTCGCGCCAAGGGTGTGCACCAGATCCATGGTTTGTTGATGCCCGGTGTCAACGCCGTGTCCAGCCCGGTCTTCGCCATGGGCAACAAACTGGCAGGCGTGGTGACCGTGGTGGGTTCAGGTGCGCTGTTGACGGGCCAGACCCAGGATCTGGCTGCTGGCCGTTTGCTTGAAACGGCACGGGCCATCAGTGGAAGAATGGGTGGGGACTTTCGCGAATGAATTCGCCCACCCGGATCAATTGAGCGAACAATCACTCCGCCATCAACACTCCACGGCGAATCTGATCCCGCTCGATGGACTCGAACAACGCCTTGAAATTGCCCTCACCGAACCCGTCATCGCCCTTGCGCTGGATGAACTCGAAGAACACCGGCCCCATCAGGGTTTCAGAGAATATCTGCAACAGCAAGCGGCGCTGTCCGCCTTCGGACGTGCCATCGAGCAGAATGCCGCGTGCCTTGAGTTCGGCCTCGGGCTCGCCATGATCAGGCAGACGACCTTCAAGCATTTCGTAATAAGTGTCTGGCGGCGCGGTCATGAAGCGCATGCCGGTGGTTTTCAGGGCATCCCAGGTCTTGATCAGGTCGTCGGTGAAGAACGCCACATGCTGGATGCCCTCACCGTTGAACTGCATCAGGAACTCTTCGATCTGCCCGGCGCCTTTTGAAGACTCTTCATTCAGCGGAATGCGGATCATGCCATCGGGCGCAGTCATCGCCTTGGAAGTCAGGCCGGTGTATTCACCCTTGATGTCGAAGTAGCGGATTTCCCGAAAGTTGAACAGCTTTTCATAGAAATTCGCCCAATACGCCATGCGTCCGCGATAGACGTTGTGGGTCAGGTGATCGATGAACTGCAGGCCGGCACCCACCGGATGCCGCTCGACACCTTCGATGAAATTGAAGTCGATGTCATAGATCGACGTGCCCTCGCCAAAGCGGTCGATCAGGTACAGCGGCGCACCGCCAATGCCCTTGATCGCCGGCAAGCGCAACTCCATCGGCCCGGTGGCGATTTCCACGGGCTGCGCGCCCAGTTCCAGGGCGCGGTTGTAGGCTTTCTGCGCATCCTTGACCCGAAACGCCATGCCGCACACCGACGGTCCGTGTTCGGCCGCAAAATAGGAAGCCAGGCTATGGGGTTCGTTGTTGAGAATCAGATTGATCGCACCCTGGCGATACAGCACCACATCCTTGGAGCGGTGCGTCGCGACCTTGGTAAAGCCCATCATCTGAAAGACAGGCTCAAGCGTGCCGGGGGTTGGCGAGGCGAATTCGATGAATTCAAAGCCCATCAGGCCCATCGGGTTTTCGTAGAGATCAGCCATGGTCTGGCTCCTTGCAGGAAAAGTGACAAAACGAAACAGCGCAAATCACTTTTCTGCGGGCGGCGCACAGGAAATGCCGCGGACACTGCGGGCAAGGAAATCACCGAAAATCAGTTGCAGACCTAAAGTTTTCATAAGTTTCAGCCTAGTCCGGCTTGTCCGGTTGTGCATCCGGGTGGGCCTTCTGAAAGGCAGGATAAGTCAGCGCCCGTTGCTCGACCCGGGTGATACGCGGACAGGCACCCAGATCGACCTTGAAACGTCTTGCAGCGTACACCTGCGGCAGAAGATACACATCCGCCACGCTTGGCTCATTGCCAAAACAGAAGGCGGTCCCGTCAATCAACTGCTCGACGGCCTGCAAGCCTTCAGCGATCCAGTGGCCAATCCAGCCTGAAATGTCCGCCTCGTCATGGCCCATGCCGCGCAAACGGTTGAGCACCGAGACATTGTGCAGTGGATGGATATCGCAACCGATCAACGCTGCAACCGCCCGTTGCCGGGCGCGCAATACCAGGTCCGTCGAAAGCAATGGCTGATCAGGATAACGCTCTTCGAGGTATTCGATGATGGCAGGCGACTGAGTGATGATTTCACCGCTTTCCAGCCGCAAGGCGGGCACCCTGCCCTGCGGATTGACGGCCTTGTATCCGGGCTTGAGATGTTCGCCAACCTCGCCGAGCAGATTGACCGGGATCGCGGTGTAATCCAGCCCTTTCAGGGCCAGGGCGATGCGCACGCGATAGCTGGACGTCGAGCGATAGTAGGTAAACAGCTCAAGGCGGGGCGCATCTCGGGGGAGCGAATTCATTCGCGAACAACCCTCAAACACTCATTATTATTTTTCGTAACCGAATTACGTGATGCGTAAATTGCGCGTTCACTGTAAGCCTGTCAAGCGCTCACTCATGCCCACCCTTCCAGGCGCAAGGTCGAGCGCACCAGCCGTTGTTCTTCGTTTTCGATTTCCCGCAGGTTCTCGCAAATACTCTGGATATGCGCCAACGCGGCCTTGCGTGCCTGTTCCGGCAGACGGCCGGTCACGGCGTTGTACAGACGGGCATGCTGGCGATCGATCTGACGCTTCTGTGCTTCGCGGTGATAAAGGTTGTTGACCGAGGCATAGACAGTGTTGAGCAACAGATCGGTCAACGAGCGCAAGGTCTGCACCAGCACCGGATTATGCGAAGCCTCGCAGATGGCCAGATGAAAAGCGTGATCGAGCCGGGCATGCTCGCCAGCCTCCAGTTCCCGGCTATGGGCGGCGACCAGCGCGTCGTAACTGCGGGTGATCAGGACAAAATCCGCATCGGTGCCGCGCAGCGCTGCCAGTCGCGCCGACTCGCCTTCCAGCAGGCTGCGCACTTCAAACAGGTCGTACAGCGTGCGCGGTTGCGAGCCGAACAGGTGCATCAGCGGCGACACCTGCTGCTGGCTGTTCATCTGCGCGACAAACGAGCCCTTGCCCTGTTCGGTTTCGATGATGCCCCGCGCCCGCAGCAGCTTCAGGCCTTCACGCAAGGCGGTACGCGACACGCCGAGCTTTTCGGTCAGGCGTCGCTCGGACGGCAACAACTGCCCCACCTTCAGGACGCCATCGACGATCAAGCGTTCGATACGCTCACACACCACATCCGCCACTTGCGGGACCCGCTGCTTTACCGAGCCGTCCATCCTCGCCTCCACTGGTATGACCAGATCACGGATAAAAACCGATGGTCAACCAAACCAGTTTCAAGCAACTGTTTTTAAATGGCTTTTTTAACAGTCAACTTCTCAGGATTCTGAAAAACTGGTTCGACCATTCATCTCAGGCATGGACAGTAAAGCCGCGAGCGCCAATGATGCAAGTCAACCGCTGCCTGAAACCGGTCACGCACGCCCGACAAAAACAATACTGGGTTGCACCATGAATATTCTTTACGACGAACGCATCGATGGCGTCCTGCCTGCCGTCGACAAGCAGCAACTGCTGGACGAGCTGCAACAGCAATTGCCCGATCTGGATATCCTGCATCGCCCCGAGGAGCTGCGGCCCTATGAGTGCGATGGCCTGTCCGCCTATCGCACCACGCCCATGCTGGTGGCCTTGCCCCGGCATATCGAGCAAGTGCAGACCCTGCTCCGGCTGTGTCACAAGCGGCATGTGCCGGTGGTGGCGCGTGGCGCAGGCACAGGCCTTTCCGGTGGTGCCCTGCCGCTGGAAAAAGGTGTGCTGCTGGTGATGGCGCGCTTCAACCAGATACTGGAAATCAACCCCGCTGCCCGCCTGGCACGGGTCCAGCCCGGTGTCCGCAACCTGGCAATTTCCCAGGCCGCTGCGCCACACGGCTTGTATTACGCGCCAGACCCGTCCTCGCAGATTGCCTGCTCCATTGGCGGCAATGTCGCGGAAAATGCCGGTGGCGTGCATTGCCTCAAGTACGGCCTGACCGTCCACAACCTGCTCAAGGTCGAGATGCTCAGTGTCGAGGGTGAACCCATGACCCTGGGCAGCGAGGCACTGGATTCGCCCGGTTTCGATCTGCTCGCATTGTTTACCGGCTCCGAAGGCATGCTCGGGGTCATTACCGAAGTAACCGTCAAACTGTTGCCCAAGCCGCAGGTGGCCAAAGTGCTGCTGGCGGCCTTCGATTCGGTGGAAAAGGCTGGCCGGGCGGTGGGCGATATCATCGCCGCCGGCATCATTCCCGGCGGCCTGGAAATGATGGACAACCTGGCGATTCGTGCCGCCGAAGACTTTATCCATGCCGGTTATCCGGTGGATGCCGAAGCCATCCTGCTCTGCGAACTCGATGGCGTCGAAGCCGATGTGCATGCCGACTGCGAGCGGGTTCGCGAAGTGCTGAGCAGGGCTGGCGCCACCGAACTGCGGCAGGCCAGGGACGAAGCCGAGCGCGTGCGTTTCTGGGCCGGACGCAAGAATGCCTTCCCGGCAGTCGGGCGTCTGTCACCGGACTATTACTGCATGGACGGCACCATTCCGCGCAGGGAACTGCCCGGCGTATTGCGCGGCATTGCCCGGTTGTCCGAGGAGTACGGCCTGCGGGTTGCCAATGTGTTTCATGCCGGAGACGGCAACATGCACCCGCTGATCCTGTTCGATGCCAACCAGCCGGGCGAGCTGGAACGCGCCGAAAACCTCGGCGGCAAGATCCTTGAGCTGTGCGTCGAAGTCGGCGGCAGCATCACCGGCGAACACGGTGTCGGCCGGGAAAAGATCAATCAGATGTGCGCGCAGTTCAACAGCGATGAGCTGACCTTTTTCCACGCGATAAAGGCAGCCTTCGATGCCAGCGGCCTGCTCAACCCCGGCAAGAACATTCCGACCCTGCATCGCTGTGCGGAATTCGGCGCGATGCATGTGCATGCGGGCCAGTTGCCCTTCCCCGAGCTGGAGCGTTTCTGATGGCGCCGACACATGACCACGATGCCAGCCAGGCCCTGCTCGATCAGGTCAACCAGGCCTTGCACGACACTACACCGCTGCGGATTCAGGGCGGCAACAGCAAATCGTTCCTGGGTCGTAACCTGGCAGGCCAAGTGCTCGATACTCGCGAGCACAGAGGGATTGTCAGCTACGACCCGACGGAGCTGGTGATTACCGCTCGCGCCGGCACCCCGTTGAGCGAGCTGCTGCAGGTACTCGATGATGCCGGTCAGATGCTGCCTTGCGAACCACCGGCGTTTGGCGATGCCACCCTCGGCGGCATGGTCGCTGCCGGGCTGTCCGGGCCGCGCAGGCCATGGAGCGGTTCGGTGCGCGACTTCGTGCTGGGCACCAGGGTGATTACCGGGCTGGGCAAGCACTTGCGCTTCGGCGGCGAGGTCATGAAAAACGTCGCCGGTTACGACGTCTCGCGATTGATGGCGGGCAGCCTGGGTTGTCTGGGGCTGCTGACCGAAGTCTCACTCAAGGTCCTGCCCAAACCACGCCTGTGCAGCAGTATCGCTGTGCCAATGGACAGCGCCCGAGCCCTGCAATGCCTGGCCGAATGGGGTCAGCACCCCATACCGATCAGCGCCGCCAGTCATGACGGACGTGTATTGCGCCTGCGCCTCGAAGGCGGCGAAGGCTCGGTAAGCGCTGCCCGTGACAGCCTCGGCGGCGAAGAACTGGACTCCGCTTACTGGCAGGACCTCAACGAACAGCGTCTGGACTTCTTTCGCGACGGCCGAACGCTGTGGCGCCTGTCGGTGCCCAATAACACGGGCGTACTGAACCTGCCGGGCGAGCAACTGATCGACTGGGGCGGCGCGCAACGCTGGCTGAAATCCGAGGCAGCCGGCACAACGATTCGCGACATGGTCACGGCTGTCGGCGGACATGCGACCTGCTACCAGCCTGGCCACGAGGACAGTCCGTTCCAGCCGATGACTGCACCCTTGCTGCGCTATCACCAGCAACTCAAGGCCCGGCTCGATCCGCAGGGCATCTTCAACCCTGGCCGAATGTACGCGGAGTTCTGAATCATGCAGACCACCTTGAGCGAACACGCCAGACAACTGCCCCGCGCCGAAGAAGCCGAAAGCATTCTGCGCAGTTGCGTGCATTGCGGCTTCTGCAATGCCACCTGCCCGACCTATCAATTGCTCGGCGATGAACTCGACGGCCCTCGCGGGCGTATCTACCTGATCAAGCAAGTGCTGGAAGGCAATGAAGTCACCGAGAAAACCCAACTGCATCTGGACCGCTGCCTGAGCTGTCGCAACTGCGAAACCACCTGCCCGTCCGGCGTGGATTATCACAACCTGCTGGACATCGGGCGGGCAGTGGTCGATGCCGCCGTGCCGCGACCACTGGGCCAGCGGCTGTTACGCGACGGCCTGCGCCACGTCGTGCCACGTCCCGGGCTGTTCAAATCCCTGACCAGGCTGGGCAATACCTTTCGCCCGCTGTTGCCTGATGGCCTGAAAACCAAGCTTCCCGCCGCCATCCATCCAGCGGGGAATCGTCCGCCAGCACGCCACTCACGCCAGGTACTGATGCTGGAAGGCTGCGTGCAGCCAGGCCTGTCGCCCAACACCAATGCGGCCACCGCGCGGGTGCTGGATCGTCTCGGCATCAGCGTGAGCCCCGCCAGCGAGGCCGGTTGCTGCGGCGCCGTGGACTACCATCTGAACGCGCAGCACGCCGGGCTGGATCGGGCACGGCGCAATATCGATGCCTGGTGGCCAGCCATTGAAAACGGCGCCGAATCGATCATCCAGACTGCCAGCGGTTGCGGAGCCTTCATAAAGGACTATGGTCATCTGCTACGCCACGACCCCGCCTACGCCCAAAAGGCGGTGCGGGTCAGCGCGCTGGCCCGGGATCTGGTGGAAGTGCTGCGCGATGAACCCTTGCAGGATCTGGGCATCAAAAGCGACCTGCGGCTGGCGTTCCATTGCCCTTGCACGTTGCAGCACGCACAGAAACTTGGCGGAGAAGTCGAGCGAGTGTTATCACGTCTAGGCTTCAACCTGACAGCCGTGCCGGACGGGCATTTATGCTGCGGCTCGGCAGGCACCTATTCCATCACCCAGCCAGACTTGTCACGCCAACTGCGCGACAACCGGATGAACGCTCTGGAAAGCGGCAAGCCGCAAGTGATCGCCACCGCCAATATCGGCTGCCAGACTCATCTCGCGGGTGCCAACCGGACCCCGGTGCGGCACTGGATCGAACTGATCGACCAGGCCCTCAATCCTTCTGAATCTCACTGAAAACCAACCTGGAGAACCCCATGAAAATAAAAGCCGTTCTGACCCAGACCGAAGTCAGCCTGATGCTCGCTGCCGCCCGCAACGAAGCACTGGCCAATGACTGGGCCGTTTCCATTGCCGTGGTCGATGACGGCGGTCACCTGCTGGCCTTCGAGCGCCTGGACGGCAGTGCCGCGATCAGCAGCTATATCAGCATCGAAAAAGCCCGCACCTCTGCACTTGGCCGTCGTGAGTCCAAAGGTTACGAAGAGATGGTCAATGGCGGCCGCACCGCGTTCCTCAGCGCACCGTTGCTGACCTCGCTGGAAGGTGGCGTGCCGGTGATTGTCGACGGCCAGGTGATCGGCGCGGTGGGCGTGTCCGGGGTCAAGTCCGATCAGGATGCACAGGTGGCAAAGGCCGGGATTGCAGCGCTGAACGCCGATTGATTGCCTGAACCTTTTTCGCGGCTCAAGCCGCTCCCACACTGAATGTACATGCTCCTGCGAGGACCGCTCATGACTGATTTCATCAAATGCCAACGCTTGAAAGTGGCGGTCAATCTGCAACGTTTCATCGATGAAGAGGTGCTACCGGGCACCGGACTGGATCGTGAAGAGTTCTGGGAAGGGTTCGATACGCTGGTGCATGATCTGGCGCCGCTGAACCGCGACCTGCTGGCCGAACGTGATCGCCTGCAAGGCGAGCTGGATAAATGGCACAAGGCACATCCTGGCCCGATCAGCGACATGCCCGCCTATCGCAGCTTCCTGCAATCGATCGGTTATCTGGCTGCGGTGCCGGAGCAAGTCTGCGCCACCACCTCGAATGTGGATCTGGAAATCAGTGACCAGTCCGGCCCGCAACTGGTGGTTCCGGCCAGTAATGCGCGTTACGCGCTCAATGCCGCCAACGCCCGCTGGGGTTCGCTGTACGACGCGCTGTACGGCACCGATGTGATCCCCACCAGCGAGGGCGCGGAAATCAGCGCTGGCTACAACCCGTTGCGCGGCGCCAAGGTCATCGTCTTTGCCCGCGAACTGCTGGACGAAATCATTCCCCTGACCCGCGGCACGCATATCGATGCACGGCATTACGCAGTGGTCGACGGCAAGATGCAGATCAGACTGGCCGATGACAGCGAAACCGGCCTGCAACAGCCGGAAAAATATATCGGCTATCAGGGTGACGCCGAGCACCCGACTGCGATTCTGCTCAAGAACAATGGCCTGCACATCGAGATCCAGATCGATCACAAACATGCGATTGGCAGCAACGACGTGGCCGGGATCAAGGATCTGCTGATCGAATCGGCACTTTCGACCATCATCGACTGCGAAGACTCGGTCACCGCCGTGGACGCCGACGACAAGGTCACGGTCTATCGCAACTGGCTGGGCCTGATGAAGGGCGACCTGAGCGAAGAGCTGGTCAAGGGCGGCAAGACCATCACCCGCCGCCTCAATCCGGATCGAGCCTACAAGGCGGCCAGCGGCGGAGAACTGAAGCTGCCGGGACGCTCGCTGCTGCTCATCCGCAACGTCGGCCATCTGATGACCAACCCGGCGATTGTCGACCGTCAGGAACATGAGATTCCCGAAGGGATTCTCGATGGCGTCATCACCAGCCTGATCGCCCTGCACGACCTCAAGCGACGCGGCAACTCTCGGGCCGGCAGTATCTATATCGTCAAGCCGAAGATGCACGGCCCGCAGGAAGTAGCCTTTGCCGATCACCTGTTCAGCCGTATCGAAGACCTGCTCAAGCTGCCACGACACACCCTGAAAATGGGCATCATGGACGAAGAGCGGCGCACCAGCGTCAACCTCAAGGCCTGTATCGAGGCAGCGTCGGCGCGGGTGGCATTCATCAATACCGGCTTCCTGGACCGCACTGGCGATGAAATCCACAGCGCCATGCAAGCCGGTCCGGTGTTGCGCAAGGGCGACATGAAAAATACGCCATGGATCAAGGCCTACGAACGCAACAACGTGCTGGTCGGCCTGACCTGCGGCCTGCGTGGCCGGGCGCAGATCGGCAAGGGCATGTGGGCGATGCCGGATCGCATGGCCGACATGCTGGAACAGAAGATCATCCACCCACAGGCCGGCGCTACCACTGCATGGGTACCCTCGCCGACCGCCGCAACCCTGCACGCGCTGCACTATCACAAAGTCAATGTGAGCAAGGTCCAGGAAGAGCTGCAACGCATCAAGCTGGCCGACATCAGCGAACAGTTGCTCGACGACCTGCTGCAAATTCCGGTAGCCGACAAGCCCGACTGGTCTGCCGAGCAGATCCGCGTCGAAGTCGAGAACAATGCCCAGGGGTTGCTCGGTTATGTGGTGCGCTGGGTCGAACAGGGTGTCGGCTGCTCCAAGGTCCCGGACATCCACAACGTGGGCCTGATGGAAGACCGCGCCACGCTGCGCATCTCAAGCCAGCACATGGCCAACTGGCTGCGCCATAAAGTGATCAATCAGGAATATGTGCTGGGTACTCTGGAACGCATGGCCCGTGTGGTCGACAAGCAGAATGCCGGGGATTCGCAGTATCGCCCGATGGCGGCGGACCTCAAGAATTCCACCGCATTCCAGGCCGCCTGCGCGTTGGTACTCAAGGGGAGTGAACAACCGAGCGGTTATACCGAGCCGCTGCTGCATGAGTTCAGGTTGGCGTTCAAGAAGCAGGAGTAACCCTGCTCTTCGCGAATGAACTGGCTCTGTCTGCATCAAGTGTTGCAAGTCCGTCAGAGGACTGTGGGAGGCAGCTTGCTGGCGACTTCACCGTTGTCGCCAGCAAACTGCCTCCACAGCATTACCAGCGCTATACCCAAATCCAACGGGTGGGAGCGGATTCATCCGCGAAAAACGCACCACCGAGAGCCTTCAGGAACTCTCGCGCACCACCAGTTCAAACCCCAGGTCCACATGCGCTGGCTGGGCCAGCCCTTCCAGCAGGCCCAGCAACAATTGCGCGGCACGCTGACCGACTTCCTCGCGCGGTGTGCGGATCGAAGTCAGGCGCGGGACCATGTGGGCCGAACCGGGCAGGTCATTGAAACCCACCAGGGAAACCTGCTGCGGTATCGCGATGCCACGTCGCAAGGCTTCCAGGGCGGCGCCCTGTGCCAGGTCGTCGTTACAGAAGAAAATACCGTCCACATCGGGGTGCCGTTCCAGCAGTTGCGCGAACAACTCGCTGCCCAGGCCGATCGAAGACGGTTGCGGGGTCGAAACCTGCAGCTCGGGGTCGAACAACCCGGCCTCCTCCAGCACCTTGCGGAACCCTGCACCACGCCGCAGCACCCGCGGATCGAGCTGTGCCGCCATATACACCAGACGCTTGCGTCCGCGCCCCAACAGATGACGCGCCGCCTGCGCCCCGGCTTCTTCCTGGGAAAAACCCACACAATAAGCGTCGCGCTGGGTATCCAGTTCCATCATGTGCACACAGGGAATGCCGCTGGCCTCCAGCATCTTGCGCGCCGCCGGCGTGTGATCGAAACCGGTCAGCAGGATGCCTCTCGGCCGATTGACCAGATGGTTGCGCAGCAGGTTTTCTTCTTCGTCGGGGGAGTAGTGATAGTTACCGATCATCACTTCCAGGCCACGGGTACGCAGCACACCCTGAATGGCTTCCAGGGTGTCGATGAACAACTGGTTGGAAAGCGAAGGCACCAGCACCACAACGGTCTGGCTGCACGATGAAGCCAGGGCGCGGGCCGCTGGATTGGCTACATATCCCAGGCTCTGCGCCGCAGCACGCACCTTGTCCACCAGCTCGGGGGCAACGGTGGCAACCCCGCGCAGCGCACGGGATGCAGTGATCGGCGAAACAGCCGCGAGCTGGGCAACTTCATTGAGGGTTGGACGGCCGGTGGAGCGGGAACCAATGCGGGTCATGTATTGCCAACTAACATAGGGGTTGCCAAATGTATTCAATGCCCCCTAAGGTAGCGCTGTCTCATGGACCGTGACAATGCTTTATCGCTGTTGCTCACTGCGCAGAACAGCCTGCAATGAAAGGGATACACCCAAAACAACGACAAGAACTGGAACGGCACAGGCTGGACCTTATGTCCGCTGGACAAAGACAGCGCTGTCTCCAGATGAGGTATCTAATGTGACAACTGCGAAAACTGCTATTTCCGCCCTCGTGGTCATGGGTGTTTCCGGCTGCGGCAAGAGCGTGGTAGGTGCAGAGATTGCCCTCAACAGCGGCGGCCGCCTGATCGAAGGCGATGCCTTCCATCCACCCGCCAATATCGAAAAGATGAGCGCGGGCACTCCCCTCAACGACGAAGACCGCGCCGGCTGGCTGACCCGCCTGGGCGAGGAAGTGGCTGCTGCCCTGCGCAACGGCGAACGCCCGATCCTGACCTGCTCGTCCCTCAAGCTCATCTACCGTGAACGCCTGCGCGAAGCCGTGCCGGGCCTGGGATTTGTGTTTCTGGAGTTGAGCAAGGAAGTCGCCACCGACCGCTGTGCCCACCGCCCGGGTCACTTCATGCCGGCCAGCCTGGTGGACAGCCAGTTCGCAACCCTCGAACCGCCACATGGCGAACCACGGACTCTGGTCGTCGATGCAACCCAGTCTGTCGATACCATCGGCAAGCAAGCGGCAGCATGGTGGAAAGCTTCGCTAGGCAACTAAAGGCGTGAGCGCAAAAGACAGCGCTGTCTTGGAAACAGGACGGCGCTGGATTGTTAGAACGTGATGGTTTTCACCCTGCCGGGGAACGATCACGTTTTTGAATGGCTCCCATAAAACAAAGATAACCGGAGAGATACCCCATGTTCGGTATGACCCATGAGACGTACCTGCTGATCAATGCGTTGGTAACCATCGTCGGCCTTGTGCTGTTGATTACCAAGTACAAAGTCCACCCTTTCGTTGCGTTGACCATCGCAGCGGGCTTCCTGGGCCTGACTTCCGGGATGCCGGTGGAAAAGGTCATGAAATCGTTCCAGGACGGCTTCGGCGGCGTACTGGGCTTCGTCGGTATCATCCTCGGCCTGGGCACCATGCTCGGCAAGCTGATGGCCGACTCGGGCGGCGCGGATCAGATCGCGCAAACCCTGATTCGCACCTTCGGCAAGCAGAAAGTGCATTGGGCGATGATGCTGTCCGCATTTCTGGTCGGCATTCCGCTGTTCTTCGAGATCGGCTTCGTACTGCTGATTCCACTGGTGTTCATCGTGGCGCGGCGTACCGGCGTATCGATCGTCAAGATCGGTATCCCGCTGCTGGCCGGTCTGTCCGCCGTTCACGGCCTGGTCCCGCCGCATCCGGGTCCGCTGCTGGCCATCGGCATTTTCGGCGCAGACATCGGCAAGACCATTTTCTACGGCCTGATCATTGCCCTGCCAACCGCTGTCATCGCAGGTCCGATCTACGGTAAATGGATTGCCAAACACATTCCGGGCACCCCTTCCCAGGAACTGATGGATCAGATCGCCAAGGAATCGAGCACTGAAAACCTGCCGGGCTTCGGCATCACGCTGGTGACGATCCTGTTGCCGGTGTTCCTGATGCTGCTCAAGACCTTTGCCGACGTGGCATTCCCGCCAGAAAACATGTTCCGCATCTGGATGGACCTGATCGGTCACCCGATCAGCGCCCTGCTCGCGGCACTGCTGCTGGCGTTCTACACCTTCGGTGCGGCACGCGGCTTTGACCGTTCCAAGATCATGAAACTGCTGGACCAGAGCCTGGCGCCAGTCGCGGCCATCGTTCTGATCGTCGGTGCCGGTGGTGGCTTCAAGCAAATGCTGGTAGCCAGCGGTGTGGGCGATGTCATCGGCCACATGGCGGTGCAGGCACAGATCAACCCGATCATGCTGGCCTGGCTGGTAGCTGCGGTGATTCGTATCGCAACCGGTTCGGCAACAGTGGCAACCATTACCGGCGCCGGTATCGTCGCACCTGTGGTAGGCCTGATTCCAGGCGTCAACCGCGAGTTGCTGGTATTGGCTACCGGTGCAGGCTCGCTGATCCTGTCGCACGTGAACGACGCCGGTTTCTGGCTGGTCAAGCAGTACTTCAACATGACCGTGGCTGAAACCTTCAAGACCTGGACCGTCATGGAAACCATCCTCTCGGTGGTTGGCCTGATCTTTGTCCTGCTGCTGTCGATGGTGGTCTGACACCCCGTCCGCAGTAATCAAGTCTCGCGGGCAGCTACTGCCCGCGAAGACGACTCCCCGCTCCCGGCATGTCCTCGCTTACATGCGCCCGTTTATACCCGTCCGACACTTGAGAAACCTGCCCAAAGCCTTGGCCGGTGCCGCCTGCCGGGTGTTACGCAGGCCTGCATGACGTGGCAAACCCCGGTCAGATCCGATTTCCTACGCTCAACTACGCACTTTCATTTTGAAATATCCGAAAGCTCAGGCAATGTTTCAAACTAATGCCTACGCTTACATATGTCGGGGAGGTGGCCCTCTCAACACCCTCTTGAAAGTCGGCGGCAATGGCGAGGTATGCTGCGGCTCACGTTACTTTTTACTTTCCACCAGTAATTACGGGCATTTTCGTGCCAAAACGGGCAGAATTGGCGCACTCGTCGTATCGTTGATGCAAATCTCGATGACAAGAAAATGAACCGAGGGAATTAATTTCAACGCTGCAACGTCTTACGATGGATGCATTTGGATGTACTCGGCAACAATCACCACGCAAAGGCAAACGCCAGCCTCTTGAGAGAGGCGTTTCAAGAGGCCATCAAGGAAAAGATTATGTTGATACTCACTCGCAAAGTAGGCGAAAGCATAAACATCGGTGACGAAATCACCGTGACGATTCTTGGCGTTCAAGGGCTTCAAGTCCGGCTAGGTATCAACGCTCCGAAAAATGTCTCAGTGCATCGTGAAGAGATCTACAAACGCATCCAGGCTGAACTGGCTCCAAACCAGGACCCACAATAACACCGGCAACACCCCCCTCTATTTCAGTTGATCTGCCGCCCGGTCGGCAGATCAGCCATACGGCGCCTTGAAGGCGCCGTTTTTTATTCCCGCCTGCCCCGCTGTTGACCACTTGTCATTCACCCGGAACATCGCCCGAACCCCGCCAGTCCACCCCAAGCAAGCACTCAGATCAATGCCAGCCCGTTGTGCGTAGTGAGCCGAGCATTCTCTTTACCTGACTACACGAATACGGTGAATGATGATGGCAACCACTAACGACCCCTCGATCAGCGGCAGCGCCCCGACTGGCAGACCCATTGGCCAGGAGCCTCTGCAAGGATTGCAGGACGATCCGTTGAACCCGATGGAGGACAGCAGCGAACGAGCAAGCGCGCCCTTCGAGCAGTACCGAGACAATGCTGCAGATCAGATCGAGAACCTGGCGCAGAACGCTCAGTCGGCCGCAAGACAGCTGTCGGATAACGACACTCTGGGGCTTTCCGGCTATGTGGCGGACATGGCGCAGAACATGACCGGGCTGGCGGAGAAGCTGCGGGGCAAGAGTACCGATGAATTACTGCAGGACGCCGGAAAGCTGGCACGTGATAACCCGTTGCTGTTCATCTGCGGCAGTGTCGCGCTGGGCCTGGGGCTGTCGCGTGTGCTCAAGGCCTCGATGCCCGCAGCAAGCGACGCCAGCAGCTCACAACCCTTCGAGGAACCTCCCGCGGCTTACGACCCCATCAGCCCGTCGGCCCTCGCCGCCGAAGAGATGGCGGCCACTCACCCGCTGAGCGACGATGTGTTGCATAGCGCCAGGCCCGGCATGGGTATTCCCGATAGCCCTCCTGCCTCCGAATTCAACGATGACCCTATCGATGAACTGGCTCGGGACGGCTCTTTCAGGACAGGCCTGTCAAAAGGAGACGTGTAATGAAAACGCCCCCCGACATTCCAGAAGCAACACCTGAAAGCGAAACCTCGGTACTGGGCCTGATCAGGAAACTGGCGCATGAAGTGCCCGCCCTGATCAACAAGGAAATAGCCCTGGCCAAGGCTGAACTCAGGGAGTCAGTACAGACATCCAGACAGGCAATGATGACCATCGGCATTGGCGCGGTGATGATTCTGGGCGGCTTCATCATGCTGTTGATGGCAGCAGTCTATGTGCTGACCCACTTCATGG
Source organism: Pseudomonas cichorii (assembly GCF_003700275.1). Classification (GTDB taxonomy): domain Bacteria; phylum Pseudomonadota; class Gammaproteobacteria; order Pseudomonadales; family Pseudomonadaceae; genus Aquipseudomonas; species Aquipseudomonas cichorii_B. Next base: position 19,506 of record NZ_RBRE01000013.1, on the reverse strand, counting down.
CCTCATGGCTGGCGGCATTGCTTGTTGCAGTGGTGGTGATGATCGTGGGAACGCTGATGATCATGGCCGGCAACAAGAAGCTTGAGCTCGGCAACCTTGCACCTGAACGCACCGCCAGCACCTTGCAGAAAGACAAGGAAGCCATCCAGAGGAAAGTCTCATGAGCATCGACAGCAGCTTTGATACCCCGGAAAACTTTGAAGCACAATCGCATAAAAGCCCGGAAACCCTGGAGCAGGAAATCGACGAGCAACGCTCCAGCATCGGCAACATCGTCGATGCGCTCGAGAAAAAGATATCTCCCGGACAATGGGTCGATCAGGCCCTGGCCTACGCCCGGGAAAACGGCGGCGAGTTTCTTGGCAATCTGGGCACCACCGTCAAGGCCAACCCGATGCCTGCCGTGCTGACATCGGTGGGCGTACTCTGGTTGATGATGGGCAGCCGCACACCCTCGCCCTCCTCCGGCCCTTCGATGATCGATGGCGCCGGCAAGAAGGTCAGCGATATGGCCAGCAGTGTCGGTGACAGCCTGAGCAGCGCCAAGGCCAGGGTGCAGGAAACCGCCGCGCGCATGAAAGACAAGACCGGCCAGTTGACCGACAGCATCGGCGAGAAATTTTCGTCGCCTTCCGGCCACGACGTCGGTCAGCGCTTTCAGGAGAAACGTCTCAGCGTGCAATCCAGTGCCAACACCTTGTTGCGCGAGCAGCCATTGGCCGTGGCGGCCATGGGTGTGGCGCTCGGGGCGCTGATCGGTGCTGCCTTGCCGGCAAGCGAGCGTGAAAAGCAGTTGATCGGCCAGGCTCGTGACAAGCTGGCCAACCCCCAGCCACGTCCGCAAGGTCATGAGCCGGCTGCGTCAACCGGCAGCGTCTCTGCGCCCAATGGCCCGTTGTCGCGTTCACAGAATGAGCATCTTGCGAGCTCTTTTGAACCGCTGCCGGGCACCTCGGCAGGAACCACGCCCGGCCTGGGATAAGCATCAGGCAAACGGCCCCGCTGATGCGGGGCCGTTTGTCGTTGCCATCAATTGAAATTCAACGGTGCATTCTTACTTGAGAAGACATTGCACGATCCTGTCCTTTACCAGCAGACGCCTTTCCTTGAGCTTCTTGAGTTCATCGTCAGCGATGCCGCCTGCCAGTCCCTTTTCGGCATCCAGTACTTGAGTGTCGGTATCGTCGTAATCCGTGAGCAGTTGCTGCAACCTTGCATCACTCCTGCTGCGCTGGACGACCTCTTCCCTGGTCAGTTTCAAATCCGCGAATAGATCATGTTTGACTGGCATGAATACTCATCTCCTGTATGACTGCTTGAACCGGGAGCCAGGCCATTGAAACCTGTCTCACTGCTGGAGGCAGGCTTGAGCACTGAAAGTTCAGAGCAAACGATGTCCGGGGCGATTACACGGAAGAACGCTCTTCCAGTTGCAATACCTGAACGGGACAGATGGTTTCAAGCGACAACGTCTCTTCTTGCAACCTTGCCAGCACGGCATCGAGCACTGCCCGACTGGCATCATGATGAAATTGCCAGACGCCATAGATCCGCCCATCGAAGGAAGGCTCGCTGCCCAGTTGCGGATCGGCCTTCAGGCCGGCGCCGATGCCGAACAGGTGCAAACCGTGCAGGCGGCGGCCGAACTGATCCAGCGGACAGCCCGAGGCGTTGGAATCCAGCCCGCCCTTGGTTTCGCCAAGGCGCACAGGGCGACCATCCGGATAACTCAGCAGCGGCAAGCGGGGCTGGTAACCGGTGCATTGCACCACAACACCGGACTCGGCCAGTGCCTGCCCGGCCTGCTCATAGTGTCCTGGCGTTCCGCCGCTGGTCTGCAGCAACTGCACGCGCACTCCGGTCTTGCCGATCCGACCGCCCTTGAGCGCCTCACAACCGATATCCAGTGCCCGGTAGCGCAAGCCGCCGGAGCGGTTGATGCGGCCCGATACAGGGCAGACATCAGACAGCGGATCAAACCTGTACCCGGCCTCAATGGCCAGCTCGGCGCTTTCATAGAACAGGCGGATTCGCGTGCGGTGGATCAGTGTCACCTCCTGCAGGCCGGCGAACTCCAGGGCATCTGCAAGATTCTCAAGAACCGAAAATGCACTGTGAGAGCCGCCGACCACGGTTATCCGCCTGCCACTGGCCAGCACCGGAGCGAAGACTTCACGCAGTTGCACGGCATTCATGCGCAGCAGCAGGTCGGAACTCTGAATATTCATCGAGGCAGGCAACGCCAGGCCTTCACCGGCCAGGCCACGAATCAGATGCTGTGGATCCTGGCGACCGCCAAGGTTGAGCACCAGCGTCCGGCAATGAATCAGGCGCATGCAGCCTTCGGTTTCCACCCTGACGCAGAACTCGTCGTCATCACAGATCACTTCGGTAATGGTCGTGCAGCGCCAGATCTTCACGTCATAGTGACGCACGATGTAGTTCAGCAGCAGCGTGGAGGCTTCCGCCATCAACTGGCCGACGTCCGACAACTGCGGAGCACTCTGGGCCTGGCCTCTGATACGCCAATAAGCCGGTGAGGACTCCAGAGGCTCGAACACCTCACTCAATGCCGGGTCGCGCAGGCAATCAATGAATACATCTCCGACCGAGTTGGCGGTGATGCGGTACTGTCCCAACACTCCCGTGCCGGGATTGTCGCTGGCGTCGACAACAATCAGGCCCTTGTGTGCAAGCTCAGCCAACGTGCCACTTTTCAGCGCGTTGAATAAAAACCCCATCCCTGCAAGTCCGGCGCCGCCTACAACACATCCACACGTTGTTTCCAAGTAATTTTCAAACATGATGAGGCTCCATCGTCATATAAATACGTTGGTGCAATCCAGAACTTCTGGAAGTTATGCGCAGGACACAAGCTCAGGAGCAGGACGCTTGAGCAGACAAGTCTTATTGTTTTTCTTTAATGAGTCGCCGATCGAAATCCACCGCACGTTCATGCCCGTGCTCGACTTCCAGACTCCACGTGAACATCCGGACTTGAACTCATTTATACAAAGTTGAACACAATGCTACCGCCCACCCATTAAATGGACGTGAGGCGAAGATTCAAGAAACCCGAGAACTGTCCAGTTAACGCCGGACAAAAGAGAACAGAGTTGAATGGATAGTTGCAAAGAATGCTCAAGGTGTCAAACAAACAACCCTGACCACTCCACACATTCATAAGCCCCCTAAACACATGATCCTTATGAAAATAATATATTGACGCCTTTCAAGATAGCGCATTCGGACCGACTTTCCGGCCCGTCGTGCTGTTTTATTTTTACATCGCCCGGCCAAACCTTCGCAAAAGACCAGCGCCAGCAAATTGGCGAAAACGCTTTGCATGCCAGCATTGAATAATCTGCAGATTCACAACCGGCAAAAACAGAAACGCCCCGGACAGAAATGGCCGAGGCGTCACGGGTATTGCGGTGTCCGGGTGAACCCGGGGTGCGTCAGGCGATACGATATTGAGGCTGAAGCTGGCCGTGATGAGCACGCTCTTCACGTAACTCGGCCACCAGATCGGAAATGTCCCGACTGGTCTTGAGCCTGTCCAGGGAGATGCCCGTCACCGAAAGCTCTACCCGACCCGTTGATGGATCGGTTATCTGCACCGTCATGGTTGTTCTTGCCGGCGTCAGGCCAGGCACAATCGTACAGGTGCAACTCAACGGTAAAAAAGCAACTTCGATGATGTTTCGCAACTCCAGTGTCGATAGTCCACACGCGATCATTTGCCATCTCCTTGTATTATCAAGCGCTGCAGGGATCAGCAGTTTGCCAATGCTTTTTTAGTTTCCCGCCCAAGCAAGACATTCCATTGCCCGCTAACTAATTAACATCAATTCCTGCATATAAATCTTTTATACGCCCTTCCTTCACAGCAGGCAAACCTCTCGCCTGCAGATCAATATAGCACTTAATTGAAATAATTCAGGATAAATGGCAGAAAAAACGTTTCATCAGCGATGATCAGCCCTATTTACGAGCCCTGCCTCTAAAAGCATCCTTTTAAATCACCGAAAAGACAGACAGGCGGTATGACAGGCGACGAAAAACAGCAGCATTCACCGACTCTTGCCTGACCGCGCAAGAGCCCGAATGCACTATAAAGCGACTGTTTAATCCGTGGATGCAGACAATCTTAGATGTATCAAGGCAACCCGGGCACCGTGTTTGTCTCGCCGCTCCTCAATGGCGAAAGGTCGAAACCCCATTCGCGGATAAAACAGCAGGCCCGGCACGTTGTGATTGAAGCAGGAAGCCGTCAGCTCGGTGGCTTCATGCTTGTCGAACGCGAGATTCATCATGCAACTGATCATGTAGCGCCCCACGCCTTTGGAACGGGCCTTGGGTGCAATGATTACGTTGCCCAGCGAACAGCGGCCGCGAAAGTCCGCACGAGAAAAATTGGCAAACCCGACCACTTCGCCATTCATTTCGATCACGGTCGAATCGAAGCGACTCTCCATGGCCTCCTTGAGCTGAGACGGACTCAATGGGTAAACCGCTCGGGGAAACATGTAAAACAGCTCGTCGGCACTCTGAGGAAGCTCGCACACGATGGGGATGTCTTTCTCTTCCATGGGACGGTGATGGAACATGGAGCGGTAACCTCTTGAAAAATGTGGAGGACAGGCGATACAGACTATATGCAAGCCGACAGATTCCGCATCTGCCGCACGACAGATTCAAGATATAAATGCCTGACGGTTGCCAGCAGCACGATTTCCAGGCTCCTGGCGACGCAATATCCTGTAACCGATTTTTCCCACAGCGTCTTGCAACAGCGAAGCCGAACCGGCATTTATTTCATTTTGTTTACCGGAACAACGCCCTCATGCCGATATTCTCCCTCGCTCGCCTCAGGGCCCGCCGTTTTACCTGGGCGTGCATGGCGGCCCTCATTATCGGTTTGCCCGTGGGCTGCGCGGTGCTGGAACACAAGGAACGCGAGCTGGTATTTCGCATCGAGCCCGGCAATGCCAGTTGGTACAGCGGCTTGCCTGCGGATGTGCAGGAACTGGAACTCAACACTCCGGCCTTTGGCACATCGCAGAATATCCATGCCTGGTGGTGGCCCGCAACGCGCAAGGACGCCCCGGCGGTTTTGTACCTGCATGGCTCACGCTGGAACCTGACCGGTCAATTGTTCCGCATCGAACAATTGCGGGCATTGGGCTTCTCGATTCTGGCCATCGACTACCGGGGTTTTGGTCAGAGCATGGGCAATCTGCCGTCCGAGGCTACGGTCTATGAAGACGCCCGGATTGCCTGGGATCGCCTTAAACAGCTGCAGCCAGACCCGCAACGCCGACTGATCTACGGCCACTCCCTGGGCGGCGCCGTGGCGGTGGATCTGGCAGCCGAACTGGGACGCGATGCCAGCAGAGACGATGCACCGGTCCAGGCGCGCGGGCTGATCATCGAATCCACCTTTACCAACCTCGCCGATGTCGCCACGGCAATCGCCGATACCTCACTGCCGGTGCGCTGGTTGCTGTCGCAGAAATTCGATTCACTGGACAAGATCGCCGAGATTCACATGCCAGTGCTGATCGTGCACGGCACCGACGACCGCTATGTGCCGGCGCGCTTCAGTGAGGAGTTGTTCGAGGCGGCACAGGAGCCGAAGAATCTGTTGCTGGTACCCGGCGGAACTCATAACAACAGCATGCGCCTGGGCAGACAGGCCTATAGCCAGGCGATCCAGACCTTGTTGAAAGCCCCGCCTGCAGAGGGCCAGGCCAGGAAAGAAGAGAACAGGCAGAAACAGGCGGGATAAGATACCGTGCCGAAACCGCTTCGGCACGGTATCCATCAGCTTAGATCAGTCCCTTGCCAGCGGCCTCTTCAAGAGCACTGCGAACCAGTTGCTTGACTACCTGATCCGACGATTCGTTGAACGGCACGGCAAAGATCAGAACCAGATGCATCCAGGTGGTCAGTTTCTCGTGCTTGCGTACCTGTCCCAGCTTCTTGCCATCCTTGTCACGAAAACTCAGCTCAAGCGACAGTGTGTTATCAAAAGTACCTGGGATCAGGAACAGGGTAAAACCTGTCAGAAAGGCACTCGCCATATTGCCTTCTTCATGATTTCGCAGCGTCGCCGTGACATAGATATCCGAGGCTTGCTGCTCGGTCAGAACCTTGCTGAAGCGCTGACTTTCCTGAAACTCCTGAATCAACAGTTTTTCCAGCGCGACGATGTTGGCACTGGCGTTTACCGGGTTGGCGTTGACTGAATGCTCGGCCAATACCTTGAGATTGACGGTAGGTTTGTCCTGCTTGGCCTGGGCCAGCGGCCACTGCCCGACAGGCGTCAACTCATGATGGGAGTAGGTCATGCACCCTTGCAGACTCAGGGAGAAAACAATGGCGAGCAGCGTGAGAAACTTGTTCACTGAAAATATCCTTATTGCTGTGGTAGTTGCTGAGTGGCGTCTTTGAGAAGGGCCTCGACCAGTTCGGTCAATTGGCTGGCGCCCATAGCGAAGTTGATGTAGTTGCTATCCCATAGCCCGGTGTTCTGATCGCGCTTGAAGGCCTGGCGCGACACAGCCAATTGCTTGCCAGCGCTGTCTTTAATGCTCAGTTCACCGGCAAGATCATAGGTATCGACATAAATAGGGCCATTGACCCAGATCCAGATCGTCAACGTCAGCAAGGCACCCGGGATGTAGCCAGGATGCGGCGTACGTTTGCCTTTGAGAGAGGTAAAGTTGAACGTCAGCTCAACATCCTTTTCACCCAGCTTGCCCGGGAAAACGATCATCTTCTGAAAGTATTCGCCGCGCTCGATGTAAGTGTTGATCTGGCTGGTCAATTGAACACCGATATTACGGCGCAGATCTGCCTGGATGCGCTCATCCGAAACCTGGACATCCTTGACCAGCGCTCCGACAGGCAAAGTATGTTCAATAGTTCTGGTGGGTGGAGCAATCGGACCAGCAGGTGTGAAAGACACACACCCGGTCAACATCAGCCCCATGAAGCCGATGAAGGCGTACTGCAACTTATTCATTGAACGAACATCCTTGAGATGTAGCCGAAAGCGCCATCTGACCTGTCGAAATGAGGGCATGCCACAGGCTATCGCCAGTCCGTGGCACGCAAAAGATGGCCGAAAGCCATCTATGGCGGCGATTGTAACCACTCTGTATCAGGCTTGCTAATGAATTGATGCGACGCGAGGAAAGCACAACGTGGAACACCCGTGGACGGCGCACCGTCCACCGAAAATAGTCACTTACACATTACAGGAAAACGCCCCCAGGCGATGAAGGGCGATGGTTGTGCAAAAGCTCTCAAGGCTTGATTCGGTAAACACTCAACAAGGTTTCATTGGCGTATATATATTCCACCTTGCCGATAAAGGCACTGCGTTCCAGCCAGTCATTGGGACCTATCGCTACCTGGAAGCGTGGCGTGCAAGAGCATTCATAATGGCCTGCCGTTACAGGCCAGACGCCGTCCTGAATTTGCTGCTGGCCGATCTCATCAAGAATGAGTACGCCTTTATTGGTGACGTTAATCAGTTCGCCAAGATCGGTACGCAAGGTAAAACGTGCATCAAGGTGGGCAACTTCCCCCGAGTTCTCGATAAAGAAATCGGAACCGCCCGGCAGCACGACGCCCTGAAACTGCTGACCGTAGAACTCACCACCGACAATGGAGGTGTTACTGCGCAGACCGTCACTGCATATTCCCAGAAACGTCGGGGCATCCGTGCGCAAGGTGATGGTCAGCACCTTTTCCAGCAACGGCACCTTTGTGGTACTTACTGCACGCTCGGTTCTCTTGCGAGAGTCGGTAAAGTCAATGACATTCATTTCGGGCCCTCTCGCTTTATCCATATGCAGACACACGCTGCACATCGTGTTTAATTCAGACTACAAAGCGTATCAGCGGGCTCAGTTTCTGCGCATAGCGGTTTATCTGTCAAACAAATGTACATACAAGTTCATTTATTACACTCAGACTCATCGAATAGCCCACAAACCTTTACATAAACCCTTGCCATAAAAATAAAACAGGCTAGGTTGTACGATGACGGATGAATGCTAAAGCAGTGACTCCGATCACCAGACGCTGTCCGTCCTATCTAACTACAAAAAAGGACCTGTTCATGAAAAAGCTCAAATTGCTTGTGGGTTTTCTGTGCCTCTTCACAGGGTTTGTATCCGCCGCACCCTCTTCCGACGAAAACGATGTAGCTGCTGCCGTGGACAAGCTGACCCAGGCCATGTGGCACAAGGATATCGGCCAACTGAAAGCCCTGACCGCAGACAACCTCACCTACGGCCACTCCAGCGGCAATATCCAGGACAAACAGGCATTCATTGCCGATATCGAAAGTGGCAAAAGCGCTTTCAATGAACTGAAAATGCTCAACCAGAAGATCACTCTCTCCGGCGATGTCGCCATGGTCCGCAATCACTTCTCGGCCCAGGCCGTGAACAGCGGCAAGGTGGTGCCGACCGAAATCGAGAACTTCCAGATCTGGCAGAAACAGAACGGTCAGTGGCTACTGATCGGCCGACAAGCGTTCCGTTTCTGATTCAGGCAATACGGACGGCTGGCGAGGCAGCAGACAGGCTTCACTGCGAACCGAACATGGCCGTCCAGTAAATTCCCGCATCGCTCTTGGGATCAGTCGCATAGGCGGCACCCAATTCGCGAAAGCCCGGATTCATCAGATTGGCGCAGTGGCCGGGGCTGGCCAGCCAGCCGTCGACCACCTTGCGTCCCGTATCCTGACCGGCAGCGATGTTCTCGCCGACCTGCTGAGCGATATAACCGGCCAGTTCGGCCCGATCGCCCGGTGTGCTGCCGTCGCGGCCCTTATGCTCAAAGAAGCTGTTATTGGCCATGGATCGGCTATGACCCTCAGCCGCTGTCCCCAGCGTGGCATTCCAGGCCAACGGCGTCGTGGCCGCAAAAGCCTGGGCGCCGCATTGACGGGATTGGCTGCGAGCCGTGTTGATCATTTCCAGCAGCTTCTGGCCTTCGGCCTGCCAGTCGCCCAACCGCGCAGCCAGCAATGAGCGCGCCAGAACGATGCGCCACTCGCGCCCTTCCCGGCTGACACCGATATCGACGAATTGCGGGTCCAGCACCACCTGACAGAAACTTTCCTGCACCGCCTTCATGGCAGACTGCGCATCACGCGGCCCGGACAGGCTGATGGCCTGCACCGTAACCATCGGATAAGACGCGCGCGCCAGTGACTGCTGCAGATCGCCCGAGCCGGTGGCCGGCAATACCAGGCGCGAATCACTCACCAACGGCGGCAACTCCATGGAAACCTGCCCCGCACAACGCTGGACCTGGCTGCGATAGAGATTGATCGAGTCGGCAAGCCGGGCCTCTTCAGTGGCCATTGCCGCAACGGAAAACACCATTCCCAGTGACAACACAGCAAGACGCAAAACAGATGGCATGGCGCGCATGAAAGCTACCTTGAGATCGAATTCGCCCATGATGCGCGATTTGCCGGTGAAATTGCACGCTGCCCGGACAATGTGCAGGGTGCGCTTTTAGTCAGCCGGGCTGAAATGCCCCGGCATTTTGATGACGAACAACATCAATGTATAGTGACAGCCTGAGTGTTGGCATAAAGGCATGCGCATATGAGAGTCACCAAGGCACAGGCACAGGCGAACCGGGCGCACATTGTGCAGACCGCCTCCAGACTGTTTCGCGAACACGGTTATGACGGCATCGGTGTCGCGGACCTGATGGCGGCTGCCGGTTTCACCCATGGCGGGTTCTACAAACACTTCGCTTCCAAGGCCGACCTGATGGCCGAAACCGCAGCGAGCAGCTTTGCCCAAAGCCGACTCAATAATGAAAACCTCAGCGTCGACGAGTTTTTCAGTCTTTACCTGTCCCGCGATCACCGCGACCTGCGCGATGCTGGCTGCACCATGGCGGCGCTTTGCGGCGATGCTGCACGGCAATCGCCAGAGGTCAGGGCAACCTTTGCCGACGGCATCGAAAGCCTGCTCGAAAAAGCCGAGGCCGAAGGCTCAGAGACAGGTGATGCGCGGACCAGAATGATCAACAGACTGGCTCAGGCAGTCGGCGCGATCATGCTCTCGCGGGCCTGCCCGGATGACTCTGCGCTGGCGGATGAAATCCTCAAGGCCTGCCAGGCGGATATCCTCGCGCCCGCCAGCCACGTGCAGCTTTAAGCCACCAGCACCGGGCCACGCCCGCCGCTCTGCAGACCGCCCTCACCCAGGCGCTCCAGCACCAGCGTCCTGGCGTGGCGGGTCATCTGGTCCAGATGGCGGTCACGCTGTTTCTCGGCATCCACCATGGCTCTTTTTCCATGCTGTTTGAGCAGATACGCATGGATCTGCTGCACTTCCAGCGAACGGTAGATCGGCGCGACATCCAGCACTGCCAGCAGACCATCGGTGCCGTGATCACGGGTGTTCATGATGACCTGAGGGCCGCGTGCGCCAATGACCTGCAAGCCCATCGACTCGAAACACGGCACCTTGCCCGCCACGCAACACAATTCGGCGTGGGGATAGCGCTCGCGCACCTTGTCCAGCATTGCCCGGGCAATACCACGGCGACGATGGTTTTCCCGAACTGCCATGTAGGCCACGGTACAGGCTTGCGGATCATCCTTGACCGGCAGGTAAAGGGCAAAGCCGGTCACGATCGAGGGGTCCTGTTGATCCAGCGCCACTATCAGTTCGACCGGAATGCCTTTGGAGCCGTCCATTGCATCCAGATACAGATGCACCTCGTAGCCGATGCCGTACTGATAAAGGTTGTAGAGCGGATTGCTCGGGGCGATGGCGACCATGCTGATATCGGTGACGTAATCGACGACCATCTGCAGGATCTGGCTTTTCAGGGCTTCAGGAGGCGTGGCTTCAAACAGGGTGACAGTGGACATCAAGCGTGTGGCTCCGGGGCTTACCCATGACAGTATGTGACCGCGTCATCATAACGCGCCTTGGCGGCTCCCGGACGAAGCGTTGAACGAATAAAAAATGCCGACCTCGAAGCAGAACATGCAAAAACTTGAATCGTCGCTGTTTCAAGGAAGATAACTCGTTTATCAGCGATAAATGTCTGCTCACTTCCATACAAAGCCCCGGCAGAAACTTTCCCTGGCACCCCAATAGCCATTAATTTAATATCATTGAAAATTGAAACTTGATGAAACAATATTAAACCCCACATGTAAATAATGATTCTCATCTGCGCAGCATCACTATCCCTCACATATTTATCTCAATCGCCCCGATAAATTTTTACGATTACAGATAAATACCCGTGCGCCTACGATAACGGCGCCGAATACAAAAATTTGAGGGATTCAAAAAATGCCGTTTTTAAACTGGTCTGGACAGATGCTGCGTTTAACTGCTGTCGGCTTGATGATTATTCCGACCGCTTACGCTGATACATTGACCCGCGACAATGGCGCCCCTGTGGGCGATAACCAGAACTCGCAAACTGCCGGCCCTCAAGGGTCGGTGCTGCTGCAGGATGTGCAGTTGCTGCAAAAACTCCAGCGTTTCGACCGCGAGCGCATTCCTGAGCGCGTGGTTCACGCCCGTGGTACAGGGGTTCGGGGCGAATTCACCGCTTCCGCCGATATCAGCGACCTGAGCAAGGCAAAGGTATTCAAGTCCGGTGAAGCAACGCCGGTCTTCGTACGCTTTTCCTCGGTTGTGCATGGCAATCACTCGCCTGAAACATTGCGCGATCCCCACGGTTTCGCAACCAAGTTCTACACAGCCGATGGTAACTGGGATCTGGTAGGTAACAACTTCCCTACTTTCTTCATCCGTGACGCCATCAAGTTTCCGGATATGGTTCATGCATTCAAGCCTGATCCACGCACCAACCTGGATAACGACTCGCGCCGCTTCGATTTCTTTTCCCACGTACCGGAAGCCACCCGTACTTTAACCTTGCTGTACTCCAATGAAGGGACACCGGCCGGTTACCGCTTCATGGACGGCAATGGCGTACACGCCTACAAACTGGTCAACGCCAAGGGTGAAGTGCATTACGTCAAGTTCCACTGGAAATCGCTGCAAGGCATCAAGAACCTTGACCCGGCACAAGTGGCTCAAGTCCAGTCCAAGGACTACAGCCACCTGACCAACGATCTGGTCAGCGCGATCAAGAAAGGCGACTTCCCGAAATGGGATCTCTACATTCAGGTCCTCAAGCCTGCCGACCTGGCAAAGTTCGAGTTCGATCCACTCGATGCCACCAAGATCTGGCCTGATGTTCCAGAGCGCAAGATCGGTCAGATGGTGCTGAACAAGAACGTCGATAACTTCTTCCAGGAGACCGAGCAGGTCGCCATGGCTCCGGCCAACCTGGTACCGGGTATCGAGCCTTCCGAAGACCGCCTGCTGCAAGGTCGCGTGTTCTCCTATGCCGATACGCAGATGTATCGCCTGGGCGCCAACGGCCTGAACCTGCCAGTCAACCAGCCTAAAGTCGCCGTCAACAACGGCAACCAGGATGGCGCGATGAACATGGGTCACACCACCAGCGGCGTCAACTATGAGCCAAGCCGTCTGAGCCCGCGCCCTGCCGATACCCAGGCACGCTACAGCCAGGCACCGCTGAGCGGCACCACCCAGCAGGCGAAGATCACCCGCGAGCAGAACTTCAAGCAAGCTGGCGATCTGTACCGTTCCTACAACGCCAAGGAGCAGAGCGATCTGGTCCAGAGCTTTGGCGAGTCGCTGGCTGACACCGACACCGAAAGCAAGAACATCATGCTCTCGTTCCTCTACAAGGCAGATCCAGCCTACGGCACTCGGGTAACCGAAGTCGCCAAGGGCGATCTGGCCAAGGTCAAGGCCCTGGCTGCAAACCTCAAAGACTGATGAGTCGATGGCCAGCCCCGCGAGGGGCTGGCTGTTTTCAGGAGAACGTCCATGCGCACCCTACTTTACGGACTGGTGCTGTTTGCCGCAGCCGTTCAGGCACAGACACCTTCGGATCAGCCACCTGCCGATCAAGCCCCTTCAGAACAGACCAGCAACCAGTTACGCAGCCTGTTTTTCGACGCCTCCCGAGAGGGAAACAGCGAGATGATGGCGACCTTCATCGACGCTCACTACAACCTGAACATTCAGGACGAGAAAGGCTACACCGGCCTGATCCTCGCGGCCTATCACGGCCACCAGCAAGTCGTTAACCAGTTGATCGATGCCGGTGCGGATCCCTGCGCCGAAGACAAACGTGGCAATACCGCCCTGATGGGCGCCATTTTCAAAGGCGAGCTGAGCATCGCCAAACGTCTGGTAGAAGCCAATTGCGCACCGGACCAACGTAATAACGCAGGTCAGACCGCCTCGATGTACGCCGCGCTGTTCCAGCGCAACGACATCCTCAAGGCCCTGGAGGCCAAGGGTGCCGACCTGAGCATTCGCGACAGCATGGGCAATGATGTGAACAGCCTGTCCAAAGGCGAGTTTCAGGCGCCTGCGGTTCAGTGAGAACAGATGAAAATGCATTGCCTGGAATGCCGCCTTCGCGGATGAATCCGCTCCCACTGGATGGGGAACAGATGAAGATGCGTCGGCTGGAATGCCGTCTTCACGGATGAATCCGCTCCCACGGTGGGAGCGAATTCATTCGCGACAGGTGGGGTTATGCCACCTTGAAAAACGCTACCTTGCCGGTCAGGCGATCGGCGAGTTCAGCAAGTTCTTCACTGGAAGCAGCGACGTCCCTTGAGCCAACTGCCGACTCAAGAGTCGAGCTGTGAATGCGGTTGATGTTCTGGGCAACGTCGCCCGCCACGGCATTCTGCTGAATCGAAGCGCTGGCGATCTGCGCGTTCATATCATTGATCGCGCCGACCTCTTCGCGAATCCTGCTGAGAGCCGCCTGCGCATCACGAGTTTGTTCCACGGTCGTGCGAGCCAGCTCGCAGCTTTGCTGCATGATCCGGGTCGCGCCCTGGGTGCCGCCTTGCAGCTTGCTGATCATCTCGCGAATTTCCTGGGTCGACTCCTGAGTGCGCGTCGCCAGCGAGCGCACTTCATCGGCCACCACCGCAAACCCCCGGCCATATTCACCGGCACGCGCTGCCTCGATGGCGGCGTTAAGCGCCAGCAGGTTGGTCTGCGCGGCGATGGAGTTGATCACCTCGATCACGGTTTCGATATTTTCGCTGTCCTTGGAAACCTGCCCCACCGTTTGCGTGGCCTCTTCCAGAATGCTCGCCAGTTCCTGAATGGTCGTGGCCGCCTCACCGACCATGCGATGGCCGTTCTCGACCTGACCGTCTGCAACCTTGGTGGCATCCGAAGCCTGCGAGGCATAACCCGCTACCTGGCTGACCGAACCCGCCATCTGGTTGATGGCTGTGGCGATATGCTGGGCCTCGTTGGTCTGCAGGCTGATCTGCCGGTTGTTGCTGGCCGAAGTGGAAAGCAGGCGCGCCGATGAATCGCTCACCTGCACGGCGGCTGAGCGCACTTCATGAATGGTCTGGGACAGATTGCCCAAAGTGTTTTTCAGGGTTCCCATGACACTGTCGGGATATGCCGAATCAATCGACTGATTCAACTCACCACGCGCCAGACGGCGAATCACTTCGGCAACTTCCGCAGGCTCGGCACCCAGCGTGGACCGGACAGAACGGATAATCGCCGCCGAGACAGCAATGCTGAGCAACAGGGCGACCGTAGTCGCAATCACCATCAGCAGCATGAAACCGCCAGCGGCCGACTGTACGTTATCGAGCAGGCCCTTGATCTGCGCTTCTTCATGATCGATCAACGCATTGATGCGCTTGAGCCATTCGCTGTAATCGGCAGAAGTCTGGGCCAGCAACATGGCCTGCGCGCCGGCCTGGTCATTGCTGCGACGCAATTCGAGGACCTTGTCGGTCGAAACCAGCGCCTTGCGCTCGATGTCCTTGATGTCCTGCAACAGACGTTTCTCTTCGCTGGAAACGTTCTTCTTCTCGGCGAACAGACGATCCATCGGCTCTGCGGAGGTGTCGTAGTCCTTGCGCAAACGCACGATCTCATTCAAATGCCGATTGAGTTCCTGATCATTGTTGACCAGCACCGCGTCGCGAATGGAAATGGCGCGGTTATGCACGCTGCCACGGAAGTTGATCGCATAACGTTGAATCAGCGCAGAGTTGTCGCTGACATAGCGCAAGGTATCGTCAATGAAACCTACCCGTTGAATGCCTACAGCCGTCACCAGCACCAACAAGGACAACACAGATGCAAAGCCCAATCCGATGCGCTTGGCCAATGAAACGGGTTTTTTCATGACATACCCCAGCGAGAGTGAAAGTGGCGAACTCAATAGCAAATAGCTACCAGCCAGCGAGCGCAATCTACTCTCACTCAGGTGATGGGCACAATTGAATCTGGAGCTAATACTCCATAAATATTCTTAATAAAGCGCAAGGTTCCGGCAGCCTGTTCAGCCGCCGGCTGGCTCAGTCTTCCAGATTGAGCATTTCATGGATGCGGCTGGCAAAAGCTTCCATGGTGAACGGCTTGGTCAGCACCCACATGCCCGGGTCAAGATGACCGTTGCCGATAATCGCATTCTCCGCATAACCGGTAATGAACATCACCTTCAGGTCAGGACGGATGATTCGCGCAGCGTCGGCCAGTTGCCGGCCATTCATGCCGCCGGGCAAGCCGACATCGGTCACCAGCAGGTCCACGCGCATGTCGGTGCTCAGCAGTTCCAGAGCGGTAGCGCCCTCGCCGGCCTCGACTGAAATATAGCCATGGTCTTCAATCACTTCGCTGACCAGCATACGAATGGTCGGCTCGTCATCGACGATCATGACCGTCTGCGTGCACTTGGCGCGGATCAACTCGGCCGGCTCGGTTTCCGGCACATCCTGCGGGGCACCCAGATAATGACGGGGCAGATACAGGCACATGGTCGTGCCCTGGTCCTTTTCCGAGTAGATGCGCACCTGACCGCCGGACTGCCGCACAAAACCATAGACCATCGAGAGCCCCAGGCCCGTGCCCTGCCCCAGCGGCTTGGTGGTGAAAAACGGGTCGAAGGCGCGGTTGATCACTTCCGGAGTCATCCCGGTACCGGTATCGCTGACACACAGCGAAAGGTATTGTCCGGGCGGCAGGTCGCGCGTCAGGGAAGCACGCTCGTCGATCCATTTGTTGGCCGTTTCAATGGTGATGCGCCCGCCTTCGGGCATGGCATCGCGGGCATTGATACACAGGTTCAGCAGCGCGTTTTCCAGTTGCGGCGCATCGATGAAGGTCGACCACAAGCCGACCGCCGTCACCACTTCCACCGTAATATGCGGCCCGACCGAACGACGGATCAGTTCTTCCATGCCAATCACCAGTCGATTGATATCGACAGGCTTGGGATCTAGCGTCTGGCGGCGCGAAAACGCCAGCAAGCGATGCGTCAGTGAAGCCGCACGCTTGGAAGCATCCCGGGCAGCCGCGACATAACGGTCAATCTCGTTATAACGGCCCTGACTCAAGCGCGCCTTGAGCAGTTCCAGCGAACCGGTAATGCCGGTCAGCAGGTTATTGAAATCGTGGGCGATACCACCGGTGAGCTGGCCGACGGCTTCCATCTTCTGCGACTGGCGCAAGGCTTCTTCGGTCTGACTCAAGCGGGCTTGCTCGTTCAGCCGCTCGCTGACGTCATAGGCAAACAGATAGGCGCCAATCTGCTGCCCGTCGACATTGCGCAGTGTGCTGTAGCGGATCTCATAGTGGCGGGTGTCATCCTTTGAATCGCCAAAACTGACAACCTCGACGAACTCCTCCCCCGCCAGCGCCCGCGCCCAGAAACTCTGAATGGTCGCCTGACTGTCGGGCCGGTGCTCAAGCAACTTGAGCATGCTGTCGCCGACCTTGGGCGTGACGCCGAACAGACGCTCGAACTCTCGCACGGCAGAAGCATTGATCGCCAGCCAGCGGTAATCGGGATCGATGACATGAATGAAGGCATTGGTGCCGTTGACCACATCGGCCAGAACCTTGCGCTCGGTGACAGCCTCGACGATGCGCGCTTCCAGCGTCTCGTTCAGTTGCCGCAAGGCCTTTTCGGCATTCTTGCGCTCGGTGATGTCCTGAAACAGCACAGCCACCTGATTGCGACTGACTGGCTCGATGCGAAAGGCCGTCAACGCCAGGTAACGCCCGGTCGCGACCAGCTCACGCTCGAAACGGATCGGCTCGCCGGTACGCAACACATTGCCATACAGCTCAAGCCAGCCATCGGCTTCCAGCGGCACCATCTCGCGCAGTTTCTGCCCGACGACATTGGGAATACCGGCATGAAAAGCGTAGGCCGGATTGGCCTCGATATGAATGTAATCACTCAAAGGGCCGTGCGGACCGTCAAAGAACTCGATGATGCAAAAGCCTTCGTCCATGGAGTTGAACAGAAAGCGGTAGCGTTCCTGCGACAACGCCAGCTCCATTTCGGCCTTCTGCCTGCTGACACAGATCTGCTCTTTGAGGCTGAGATTTTCCTGCTCAAGCGCCTTCAACTGGCTTTTCAGGCTTTCAATATCGGTCGGAGTCAAAGCGGTTGTACCTGAGAGGTATTGATTACGCTATTTCACATTACGCAGGCTTACATGTGCACGCTACGAGAAAAAACGGTGACTGGCAAAAAATAATGGCTCTTTGAAATCATTAGAGCATTCAAAGCCGGGCAAATTCCATTGCAGGACCAAAATGAATGAGCAATGTGCAGCCTTCAGGTTTGGCGCAATGCAGCAGCCATCCAAAAACAACTATTTCCCGGTCTGCACCTGTCTTGATCCACCCATTCGGGTAGCCATCCTTCACGGGCTTAAACCTGCTGACCGGCCTCCCGGACCTCTTTTGCCTGGCGCCGGTTCAGCCATTGATCGACCACATCCCCCATGGTCTTGGCCGAACCGTCGACAATCCAGGCCATGAACGGCCGGTCGAACTTGAAGTCGGGGCCACAGTGTTCAGTCATGAAGCGGCGGACATTCTGGGTGTTTTTGTAGGTCTGGATGACCGGGGTTGAATGGGTGATGGGATCGGTGTGCCAGTTGAAGGACATGCTGCTGACTCCTGGGCAAATCATTCTGGAAAACGGGCCTCGGCCCAACACTGAGCAATCCAGTCGCACAGGAGTTCGACTCGCTGGGGCACGTAGCGCCCTTTCAGACGAACCAGATGGACCGGCAACGCAGGCAGCGACCACTCCTCAAGCAACTCGACCAGCTCGCCCGAGGCCAGCGCTTCGTCAAACAACCATCTGGGACCGGCATGTATGCCTGCGCCATCAAGCACAGCCTTGTGAATGGCCCCCACATTATTGAGAAAAAACGTCCCGTTCAACTCTACCGTCTGTTCGTAGCCCTTGCGCTCCAGCTTCAAGCGGGTTCGGTCAGGCACAAGTGGAATACCGAGAATCATTGATAAGTTATTGTGGTGAAAGAACTGACCATTCGCGGCCATTTTTCAGAGCAAGTCTGATACTGTCGCCCTGTTAAATTCGTTGACAGGGAGTCAAGCATGGCAAAGCCAGCCGCACGTATCACCGACCCGACCAGTTGCCCCATGCCTGGACACGGCCCCAAGGCCATCGCCTCCGGTTCTCCTAATGTGTTTTTCGACGGACTGGCAGCCGCGACCAAAGGCGACACCTGCACCTGCGGCAGTGCGCTAGCGTCGGGCGTAGCAGCAACGGTCTTCATCAATGGCAAGAACGCCGCACTGGTCGGTACTGTAGGAACCCACGGCGATGTCGTGATCGGCGGCTCAGGTACGGTGATCATCGGTGATACCCACACTCCGGCACCGTTCATTCCGCCCACCCCTATGACCATCCAAGGGAACTGGATCGGCTTTAAGATTCCCGCAGAAGAGAGCTATGAAGGGTTTGCCTGCACAGCTCATTTTGACGACGGATCTTCCATGCCAGGTGTCTTTGACGTAAACAACTCGGTTAAGTTTTCCAACCCGACCGGAAGGACATGTCATACCTTGGCATTTGCTCAATACGAGAACACCTGCACAACCACAGGTATTGACGGATTGCTGAACGATATTTTGGGATAAGGATATTCGCGTGACGGAACCGAATCTTGTAACCGGAAGTTATGTTGTCAAAAGCGAACATACGCTCGACCGGTCTCCCCTTGAAATGGCGGTTGCAGGCATGGAGGGGGCGGCGAGTCGTTTTTCCATCGATGCCATCAAGGACGAACGCGTACGTGCAAGCTACGAGGGCAATATTCGACGAATGTCACAGCAGATATTCGCTGAGGTGAGAGCCGGCAATATCAGCGTCGAAGACGCGACAAAGTTCAGCAACGAAATGCGTAACAAAATCATGTACGAACACCGTAAGCTGACCTCTGCACAGGGCCTAGCCATCGTGCAAAAAAAGAAAAAAACCGGAAAAACATACAGCGAAATCCTAGATGGAAAAGCTCAAACTCAGTTCAACAAGAATTATGAGCAACTTTCTAAGACTCAACAG
>NZ_RBRE01000072.1 GCF_003700275.1 Pseudomonas cichorii | reverse complement strand
CCAGCCAACCCTGATGGCCCTGGCTGCCGCCGTGGGCAGTGGTACGGAAATTCGCGTGCCGGCCAACCTGATCGAGCCGGGCTGCACGCAGATCACCCCTGAGATGCTGCCGCTGGTCGAACTCGACCAGACTACCCTCGATCTTGTGCTGGCAACGGTCCCGGGCGGGGCTGCCAACGTGCAGGATATCTATCCACTGGCGCCGTTGCAGCAAGGCATTCTCTACCATCACATCAGCGCTGAACGTGGTGATCCTTATGTGCTGCAGGCCAGCTTTTCAGTCAGCAACCGGGCACGGCTCGATGCCTTTGCCGATGCGCTGCGGCATGTCATCCAGCGTCATGACATTCTGCGTACGGCGGTGCTCTGGCAGGGCCTGAGCGAACCGTTGCAGGTGGTCTGGCGCCAGGCTGAGCTGAGTGTCGAAATTCTTGAACCTGACCCTCGCAATGGCCCCATCGCCGCGCAGTTGAGCGAGCGTTTCGCCAACACTGATTATCGTCTTGATCTGGCCCAGGCGCCCTTGATCCGTCTGGCCTGCGCCCGTGAAGGTGAAGGCTGGGTCATGTTGCTGATATTCCACCACCTGGCCCTGGACCACACTGCGATGGATGTGGTGCGCGAGGAAATGCAGGCCTTCATGCTGGGCGAGGCGGATTCGCTGCCCGTTGCCGTGCCATACCGCAACTATGTGGCCCAGGCGCGCCTGGGGCTTGGCCAGCAGGAGCACGAAGCGTTTTTCCGCGACATGCTCGGCGATGTCGAGGAGCCGACGCTGGCTTACGCTCAGGCCTCGATCCGCAGTGACGGCAGCGGTATCGAAGAGGCGCATCAGCAACTGGATATCGCCCTGTGCCAGAAACTGCGAGTGCAGGCCCGCCAGCTTGGCGTCAGTGCCGCCAGCCTGATGCATCTGGCCTGGGCGCTGGTGGCCGGCAAGGCCAGCGGGCGTGATCAGGTAGTGTTCGGCACGGTCCTGATGGGCCGCATGCAGGGTGGCGACGGTGCCGATCGTGCGCTGGGCATGTTCATCAATACCTTGCCGCTGCGCGTGGATATCGACGCACACAATGTGGTGGAAGGAGTGGAGTCCACCCATGCACGGCTTAGCGCGCTGCTGGGTCACGAGCATGCTTCGCTGGCCCTTGCGCAGCGTTGCAGCGCTGTTGCCGCACCTTCGCCATTGTTCAACTCGTTGCTCAATTACCGGCATAGCGCCGTCGACGTTACCTGCGCTCAGGCGTTGTCGGCCTGGGACGGCATCGAAAGCCTGGGCAATGAAGAGCGCACCAATTATCCGCTGGCGATTTCCGTGGATGACCTGGGCGAAGGCTTTGCAGTCAGCGTGCTGGCGATGCTGGAAATCGGGGCCCAGCGTGTCTGCGATACTTTTGCCCATACGCTGCAGCAACTGGTCGAGGCGCTTGATGTTCGGCCGCAGACCCCACTGCATGCGGTATCGGTAATCGCTGGAGCGGAACGTCGCCGCCTGCTTGAAGAATTCAACGCCACGGCCACGGATTACCCAAGGGATCAAACCCTGCAGGCGCTGTTTGAAGCGCAGGTTGCCGAGCGTCCTGACGCTGTGGCGGCGGTCCATGGCCAGCAAGGCCTGACCTATCTTGAGCTCAACACCCGGGCCAACCGCCTGGCTCATTACCTGACCGGCCTTGGGGTGCAGGCGGGGGATTCGGTGGCGATCCTGCTGCCACGTTCGCTGGATCTGCTGGTGGCGCAACTGGCGATCAGCAAATGTGCTGCCGTCTACGTGCCGCTGGATGTCAACGCACCACTGGATCGTCAGGCTTTCATGGTGCAGGACAGCGGTGCCCGGCAGTTGTTGACCCACCACGCTCGCGAGGTCCCGCAAGGCGTCATGCGCCTGGACCTGGACCTGCTGGTTCTGGACAACCAGCCGGATCATGACCCGCAGTGTCTCGGCAGCGCACAGTCGACCGCTTACATCATGTACACCTCGGGTTCCACTGGCACGCCCAAAGGCGTCATCGTCGCGCACCGGGGAATCGTCAAACTGGTGTGCAACAACGGGTTTGCCGATTTCAACCGCGACGACCGCCTGGCATTCGCCTCCAACCCGGCGTTCGACGCCAGCACCCTGGAAGTCTGGGCGGCGCTGCTCAACGGTGGCCAGGTCGTGGTGATCGACCATGAACTGCTGCTGGACCCACCTCGTCTGGCTGAAGAACTGGTGGCGAAGGGCGTCACCTCGCTATTTGTAACCACCGCGGTGTTCAATCAGTACGTCAGCCTGATCGGCGCAACCCTGGCCGGCCTGCGAATCCTGATGTGTGGCGGCGAACGGGCCGATCCGCAAGTCTTTCGCGACTTGCTGGATATTGCTCCGAAGTTGCGCCTGATCCACTGCTATGGCCCGACCGAAACCACGACTTATGCGACCACCCTGCATGTAACCGACGTTCCGCAAGAGATGAGCAATGTGCCGATCGGCAAGCCGTTGGCCAATACCCAGGTGTACGTGCTGGATGCCCGTCAGCAGCCGGTGCCCATCGGTGTGGCAGGGGAGATCTGTATCGGTGGCGACGGCGTCGCGACGGGTTATCTGAATCGTCCCGAACTGAACGCCCAGGCGTTTATCGCTGACCCGTTCAGCAAGGTCGAAGGCGCGCGCCTGTATCGTTCCGGTGACCGTGGCTGCTGGCGTGCAGATGGCAGCCTGGAGCATCTCGGCCGTGGCGACGGCCAACTGAAACTGCGTGGGTTTCGCATCGAGGCGGGCGAGATCGATGCGCGCCTGCAAGTCTGTCCGGGGGTTCACCAGGCGGCAGTCGTAGTCCGTGAAGACGTGCCGGGGCAAAAGCAACTGGTGGCGTACTACACCGCCGAATCGACCATGGAGTTGCCGACTGCCCAGGCTGTACAGGCCTGGTTGCGCGCCGCGCTGCCTGAATACATGGTGCCTTCGGCTTTCGTCGGGCTGCAGCACTGGCCCTTGAATGGCAACGGCAAGCTGGACCGCAAGGCTTTGCCGGCTCCCGACGGGGACGCACTGCCGAGCGGTGTTTACGAAGCGCCCCTGGGTGAGGTCGAAACGCTCCTGGCTGGCATCTGGTCCCAGGTGCTGAAGGTGGAGCAGGTAGGGCGCTTCGATAACTTCTTTACCCTGGGCGGTCATTCGCTGCTGGCGGTGACGTTGATCGAACGTATGCGCCAGGAAGGTCTGCGCGCCGATATCAAGGTTCTGTTCAGCCAGCCAACGCTGGCGGCACTGGCAGCGTCCCTGAATGGCGAACAGGAGATTCAGGTGCCTGCCAACCTGATCCCGGCGGACTGCGAGCGTATCGAGCCCTGGATGCTGCCGCTGGTTAGTCTCGATCAGTCGACTATCGATGGCATCGTCGCCGCAGTGCCTGGCGGCACGGCCAATGTGCAGGATATCTATGCGCTTGCGCCTTTGCAGGAAGGCATCCTGTACCACCATGTCGCGGCACGCCAGGGAGATCCGTTCATTCTCCAGTCGTTGCTCGCAGTGGACAGCGAAGCGCGTCTGCAAGCCGTTGCCCGGGCCTTTCAAAAGGTCATCGATCGTCACGACATTCTGCGCACAGCGGTGTTCTGGGAAGGCCTTGAAACACCTGTACAGGTCGTGCAGCGCAGCGCTGCGCTGCCGAGCGAGTGCATTGCACTGGATCCGGCAGCCGGCGATATCCTTGAACAGATGCGCGAGCGTTTCGACGCCCGCAACTTCCGCCTGGATATCAGCCAGGCCCCGCTGGTGTGCATGCCTTATGCGTGGGACCCGCTGAATCAGCGCTACGTGGTGGCGCTGGTGCTCCATCACCTGATCATCGACCACGTGGCCTTCGAGGTGGTGGTGTCGGAAATCCAGAGCCTGTTGCTGGATCAGGCGGCGCGGCTGCCCGAACCGGTGCCTTATCGCAACTACATCGCCCAGGTGCGCCTGGGTGCCGACGAGGCGGCTCACGAACGCTTCTTCCGCGACATGCTGCAAACCGTCGAGGAACCCACCTTGCCGTTCGGTAAATCAGTGTCCGACGGGGTCGTGCATGAAGTCCGGCAGAGTGTGAGCGGCGATATCAGCCAGCGAGCCCGCAACCTTGCGCGGAACCTGGGTGTCAGCGCCGCGAGTCTTTACCATCTGGCGTGGGGTCTGGTGGTGGGCCGGGTGTCGGCAAGTGACGATGTGGTGTTCGGTACCGTACTGGTGGGCCGGATGCGCGGCGGTGAAGGTGCGGATCGGGCCTTGGGGATGTTTATCAATACCTTGCCGATTCGTGTTGAGTTGCGACTGCAAGGTGTGGCCCTGGCCGTCAGGCAGGTGCATGCGCGGCTGTCCGGACTGCTGGAACACGAACATGCTTCTCTGGCCCTGGCTCAACGCTGTAGTGGTGTTGCTGCACCCGCGCCATTGTTCAGTGCCTTGCTCAATTTCCGCCATAGCCCGGTAGACGACTCAGCCCTGGCCAATAGCGCCTGGCAGGGTATCCAGGGGCTTGAGGCCCATGAACACACGGCTTATCCGCTGACGCTGGCGGTGGACGATACCGGGCAAGGGGTTTTTCTGACCGTGCAGACTACCGCTGGCATCGATGCGGAAAACCTGTGCGGTTACATGCAGTGCGCGTTGCAACAACTGGTCGAAACGCTTGAACAGGCACCGCTGACCACTCTGAGTGGTCTGTCGATACTGCCGCAAGCCGAGCGCGAGCGGGTATTGCGCACCTTCAACGCGACGCAACGTGATTACCCTCGCGATGAACTGATCCATGCACTGTTCGAGCAACAGGTAGAACGCACGCCACTAGCCAGTGCCGTCAGCGATCACAACGGCCAGGCCCTGAGCTACGAAACCCTCAACCGTCGCGCCAACCAGCTCGCCCATCAACTGATCGCGCTGGGGGTGGTGCCGGATAGTCGTGTGGCGGTGGCGCTGCGCCGTAGCAACGAACTGGTGGTTGCCCTGCTGGCGATTCTCAAGGCTGGCGGCGCTTATGTGCCGGTGGACCCGGACCTGCCGGACAGCCGGCGCGACTACATGCTCGACGACAGCACGCCTGTGGCAATGCTCACCTCGCTGGCCTTGCAGGAGCAGGTCGCCCGCGCCGATATTCCTGTGTTGCTGGTGGATCAGGAAGTACTAGCGGATTTTCCGTCGAGCAATCCAAAGCCGCTGGAGCTGGGTCTGCAAGCCACGCATCTGGCCTATGTGCTGTACACCTCCGGCTCGACCGGCAAGCCCAAAGGCGTGATGAACGAACACCGCGGCGTGGTCAACCGCCTGCTCTGGGCCAGGGACGAATACCGGGTCAACGCCACGGATCGCGTGCTGCAAAAGACCCCATTCGGTTTTGACGTGTCGGTCTGGGAGTTCTTCCTGCCACTGCTGACCGGCGCTCATCTGTACATGGCCCGTCCTGGCGGGCATCAGGACCCGGCGTATCTGGCTCAGGTGATGCGCGAGCAACAGATCAGCCTGCTGCACTTCGTACCCTCGATGCTGGAAGTATTTCTGGAACACGGCGACAACCAGGGCTTTGGCGCCTTGAGCCGTGTGCTGTGCAGCGGCGAAGCCTTGCCGCGCAGCCTGCAGAAGCGTTTCGAGGAGCAGTTGGCACCGGTGGAGCTGCATAACCTCTATGGCCCGACCGAAGCGGCCATCGACGTCACCGCCTGGCACTGCCAGCCGAGTGATCAGGGCGACAGCGTGCCGATTGGCAAGCCCATCGCCAATATCCGGATCTATATTCTCGATCCGCATGGCCAGCCGACGCCCGTAGGTGTCGCCGGTGAAATCAATATCGGCGGTGTGGGTGTCGCGCGTGGTTATCTGAACCTGCCGGAACTGAGCGCCGAGCGCTTTGTTAAAGATCCGTTCTCCAGCGATCCAGACGCGCGGGTCTACAAGACCGGCGACCTGGGCCGCTGGCTGGACAACGGAGCAGTCGAATACCTGGGACGTAACGACTTTCAGGTCAAGATCCGCGGTCAACGTATCGAACTGGGCGAGATCGAAGCCAAGCTGGCGCTGCACGAGGCGATCAAGGAAGCTGTGGTACTGGCGCGCGACGAGGCGTCCGGCGAGAAACGGCTGGTGGCCTACTTTACCTCGCGAACGGGCTCGACAGCGGACTTGCGCGAATTGCGCAGCCATTTGCAGATCCACCTTCCCGATTACATGGTGCCTACATCGTTTATTGCTCTGGAGACTTTCCCGCTCACCGCCAATGGCAAGCTGGATCGCAGCCAATTACCGGCGCCGGATGCGGCAGACGTGATCAGCCGCGAATTCGAGGCACCCCGGGGCGAACTGGAAAGCGCCCTTGCAGAGTTGTGGCAAAACCTGCTGAAAGTCCCGCAGGTAGGGCGTGAGGATCACTTCTTCGAGCTGGGCGGGCATTCGTTGCTGGCCATGCGTCTGGTTTCCCAGGTTCGCCAGCAATGGGGCGTCGAGCTGGAACTGGCCGAGCTGTTTGCCCGTCCGCAATTGCGTGCAGTGGCAGAACAGGTGGCACTGAATGTCCGTAGCACCTTGCCGGAAATCACGGCGGTGTCGCGTGACGAGGACTTGCCGCTGTCGTTCGCCCAGCAGCGCTTGCTGTTCCTGGCGAAGATGGAGGGCGCCAGTGCGGCCTATCACTTGCCGGCCGGCCTGCGCCTGAAAGGCGTGCTCGACGTCGCCGCCCTGCAGCAAGCGCTGGACCGGATCGTGGAGCGGCACGAAGCCTTGCGTACCTGTTTTGTCCAGCCATCGGGAGGTGCGGCGTTGCAGCGAATCCTGCCATCCAGCGGGTTCGCGCTGAGTCAGGTTGATCTTTCCGGGCTGGCCGATTCGGCGCAGGCCTTGAGTGAGCTGACCGCCGAAGAGGCACGGCAGGGCTTCGACCTGCAGCATGGCCCGCTGATTCGCGGCCAGTTGATTCGACTGGCCGATGACGAGCATGTATTGCTGGTCACGCTGCACCATATCGTCTCCGACGGCTGGTCCATGGGCGTCCTGACTAGCGAGCTGGGGGCACTGTATCAGGCATTTGTGTACGGCGAGCCGGACCCGTTACCGCCACTGGCGGTGCAATACGCCGACTATGCCGCCTGGCAACGCCGGCTGCTGGACAGCCAGGCCATGCAGGTGCAGAGCGATTGGTGGCGCAAGACCCTGGCTCAGGCGCCGGCGTTGCTGGCCTTGCCCTGCGACCAGCCACGCCCGGCGTTGCAGGATTATTCGGGGGCTGCGCTGCCGGTCTGCTTCGACGCGCAGTTGACCGCGCAACTGCAAGCCCTGAGCAAGCGTCATGGCACCACGCTGTACATGACGGTACTGGCGGCCTGGGCAGCGACCCTCGCACGCCTGTCTGGCCAGGAGCAGGTGGTGATCGGCTCGCCGGTCGCCAACCGCATGAGCGCCGATGTCGAAGGGCTGATCGGTCTGTTCGTCAATACCCTTGCACTGCCGGTCGACCTGTCCGGCAAGCCTGATTTCGCCGAGCTGCTGCACAGGGTCCGGCAGTTGTCCCTGGAAGCCCAGGCCCGGCAGGCATTGCCTTTCGAGCATGTGGTCGAAGTGGTCAAGCCGGTACGCAGCCTGTCCCATAGTCCGTTGTTCCAGGTCATGCTGTCGTGGCAGAACAACGAAAATGTCGAACTGATGCTCGGCGACCTGCGTCTGGAGGGCATTGGTGCGCCGCGCCGTACTGCCAAGTTCGACCTGTCGCTGGAGCTTGGGGAGATCAATGGCCAGTTGCAGGGCAGCCTGGAGTTCGCCACGGCCTTGTTCCAGCCGCACACCATCGAGCGTTATCGCGGTTATCTGGAATGTCTGCTGCGCGCCATGGTGGCTGATGCCAGCCAGGCGGTACACGGCGTTGCTCTGCCTGGCCCGGCAGAGCGCCAGGCTCTGGCGCGCTTCAACGACACCCAGCATTACTATCCGCCGGCGCAGACCGTGCATGGTCTTTTCGAGGCTCAGGTACTGCGCACGCCTGATGCGCTGGCGTTGATTCATGGGCGCGAGCAACTGAGCTATCGCCAGTTGAATGAACGGGCCAATCGTCTGGCCTGGCATTTGCGCGAGCAGGGCGTCGAGCCAGACGCACGGGTGGCAATCTGCGTGGAGCGTGGCAGCGAAATGGTCGTCGGCCTGCTGGCCATTCTCAAGGCTGGCGGCGGTTATGTGCCGCTGGATCCGGCCTATCCGGTCGAGCGGATCGCCTACATGTTGGAGGACAGCGCACCCACGGTGGTGCTGGCGCACGCGCCGACCCTCGGACTGCTGTCCGCCAGCAGCGCGCCGGTGATTGATCTGGACAGCCGTACCTGGCTCACACAATCGCTGGACAACCCGGACGTCAGCGGGCTGAACGCGGCCCATCTGGCCTATGTGATCTACACCTCCGGCTCCACCGGCATGCCCAAGGGGGTGATGATCGAACACCGCAATACGGTCAACTTTCTGACCTGGGCAAAACGCGCCTTCGAGCCTGAGGTGCTGGCCAGAACGCTGTTCTCCACTTCGTTGAACTTCGACCTGGCGGTCTACGAATGCTTTGCTCCGCTGACCAGCGGTGGCTGTATCGATCTGGTGCAGAATGCTCTTGAACTGCAACACAGCGAGCACGATGTCACGCTGATCAATACCGTGCCTTCGGCGCTCAAGGCGTTGCTGGAATCAAGCGGTCTGAGCCAGGGCGTACATACGGTCAACGTGGCCGGGGAAGCTCTCAAGCGCAGTCTCGTGGAAACCCTGTTCGAGCAGACCCAGGTCAAGCGCCTGTGCAATCTCTATGGCCCCTCGGAAACCACCACCTATTCCAGTTGGGTGGCGATGGATCGCGAAGACGGTTTCAGCGCGCATATCGGCAAGCCGATCGCCAATACTCAGTTCCATATCCTGGATGAGTACCTGAACCCGGTGCCGCTGGGGGTTGCCGGTGAACTGTTCATCGGCGGGGCCGGGGTGGCTCGCGGTTACCTGAACCGCGACGATCTGACGGCCCAGCGCTTCCTCGACGATCCGTTCAGCAGTGTATCCGGCGCGCGCATGTACCGTACCGGGGATCTCGGACGCTGGCTGGCGGATGGCAATATCGAGTATCTGGGCCGTAACGACGATCAGGTGAAGATCCGCGGTTTCCGCATCGAGCTGGGTGAGATCGAGGCGAAACTGGCTGCTCACGCGGCAGTCAAGGAGGCGGTGGTGCTGGCCAGGGAAGACCAGCCCGGCGATCTGCGGCTGGTGGCGTATTACACGCCGCACAGCGCTGCGCTGCTGATCGACAGTGGCTTGCTGCGTAGCCATTTGCAGGCGCAATTGCCTGAATATATGGTCCCGGCCGCCTATGTGCGCCTTGAGGAATTGCCGTTGACTCCCAACGGCAAGCTGGATCGCAAGCGCCTGCCATTGCCTGACAGCAGCGCTTACGTCACCCATCGCTACGAAGCTCCGCAGGGTGAAAACGAAACTTGGCTGGCGATGCTCTGGGCCGAGTTGCTGAAGGTTGAGCGAGTAGGGCGTCACGACCATTTCTTCGAGCTGGGCGGGCATTCGCTGTTGGCGGTTACCCTGATCGAGCGCATGCGCCATGAGGGGCTGGAAGCCGATGTGCGGGTGCTGTTCGGACAATCGACGCTGGCGGCGGTGGCCGCTTCGGTGGTGCCTCTGCGCAACCTCGAAGTTTCTGCCTCGCGAGTCCCGACTCAACAACGCAAACGTCGTATCTGATCGCTCTGCGCAACCATCCCCCGCAACACCAGATGCTGTCCCCATCAACGGGGACAGCGTTTTCCCAAGGCCCCAACGCTCTGCATCCCGCCTGTCCCTACATACCGTGACAGACAGTCCAGAACCGATGCTCTAGTTTTTTCCCATCCTAGAAAGGCGGCATTTTGCCCCTTTCATGAAGTCGCCACTTGTTTGTCGTCGACTTTTTCAGAACTCCTACAGCGCAGGTTATTCGATGCTCTTCAACGAATTGATGGCTATCATTTCCGGTCACCCGATCCGTCTCCAGCACGACGAGGGCGATCTTGTCATTCTTGGCGACGACGAGGGCTTCGACGATGCGCTGATGGACAGCATGCGCCTGCACAAGCATGCGCTGATCGATCTGGTAAAGAGAAACGGTGGCGACTGGCTGAGCCCGGCTTTCCGCATTACCCCGGATATGCTGCCCCTGGCCGGACTTAGCCAGGAAGCGCTTGACCGTATCGTCGAAACCGTACCCGGCGGTGCTGGCAACGTACAGGACATCTATCCGCTGGCACCGTTGCAGGAAGGCATTCTCTATCATCATATTTCGGCGTCCAGCGGCGATCCGTATGTCCTGCACACCCTGTTCGCTGCCGACAGCCTCCAGCATCTGGAAAACTTTGCCCAGGCCCTGCAAGGGGTCATGGACCGTCACGATATCCTGCGCACTGCGATTGTCTGGGAAGGGCTCGACGAACCGCGGCAGGTGGTCTGGCAAGAGGCCCGGCTGAGCTTTGACGAAATCATCCTGAACCCGGCCGATGGCGATATAACCCGGCAATTGCAGGAGCGTTTCGATACCCGCCATTACCGCATGGACGTACGCCAGGCGCCGCTGCTGCGCCTGGTCTGGTCCGTCGATCCACTCAATTCACGCTGGGTGGCGATGCTGCTGTTCCACCACATGGCACTTGACCATGCGGCACTGGAACTGGTGCAGCATGAAGTCCAGGCCTTTCTGCTGGGCACCGGACACTTGCTGCCCGAAGCGGTCGCCTATCGCAACTATGTGGCTCAGGCCCGCCTTGGCGTTGGCCGTGAGGCTCACGAAGCGTTCTTTCGCGACATGCTCGCGGACGTCGAAGAGCCGACGCTGCCATTCGGCTTCACCGATGCCCTGAACCCCGACGCGGTCATTGAAGAGGCCCGGCTGCCGGTCGATGAGGCGTTGGGCGCGCGTCTGCGTGGCCATGCCCGGCGGCTCGGAGTCAGTGCCGCCAGCCTGGTGCATCTGGCCTGGGCTCAAGTGCTGGGGCGTATATCCGGCCGTGAGGACGTGGTATTCGGCACTGTATTGATGGGCCGGATGCAAGGCGGCGAGGGCGCTGAACGGGCGTTGGGGTTGTTCATCAATACCTTGCCGCTGCGAGTCGCACTGGGCAGCCAGAGCGTGGATGCCAGCATCAAGGCCACTCACCAGCGCCTGACCGGGCTACTGGGTCATGAACACGCATCGCTGGCACTCGCCCAGCGTTGCAGCGGCGTGGCAGCACCGACGCCGTTGTTCGGTTCGCTGCTCAATTATCGTCACGGCAGCGCGGCGCAGGCCGTGACGAAGCAGGCCCGTGAAGCCTGGCATGGCCTGCAGGTGCTGGGCGGTGAAGAGCGCAGCAACTATCCGATCACGGTGTCGGTGGACGATCTGGGCGAGCGCTTTGTGGTCAGCGTCCTGGCCCTGGCACAGATCGGCGCGCAGCGGATCGGCACTTATCTGTTGAGCGCCTTCGAGCAACTGGCACAGGCTCTTGAGCAGGATCCGCGCTGTGCGCTGAGCAGCCTGGATCTGCTGCCATCTGCCGAGCGTAGCCAGTTGCTGGACACATTCAACGACACCCGCCGGGCTTATCCTCGCGACAGTAGCGTAGCGACCCTGTTCGAGGCGCATGCCCGGCTCAATCCCGATGCTCCGGCAGCTCTGCATGGCGAGCAACAGCTCGATTACCGCCAGTTGAATGAGCGCGCCAACGTGCTGGCTGGGCATTTACGCGCAGCGGGTGTCAATCCCGGCGAGAGGGTTGCCCTGCAACTGGAACGCTCGTTCGAGTTGCTGATCAGCCAGCTGGCGGTGCTCAAGTGCGGCGCCGTATACGTGCCGCTGGACGTCAATGCGCCTGTCGAGCGTCTGCAATTCATGCTGGAAGACAGCCAGGCCCGGGTATTGCTGAGCCTGAGCGAGCGTGCCTCGCTGACCGATATTCCTCGCCTGGATCTCGATAATCTGCAGCTGGACAGCCCGGAATCGAACGTCGCGGCCAGCGAAAATCCGCTACAGGTGCAGGACGGCGGTGCGCCGGCCTATGTCATGTACACCTCCGGTTCCACGGGAACTCCCAAGGGCGTGCTGGTAACCCATCGGGCAATCAGCCGTCTGGTCCTGGACAACGGTTACGCCGATTTCAACGCTGCAGACCGCGTGGCGTTCGCCTCCAATCCGGCGTTCGATGCCAGCACCCTGGAAGTCTGGGCTGCCTTGCTCAATGGTGGTTGTGTGGTCCTGGTGGATCAGGACGTGCTGCTGTCGCGGGAACGCTTCGCCGGTTTGTTGCTGGAGCAGGCGGTCAGCGTGCTATGGATGACGGCGGGTCTGTTTCATCAATATGCAGCGGACATGAACGAGGCGTTCCGCCAGTTGCGCTACCTGATTGTCGGCGGTGATGTGCTGGATTCGACGGTCATCGCAAGAGTGTTGGCCAACGGCGCACCACAGCATTTGCTCAATGGCTACGGCCCTACCGAAGCAACGACCTTTTCCACCACCTGGGAGATCGACAGGGTCGAGGGCCCGAGCATCCCCATCGGCCGGCCGGTAGGCAATAGCCGGGTGTATGTGCTGGATGACCACCGGCGGCCTGCGCCTCTTGGCGTGACCGGTGAGCTTTATATCGGCGGTGATGGCGTCGCCAAGGGTTATCTGAATCGTCCCGACCTGACCGCCGAGAAGTTCATTGCCGACCCGTTCGGCTCTGATGCCGAAGCCATGCTTTACCGCACCGGCGACCTGGGTTGCTGGTTGCCAGACGGCAGTATCGAGTACCGCGGGCGTAACGACGATCAGGTCAAGATTCGTGGTTTCCGCATCGAACTGGGCGAAATCGTTGCCCGCCTGAGCACCTGCGCCGGTGTTGCCGAAGCCACGGTGCTGGTGCGAGCCGAGCAGGACACTCCGGGCCAGAAACGGCTTATCGCCTATGTCATTCCGCAAGCTGGCGTGCAACTCGGCGCCCAGGCTCTTCGCGATGAATTGCTCGGCTCGCTGGCCGAATACATGGTGCCTGCAGCTTTTGTGATGCTTGAGGCTTTCCCGCTTACCGCCAACGGCAAGCTGGACCGTCGGGCCTTGCCCGAGCCTGGTGCCGAGGCGTTCGCCAGCCGTGAATATGTGGCACCTCAAGGTCCGGTAGAAGAAACACTGGCCACGCTCTGGGCGCAGTTGCTCAAGGTGGAGCGCGTGGGGCGCTTCGATCATTTCTTCGAGTTGGGCGGCCACTCGCTGCTCGCCGTCAGCCTGATCGAGCGCATGCGCCAGGCTGGTCTGCGGGCCGATGTGCGGGTGCTGTTCAGCCAGCCAACCCTGGCGGCACTGGCCGCTGCGGTTGGCGAGAACCATGAGATCACGGTTCCGGCCAATGTCATTGCTGCCGACATCCAGCGCATCACGCCCGCGATGTTGCCTCTGGCTGATCTGGATCAGACTTCCATCGACCGCATCGTGGCCAGCGTGCCGGGCGGTATTGCCAATATTCAGGACATCTATGCGCTGGCGCCGTTGCAGGAAGGCATTCTCTATCACCATCTGGCGGCCGATCAGGGCGATCCTTACGTTCTGCAGACCCTGTTCGGCATGGCTGACCGTGGCCGTCTGAATGATTTCGTCCAGGCGCTGCAAGCGGTTGTCGATCGTCATGACATTCTGCGTACTGCAGTGTTCTGGGAAGGTCTCGACAGCCCGGTACAAGTGGTCTGCCGCCAGGCACGACTGAGTGTCGAAGAAGTCAGTCTCGATCCGGCACTGGGCGATATCTCGGCCCAATTGCAGGCGCGTTTCGATCCGCGGCATTTCCGGCTCGATCTGGCGCAGGCGCCGCTGCTGCGCATTCTGTTTACCGAAGATGCCGTCAACCAGCGTTGCGTTGCCTTGCTGCTGTTTCACCACCTGGCGCTGGATCACACTGCGCTGGAAGTGGTCCAGCATGAGATGCAGGCCTGGTTGCTGGGTCGTCAGCAGGATCTGGGCGAGGCCATCGCTTATCGCAATTACGTGGCTCAGGCGCGTCTGGGCGTCAGTCGTGAGGCTCACGAAACATTCTTTCGCGACATGCTCGGCGATGTCGACGAGCCGACACTGCCCTTCGGTCTGCAGAATGTGCAGGGCGACGGTGACGGCGTCGAGGAAGCCAGCCAGGCACTGGTCACAGGTCTGGATCAACGCCTGCGCAGCCAGGCCCGCCATCTGGGCGTGAGTCTGGCCAGCCTGGTGCATCTGGCCTGGGGCGTAGTGCTGGGTGCTATCGCCGGTAAACAGGATGTGGTGTTCGGCACCGTACTGATGGGGCGCCTGCAAGGCGGCGAAGGAGCGGATCGCGCCATCGGCCTGTTCATCAATACCCTGCCGATGCGGCTGGCCGTAGGTGAGCAGGGCGTACGGGCCGGAGTCAGGGCCGCCCATGAGCGCTTGAGCGGCCTGCTGGGCCACGAGCATGCCTCGCTGGCCCTGGCCCAGCGTTGCAGTGGCGTGCCCGCGTCGATGCCGTTGTTCAGCGCATTGCTCAACTATCGACACAGCGCTGCCGGCAGCATCAACCCTGAAGCCTTGCAGGCCTGGGAAGGGATCGAAGGCCTGTCCGGCGAGGAGCGCACCAACTATCCACTGACTCTGAACGTCGACGATCTGGGCGATAACCTGCTGCTGACGACGCTGGCACAGGAAGGCGTCGATGCCCGGCGCGTCTGTGGCTACATGCAGGCGGCCTTGCAGGAGCTGGTCGAAGCCCTGGAACTGACACCTCAGGCGGCATTGCGCAGTCTGTCGGTCTTGCCCCAAGCCGAACGTGAGCAGTTGCTGCAGGGTTTCAATGCGACCGCTGCGCAATATCCGCTGGAGCAGACGGTTCATGGCCTGTTCGAGATGCAGGTCGAGCGTACGCCGGATGCCGTGGCTGTGGTGCATGGCGATTTGCATTTGAGCTATGCCGAACTGAATCAGCGCGCCAACCGTCTGGCTCATCACTTGCGCAGTCAGGGCGTGATGCCGGATTCGCGGGTGGCGATCTGTGTCGAGCGCGGGATCGGGATGGTGGTCGGGTTGCTGGCGATCATGAAGGCGGGCGGCGGTTATGTCCCGCTGGATCCGGCTTATCCAGCGGAACGGATTGCTTACATGTTACAGGACAGTGCTCCGGCAGCGGTATTGGCACAGACCTCTACGCTGGAACTGCTGTCGGCGGCTTCGGTGCCTTTGGTTAATCTGGATGAGGAAGTCTGGCAGGATCAATCCGTCTCCAATCCCGTGATTGCAGAGCTGACATCGGCGCATCTGGCCTATGTGATCTACACCTCGGGTTCGACCGGCCTGCCGAAAGGCGTGATGATCGAACACCGCAATACGGTCAACTTCCTGACCTGGGCGCAGCAG
>NZ_RBRE01000076.1 GCF_003700275.1 Pseudomonas cichorii | reverse complement strand
GGGTCATTAGACCAGCTCACGGCAGTGAACTTCCCGCATCTCAAGGCGCTGGTTTCCGAGCTTTTCTAAGCTGCCTACACGGCAGTGAATGACCCTGCTACTAATTGTCCTGAAGCGTTTATTTTCTAAGCTGCCTACACGGCAGTGAACGCTAATGGCCCTCCCATCGTCGGGGACGATCTTTTCTAAGCTGCCTACACGGCAGTGAACTCGATGCCTTGGTCAGGCCAGCGGGCGCTGTCTTTTCTAAGCTGCCTACACGGCAGTGAACGCATTTTCGGCATTCTTGGCCAAGGACATCCATTTCTAAGCTGCCTACACGGCAGTGAACATGAAAACCTATCCGCTGGAAATCGAATCTGTATTTCTAAGCTGCCTACACGGCAGTGAACGCCCAATGGTGATCGTGAAGACGCGGCTAAATTTTCTAAGCTGCCTACACGGCAGTGAACGAATACGTCGGCGCTAAATCCGAGCATCGAAATTTCTAAGCTGCCTACACGGCAGTGAACGCTTCAGTTGCGAAACGGCGCTGTGATACTGATTTCTAAGCTGCCTACACGGCAGTGAACTTGTCATTACTGACGAAGATACACCCACTATTTTTCTAAGCTGCCTACACGGCAGTGAACTAGAAGTCCTCCTCCATAACCCCTCGTTTTAAAAGAAGAATCATGCGCTTCAGCCGCTTTTACCCTTTTTTCAGTCACCTTTATAAGTGCTTGATTTTAAAGGCCTCCAGAGCGACCTGAAAAAGAGGGTCAGAAACAGCCTTCGTGAGGCCATAGTCTGAAACCCTCGTTCGCCTCCCACGCGTGGGAGCGAATTCATTCGCGAGAGGCCATCCCGTTCCACACAAATCCAGCGTCGGGAATGCTTTCTTCGCGAATGAATTCGCCCCATATCTGAAGCTAGAACCAGGGAACAGTGGCAGTGCCGCTCAACCCGTAGCTATTGAAGGTTCCAGGCTGGGCGTTTGCCTGTAGCGGGCCATGCTGGATAAACAGGCGAAATGTCTGCCCCGTGCTGTGGCTGCGCAGTTGGGTAAAAGGCAGGTTGCAGCGCTTGGCGGCGGTATCCGGGATGCGCTCGCGTGCCTGTTCCTCGGTAAGGCCGTGGCGTTTGATCAGGCGTCGCCGTGCGCGCTCCGGGTTGCTGTCGACTTGCACACGGTTGACGCGACGATGCTGTACGCCGTCCGGCACTGTACTCAATTCGCCCAGCCGCACATGGTCACGCATGCCTGTCAGCCAGTTCAAAGCCAGCAAGGCATCCAGCGCCTGTGCGCTACCGTGCAAACGCAGACGGTCGCCGAGTCCGGTTGTCTTGCCTGCAACAGCCGGGAAGCTGATGCCGATGTCATCGCGGCGCAGTTCATGCAGGCCGCGATGCAGTTTTGCCAGCAACGCGCTCATCAACTGCGTGGCTGCAAATTCCGGGTCGGGCAGTAATTGCAGATCGAGGTAATGATCCATGGTTTAACCCGCCTCACCGAAGACGCCGCCACGGATCAGGGTCGCAATGACGAAATGCTGCTGATTCAACTCCGGCACCTTGTCCTTGAGCACCCAGCCATCAAGCAGGGTGTAGAAGTCATCCTTGGTGCTGCGAGGCTGGCGATAAGCCTTGCCCTGAGTGGTGACCGAACCATAGGGTTCCACGGCAATCGGGCCGTTGATATCGGCTTCCTGATACCAGGTGTCGATGCTGCGCAGGGCGTTGCCGATCTTTTGCGAGTGGATACCAGCAATGCCGTCCACCTGATACAGCGTCTTGCTTTTGCTGCCACTGGAGCGATCCAGAATCAGCTCCTGTGACGGGAAAACCTCCTGCCCGGCGCCCATCCGTACATACGCCGTCACGCCCAGCAGCACATGCTTTTCACCGGCCAGGCCGCTGGCGATCAATTGGCTCAGTTCGCCCAGTGCCTTGGTGTTTTCAGCGCTGGTATTGAAGTCTCGCAGCGACAACGCCAGACCATTGAAAGACCAGGCCGATGCAGCCTTGCCATCCACCAGATGAGCAACTTCCACCTCTACCTGTTCGGCACCGATGCGGTTGCGCCAGAGGAAGCGACCATTGGCCAGGTTGTGGGCGTAGCGACGTGCCAGTTCACCGAAGCCATTGCTGTCCACATAGCTTTTGACGGTGGCCAGTAGCTTGTTGCGGTACTCGATGTCGTTACAGGCGGAAGGCTGGCCGGTGCCGTTCAGGATGCGCAGGGTAAAGCTGACTCGCAGCGTATCGGCGTCATGGGGCAGGGCGGCAACATCGACGGTTTGCAGGTTGGGTTTTTCGATTTGTGCATCCAGTTTGGCGGGGTCCAGATCCTTGGTCTTCAGGCGATTGGAAATGGTGCCACGCACCGATTTTTCACGAATCGCCAAGGGCGTCCAATCCTTGCGGGACTGCCAGTCACCGGCATGAAACAGCGCATCGGAAGGGTCGAGCTTGCGCTCGAAAGCCAGAACGGAAGCGGTCTTGAGGGTGTTGTCGTTAGCCATGTTCAAATACCTTTTAGGAAGATGGTCAGCAAGTCAGTCGAAGTCGTGCAGGACAGCAGGGCGATAGTCGTTGGCGCAGCGATAGAGGCCGTCAGCGGGACGTGAGTCGGCGTACCAGAGCATCTGTTCGGGATCATGCAAGCGATGCGGGCTGATCCATTCGCCGATGCCATACAGGCTCTCGACGAAGCGGAACGGCGTTTGCCCGTCACGGGCGTTGATCACCGAGCCGGGTTCTTGCAGATCGCCCAGCGCGCCATAGCCGACGGGGATTGGCACGATCCAGCCGCCGCCCTTTTTATCGTGGGTCCATTGCGGTTTTTTGTCCGGATCTTCGTTGGTCGCGCTATGCCAGTTGAGCCGCGACAATGACAACCAGGCGTCGAGCCGCGAGGTATCGGGGGCGTTCTCCTGAAGTTCTGCATGCCGCTGTTCGAGCAGGTCCTGACGATCAACCAGCGTAAAGCCCGGTAGCAGGCGCAAGCGGATCCTGGAGAAGAGCGTTTCCCTGGCTTCGCTGTCTTCGGGCATATGCAGCATGAAAGGCTGCTGCTTGTGAGGCGGTGTCGAGGACGGGATCACGCTGCCACCGGCAATGCGCAATTGCGATAGCTGATCGCGCACTTGTCTGGCGAGCAACTGTGCAGCTTCGGCATCGGCAGGCGGCGTTTCGCTTTGCACGGCGAACATCAGGCTGATCTCCATGTGCATCCGGCCTTCTTCGACAATCGCTGCGGTGCTGCCGTCCTTGTTGATCGGGTTGCGGGTCAGTCGCAAAGTGCTTACGAAACCGATTTGGGTGAGCTGTTCTTCATGGTGATGAGCCACGACGCCAATGGCCTTGAATTGCAGCTTCAGACCCGTCTCGCTGAGCTTGCGCTCCAGCGCCCACATCAGGCCCAGAAAGGCTGTCATGGATGGGAAACCGTGGGTCAGCGGGCTGGAAATCGAGTTGGCGTTCTGCACGCGAATACGCGGGATAACCAACAGGTGAGTGAACTTTGGGCAGTCAGCCATTGGACGCCTCCAGACTTGTGATTGGCAGATCGGAGTCGGCTTCGATGATGGCTTGTCTGGACCAGTGTTTCAGTTCCACATCGCCGACAGGCAAACCGGTCTTGCGCAGAATATCGTTCAGCCATTGGCCAAAGCGTTTGGCGACCTGCTCGGGCCAGTCACCGTTATGAAAGGCTGTGACAAAGGTCTGGTCCTCAACGAGATGATCGTCGCGCAAGGGCAAAGCGATACGCCCGGGGTCGAGCCATAGCTGTTCGCATAACGCCAACTCGCAGTCCGGGTCGCGGGTCCAGCCGGGTTCAAACAGTTCGCGACTGGCCAGGCCAAAGGCGGCCAGTGAGGCGCCTAGGGATTGTTCGAGAGGCTTGCGTGCATCACGAGTCGGCTTCGTTCTGGGCGGATCGCGTCCAAGCAGGTCGCACAAGGCTTTGATTTGTTCATCAACGCCTTCAAAGCGCCGAAAGCGATCAAGCGCCGACTCAATATGGAGAAAATAACGCGGCCTGTCCTGTTTCCAGCTTGGCGGTATCGAAGCCAACAGGTAGTTCACCCCACCGCGCTCGCTGTTCAACTGGCTGATGTTTTGCGGCTTGGTTCCACCGAGTTTGCGCGTGACCAGATTGCGATAGTCGCTGTACTGATCGTCGTGAAGCTTTTCCTCGCGCTTTGCCTGTCGGGCGGCCTTATTGGCTTCACCGAAACGACTATCGTTGATGTCCTGATGCACCGCATGGGCAAGGCTGCTGGCGAACAAAGGCTGCAGGAGATGAAAGCCTGAATCGTCCGTTGGGTTACCAGAAACATTCCAGTACACCTGCTTGGCCATGGTGTGAGAGGTCAAGGCGGCAGCAGGCCGAATAAGCCCCTTGAATGCAGTGGCCCATTCATGTGCCGTGGCTTCGTCAGGGCTCAGTGCTTTCAGCAAGTCGGCATCATTGGCCTGTAGCCAGTCCAGTAAACGACGACCGTCGACTTCCAGCTTGAGAAACTTGTACACATCGAGGGCCGCAGCATTACCTACGATATCGTCGGCATACGCCTCGCCCAATGCGTGAGTGCCAATCTCCGCATGCTGATGCAGCGCTTGCGGCACCATATGCAGGCTGCTGCCCCGCGCATCCGGATGCGTGGCCTTGAGCACATGAGTCACAGCCTGAATCTGCGCAACCCGGCGAGCGGCATCGGCCAGCCAGGTGGCGTAGTCATATTTGCTGGCCGCCTGATCATGGCCATCGTCGTCATTGCCCTTGAGCTTGGCTTCTTTGCGCTCGGTGATAAAAGCGGCGATGGCGCTACGAAATAGTTTGGCGCGGGGTGTGAGTCTAGATCCTTCATCCATGTTCGGAACCTTTAAAAGTCGACGGGATAAGTGCCCGTTCTATGGCGTCTTTGTGGCAACTCAATATTTGCATAGGCCTTCCTTTGTCTTGTCACTCATTCGTTTCGTGATTTCCCAAACCCCAAAACCGGGTGATACCGCCACCCAAATTTGCTCTCATGCACACTGACCGAAGTAAATTTCTCGGCGCATTTCCTCAGTGAAAGGTCCTGGACCTCAGTTTGCTGAACCAGCAACTCCATCAAGTCATGCCGACCCCAAGGCGTTATGCGGGGGCCAAGCTGGCTGTCGAGATCTATAAGCGTGAGGTCACTCTGAGCAAGGGTATGAATCGCCGGTTTACCGCGTTTGGCCTCTTCATGAATGCGATTCAACAAAAGCTGTTCTTCGTCTTCGTCAGGCAAAAACACCAGCTCGGTTTCCGGTGTGGTCTGTTCGCGGAAAGGCTGCTGTTGCGGCAAGACCCAGGTCAGTGAGGCTTGCGGGTACTGCCAGACGCAGGCGGCATCAAGGTTGAATGCCTGGCTGTGATCCTTGGGCAGCATCTGCGCGGCGAGTCGGCTGTGTTCCAGATCGACCAGGCTTGTTTTCGCCTGCCAGTCCCGAGCCGGGCGCGGCTGGATGCGGGGGCGGGCGGTCAGCGGCCTGTATTCGTTTTCTTGCAACAGCTTGCCTAGTCGGTGCGTGGTCAGCCGGAACGGGTGGGCAACTTTATTGTTGATACTCTCGAAACCAGGCCGAACAAACGCTGCGTCTTGCGGCTGCTCGAAGTGCTTCAGGTTGGTATCGAAGATCAGCACATTGGGCGATGTGCACGGTTTGTTGCGATGTCGCTGTATACGCCCGGCCAACTGGATGAGCGAGCGCATGGACGACGGCTCGACGACGGCCCAGTCATAATCGTGATCGCGGCCTACCTCAGTCACTGGCGAGCCCAGTACCACAAACAGATGGTTCTGCTCGGAGGACTGATCGATGGCCTGCCGAATCTCTGGCAGGGCATATACCGCGTCTGGCTTGCGTCGATTCAGACTGGCGTCCAGTTGTGCCTCGATGGCCGAGCGCAGCAGTAGCGGAAAACGCGAGTGATAAACGCATAAATGGATGCGGTGGTCTTCAGTGGCTCCGGCTTGAAACAACGCCAGTGCCACATCGAACAGCGGTTCGATATTGGCCATGCGCACCAGACCGAAGCTGACACGCTTGCCACTCTGCGGACAGGTTTCGGCATGTCGTGCATGAGCTTCAAGCATGGCGCTGCGCACATGGCTGGCGAACCCGGCACGAATGGCTTCCGGCTTTCTGGCCGTGATATTCAGCGCTATCAACTCGCCGCATCGACGCGGTTCTTCTTTGCCCAGCGCCTCGACGCGCCGATTCACGAATGCTTCATGCTCGCTCATAAAGTGCTGAGGATCAGTGCATGTTGTAGCGTGTGCGGTGAACTCATCGACCCACAGGCAAGCCACTTCGGATGGCGGATAAGCCTGCTGATCATGAGCGCCGCGATTGCGTCGATAGTGCAGGCGGCCTGCGCGATAGGCCTGGAACATGCCGTCGACCAGCGCGGGCGGCAGGGTCGCGGATGACAACAGGACTCGCGTACCGAGCATGCCGGCCCAATGCATCAGGCGGGTCAGCGCGGGCAGGTCGGCGATATCGAAGTCGTCCAGTTCATCGAGCACCAGATCGCTGCTCATCATGCGCAGCATGGGCGCGATCTGGCGGCCAGCCCGTTGTGCTTCGGTCGCGGGCATCAAATGATCGATGGTGCAGACCAGCATCGGCGCGCTGAGCAGTGAGCGGATCTGCGGATTGTCCATGGCCTTGGACAACAGGCCATGATTGGCCAACTGACCTTCGTAAAGCACATGGCTGTCTTCCTCGATCAAGTCCTGCACCGAGCTGGAACCGGTTTGCTCAGCCTGCTCCTGATGAAACTCGAACAGCTTCCGGCTGGCCGAGCCGCCGACATGCACGGCCAGTTCATCGTCCCTCAGGTGCAGGTCCTGACGATAGCTGGCGCCGGTCTGCAAGGTCAGCGTGCGCAGGCCCAGAGCAAAGGTGCAGCGAAACCCCGATTGCGGATCGGCCAGTGCATTCATGATCCTGGCGTTGGCCAGGGTCTTGCCGCAGCCGGTCGAGGCCATATTGACGATGAACGCCCCGTGCTCGAAAGACCGGGCGCGCAGGCTGGTGGCGGCATCGGTGGCCTTGTCCTGCCACTGGAAACGCTCGGAACCACTGCGCTTGCGCAGTCCTTTATGCCTGGCGAGACGTGGCAGATAAAGCTCGAAACCGGGCAGCCCATGCACGATGGTGCTGGTAAACCGCGCAACGCCCAGCAGGTGTTCATCCAGTGTCTGCTTGAGCTTGCCGTCTTCGGTATTGGCATAGAGCTGACATTGCGCATCGCCTTTGACCCGCTGCTGCGAGTCGGCCTTGAGGCTGGAGTAATGATGGTCCGCGAGCATCAGGCTCATGCGTGCCACATGCATGACATAAGGATTGTTCAGCCAGTCGCCTTTGCCTGCCTTGCTGTTCAGGGCCTGCAGGCGAGTCGCCAGTTTCGCTGCCTGGTTACGCCATTTGGGTAGCGTGACCGGCAAGCCATGTTCAAATTGCCAGTAAGGTTTGATGGCCTCTGGAGCGGCAGGGCTTTTTAGCTCATTCCATTCATGCGTCACGCCTTCCAGAATGTTGGGGAGTCGCTTGACATCGAACGACAGGGATTTCTTGCCAAACCATCCGCCATCCTCACATGGCAGCACGGGCAAGCGGTGATGCGTCACCACCAGCCAGGCAATGGCTGCCGCCAGCGGTGGCAGGTTCTGAAAGGGTGGCGGTGCATGCGCGTCGAGCCCGTCACGCAGGTAACGGCCCTGTTCCAGCCAATGCGCATCATCCTGTTCTGTAGGTGCCGCCAAGCGTTTCAGCCAGGCCTCGTCGGTATCGCTTCCCACAAACGCGAGAAACAGCCGCAACGAAACCCACTCGTGGCGGTACAGGTTTTTCTCGCGAACATTGGTGCAGAGTCGCTTTTGAAACGCGATGCTGGATTTGCCCAGGTCATGCAGCAAGGCGGCCATTTGCGCCAGTAAAGTGATGTCTTCGGCACTGTGCCAATCGTTTTCATCACCCTTGCGCAAGACGTTGCGGCGAGTGATGTTGGTCGGTACGGCGCCTTGTTCATTGAAGCGGCTGGCATCGCCGACAATCCACAGCAACTCGCTATGGTCCAGCCCCCTGATCCAGTGACAGGCTACTGCCGTATTGCGTCGGGCGCTTTTTTTCAACAGGCGCCGCAAGGTGTCGAGGCCGGCCTGAGTAATCGGCGTTTGCCAGGTACGCTCGCCCCGACGCTCGGCGAACTGATCCAGAATGCGCCGGGTTTCGACCAGTGCACGTTTGTCGCACTGGCAGATCAGCAGAATATTCAAGCGACAGCGCCTCCCAACTGCTCGGCGACGTCCTTGAGGCTGTCGATCATGAAGTCCAGCGCTTCGCTGCGGGTCAGGTTCTCGATGCAGGCCTGCCGAAACGCCTGCTCATCATCACCGCGCATCGCCGAGATAAAGGCTTGCGGCAGAATCAGCCCGTCCTTGACCAGATCGGCAACGTCGAACACCAGCCCGCCACGCCGGGTCTTGCCATGCAGCACCGCCAGCCCATGGGGCAAGCCGAGTACCCAGGTGGCGGTCGCGGCCAGGCCATAAGCGAGGTAATTGCCGTGATCGAGAAAGCGGTTGGCCGGATCGCCGCCGACACCACGCTTGGCCCGAGTGAAGTCGCCATATTTCATGGTTGTGGCGGCCAGCTTGAACAGACGCTTGGTCAGCCGGGCTTCTTCGGTCAGCAGGAACGTGTGGTCCGGGGCGTTATTAAGGGCCGCAAGGGACTGGCTCAGAGCATTGTCGAGTTCTACCGGATCGACCTTGAAACCGGCCTTGGCGAAAGCCTTGTGCTCGACCCATTGACGCTTGATGTGCGCCAGCCGCAAACGTTGAAAAGCCTTGGCGGCGTCCAGGCGCAGATCGTCCTTGAACCAGAACGCGACCCAGCGTTGCAGATATTCGGTAGGCCGATATTCGCTCTGCGGCGAGAACCAGGCGACCTCGATATCGATCTCGTTGGCACTGAACAAGGGCGTCCCGCCACCACCACAGAAACCGACGAGCACACCGGCCTTGGCCAGCTCGCGCATCGCCGCCTGCGTCACCGAAGTACCGGTGCCCAACAGCACAGTCGTGGTATTGGCGATGGGGATATTCCAGTACAGCGACTGCTTGCCCGCATCCGTCACATACTCGACCCGCCCGCCATTTACCAGGACACGGCAATGCTGCAGGTAATAAATATTCGCGCGCTTGGAATGCAGGATCGTCTTGAGATCCGAAGAGCTGATGTCATCCATGATCGAACCATTAGAGGCGTTGTGCCATATGAAGGGGAACATATATAGCCGATAGCGTAATGCTGTGCTTTATGTTTTTTGAGGTTGGGGGTAACTGAATGGCAGAAGGATCATTCCGCTATTCGCGTAGGAATGAGATTGCAGAAAAACGCGAGTAGGAGTTTGCCCGCCGCCGCGGCGCCGTGCTGTCGTTCAATCTGTGGGAGCGTGCTTGCCCGCGATCGGCTGCGTAGCAGTCGTATATTTTTGCGAGCGTTTCGCAATGGGTCGTCGGAGTGTCGCTCAGAGCAAGCGCGCTCC
The DNA here is from genome assembly GCF_003700275.1 of Pseudomonas cichorii. Taxonomy (GTDB): domain Bacteria; phylum Pseudomonadota; class Gammaproteobacteria; order Pseudomonadales; family Pseudomonadaceae; genus Aquipseudomonas; species Aquipseudomonas cichorii_B. The sequence goes on along the minus strand of NZ_RBRE01000076.1, from coordinate 10,036 downwards.
GGGGGGAGGTTTATTTAAATCAGATTGTTAGGGTTTGTGCGGAGATTGTGAGCTGCCTGTTCGGCAGTGAAGTGGAGCAGATGACCTTTAATGACCGGGTCGTATTTCTGAGCTGCCTACACGGCAGTGAAGGGCCGTCACGAATTCGGCGACTACGGCGTTAATTTCTGAGCTGCCTACACGGCAGTGAAGTACTGGGCTCGCTCGCCAAGGCAGCCCCATCTGTTTCTGAGCTGCCTACACGGCAGTGAAGGCTTTCCCCGCCATAGTTGTGCAGGTCCGGCATTTCTGAGCTGCCTACACGGCAGTGAAGTGTGTATGTCAACTTCGTAGACTGGCTCGCCTTTTCTGAGCTGCCTACACGGCAGTGAAGCGCAAGGCGGTACGAAATGGATATGGGAGAAATTTCTGAGCTGCCTACACGGCAGTGAAGTAGACACCTTCCTCCATAACTTTCCGTTTTCAAAGAAAAATCATGCCCGGAAGGCATTTTCACCCTTTTTTTAACTGCCTCTGTAAGTAGTTGATTTTAAAAGGCACTCGACATCCCCGAAAAAAGAGGGTCAGAACCAGCGCTCATGACGATATATGAATGAAGCAATCGTTGGCCACCCCTGCAGTAGGAGCGAATTCATTCGCGAAGAGGCTGGTACATCCACCCATGATGCGGCGCCTTGAATATTGTCTTCGCGGATGAATCCGCTCCTACAGGGGGTTATCTATCGTCGGTGAAAGCGCTCCACGTTCGCTTCTGAACAGCCACGCCGCAACTGCGCCCAATACCGTACTCAATGCCGCCAGCAGCAGAATCACATGCTGCGTGCCGATCGGTGCCGCCAGCAGGGACACGAGTAATCCTGCCAAAGGTTGCGACAGGTTATTGAGCAGGGTTATCACGCCCACGGTCTTGCCGAAATCCTGAGGAGGAATGACCCGCTGGCGGATGGTGCGCATATAGACATTGAACATCTTGTCGAAGCCGACAATCAGCAGAAAACCCACCACATAACCGGTCAGGTTGGGGCTCAGGGCACAGATGAAGGTGCCAGCAGCAATCAGGGTGTAAGAGACACTGCCCATGATCCGCATGGGGATCACGATCCGGGCAAGCAAGAACAGAATCACGATGGTGGTCACGGCGCCTGCCATTTGCAGGGCGGCGTAGGTGTCCTTGCCGGCAGTGAACTCACCAATCACCATGGCGGCGGAAGTGGCCAGGGTGACGCCGATGCTCAGGTTGACGCCCACCGCCAGAGTGATGATCTTTTTCAGCTCCGTCAGCGTCCGTATATGCCGGAACGCTATGCGCAGCGGCTGCAACCAGACATTCCCCTGTTGCTGGAACACTTGCAGGGTGATCTGGCTGGTACGCTTCCATACCACCATCGCCAGATCCGCCAGCAGGAACAGCCCGGCAGTGACCAGCACAACCCAGTGCCACGCCCAGATCTCCAGCAACAGCACCGCGACCAGAGGTCCCAGCACCAGTCCGGTCTGATCGGCGATCTGTGAATAAGACAGGGTTTTTGTATAGGTGTAGTGCGCGAAGATGTGCGGCATCAGCACCTCGCGGGCCATGATGCCTTGTGTCGTCAGCACGCCGCACAACGCCGAGAGTGCCACCAGCCAGCCGATTCCGCCGAAAATACCGTAAAGGGCTATTGCAAGAAGGCAGATCAGCGCCCGGTAAATCTGGCTGAAATGCAGAATCCGAACAGGAGAAAACCTGTCGCACAACGCCCCGCAGATCGGGAACGCCAGAAAGCGCGGCAGCGACTCGGCAAAAAACGCCAGCCCTGCCCAGGACGCGCTCTGGGTTGTCTGAAAGACCACCAGCGGTACGATGAACAGCAGAATCTGATCAGCCAGTCGTGACAGAAACAAAGAAGTGAAAAACGCCAGATAGTCCTTGTTCACGCTGCATTCCTGTTTGGCATGGCGAATTGCGGGTGAAGGATATCAAGAAGCTAAACCTGGCGAATCGTCCAGGTTGTGTGATACGGAGAAGGGCTTTGATAACTGCGTATTTATGTGAATAAGGTTGGGCTGCCTACACGGCAGTGAAGGAAAGAGTCTAGCGCCGCATAGAGGCCCTTTGTTTCTAAGCTACCTACACGGCAGTGAAGTTCACTTTGGTGCCCGTTTGCCGCTGCCGTTTTTTCTAAGCTGCCTACACGGCAGTGAAGGCAATGTTAGTACGTGCGTCGTCCTGGCTGTTTTTCTAAGCTGCCTACACGGCAGTGAAGGTTTTGAGGAAATTATGATTACCGGACGCAAATTTCTAAGCTGCCTACACGGCAGTGAAGTGCCCGCTGCAGCAGGCTGAGTTGAAAGGGAATTTCTAAGCTGCCTACACGGCAGTGAAGTAGACACCTTCCTCCATAACCTTCCGTTTTCAAAGATAAATCATGCCCGAAAGGCATTTTTACCCTTTTTTTCACCGATTCTGTAAGTGATTGATTTTAAAGGCCGCCCGATCACCCAGAAAAAAGAGGGTCCGAATACGCCTTCTCGAAGACCCGCGAACAAGGCAATCGAATCTCCGCATCACAGCGGTAAATAATGTTTGCCTCGTCGCGGGCAAGCCGCTTTCCACAGGGTGAATAACAATAAGTACGGGGCTGTTTTCACGGATGAGTCCGCGCCACATACTCCGCGAAGCCAACGCACAAACCTTCTAGACTTCCGGTGTGCCCTGCGCGATAACAGTCATTCCTCATCCTATTGGCCCTTCCAGAATCACCATGACACAGAGCAACTGGATCAATCTTGCTCAGGACCGCGATACCGGTATCGAGACGTTGCACGCGCATTTCCAGGGAAATGCCCATGTCTACGATCCGCACTGGCACGACAGTTATCTGGTGGGTGTCACGGAGCAGGGTGTGCAGCAGTTTCATTGTCGGCGGCAACGTTATGCCAGTACGCCGGGTCAGGTGTTCATGCTGGAGCCAGGTGAGATTCATGACGGGGATGCGCCCAGCGCGGACGGTTTTACTTACCGGATGCTGTATCTCGATCCGAACTGGGTCGCACGCGAGTTGCCGGCTCTGTTTGAAGAGGCGCCGGACGGTTATCAGCTCGGCTTCGCCAACACCCTGGCATGCGATCCGCGGCTGAGCAACGCTACCCTGTTTGCCTTTGCCGCGTTGCATGGTCAGGAGCCGCTGCTTTTCCGGCAAAGCGCGCTGGATGGATTGCTGGAACGGCTGACCGGCAACCTGCGCTGGCGTCTGCGGCATCATCAGGACCCGCGTCTGCCGCAGGTGGCTCTGCGCGCCCGCGATTATCTGCATGCCCACTATCGCCGCGACCTCGGCCTCGATGAGCTGGCGCAGGTCTGCGGTGTTGATCGCTTTCGTCTGAGTCGAGCCTTCAAGTCGGCATTCGGCTTGCCGCCCCATGCCTATCTGGTGCAGTTGCGGCTGGCTCAGGCTCGCCGCATGCTGGCCGCCGGGGCATTGCCTGTTCAAGTGGCCAGCGACCTGGGTTTTGCCGATCAGAGTCATCTGGGCCGCTGGTTCCTGCGTGCCAACGGCATGACCCCGTCGGCCTATCGCAATCGCTGCACGGATCTTCCAGACTAAGGCCGCGAGCCGGGCGAGCATGAGCACATCTCGCGTCTGGAGTTGTGCCCATGTTGTCCTTCCTGCTGTTTGCCTTCGTTTCCTCGATTACGCCCGGCCCGACCAATATTCTGGTCCTGAGCAACAGCGCCCGTTATGGCCTGCGCGCCAGCCTGCCGATCATTCTCGGTGCGTGCATGGGCGCGGCGGGTCTGGTGCTGGCGGTGGGGACGGGCGTAGGGCGTTCGCTGGTGCAGATACCGGGCGCACAAACAGTGATGTCGATCATAGGCGTCACCTGGCTGACCTGGCTGGCGTGGAAGATCTTCAGCGCCACGGCCAGCCCTCTCGAACAGGATGACAAGCAGCAACGGCTCGGTTTTATCGGCGCTGCCGGCCTGCAGCTCGTCAATCCCAAGACCTGGATGATGGCGCTGGCGGTGGTCAGCGTCTTCAGCCAGGGCACGGTGGCCGATCTGGCGCTGGTGTTCTTTCTGGTATCGATACCCTGCATGACCTGCTGGGCGTTGCTGGGCAGTGGATCGGCAAGGTTGCTCACTTCCGCGCAGGCCATGCAGCGGCTGAATCGGGCGATGGCGGTATTGTTGCTGGTGTCGGCCTGGGCCGGGTTCTTGCGTTGAGACGGGGTTGCCGCGATTACTGGTTAAAGATGGCTGATGTCATGCCGATATCGCAGTAACTTCAGCCCCGCTCAGCCAACCTTGCAGGATGCGCTGAGCGCTCGTCACGGACGAATACCAATGAATCAAAGCGGATACCTGTGCCTGGCCTTCATGATTGCCGTGGGCTGTCTGAGCTTTTTTCTACAACCCGAAGCCGTGGGTGTTTCATTTGCACTGATTGCGCTGTTTTCCGGCAGCTATTTCGTTTACTTCCTGATCAAGAACAACCTGCACCACGGCATCATCCGTGGCTTGCTGTTATCGGTGCTGATCCTCGCGCTGGCTGCGATTCCGATACTCGGCTGGATCATCGTCATCGGCTTTGTGATCTACAACATATCCAAAGCCGTGGACGGCCTGAAAAGCCTGATCCCGGATGTACTCTCCAGCGCAGTCATTTACATTCTGCTGTGTGCCCGAGTGGCCTTCGACATTCGTGATCCGCTGGCGATTGCGGTACTGGCAGGCATCTATCTGGTCGCCGCGGTTGTCTATTGCCGCAACCTCAATGGCCTGAGCACAGAGAACGCCCTGTTCAAGATGAGCATCATGTGGCTCTCGATCCCTTTTGCGGTGCTGACGATCATTTCCATCGTTTCCGCACTGGGCAACCTGTTTCGCACCATCAGTTCTACCATTACCTACACGGTCATGAGGCCTCAGGTGGTTTCGGCCCACATGCGTGGCGGCATTCAGATTGATGAGTACACGCGCAACATCAGCAATACAGTCAATGCCACCGTCACCAAGGTCGTGCCGGGTGTGGGCGGAGTCGTGACGACATCCATGGCTGGTGAAGTGGCGCAGAAGGTGAAGGACGAGAAAGGCGAGTAATTTCGGGAGTGGGCCGTCAGTATTTATCTGACGGCCTGGTTCTGGATATTCATTGAACGTTACAGATGCTTCTTCTCTTCCTTGTCCACATGCTTGTCTGCTTTATGGCGCTCTTCGTCGTCGTGCTTCGCGCCTTTCTCGACTTCCTTGGCGTCATGCTCAACGCCCTTGTCCACTTCGCGATTGTCATGCCGGACGCCTTTCTCCAGCTCGCTTTCGGCAAGGGCCGGGGCAGTGAAGCTACCCATCAATAGAGTTGCAGCGAATGCAGCCATAACCAGCTTCTTCATAAACTTCTCCATTTTATGAACGGCCGTCCCTTCATGGGGCGATCAGGTTCAACGATAGACCAGCAATAAAGAAGGAGAGGGCGTTTCGTCAGTGAGCCTGGGTATTGATGAAACGGGCAATCTCCAACGCCAACTCCCGCGCCTGCTGCGGATGCTGGCGAAGCCAGGCCGAAACAGCGTGGTCGCAGTCCGGCAGAACATGTTTCCTGAACTGACGGGGAGTCAGGTTCTTTTCAATCGCGTCGATGACTTCATAAGGAATGGCGCTGTTGATCACACGCTCTGCTGTCGTGCCGCTGGCTACTTTCACCGTGCCCGCTGAGGTTCCGGCTACGCCGCCGAATGCTGTGGATTGCAGGCCGTCGAGTTCGCCGATAACCAGCATCAGTTCGCCCTCGAACTCGCGCAGGAATGCGAGGGATGAGGAGTCGAGAAAGTTATACGGAACGGAAATGGCGCTTTTGAACGGTTGCCCGAATGGCTGTTGATACGCCGCGTCTGCATACAGGGCCGGGCAAACCAGGACGATCTTCCTGACCCTGGCTCGATGAGCTTCGGCCACTTTCAGGGCCAGTGCTCCACCCAGGCTGTGGCCGATCACGGTATCGAATGTCGGGCCCAGACAATTGGCAAAGTGCAGGGCTTCCTCAAGGTTGCGGGCCAGGCAAGTGTTCGCAAGTTCGATATCGGTGGTTGTGTTATGGCCGCCAAGGCTGAAGCTCAAACTGGCAACGCCTGATGCCTGCAAGGGATACAGCAGGCCGTTCAGTTTGCTGTAGTCCGAGCGGGCGCCATGAATGGCCAGAACCCTGGGCATTGTTGTGGGCGCTGCCAGGCTGGAGAGGATTCGACCTTCGAGTTCATAGCCCTCGAAAGCCTGGGAGAAATAACAGGCAGGTCCTGCCGGCGTCTCATTGAATTGCAGCCGGGACTGAATTCGAGAATCGAGAGAGAACGCCGACAGATTGATCATAACGAAGCCAGTGTGTGAATGAATGCAACGCGCAACGGGTTGCTTTCCACGCTCAAGAGTTTAATGGCCAGCGCACAGCAGACCACGACCAGCATGGGTTTGATCAGGCGTGGGCCAACCCGCACAGCCGCCCGCGCACCCAGTTGCGCGCCGAGGAAGGCTGCCAGGGCCATGGCGATTGCGATGGGCCAGATAATCACCCCCTTGGTGATGAACACTGAGAGAGAACCCAGATTACAGGAGGCATTGGCCAGTTTGGTGAAACTCATGGCACGCATCATCCCCAGACCGCAAAGCAATACAAAGCCGACAATAAAGAAAGAACCGACGCCGGGACCAAATATGCCGTCATAGAAACCCAGGGCGGGGGCAACGGTAAAGGAAAACAATAGAATGCCGATTCTTTTACGGCGATCTTCATTGCCAATTTTTGGCGAAAAAGCAAAGTAAAGCGCGACCAGAATCAACATCACCGGTACGCAAACTTCCAGATACTGTTTATCGATCGAACTGACCAGTAATGCACCGCAGGCCCCGCCGATAAATCCGCACAGCACCAGAAAACGTCCCTCTCGCCATTCAATCATGCCTTTACGGGCAAAGGTGATGGTGGCTGAAACGGAAACTTGTTGGTGGCTATCGCACTGATGGGATCGACACCTGCCAGAAACAGGGCGGGCAAAGTTATCAGCCCGCCACCTCCGGCAATCGCATCAAAAAAACCGGCGCAAAAAGCAACCAGCGCCAACATGCCAATCAAATCCCAAGACATCACATTCCCTCATGACAGATAAAAGCCAGCCACCTGGATGACTGGCTGTTCAAGCATTTGCATAAAACCGGGTGCTGCGACATCAGCCACGCAGCAACAGCGGGTCTTCTGAAATAACCAGCGGGGAAGAGAACTTGGACATACCAAAGATGCGCACCAGAACTCGCCGGTTATCTCTGATCACATCCCGACAATGCAATGCCCGAATGTTGTTGATGATCATGGCCGATTCCTGGGTCAGGACGTATTGCTGTGGCGTGGCTTCTTTAATGCCTTCGCACAGTGCCGAGTAGGCTGTTTTCACAAAGGACGAAGCATTTTCATTGACGGAAAAACGATACGAGTTGAACCGCGCGGCGAAGCCGACTTTATTGTCGAACTCCAGAATCGACACGCCCCGACCGTCTTCGCCCTTACCACTGACAAAAGAGTCGCTGCGGGTGAACTGGAAACTGCCGGTGGTCAATGCCAGGCAATGGCTAAAGCCGATCTTGTCCAGCACCGGCGGGAGCGGAATGACCGTGGTCGGTTCCTGGCCCGGGTTCCACAGCGCAGAAAGTATCAGCGAGGACGGCGAGGGCGAGTGCCCGTCTTCGGCGTTCACGGCACACCAGTAAGGCGCTTCGGTATGCGGGCCGAGGGCCAGGCCTGAATGGGAACTCAGTTCCTTGATTTCCGGTTCGGCATCGATCTTCTGCAAACCGCCGCCCTTGAAGTTGGCGACCAGACGAACCAGTTTGCCTTCGTTGTCCATGTCGTAGGCAAAGGAACTGTTATCGACCAGCTTCAACAGGATCTGGTTACGCGCAGCCATGCACAGCACGTCGGGGCGATCTTCCAGAAGTTCCAGATCCGGCAGTTCGTCGGGAGGGCTGGCATCGCTGATCTTTTGCAGCCCTTCAAAGATCAGCAAGGAAATCAGTCCATCGGAATAAGCGTTGAGAAGTTCGCATTGCTCCCTGGACATAGAGAACTTCAGTTCGGTAGCGGCTACGGAAGCCTTGGCCCTGGCACCCGCTGCCTGTGGCCCGCCCATGGCCGCCAATTCCTGCGAGAAGATATGCAGCAGTTTGGATTGTTGAACATCAAAGCTGAAAGTTCTGACTTCCTGTTGAGTGCAAGACGCAACGGATTCGGTACTTTGTTGTATAGCCTGTGTCATGTGTGACATCCCTGTGGTGCTTTGCACCTTTTTTATTGTTTATTGGAGCGGCTGGTTTAACGATTGACGGCCTTCAATATGAACGGCTCATCAATATTTGCTCGGGGAGTGTTTGCCCTCCCTGACAAATTCTATGGATCGCCTGTTTTGCGAATGAAGAACGGGCGTTTAACGTAATCGGAAAGCTCGAAAGGAAAGGCGAGGCATGCAATGGAGCAGCAATGATGTGCGTTCAGGAAGATGCATGTTGTGAAAACCTGGCTGACTGTTTTTATTTTAATTTTCTGTAGCTGGTCTCATGCCCGAGTGATGGGAGCACTTGGGATGGAGAACTTTCAGAGCGGGTTAGCCCCACTGAAAAAGCGCGCAGAGATTAGCATCAAAATAATGGCCAGCAAATTAAATTAATAATACACGGCAGGAACGCGCTTGCCTGCGACCCTGGGAGGTACATCCGGCAGAGATGCATCGCCTTCAACGGCTTTTCGCGGTTGAAACCGCTCCTGCGGGCCGGGAGTCAGTAGAATCATGCTATATAGCCATTATGCGCAACTTCTTGCGCACTCTTGGCCCCTGAAAGACCTGTCGACACCGCTACAGGCCACGCGGTTCAAGGCCTCCAGCCAAGTGCGCAAGAAGTTGCGCAGTGGTGCGCAACTTCTTGCGCACATTGTCGAGGTTTCCTACAGGTATCGGCGATAAAGCTGACGTTTTTAATTATCAAACCATTGATTTATATAGGTATTTCTCTCTGTGGCATGAAGCTTGATTGGTAATAGCCACCCACCGGGCGATTTTCGCCTCCGGGCACCATTATTTCCTCAGCAAGGAGCAGCTCAATGGCAACGCCAGCGTACATGTCCATCACCGGCACCAAACAAGGCCTGATCACCGCCGGTGCCTTCACCGCCGATTCGGTTGGCAACACCTACCAGGAAGGTCATGAAGACCAGGTCATGGTTCAGGGTTTCAACCACGAAGTCATCATCCCGCGTGACCCGCAGTCCGGCCAACCCACTGGCCAGCGCGTTCACAAGCCGGTCAAGATCACCAAGGTCTTCGACAAGTCCTCGCCGCTGCTGCTGGCTGCCCTGACTTCCGGTGAGCGCCTGACCGAAATCACCATCCAGTGGTACCGCACTTCCGCTGCCGGTACTCAAGAGCACTACTTCACCACCAAACTTGAAGACGCGATCATCGTCGACATCAAGGACTACATGCACAACTGCCAGGACCCGGCGAACGCGCATTTCACTCACCTGGAAGACGTCGAGTTCACCTACCGCAAAATCACCTGGACCCACGAAGTCTCCGGTACTTCGGGCTCCGATGACTGGCGTTCCCCGGTCGCTGGCTAAGTCTGGCCGACCGTTTCACACATCGGCCAGCTCTGCTGGTCGATGTCGTTTGCATCACTCCAGAATTCTTGCACCCGTTGAGCACCCATCCGGGGTTCAGCGGTTGCCGCAGCACTGCACGAGGAACAAGGGATGTTCGCGCCGGCCAATCAGACTCACTTCAGCCTGACCGTAGAAGGGCTTAGCAGCGATCTTCAGGTTTTCACCCTCACCGGGCGGGAAGCCATCAGCCAACCGTTCGTGTTCGATGTGGAACTGGTCAGTGAACAGCCTTCCCTGGACCTCGAAACCCTGCTGCACAAACCGGCCTTCCTGCAGCTGTCGCCGGACGGCAGCGGCATCCATGGCCAGATCTACCGCGCCGCCCAGGGTGAATCCGGCAAACGCCTGACCCGCTA
>NZ_RBRE01000003.1 GCF_003700275.1 Pseudomonas cichorii | reverse complement strand
ATATTAAACACATTTTATGACTGCGTTTAAGTTATAGCACGTGGTGTGTCTCTTTATTCCTTATTCTCCTGTAGTCATCTCCTACAGAATAAGGGTGTCGGTTCTACTGGATATAAGATTTTTAATCGGGCCTCATAGGTGCTGCATTTATTTATTTTTAAATGTTTCTTACTGATGTTCGATTGATTTTTTAGAGGTGGGACTGTCATGGTTAGAGGTGTTGAACGTGAGGTCAAAGATTTAAGTCGACATTCGTCGATACGCAATGATCCCTTTGTCGAAGACTTCAATATGAATCTGGCGCAGCCGCATTCCAAATCGGTACGGCTTAATGGCCTGGCGACGTGTCTGCGTCTGGAAAAGGTTTACTGGAATATATTGTCGGCCATTGCCCGCTCCAATAACTGTTCCGTGAATGCAGTGCTTTCCTATATCGACAGGGAGGTTCATCTGCGTTACGGCGGTGTAAAGAACTTCAGCGGGCTGATCCGCGTTGTCTGTGTTGCCCACCTGCTGAAGGCCGATCTTGAGCAGGCCCAAGCCTGATATTTCTCCGGGTTCGCCTCTGGCGGGTCCTTTCGAGCGGTGTCGCAAGCCTGTAGCCCGGCACGAATACGAACTTATCCGGACAGGATGAGTTCGTTCGGCTGCACGGCCTCGATTAACTCTATATAATCCTTCGCCTTGCTGGCGGGCATGGCTCTGCGTAGCAGGTACCGGCTTGAACTGGATGCCGGTGCCTTGCACTATTGAGCGCAGGCCAGGAGCGAAAGCCCCACCGAATTTCGAATTACGAGAAGTGAACACACCATCATGATGCGCAGCCATTATTGCGGCCAACTGAACGAAAGTCTGGAAGGTCAGGAAATTACCCTTTGCGGATGGGTCCACCGTCGTCGTGACCACGGGGGCGTGATCTTCCTCGATATCCGCGACCGTGAAGGCATGGCCCAGGTAGTGTTCGATCCCGATCGTGCCGAGACCTTTGCCGCTGCCGACCGTGTGCGCAGCGAATATGTCGTCAAGGTCGTCGGCAAGGTGCGTGCCCGTCCGGCAGGTGCCGTCAATGCCAACATGGCTTCCGGTGCCATTGAAGTGCTGGGCTATGAGCTGGAAGTGCTCAACGAGTCGGAAACTCCTCCGTTCCCGTTGAACGAATACTCCGACGTCGGCGAAGAAACGCGCCTGCGTTATCGCTTCATCGATCTGCGTCGCCCGGAAATGGCCGAGAAGCTGCGTCTGCGTTCGCGCATCACCACCAGCATCCGTCGTTACCTGGATGACAACGGCTTCCTCGATGTCGAGACGCCGATCCTGACTCGCGCCACGCCTGAAGGCGCCCGCGACTATCTGGTACCAAGCCGCACACACCCAGGCAGTTTCTTTGCCTTGCCGCAGTCGCCACAGCTGTTCAAGCAACTGTTGATGGTGGCCGGCTTCGACCGTTACTACCAGATCGCCAAATGCTTCCGTGACGAAGACCTGCGTGCCGACCGTCAGCCTGAGTTCACCCAGATCGACATCGAGACCAGCTTCCTCAATGAAGAAGACATCATCGGTCTGACCGAGAAAATGGTTCGTCAGCTGTTCAAGGAAGTGCTGGATCTGGAATTCGGTGAGTTCCCGCACATGACCTTTGAAGAGGCCATGCGTCGTTATGGTTCCGACAAGCCGGACCTGCGCAACCCGCTGGAACTGGTCGATGTTGCCGATCAGCTAAAGGAAGTCGAGTTCAAGGTCTTCAGCGGTCCTGCCAACGATCCGAAGTGCCGTATTGCCGCCTTGCGCGTTCCAGGCGGGGCAAGTATTCCGCGCAAACAGATCGACGATTACACCAAGTTTGTCAGCATCTACGGTGCCAAAGGCCTGGCGTACATCAAGGTCAACGAGCGCGCCAACGGTGTTGATGGCCTGCAATCGCCAATCGTCAAGAACATCCCTGAGGCCAACCTCAATGTGATCCTCGATCGTGTTGGCGCGGTTGATGGCGATATCGTGTTCTTCGGCGCGGACAAGGCCAAGATCGTCAGCGAGGCCTTGGGCGCGCTGCGCATCAAGGTTGGTAACGACTTCAAGCTGCACACCTGCGAGTGGGCACCGATGTGGGTTGTCGACTTCCCGATGTTCGAAGAGAACGACGACGGCAGTTTCAGTGCGTTGCACCACCCCTTCACTGCGCCGAAGTGCACACCTGAAGAGCTGGAAGCCAACCCGGGCAAGGCATTGTCCCGCGCTTACGACATGGTGCTCAACGGTACCGAGCTGGGCGGCGGTTCGATCCGTATCCACCGCAAGGAAATGCAGCAGGCCGTATTCCGTCTGCTGGGTATCAACGAAGACGAGCAGCAGGAGAAGTTCGGCTTCCTGCTCGACGCCCTGAAGTACGGCGCACCGCCGCATGGTGGCCTGGCTTTCGGTCTGGACCGTCTGGTAATGCTGATGACCGGTGCCCAGTCGATCCGTGAAGTGATCGCTTTCCCGAAAACCCAGAGTGCTGCCGATGTCATGACCCAGGCTCCTGGTGTCGTGGATGCCAAGGCGCTGCGTGAACTGCACATTCGTCTGCGCGAGCAGCAGAAGGCCGAGTGATGTGGTGCAGGGCGCGTCCTTGATGCGCCCTGTCTTGCACGTGTCGGGCAAAAGCCTTTTACCTGCTCTGGTGGGTAAGAGGTGAAGGTGTTTCAAAAAGAATCTGGAGCGAGAAATGGCAGGTCATTCTAAGTGGGCGAACATCAAGCACCGCAAAGAGCGTCAGGATGCCAAGAAAGGCAAGATCTTCACCAAATGGATTCGTGAACTGACTGTCGCGGCCCGCCAGGGTGGCGGTGATCCGGGTTCCAACCCGCGTCTGCGTCTGGCACTGGACAAGGCGCTGGGTGCCAACATGACCCGTGACACCATCGACCGTGCCGTTGCGCGAGGTGTTGGCGCGGACGATGGCAATGATGTCGAGGAACTGGGTTACGAGGGTTACGGCCCTGGCGGTGTTGCAATCATGGTCGAGGCCATGACCGACAACCGTAACCGTACCGCCGCAGCCGTTCGTCATGCTTTCACCAAGTGTGGCGGAAACCTGGGGACTGACGGTTCCGTCGCCTATCTCTTCGATCGCAAGGGCCAGATATCCTTTGCTGCCGGTGTCGATGAAGACGCGCTGATCGAAGCGGCCATGGAAGCGGACGCCGATGATGTCGTGAGCAACGAAGATGGCAGCATCGACGTGTTCACCTCGTTCTCCGGTTTCTACGCCGTGCGCAATGCGCTGGAGGCGGCTGGCTTCAAGGCTGCCGATGCGGAAATCGTCATGTTGCCGACGACCAGCGCCGTGCTCGATCTGGAAACCGCAGAAAAGGTTCTCAAGCTGATCGACATGCTTGAAGACCTGGATGACGTGCAGAACGTCTATTCCAACGCGGAAATTCCCGATGACGTTCTGGAGCAGCTTGGCTGATTTCAGGTTGTCGGTTGTACATTGGAGGCCGGGGGCAGGCAGCGGTGATGATTTCACCGCTATCGGCCTCCGGCTTCTGCCTTTATGCTGCATCCATTGTTTTGCGTTAGTTCTCAAGCTGCGGGCGTTATGACTCTTATTCTTGGTATCGACCCCGGTTCGCGAATCACCGGTTATGGCGTTGTGCGTGATACCGGGCGTGGTTGTGTCTATGTGGCTTCAGGTTGTATCCGCACCGGGAGTGGTGAACTGCCGGAGCGGTTGCAGATTGTGTTTCGCGGTGTGCGTGAGGTCATCAAGACTTACGGCCCGGTCACCATGGGCATCGAAAAGGTGTTCATGGCGCGCAATGCCGATTCTGCGCTGAAACTGGGCCAGGCCCGGGGCGCGGCAATTGTGGCGGGTGCCGAGGAAGGTCTGGAGATTGCCGAGTACACGGCGACTCAGGTCAAGCAGGCGGTTGCCGGAACGGGTGGCGCCAACAAGGAGCAGGTGATGATGATGGTCATGCATCTGCTCAAGCTGACCCAGAAACCGCAGATCGATGCTTCCGATGCCCTGGCCATTGCACTGTGTCATGCACACACACGTTCGAGCCTGATTCCCCATGGGCTGGGGACTGCGCGCAGTCGCGGTGGGCGCTTGCGTCTCTGACTGCATCATTCGCATGCATATTTTTGCTTGCAGGTCTGGTGACTCCTGTGATGATGGTGTTCAAGTTTTTCGCACGGGCGATGCCAGCGGCTGGCAACACGAAAGGATCTGATACGTGATTGGACGTTTACGTGGCTTTCTCGCCGAGAAACAGCCACCGCATCTGGTACTGGACGTCAATGGCGTCGGCTATGAGCTGGAAGTACCCATGACAACGCTTTACCGGTTGCCGCATGTCGGCGAGCCGGTCACCTTGCATACCCATCTGGTGGTTCGCGAAGATGCGCATCTGCTCTATGGTTTTTTCGAGAAGCGCGAGCGTGAGCTGTTCCGTGAGCTGATCCGTCTAAATGGTGTCGGTCCGAAACTGGCGCTGGCGTTGATGTCCGGCCTGGAGGTCGACGAGCTGGTGCGTTGTGTTCAGGCGCAGGATACTTCGGCCCTGACCCGGATTCCGGGCGTCGGCAAGAAGACTGCCGAGCGTCTGCTGGTCGAGCTCAAGGATCGTTTCAAGGCCTGGGAGGCGTTGCCGGGCACCTTTACTCTGGTTTCCAATGGTCCCAATCAGGCCGAACCTGTGGCATCTGCCGAGTCGGATGCGGTGAGTGCACTGATTTCCCTGGGCTACAAACCTCAAGAGGCGAGCAAGGCCGTCTCAGCGATCAAGGAAAAAGACTTGAGCAGTGCCGATCTGATCCGACGTGCTTTGAAGGGGATGGGCTAAGTGATTGAAGCTGATCGCCTGATCACCGCCAGTGGCGGCCGTGATCGTGAGGAGCAACTGGACCGTGCCATTCGTCCTCTGAGCCTGTCCGACTATATCGGTCAGCCCGCCGTGCGTGAACAGATGGAGTTGTTCATCCAGGCCGCGCGTGGGCGTAACGAGTCGCTGGACCACACCTTGATCTTCGGCCCTCCGGGGCTGGGCAAGACTACCCTGGCCAATATCATTGCCCAGGAAATGTCGGTGTCGATCAAGAGTACGTCCGGACCTGTGCTTGAGCGGCCGGGTGATCTGGCTGCGATCCTGACCAATCTCGAACCCAACGACGTGCTGTTCATCGATGAAATCCATCGCTTGTCACCTATCGTCGAAGAGGTGCTGTATCCGGCAATGGAAGACTTCCAGCTCGATATCATGATTGGCGAAGGCCCTGCGGCCCGCTCGATCAAGCTCGATCTGCCGCCTTTCACGCTGGTGGGTGCGACCACTCGTGCAGGCATGCTGACCAACCCGTTGCGTGACCGTTTCGGTATCGTCCAGCGCCTGGAGTTCTACAACACTGCCGATCTGTCGACCATCGTCTCGCGTTCCGCCGGTATTCTGGGGCTGGTCATCGAGCCCGAAGGCGCCTTTGAAATTGCCCGCCGTGCGCGCGGAACCCCGCGTATCGCCAACCGCTTGCTGCGCCGCGTGCGTGATTTTGCCCAGGTTCGCAGTGATGGCCATATCACCCGGCAGACCGCCGACAAGGCCTTGAACCTGCTGGATGTCGACGAGCACGGTTTCGATCATCAGGACCGGCGCCTTCTGCTGACCATGATCGAGAAGTTCGATGGTGGCCCTGTCGGCGTCGATAGCCTGGCTGCGGCGATCAGTGAAGAGCGACACACCATTGAAGATGTGCTGGAACCCTATTTGATCCAGCAAGGCTATATCATGCGCACACCGCGTGGGCGGGTGGTTACCCGCCACGCCTACCTGCATTTCGGGTTGAATATTCCTTCCAGAATGGGGGAGATGGTTGCTCAGGAGGGTCTTGCGGATGGTGCGAGCGAATAATAGTGGCACTCAGCGATTTATTTGCAGTTTCGGTGGTCAGATTGCCAGCCTGAGGGCAGAAGCTATCAATAAGTGGCAAAACCATGAAAAACAGTTGCCTGACCCGATTGGCAACCTGAGGAGTAAGCTCTAGAGTATGCGCGCGCAAAACGGGGTTCAGCCGTTCGCACATCGCTGTCGCGTTTATTACGAAGACACCGATGCAGGCGGCATCGTCTATTACGTCAATTATTTGAAATTCATGGAGCGGGCTCGTACCGAGCGGCTGCGGGAGTCGGGTTTTGCCCAGTCCCAGCTGGCGAAGGAGGACCTGCTGTTTGTCGTGCATTCCAGTGAGGCCCGTTACCATAAGCCTGCGCGACTGGACGATGAGCTGCTGGTAAGTGCTGAAGTAATCGAATTGAACCGTGCCAGCCTGCGCTTCAGGCAACAGGTAAGGCTGGCTGCGGATGCAACGCTGCTCTGTGAGGGGCAGTTTTTAGTGGCGTGTGTACGCGCCGATAGTTTGAAACCCCGGGCCATTCCCGAAGCTTTGCGAGCGGCCTTTGCTGTCCAGAGCGGCGCGGGCATACATTCAGAGCAGGAGATAAAGCGTGGAAGCTAACGTCGTAGACCATTCCTCCATGTGGAGTTTGGTCAGCAATGCCAGCATTGTTGTTCAGTTGGTGATGCTGATGCTTGTGGCTGCTTCAGTAACATCGTGGATCGTGATCTTTCAGCGCAGCAACATGCTGCGTGCCGGTCGACGCGCCCTGGATAGCTTCGAGGAGCGTTTCTGGTCGGGTATCGATCTGTCCAAACTGTATCGCCAGGCGGGTAGCAACCCTGATCCCGATTCCGGCGTAGAGCAGATCTTCCGTGCCGGTTTCAAGGAATTCTCCCGTCTGCGCCAGCAGGCTGGCGTCGATCCTGAAGCGGTGATGGAAGGCGTGGCCCGCGCCATGCGCGTTGCCATTTCCCGCGAGGAAGAAAAACTGGAAGCCGGTCTGCCATTCCTGGCAACCGTGGGTTCCACCAGCCCTTACATCGGCCTGTTCGGTACGGTCTGGGGGATCATGAACTCCTTCCGCGGTCTGGCGACTGCACAGCAGGCGACCCTGGCCACTGTTGCTCCCGGCATTGCCGAGGCACTGATTGCAACGGCCATCGGCCTGTTCGCCGCCATTCCGGCGGTTATCGCCTACAACCGTTTTGCCGCCAGCAGCGAGACCCTGATCGGCCGTTACTACACGTTCGCCGATGAATTCCAGGCGATCCTGCACCGTAAAGTGCACACCAGCGAAGAGTGAGCAGGTAATTCCCCATGGCTTTAATCGCTCGAGATCGTCGCAGAAAACGCAAGCCGGTCGCTGAAATGAACGTAGTGCCCTACATCGACGTGATGTTGGTGTTGCTCGTCATCTTCATGGTGACCGCTCCCATGATCAACCAGGGCGTGAAGGTCGACTTGCCCAAGGTCTCCAGCGAGGCTTTGCCGCAAGACAACAACAATCAGGTCCTGACCATTTCGATCAAGGCTGACAAGACCTATTACTGGAACCTTGGCAGTGAAGTCGACACCGACAAGCAGATGGACAAGGCAATGACCCTGCCGCAACTGACCGCGGCCGTGACCAAGATCGTCGCAGCCGGTCGTGATGCCGGCAAGCAGACGCAGGTGTTCATTCGTGGCGACAAGACCGTGGACTACGGTTCTGTCATGGGCACGATGGGCGGGCTGCAGAAGGCTGGGGTAGGGAATGTTGGCTTGATTACCGAGGCCCCCTGATGCAGCCGATTCGAGAGCCGTCTGCCTCGGAAAGCTACTTCTGGCCCTCTGTCTGGGCTGTGGCACTGCATATCCTGATTTTTGGCATGCTTTTCGTCAGCTTTGCCATGACTCCCGAGTTGCCTGAGGCCAAACCTGTCGTTCAGGCTACGCTTTACCAACTCAAGTCCAAGAGCCAGGCGACGACCCAGACCAACCAGAAGATTGCCGGCGAGGCAAAGAAGACCGCTGCGCGACAGACTGAAGTCGAGCAGTTGGAACAGAAAAAGATCGAGCAGCAGAAACAGGAAGCTGTAAAGGCTGCGGAACAAAAGAAAGAAGAGGCTGCTCAAAAAGCCGAAGAACAGAAAGCCGCTGACGAAGCCAAGAAGGCCGAGCAGAAAGCCGAGGAAGCCAAGAAGGCCGACGACGCGAAAAAGGCTGCCGATGCGAAAAAGGCCGAAGAGAAACAATTGGCTGATGTAGCCAAGAAGAAAGCCGAAGAAGAAGCGAAGAAGAAAGCCGAGGAAGACGCCAAGAAAGCCGCCGCCGAGGAAGCCAAGAAACAGGCTGCCGATGAAGCGAAGAAGAAAGCGGCTGACGATGCGAAGAAAAAGGCTGCCGAGGACGCCAAGAAGAAAGCTGCTGCCGATGCGGCTGCCAAGAAGGCGCAGGAAGCTGCGCGCAAGTCTGCCGAAGACAAGAAGGCTCAGGCCCTGGCAGATCTGCTGTCTGACAAGACAGAGCGGCAACAGGCGCTGGCCGACGAAGTGGGCGACCAGACAGCTGGCAACTTCGACGACCTGATTCGTCTGCGTGCATCCGAAGGCTGGGCTCGTCCACCATCGGCGCGCAAGGGCATGGCAGTGGTACTGCAGATCGGCATGTTGCCGGACGGTACAGTGACTTCGGTGACTGTTTCCAGGTCCAGTGGTGACGGCCCGTTCGACAGTTCGGCAGTGGCAGCGGTCAAGAATATTGGTCGTTTGACAGAAATGCAGGGTTTGAAGCCAGCAGACTTCGCTCCCTATCGTTCATTCAAGATGACATTCACACCTGAGGATCTAGCCTTGTGATTAACCTTCTTCGAGGACTGCTTTTGGTTCTTTGCTGTGCGGCGGGATTGGCCGTCGCAGAGGAAAAGAACATCATGGTCACCAGCGGAAGTGACCGCGCCACGCCGATTGCCGTTGTGCCTTTTGGCTGGCAGGGCGGTAACGTGTTGCCAGAGGATATGGCGGAGATCATCAGTAATGACCTGCGCAACTCGGGTTACTACTCGCCTATCCCCAAGCAGAACATGATCAGCCTGCCGACCCAGGCCAGCGAAGTCATTTTCCGTGACTGGAAGGCGCTGAATGCGCAATACGTCATGGTGGGCAACATTGTTCCTGCCGGCGGTCGCCTGCAGATCCAGTACGCACTGTTCAACGTTGCCACCGAGCAGCAGGTGTTGACCGGTAGCGTGTCGGGTACCAATGACCAGTTGCGCGACATGGCGCACTACATTGCCGACCAGTCGTTCGAGAAGCTGACCGGCATCAAGGGTGCGTTCTCTACCCGCATGCTGTACGTGACTGCCGAGCGCTTCTCGGAAAGCAACACCCGCTACACCCTGCAGCGTTCGGACTACGACGGTGCCCGGGCTGTGACACTGTTGCAATCGCGCGAGCCGATCCTGTCGCCACGCTTTGCTCCTGATGGCAAGCGTATCGCCTATGTCTCGTTCGAGCAGAAGCGCCCACGTATCTTCGTTCAGCACATCGATACCGGTCGTCGCGAGCAGATCACCAACTTTGAAGGCCTCAACGGCGCGCCAGCATGGTCGCCCGATGGCAGCAAGCTGGCGTTCGTGCTGTCCAAGGACGGCAACCCGGAGGTTTATGTGATCAACCTGGCTTCCCGTCAGTTGAGCCGCGTGACCAACGATTCGTCCATCGATACCGAACCTTTCTTCGGTAAGGATGGCTCTACGCTATACTTCACGTCGGATCGTGGCGGCAAGCCGCAGATCTACAAGACGAACATCAATGGCGGTGGTGCCGAGCGTGTAACGTTCGTGGGTAACTACAATGCCAACCCGAAATTGTCAGCCGATGAAAAGACGCTGGTAATGATTCACCGGCAGGACGGCTTCACCAATTTCAAGGTGGCAGTGCAGGATTTGGCGCGCGGAAGTGTAAAAATCCTCACAGATAGCAACCTTGATGAGTCGCCTACTGTTGCGCCCAACGGCACCATGGTAATCTACGCCACCCGCCAGCAGGGCCGGGGAGTCTTGATGCTCGTGTCCATTAACGGACGCGTAAGGCTCCCGCTTCCTACCGCTCAAGGCGAAGTCAGAGAACCTTCCTGGTCCCCTTACCTGAACTGACGCGGCGCTACACGATTTGCTTAACACACTGGGGTTCATTAGGAGTTTCAAGATGGAAATGTTGAAGTTTGGTAAGTTTGCTGCGCTGGCTCTGGCCATGGCTGTAGCTGTTGGTTGCTCGTCCAAAGGCGGCGATAACGCTGGCGCTGGCGCTGTCGACCCTAACGCTGGTTACGGTGCCAACACTGGCGCTGTTGACGGCAGCCTGAGCGAAGAAGCTGCTCTGCGCGCAATCACCACCTTCTACTTCGAATACGACAGTTCGGATCTGAAGCCAGAAGCAATGCGCTCCCTGGACGTGCATGCCAAGGACCTGAAAGCAAACGGCGCTCGCGTCGTTCTGGAAGGCAACACCGACGAGCGTGGTACTCGTGAGTACAACATGGCTCTGGGCGAGCGTCGTGCGAAAGCCGTTCAACGCTACCTGGTCCTGCAAGGTGTTTCCCCAGCTCAGCTGGAACTGGTTTCCTACGGCGAAGAGCGTCCAGTTGCTACCGGCAACGACGAGCAGTCCTGGGCTCAAAACCGTCGCGTCGAACTGCGTAAGTAATTTGACATGCGAACGTGCCGACGTGCTCTAACCGTTTTGGCCCTCACCCTCCCGCTTTCAGCGTGGGGTGCGGTTCCTGTGGTCGATGACAATTCTGGCTCTGGCAGCAGCAGTTATCCGCCAGCGGGTTATGGCACGTCCGGCGCCTATGCCGGGGGAGGGGTTTCGGCCCCGACCTCGGCAAACGGTCAGCTGTTCATGCAACTGCAACAAATGCAGGACGAAATCGCGCGTTTGCGTGGTGTCGTCGAAGTCCAGCAGAACGATATCCAGCGCATGAAGCAGGAAGCTCTGGAGCGTTACCAGGATCTAGACTCGCGTATCTCCAGTGGCGCAGCCGCTGCAGCTACCAATAATTCCCAACCTTCTGGCGGCAATATCGACGCCAGCGGGACGCCTTCTGCCCCGGCGGCACAGGCTCCGGCAGCAGGCTCCGAGCCTCCTGATCCGGCGAAGGAAAAGCTTTATTACGAAGCTGCCTTCGATTTGATCAAGGCCAAGGATTTCGATAAGGCCAGCCAGGCTTTTACCGCTTTCCTGCGCAAGTACCCGAACAGCTCGTATGCGGGCAATGCCCAATACTGGCTGGGCGAAGTCAATCTGGCCAAGGGCGACCTCCAGGGTGCCGGTCAGGCTTTTGCCAAGGTCAGCCAGTTGTATCCGAAGCATGCCAAGGTGCCTGATTCGCTTTACAAGCTTGCGGATGTCGAGCGTCGTCTCGGCCATACCGACAAGGTCAAAGGCATTCTGCAGCAGGTTGTTGCCCAGTATCCGGGTACTTCTGCCGCGCAATTGGCACAGCGGGATCTCCAGCGTCTCTGATGCTTGAGTCCGCAATTCAAGAAAGCCGCGCTTGTCGCGGCTTTTTTCGTTAGAATTTCGCACCCGAAATTCCGGTATTTATTACGCTTCACTGGATTCTGCGATTGCAGGGTGCCCTGAAGTGCCTGACGGAGGCGGACGGCCTGTTTAGCTGTTACGCCCGTGGCTGATATGCAAGACACATTACGCATCACCGAAATATTTTACTCGTTACAGGGTGAAACCCGTACGGCTGGGCTGCCCACCGTATTCGTGCGCCTCACCGGCTGTCCCCTGCGCTGCCAGTATTGCGACAGCGCCTATGCTTTCACCGGTGGCAAGATCCAGACCCTGGACGACATCCTCGAACAGGTAGCGGCCTATCGTCCGCGCTATGTCTGCGTAACCGGCGGCGAGCCGCTTGCCCAGCCCAATGCCATTCCCTTGCTTGAACGTCTGTGTGATGCCGGCTATCAGGTATCGCTGGAAACCAGCGGTGCCCTGGATATCTCGGCCGTCGATACGCGGGTCAGCCGCGTGGTCGATCTGAAGACTCCGGGCTCGAAGGAAGTGACGCGCAACCGTTACGAAAACATGGAGCTGCTGACGCCCAACGATCAGGTCAAGTTTGTGATCTGCTCCAGGGATGACTACGACTGGGCCGTTTCCAAGCTGATTCAGTACGGGCTGGACAAGCGGGCTGGCGAGGTATTGTTTTCGGCCAGCCACCACGAACTGAAAGGGCGGGATCTGGCAGACTGGATCGTTGCCGATAACCTGCCAGTCCGTTTGCAGATGCAGTTGCATAAAATTCTTTGGGATGACGAGCCGGGGCGCTGAAATGAGTGAATTGACCATGACCGAGAAACGAGCCGTAATCCTGCTGTCCGGCGGCCTTGATTCGGCCACTGTAGTCGCGATGGCCCGTGCCGAAGGCTACGCCTGCTACACCATGAGCTTCGACTATGGCCAGCGCCATCGCGCCGAGCTGAACGCTGCTGCGCGTGTGGCAAAGGATCTGGGTGCCGTCGAGCACAAGGTCATCGGCCTCGATCTCAATGGCATCGGTGGCTCGGCATTGACCGACAGCTCCATCGACGTCCCTGAAGCGCCTACTGAAGGCATTCCGGTGACCTACGTGCCGGCGCGCAACACCGTGTTTTTGTCCCTGGCGCTTGGCTGGGCAGAAGTGCTGGGCGCGCGTGACATCTTCATCGGCGTCAATGCGGTGGATTATTCGGGCTACCCGGATTGCCGCCCGGAGTTCGTCGAGTCGTTCGAGCGCATGGCCAATCTGGCGACCAAGGCAGGTGTGGAGGGGCAGGGTTTCACCATCCGCGCGCCGCTGCAGAACCTCAGCAAGTCTGACATCGTCAAGGCAGGCATCGCTCTGGGCGTCGATTACGGGCTGACCGTTTCCTGCTATCAGGCCGATGATGACGGCCGTGCATGCGCTAAATGCGACAGCTGCCGCCTGCGTGCAGAAGGCTTCGCAACTGCCGGCGTAGCGGACCCGACACGTTATTTTTAATCTTTTTTCAAAAAGGTGTTGAATTACTCATAAAAATCAGTAATATACGCGCCACACAACAGAGGGTCGTTAGCTCAGTTGGTAGAGCAGTTGGCTTTTAACCAATTGGTCGTAGGTTCGAATCCCACACGACCCACCATATTTCTGGTCTTGAACGCCATGTTCAATGCCTGTCAAAAACAGATCGCTATCAAGCGATCTGTCAGAAAATAAAAGTCCGATACGCTTAACAAAACGTTATTCATGATTCGCCAGACCAACAGGCCTGACGAATCAGCAAGCGTTATTGGCCTGCATTCCCACCGTGCGCTTCAGCCAGCTTCTTCGCCCGAACAAGATGTTCCTTCAGCTTGGGCAATGTATCAGTCGCGAAAGCCTTGAGTTCGGCGTCCTTACCGTTTGCCACCTGCTCCTCGAACAGAGCAATGGTTTCCTCGTGGGCCATCACCTGATTGTTGGCGTACGCCTGATCAAAAGACTTGGCGCTCCGTAGCTCGAGGATCATTGACTTCGCTTTATCCATCATTTGCGCGTCACTCGAAACTTCCAGCTTCTTGCTCTCGGCCAGTGCCTTGAGCTTGGTGTTGGCTGCCATGTGGTCTTTGACCATCATCTCGGCAAAGCTTTTCACATCGGCAGAACTGCCCTTTTCCTGCGCGAGCTTGCCGGCTTCCACTTCGGCAACACCTTTGGCAGAGGCATCTTCCACGAAGTCGTCGTCTTGAGCCGCGAAGGCCGCCTGACCTGCCAGGGAAATCAATAAAGCGAGCGCGGATGTTTTAATTAAATGGGCCATTTGATCTTTCCTTTTATCAGTCTTGTGACATGGCATTTATTGCCGTCATGAATACCGACTCAGGCCTATCTCCATCGTTCAGCCTATTTCCCGAAGGGTACAGTAGCTTTATGCCTGCTTTTGTTGGCCCGACAGAATGTTGAAACCTGACTGCAGGTCCGCGTTCAGAACCTTGTCGCCTGCGCCATCGCGCCTGAGTGTGGCGTGCGCCAACCGGTCCGACCGCAGATGGTCAGGGAGAGGAAAGATGAAAGATTTCAATGTGCGTCGTTCTTGCTCGACAGCACTCGGGTTTTCAACCATTTCGTTGTGCATGGGCGCATTGCTGGCCTGTGGCGACAACAACACCCACTCCCCGGTCGTGGCACCCGGGGAGGCTACAGCGCCGTTGGCCAAGGCCCTTGATGTGGGGGCAGAGGTATTGCAGGGTCGCCCTCCAGTCGATGAGTTGAATGCCTACCTCGACGGCTTTCATTTTTACAATGGCCGCATGCAGGAGCAGATGGAGGCTCATCATTACTGCTCGATCCTCAATGAAGAGGTCATTCAGTGTGTGATTTTCGACGGCAATATGAAGGATGCCAAGTTGATGGGCGTGGAATACATCGTCAGTGAGCAACAGTTTCTCAAGCTCCCTGAGCAGGAAAAGGCGCTCTGGCATAGCCATGTACATGAGGTCAAATCCGGGCAGTTGATCGCACCGGGTATTCCGCAACCGGCAGAGCATGCCCTGATGGAAAAGCTGGTGCGAACCTACGGCAAGACCTGGCATACCTGGCATACCGACATGGATAAGCAACTGCCGCTGGGCGTTCCTCAATTGATGATGGGCTTTACCGCTGATGGCCAGGTTGATGAGCAGATGGTTGCAGAGCGCGATAAGCGATTTGGCATCAGCAGTGCAGCCAATAAAGAGGCCAGGAAAGATATCGCTGCCCCCGCCTTGCTGCCGGGCGCTGATGCCTGGAAAGAAGGGCGAGCCATCCAGATCCAGGACCCGACAGGTAATCGGCATCCTGCTCATGAATAGACTCACAAGCGCTTGGCCTGCATGAATGGGCGGGATTTCATATAGCACATGTGCACTATGGAGTGCCGTTTGTGCGACTGGTAGCCTTGCCCGCTGCATTGAATTTCGAGATCACCGAACAGCAAAGTCTTATCGGCGTGGGGTCGGCTGCAATGATGCCGGGCCGCTTTGACTGCCGGTCAGGTCTTCTCGGGTTGCCATGAATGGACTCGCCCTCGGCACTGCGCTGCTGACCAATAACGAGTTCCATAATTGAAATGAGCATGTTCAAGACGACCCTCGGCTTCACCGCTGTTTTCGTATCGACGCAACTCTTTGCCGGCGGCTTTGCCCGCACCGAGCAAAGCCTCAGTGGCATGGGTATCGGCCAGGCCGGGCGTGCATCGGCGGCCGAGGATGCCAGTACGGTGTATGGCAACCCGGCGGGGATGGCGCGTCTTGCAGGCCGGCAGATCACCGCGGGCGTGACCTTTATCGATGCGTCCACCGACATCAGCAACGCCAGTGGGCGTTCCAGTGGCAGCAACGACGGCGACATGGTGCCGTTCAGCAGCGTACCGTTTGGTTTCTATACTCAAAAGCTTGATGAGCATTGGGCGTTCGGTTTCGGGGTTTATGCACCGTTTGGCCTGTCGACCGACTATGAAAGCGGTTTTCAGGGACGAATGTTCGCCAGCAAGAGCGACATCAAGGTCGTGACCTTGCAGCCCACTGTCAGTTACGCATTCAATGACAGGCTGTCGATTGGCTTCGGGCCGACCCTGAACCGGATTGCGGGCAGCCTGGAGTCTGACGTCACGCTCAGTCCGGCGATTGCCGACACCCACGTACAGGTCAAGGGCGACGATACTGCCGTGGGCTTCAATATCGGCCTCCTGTTCAATGCGACCGACAGGACGCGGCTCGGGCTGACTTACCATTCCAGGGTGGACTACAAGCTGGGTTGTCATACTCGGGTCGCCACCGGGGCAGGAACACCACCGCAATTGCTCGCCAGCAATCGTTATGACTGCACCCTGCAGGTGGCGACGCCGGAGTCCTACGACTTTTCGGTCACGCATGAGTTGAGCGATGCCTGGAAACTGTATGCCAGCGCAACCTGGACGGGCTGGAGTCGCCTGCAGGACCTGAACCTGCGTAACCAGCCCATTTCGGCAGCGCAAGGTGGCTTGCTGGCACCTGCTCTGGCCGGTTCGATTCAGGAAGGCCTCAACTGGCACGATACCTGGGCCTATGCCATCGGCACTGCTTACCGCTTGAGTCCGCAATGGGTATTGCGCACGGGGTTGGTGCTGGATCAGTCGCCGACCAGCAACACCAATCGTTCGCCGCGTACACCTACCGGGGATCGGCGAATATTCAGTGTTGGTGCTGGCTATGACGTTACTGAGCAATTGACCCTTGATGTGGCTTACTCTTATCTCAAGGAACAAAGTGTCGATGTCAGCCGCGCCAATGCGCTGGGCAGTTACAGTGCGACCTATCAAAGCGAGGCAAATCTGTTTGGGATCGGCGCAACATACCGTTTCTGATCCGGGAGAGTGGCGATACGAGTCGTACACTTTGCCAGCGTGCGGGGCCGGTATTTCCGGATCCGTATTTATTGCTGTAATTGAATCTCGAAAACAACGCTCATCAACGGTTTATTCAAACGGTTGGGCGGCAATACATCTTTAACAAGAGCACCGAAACAGTGCGTTTTATTAATAACGTCGCTGCCATACGATATTCAGTTCAAAGGATGCCAGCGAAGAAATCGTTATAGGGCGCGTATCATATACAGGTGCCATGTTTCATGCCGAGGCGCGCATCAGTCTGAGTTTGAAACTAAGTAGCAGCGAACGCAGTTCTGCAGGACGCAGGGGTTTGGAGAGGACCGGGATCTGTGGATCGTTCAGCGATTGCTGGACGTGCTGAAGATCATGACCGGTGATGACGATAGCGGGTATCCGGCGGCCATGCAGTTCGCTCAGGTAAGCGATGCTGTCTGCGCCGGTGGCGCTGCGATCAAGGTCGAAATCGGTCACGACCAGATCGCAATCGACGCGGACCTTGGGGATGGCCGAGGCGGTCTGCACTTCGCAACCCCATTTGCGCAGCAACATGGCGGTGGCTTGCAGCACGTTGAGGTTGTCCTCGATCAGCAACACCCGCAGACCGCCCAGCAGGCGCTTGTTCCAGTCAATTTCGGGAGTCGGTTCCGTGCGCTCTGCGGACACGGTTTCAAGGCCGCTGATGACTACGGCCGTGCCGCGTTCCGGGCGTGAGCGAATGTCGACTTTCAGCGCCAGCAGCCGGGCAATGCGGTTGACGATGCTCAGCCCGAGACCGACGCCTTCGATGTCCTGATCGCGCTCTTCGCGTACCCGGTAAAACTCATCGCACAGGTGGGGCAGGTGTTGCGCCGATATGCCGCGGCCCAGGTCATAGACCCCAATGCTCAGCCTGCCATGCTGGCGTCGGCAGCCAATCAGCATCGGTTTGCCGGGAGCGTACTTGAATGCATTGGAGATCAGGTTCTGCAGCAGGGTGCGCAGCAGTGCCGGGTCGCTGTAGACATGCAGGTGACAGGGGCGCACACGGATTTCGACCCCGGCCCAGTTGGCTGCCTCGCTGTTCTGGCTGGCCAGGCCACTCAAGAGCGCGTCGACATCGACGCTTTCCGGGCGCGCCGTCACTTCGCCCTGGTTGAGCGTGTGGCTGTCCAGCAGGGAGCGGAAAAGCTGTTCCACCACGCTTAATGCCCGGTCGATATTGTCGACCAGCCGACGTTCGTCTGTGCCCAGTTTTGCGTCATGCAGGCAGGCGGTAAACAGGCTGATCGAGTGGATCGGCTGGCGCAGGTCATGGCTGGCCTGAGCCAGAAACTGCGATTTGGCCTCGTTGGCTGCCTGGGTTTCTTCCAGGGCAATATGCAGGCGCGAGAGCAGGAAGTACACGAACAGCGGCAGGACCAGCATGGTCAGGATCATCATCACTGCGACCGCGGGATGCTCCTGCAGGAATGGCGTGAGCGCGATGATGATCGCCAGCGAAGCCATGGCAAAACCGGTGGCCAGCAACAGGTAGTTGCGCCCGTAACGCATGCCGTAGCCGACCGTCATGCTGAGCATCACCGAATACACGGGCAGCATCGGTTCGCCACCCACGGTAATGGTCACGATCCCGGCAAGGTTGTCGACCACGAGCGCGAACATCCGGCGCCGGGTGGAGACGCCCGGGCGCTGGGCTATACGCACGATCAGACCGATGCCGACAACGCCGAAGCCCAGGCAGTAGGCGAGGATCACCCACATCCTGTTTTCCGGCATGTCGTCCAGCGCATACATGATCAATGCATACAGCGCGGACGTGGCGATGACCGCCATTCGCAACAGGGCCTGGATCATTTCCAGGTCTTTGCATCTGGAAAGTAGCGACATCATGTTTCCTGGTCCGACAGTGGAGCGAAGAGAGCGGCACAGCCAGAATTACGGGTCTTACTTGATGGCCATGCTGGAAAATTGCGCCGCCGCAGCAGAGCGGGTCGACACGCCAAGCACCTTGAGCAGGCTGGACACGTGGATACGCACCGTGAAAGGTGAGATACCGAGTTCCTTGGCAATTTCCTTGTTGGTCTTGCCGGCGGCGACCAGGCTCAGAACCTGTTTCTGGCGCGAAGTCAGCGGGCTGAGTGCCTTGACCTCCGAGTCATTGAGGATAGAGCCTTCGGACTTGTATTTGACGACCACTTCGCCCTGCCGGATCGCAATGATGGACTCGGTGATTTCCAGCGGGTCGATGTTCTTGCCGATAAAACCATCGGCGCCATGTGACATGACCTGGGAAATGGTTTCCAGGTCATCGATCATGGACACAACAATGATGGTTGTACGTCTGAACTCATCGCGTAGTTCGGCAATAGTCTGCATCGAACTCAGACCGGGGAAGCGCAGATCGAGAATCAGCGTATCAACTTCATCGCCCGTGCGTGCCAGGGCCAGAACTTCATTGAGATTGCCGGCTTGCTCGATAACTGCCTCGGGCAACAGTCTCTCGATAGTGCGTAACATGCCTTCACGAAATAAAGGGTGGTCGTCGGCCACGATGATTCTGCACGACATGCCTTTGCTTCCGTATGTTAAGTGGGCACATCATACTCGATAGAGATGATTTGTATCAGAAATGATACGCCTTTCATCTGGTTATTTTCCGTGACTATCAAGTAGTGGCTATTTAAGTGATATTAGTGCGCCAGTATTTATAGTGAAGTCCAGGACGGGTAGGCAACTTGCCCTGTCTTGAAGCAAGGGGCGCATATGCAGGAACGGAGAAACGCGGAACTGGATCAGGCGACACTGAGATTGATCGTCGCCACCTTTGCCATCATTTATGTGATTGCAATCGGCTTTCTGCCGAACTTCGACATGGACCAGTACGAGCCGATCATTGGTTACTACACCGGCTTCCTGGTGGTTTCCATGATCCTGCGTCAGCACATCGTGCGTTATCCCGGTGTGTATCCGGTCCGCCGGGTGCTGGGCATGCTGCATGACTACACAGGGATTTCCATCGGGTTGATCGTCGGCGGGGAAGCGACGCTGCCGATCTTCAGTGTGATGGTCTGGGTCACGCTCGGCAACGGCATGCGCTTCGGCTCGCGCTATCTGGCGGTTGCTGCCTGCCTGGCGCTACTGTCGATCCTGATCACCTACCAATTGACGCCGTACTGGCAGGCGCAGCCGTTCATGGTCGTGATGCTGGTCACGGTGACCATTCTGGTCCCGGCCTACGCTCATATCCTGCTGGTCAGAACCCGCGAGGCAACGGAGCAGGCCACTGTGGCCAATCGCGAGAAAGAGCGATTCCTCGCCCAGGCCAGTCATGATCTGCGTCAGCCGATTCACTCCATCGGCATGTTTACCGCGTGCCTGCGCGCCAGCCCACTGGGCGATTACGAGCGCAAACTGGTTGATAGCATCGATCGTTCCCTGCACAACGTATCGCAACTGTTTCGCTCCATTCTGGATATCTACACCCTGGACAGCGGCAAGGTTTCCGCCAAGTCGGATGTGGTCAATCTGGACGAGATGCTGCGCGACATCGTCCAGCAAAACACGGCGGCGGCCGGCTGGGCCGGTGTCGAGTTACGGGTCAGGCCCTGCCGGCGCTGGGCCAGGACCGATGGCACGCTACTCGCCACCATGGTGCAGAACATCCTCTCCAACGCGCTCAAATATGCCCCCGAGCATCCGGTGCTGATCGGTGTACGTCGGCGCAAGGATGGCCTGTCGATCAGCGTTCATGATCAGGGCCGCGGCATTGCCGCCGAACACCTGCCCAAAGTCTGCGATGAGTTCTACCGGGTACGCCATGTACGGGATAAAGACGTCGAAGGTGTGGGGCTGGGCTTGTCCATCGTCAAGCGCCTCAGTCAGCTTCTCGGCGTGCAGGTCAGTATTGAGTCGCAGGTGGATCGCGGGACTTCGGTGACGATTCGCGGGCTTGAAGAAGTGGCCGCTCCGGCTTTGCCGTCGGTCAGGAAGAGCCTCGGCGACAGCCTGCTCGAAGGTGTGAAAATCTGTCTGGTGGAAGATGACAATAACGTGCTGATGGCTACCGCTGCGCTGCTCGAACGTTGGGGCTGCGAGGTACAGACGGCACGTTCTGCGCAAGGCCTGATTACCGACTGCGACATCATCGTCGCCGATTACGATCTGGGCACTACCGCCAACGGCCTGGACTGTATCGACAGCATTCGTGCCGCGCGTGGCTGGGAGGTCCCGGCCCTGATCGTCACTGGCCGGGAAGTGGAAAGGGTGCTGGAAGAGTTGCAGGCCCGGGAAGTGTCCGTCCTGTCCAAGCCGCTGCGGCCTTCAGAGTTGCGCATGAGCCTGTTGGCGATGCGCGAGAAGCCAGTGGAGCGTTCGTGAGTTGACGGCGTACCTCGCTGACTACTCTTCGTACCTCAGTTCATCGATGAGGGTCTGCATCGCCCGCGATTTTTCGCGTTTGCTGGAATAGTAGAGATGCAGGCCCGGAAAGCTCATCCACCAGCTTTCCAGCACCGGGATCAGGCTGCCGTCATCGAAATGCGGTTGCGCCATGTCCTCGGGAACATAGGCCAGGCCAAAGCCGGACACGGCGGCATTGAGGATCTGGTTGATGCCGTTGAAAATCAGTTTGCCTTTTACCCGCACGTTGACTTGGCGATTGTCTTTTTTCAGTTCCCAGGCATATAAACCGCCGCGGGTCGGCAAGCGCATGTTGATGCATTCATGCTCGGTAAGATCCTGAGGCTTGTCGGGCATCGTGCGGGATTCCAGATACGAGGGCGCACCGACGATCACCAGACGCATGTCGGGAGCGATACGCACCGCTTCGGTTTCCTTCGCCAGCCCGTCGCCCAGGCGAATGCCGAAATCGAAGTTTTCGGCGACGATATCGGTCAGGCCGTAGTCGATGACCATTTCCACGCTGATTTGCGGATATTTGGGCAGAATCTGCGCCAGCTTCGGCCAGAGCAGTGTGTCGATGACATGGTCGGTGGCCGTGATGCGGATATTGCCCGCAGGTGTATCCTTGAATTCGGCGACGGCGATCAGCTCGGCCTCGATGGCCTTGAGCCGCGGTTCGACGGTTTGCAGCAGGCGCTCACCGGCTTCGGTCACGGAAACACTGCGCGTGGTACGAGTCAGGAGGCGCACGCCCAGACGTGCCTCCAGGCCCTGAATGGTGTGGCTGAGCATGGATTGCGAGATGCCCAGTTGAGACGCTGCCCGGGTAAAACTGCGCTCTCGCGCTACGGCAATCAGTGCGAGCAGGTCGCTGTAGTTTTCCTTGGGCATTCATCGACTCTCTGCATGGGCGGGGGGCAACTGTATCAAGAGCCAAACACTGCCGCAGCAAGCCTGAAGCCGATTGGCGGTGTGCGCTGCGATTGATCGATATGGCTCATGACTATAT
Organism: Pseudomonas cichorii; assembly: GCF_003700275.1. Classification (GTDB taxonomy): domain Bacteria; phylum Pseudomonadota; class Gammaproteobacteria; order Pseudomonadales; family Pseudomonadaceae; genus Aquipseudomonas; species Aquipseudomonas cichorii_B. The sequence continues at coordinate 53,121 of NZ_RBRE01000003.1, read as the reverse complement.
TCGTCATTACGGTCTTTCCCTGCAGCCATTCGGGCTCTTTAATGAAGGATGTCCCGAAAAGGGCAGAGCATTGATTCCGCTTCTATTCTTCCTTGTGTATTTCCTTGCACTCCCGACCCCCCGTGAGCAAACCCATGGCCCAGGCTTTTCATTGCATCGTGAACAGACAGGACGTTGATCATGGAGAGCATTGATGCGCTGGTGCTGCGCACTGCCTGTGACTGGCTTGCCGGTGGTCGGCAGATCCTGCTTGCGACGGTGGTACGAACCTGGGGTTCATCGCCACGGCCGGTAGGCTCGATGATGGTCCTGCGGGACGATGGCCGGGCGGTGGGCAGCGTCTCGGGCGGGTGCATCGAGGATGATCTGATCCATCGCTACACCACGGCCTACGGTGCCGGCAGCATTCCGCAGATGCCGCCCGAGGTGGTGCGCTATGGTGTCAGCGCTGATGAAGCCCACCGTTTCGGGCTGCCGTGTGGCGGCACTCTGGAACTGGTCCTGGAGTTCAACCCGGTGCTGCAAACCCTGCAGCAACTGGTTGCCAGCCTTGAGCAAGGTTCTCTGGTGCGGCGCAGTGTGAACCTGGCCGATGGTCACGCAAGCCTGGAGACGACACCGATCCCCGAAGAACTCAGGTTCGACGGCGATTGCCTGGTCAACACTCTGGGCCCCGGCTATCGCATGCTGCTGATCGGCGCCGGAGCCCTGGCCGAGTATGTTTCCACCATGGCACTGTTCAATGGATTCAAGGTGACCGTGTGCGATCCGCGCATCGAGTACATGGACACCTGGGCGGTCGCGGGTGTGGAGAAGAGCAGCGGCATGCCCGACGATGTGGTGGCGGCTTTGAGGCCTGATCTGCGTACCTGCATTGTCGCGCTGAGCCACGACCCCAAACTGGACGATCTTGCGCTGCTGGAAGCCCTGAAAAGCCAGGCGTTCTATATCGGAGCCATCGGCTCGCGGCGCAACAACCAGAGTCGCCGGGAACGGCTGATAACCCATTTCGGCGAGACAGAAGCATCCTTGCAGCGCCTGCGCGGCCCCATCGGCGTCTATATCGGCAGCAAGACTCCCGCAGAAATTGCGGTCAGCGTCATGGCCGAAATTCTTGCCGCCAAGAACAACGTTCCGCTGCCCCGTGAGTATTCGGTCGCCATCGCCAAACAGCGCCAGGAAGTGCCGGATGACGAATCCGTTGCGTACCCTGTTGGCGCGGTTTCTTCCTGAACCGTGCTACTCCTCGTGACGCAGCGCGGCAATCAGCAGCGACATTGCGCCTGAAGGCTGTCTGCGGCTCGGGTAGTACAGATGAAACCCTGACCACAGCGGACACCAGTCTTGCAGGCACTGAATGAAGTGCCCGGAGCGAATATAGGCATTGGCCAGGTCTTCAGGGACATACGCCAGGCCAAGGCCGGCAATCGCGGCATCGAGTACTTCGTAGATATTGTTGTAGATAAGCTGGCCATCAACCCGCACGTTGAGCTGGTTGCCATCGCGCTCGAATTCCCAGGGCCACAGGCCGCCATGGGTGGAGAAGCGAATATTGATGCAGTTGTGACTGATCAGGTCGCCGGGAGTTTGAGGTATTGGGTATTTGGCGAAGTAAGTCTTGGTGCCCACTACGGTAAAGCGGACATCGGGACTGATGCGCACCGCAATCATGTCCTGATCGAGCTGTTCACCCAGGCGAACGCCGGCGTCATAGCGTTGCGCGGCGATGTCGACGATCTGGTTTTCGGAGAACAGCTCAACCTTGATCCCGGGGTACCTGGGTAGAAACTTCTTCAGTTTCGGCGAAAGCACGCCACGAATGGCATGGTTGGAGGCCGTGATGCGTATCGTGCCGGTGGGCGAGTCGCGCAGGTCCTGGAGCGAGGACAGTTCTGCGTCGATCTCCTCGAACTGCGGAGTGATGTTTTTCAGCAGTCGCTCACCGGCTTCGGTCGGGGTCACGCTGCGGGTATTGCGTGCCAGCAGCCGGACGCCCAGTGAGGTTTCCAGGCCGCGAACGGCATGGCTGACCGCAGATTGCGACAGGCCCAGCTGTGCCGCGCCACGGGTGAAGCTGCGCTCCCGGGCGACGGCCATGAAGGCCAGCAGGCCGCTGAAATAGTCGCGCAGCGCGAAATCCCTGATCATCTGTGTCTCTCTTGTTTATGAGTCATCCGCTGACATGTCGCCCGGCCCCGGCAGCATACATCGATTGCTCGGGATCCAGAAAAGCCTGCATGGTAAAGGCCGCCCTCAACCTGAATAAGCTGTCTGGTTGCATAAGGTCATGAACCGGATTGATCAGTGGCTGGCCTTTGCGTATCGAGCGTGATCAATGTTGCCGGCAGCCGCCTTGGAAGAGAGGGGTTAAGTGATTTTTTAATCGCGAGTAAGATGCTCTCTGCAATTGCCCTGAGAACTCAATGTTAATCATCTCCAACAACGTCCATCTACCGGACACCGAAATCGAGTTGACCGCCATTCGCGCGCAAGGCGCGGGTGGACAGAACGTCAACAAGGTTTCCAGTGCGGTGCATTTGCGTTTCGATATCAACGCTTCGTCATTGCCGCCGTTCTACAAGGAGCGGTTGCTGGCGTTGCGTGACAGCCGCATTACCGGCGATGGCGTGATTGTGATCAAGGCGCAGCAGTACCGCACCCAGGAACAGAATCGTGCCGATGCGTTGTTGCGCTTGAGCGAACTGATCGTCAACTCTGCCAAGGTTGAAAAGAAGCGGCGCCCGACCAAGCCGACGCTGGGTTCCAGGACCCGTCGTCTGGAGTCCAAGAGCAAGCGTGGCTCGATCAAGGCCGGGCGCGGCAAGGTGGATTACTGACCGGCCTTCACGGGCTCTTCTGTTCCCGTAATACCTGCGCCTGTTTATACAGATAGACACTCAGGGCCAGCCCGCTCAGGGATGCCAGCGCGGCGAACAGAAAGATCGAGACAAAACCGAACCCGGCCGCAATCGCGCCTGCCAACGGGCCGGTGATGCCCAGCGACAGGTCGACGAACAATGAATAGGCGCCCACCGCCGCACCGCGACTGGCAGCCGGGACCAGATTCACCGCTTCGACGCCCAGTGCCGGGAAAACCAGCGAGAAACCAAAGCCGCTCAAGGCAGCTCCGGCCAGGGCAAGGTCGGGAGTCGGTGCGATCCACAGCAGCAACAGCCCCAGGCTCTCTACTGACAGGCAGGCAATCGCCACGCGGAATCCGCCCAGGCGATTGATGAGGTTGCCGAACAGCAGCCGCGCAATGATGAAGCAGGCGCCGAACAGGCTCAGGGCCCAGACCGCATTGGCCCAGTTGTTACTGGCGTAATACAGGGTGATGAATGTCGCGATGGTGCCGAAGCCGATGGCACCCAGCGCCAGGCCCATGCCATGGGGGAAAACCAGTTTCAGCACATGACTGAAGGGCAGGCGTTCGCCATGCACGATAGGCGCAGCCTGTTTCTTCAGGGTCAGCAGCAGCCCGAGTGTGGACAGCAGCATGATGCTGACTCCCATGGTCCACAGCCCAAGCGACTTGACCAGCCACACGCCCAGAGGCGCGCCGATTGCCAGCGCGCCATAGCTGGCGATGCCATTCCAGGAAATCACCTTGGCGGTGTTATGTGCGCCAACCCGGCCGATGCCCCAGCCAATCGAGCCGGAGCCCACAAGACTTTCCGCGCTGCCCAATAGAATGCGGCCAAGGAACAGGCTGACCAGACTTGCCACCGGCCAGCCGGGCATGGCGAGGGGCAGCAACATGAAGACCCCGCTGAGCCCGCATCCGGTCAGGCCGTATTGCACTGCTTTCTTGCTGCCCAGGTTATCGATGATGCGACCCGCCCATGGCCGGCTGACCAGCGTCGCCAGATATTGCACGCTGATCACCAGCCCGGCGGCTACTGCGCCAAAGCCCAGATCGGTATGCACATAGCCTGGCAGTACGGCGAGCGGGATACCGATGTTCAGGTAGCCGATAAAGGTGAAAAGCACGATAGACACGACCTGCAACGTCACCATCAAAGGCGGTTGCTGGGCGGCGTTTTGTATCTGGGGCATTAGGTAGCGGTCCATTCTGGCGACGGATGGGCGAGAGCAGGGCGTACGAAACCGGCGCAGGCAAAACCCTTAGCAAGCTCTCGAAGTGGCCATGATAACGATGCAGCGGCGGATACAGGCGAATAAAACGAAATTAAAGCGCAGGGCAGAGACTTACTCGTTGCTTGAAGCCACGAGCTGGGTAGTGATCAAGGCCGCCAGGGCATTTTCCTGGGTACCGAAACGGGCGAGCAGGGCGCTCTGTTTTTCCGGGCTCAGACGTTCCCAGATATTGATCATCTTTTCCGCAGCGCCAATCAGGGCCTTGGCCTGGTGTTCGGTGAAATCGGTCATGAATCTGCTTTTCGTGGTTGGTTTTTCAGGCGTATTGAAAAGCGGTCAAACCGGTTTTCGATACGCCTGAAAACAATCGCCTTCAGTCTTTGCGTCGGGCTTTCTGGCTGGTTTCAGCCGAGGATGCTGCTTTCATTGCGGCAGTTTGACCAAGCTCCTGTTGAGCCAGGGGAGACTGCTTTGGTTCCTGTTGACTTGGGAAGGGGAAGTTTGGGATTTCATGCATCGTCGTCGCCTCACAAGGGTTTGCAGATTGAACCGTGCTTTAAAAAGCTTCTGCAGGATACAGCACTGAAAATGACAATCCGGATATTTTTTCGATCCGCTGGTCAGTGAGTGAAACAAAAACGGCTTTTCAGTGTCCTGCCAAAGGCCTTCATTCCTTGCACACGGCTGCAATTGCCTGGGCCAGTTGCGCGAGGCGCGTTGCATCGATACCGGCAATATTGGCTCGTCCGGCGTTGACCATATAAACGCTGTGTTCGTGGCGCAGGCGTGCGACCTGTCCGTTATTGAGCCCGGTATAGGAAAACATTCCGCGCTGCATGGCGATGTGCGCAAAACGCTCGCCCAACCCCAATGGCTTCAGGGCTTCGACCAGGCCGCTACGAAGTTGCGCGATACGCTGGCGCATCTCTTCGACCTCTTCGGCCCACAGGTTTTTCAGTTCGGGATCACCCAGAATCTGCGCGACCACCGCTGCGCCATGATCTGGAGGGTTGGACCACAGGTTGCGAGCGATGCCCGAGAGCTGGCTGCGTACATCCTGCAGTTTTTCCGGGTTGTCCGCACAGACGATCAGCCCGCCGGTGCGTTCGCGGTACAGGCCGAAGTTTTTCGAGCAGGAACTGGTGATGAGCAATTCCGGCAGCTCGGCAGCAAACAGGCGCACGGCCCAGGCGTCCTGTTCAAGACCGTCACCGAAGCCCTGGTAGGCAAAATCGATCAGCGGCAGCAGGTGGCGGCTGCGCACGATTTCCAGCACCTGACGCCAGTCGTCATGGCTCAGGTCGAAACCGGTCGGGTTGTGGCAGCAGGCATGCAGCAGTACCACATCGCCTTCGGGAATCTGCGCCAGAGTATGCAGCATGGCTTCGACGTTCAGGCGATTGTCGCTACCCACGTAAGGGTAGTGACTGACCTTGAGGCCAACCTTGTTGAAGATGCTTTCGTGGATCGGCCAGGTCGGATCGCTGAGCCAGATGCCCTTGCCCGGCAGGCATTCGGCAATGAAGTCGGCAGTCAGGCGCAAGGCTCCGGTTCCGCCCGGTGTCTGGGTGGTGCCGGCCAGTCCGGCTTTGAGCACGGGCGAGTCGCTGCCCAGGACCAGCTCGCTCAGCAAGGCACCGAAACGCGCATCGCCATGCCCACCGATGTAGGTCTTGGTCAGTTGCTGCTCGATCAGTTGTTGCTCGGCCAGCTTGACGGCACGCGGGATGGTGGTCAGGCCCTGGGCATCCTTGTAGACGCCCACGCCAAGGTCGAACTTGTCCGGGTTGCTGTCACTGGCATAGGCCGCGATCAGGCCGAGGATCGGATCATCCGGGACCCGCTGAATCTCCTTGAAATGCATCACTTGCGGCCCTCGGCGTCCAGGGCTACCTGGTCGGTGCGCGCGGCCATGATGAAGTCATTGCGATGCAGGCCCTTGATCGAGTGGCTCCACCAGGTCACGGTCACCTTGCCCCATTCGGTCAGCAGCCCCGGATGATGACCTTCGGCCTCGGCAATGGCGCCGACGGCATTGGTAAACGCCAGGGCGAATCTGAAATTCTTGAAGAGAAAGACTTTCTCCAGTTGCATCACGTTGTCGCGTACTTCAATGTTCCAGTCCGGGATCTGTTTGATCAGATCGGCCAGTTCGGCTTCGCTGACCTGCGGGGCGTCAGCGCGACAGGCTTCGCAATGGGCTTGATTGAGAGATGACATGCCAGGACTCCTGTTCAGGCCGCGTGGTTTCGGGTAGGCGGCCGTGGCTCGAATTTAGGGGGATGCAGACCCAGCTGCGTGGCCTGACTGACCAGGCTCATGATGTCTTCATGGGCGAGATCGAACAGGCGCTTGAGGCTGGGCAACACGAAATAGACGGGTTGCAGGATATCGATGCGATAGGGCGTGCGCATCGCTTCAAGTGGATCGAAAAGCTGATGTTCCGGTGCCGGTGACAGGCTGTACACCGCTTCTTTGGGCGAAGAGAGAATACCGCCGCCGTATATCCTGCGTCCTTGCGCAGTATCCACCAGGCCGAACTCGATGGTCATCCAGTACAGGCGCGCCAGATAGACCCGCTGTTCCTTGCTCGCGCTCAGGCCCAGCTTGCCGTAGGTATGGGTGAATTCGGCAAACCATGGATTGGTCAGCAACGGGCAGTGGCCGAAGATTTCATGGAAGATATCCGGCTCTTGCAGGTAGTCGAGTTCTTCTGCGCTGCGAATGAAGGTGGCCACCGGAAAGCGCTTGCTGGCCAGTAGCTCGAAGAAGGTCTGGAACGGAATCAGCGCCGGAACCCGCTCCACCTGCCAGCCGGTGGTCGCGCCCAGTACCTTGTTGATTTCGCCCAGTTGCGGGATACGGTCGTGGGGCAGGTTCAACTGTTCGATGCCGTCCAGATATTCCTGGCAGGCACGGTCTTGAATCACCTCTATCTGACGGGTGATCAGCGTGTTCCAGACTGCGTGTTCGGCAGGCTGATAATCGATGAAGCCTGTGGCATCGGGTTCACGGGCCACGTATTGCGTCTGGCTCATGCTACCTCCCTGGGGAGTTATTGTTTTTTTACAGGGTAGCCTGATCGGGCGCGTCTTGGCGTACAGTTATTGGACTATTTCTTTCGGTTTAGGGTAGGCCAGGCATTTTTCAGGCCGGCCGGATTTGCCATGCAATGTGGATATCGATGGCGATTTTTGCTGGGCATGAAAGTATTCGGTTATTGATTTTTCATGGACTGATTAAATGTTCGGGATGCAAGATTTAATATTATGGGTGTGGGCTGAAAGTTCAGGCTGTACGTCAGTGTTGAAATAACTCCGACGTACAGTCGGTGCATGGAAAGTTGTTCAGCCGTTATTGCAGCCGTTGCCCATGACCAGGTAACTCATGATGTGCTGTTGTCCCTGCGAGTCCTCATAGCGCATGCGTGCCGGGACGACCCTGCAGACGTCTGGCGTCTTGCTTACAGACAGAACCCGGGCAATGTCGGGATGCGTGTCGTAGCTGTATTGCTCCACCGGTACGGGCTGCGCTGCTGTTTTTGTCTGCGATTCTTCGGCCATGGCCAGAGTACTGAAGCCGCAAAGTGCCAGAACCAGCATTGAAACGTTCATGTGCTAATTACCTTCTTGAATTCGAGCGGGGACACATCGGCCTTTTGAGGTGATGTGCGGGCGAGCATTGAGTTGTGTTCGATAAACCAGCGTGGGGGCTGTTAGTTGGTTGCCTTGTTGGCGGAGCTGATTCTATGCCTCTTGCAGGGCGTTATACAGGAAGTGTTTTGATAATGGCTTTTATCGAAACGGTAATAATCGACAATGAACTTTCTGCTTCGGGTTGTCTGCCTGGCGCGCCGGGGGATCACGGGGGCAGGCGGTAAGACCATCGTCGAATGGCCCCACGGGATGTGGCGGGATACAACAGAGTCATAAAACAACAACTATTCCACCGAGGTATCCAAGATGAGTGCAGCTTCTCTGTACCCCGTGCGCCCCGAAGTCGCAGCCAATACGCTGACCGATGAGGCGACCTACAAGGCCATGTACCAGCAGTCGGTAGTCAACCCGGATGGTTTCTGGCGCGAGCAGGCGCAGCGCCTCGATTGGATCAAACCCTTTACCCACGTCAAACAGACCTCTTTCGACGATCACCGTGTCGATATCAAATGGTTTGCCGACGGCACCCTGAACGTTGCCTACAACTGCCTGGATCGCCATCTGGAAGAGCGCGGCGACAGCATCGCAATCATCTGGGAAGGCGACGATCCTTCCGAACATCGTGAAATTACCTACCGCGAGTTGCATGCCGAAGTCTGCAAGTTCGCCAACGCCTTGCGCGGCCAGGATGTACACCGCGGCGATGTCGTCACTATTTATATGCCCATGATCCCTGAGGCTGTGGTCGCCATGCTGGCGTGCGCCCGGATCGGTGCGATTCACTCGGTGGTGTTCGGCGGTTTCTCGCCTGAGGCTCTGGCTGGCCGGATTATCGACTGCAGCTCCAAAGTGGTGATCACTGCCGACGAAGGTCTGCGCGGCGGCAAGAAGACTGCACTCAAGGCCAACGTCGACCGGGCGTTGACCAACCCTGAAACCAGCAGCGTGCAGAAGGTCATCGTTTGCAAGCGCACCGGCGGCGAGATCGAGTGGAACCGTCACCGCGACATCTGGTATCACGCTCTGCTGGAAGTGGCATCGAGCACCTGCGCGCCGAAAGAAATGGGCGCCGAAGAGTCGCTGTTCATCCTTTATACCTCCGGCTCGACCGGCAAACCCAAGGGCGTGTTGCACACCACTGCCGGCTACTTGCTGTATGCCGCGTTGACCCATGAGCGCGTGTTCGACTACAAGCCGGGCGAAGTCTACTGGTGTACGGCGGATGTGGGCTGGGTCACGGGTCACAGCTATATCGTCTACGGCCCGCTGGCCAATGGCGCGACCACGTTGCTGTTCGAGGGTGTGCCGAACTATCCGGACATCACTCGTGTGTCGAAGATCGTCGACAAGCACAAGGTCAATATTCTCTACACCGCCCCGACCGCGATTCGCGCCATGATGGCCGAAGGTACCAAGTCGGTGGAAGGCGCCGACGGTTCGAGCCTGCGTCTGCTGGGTTCGGTCGGTGAGCCGATCAACCCTGAGGCCTGGGGCTGGTACTACGACACAGTGGGCAAGAAAAACTGCCCGATTGTCGATACCTGGTGGCAGACCGAAACTGGTGGCATCCTGATCAGCCCGCTGCCTGGTGCAACGGCCCTGAAACCCGGCTCGGCGACCCGTCCGTTCTTTGGTGTGATCCCGGCGCTGGTGGATAACCTGGGTAACCTGATCGAAGGTGCGGCGGAAGGCAATCTGGTGATTCTGGATTCCTGGCCGGGCCAGTCCCGTTCGCTGTATGGCGACCATGACCGTTTCGTCGATACCTACTTCAAGACTTTCCGTGGCATGTATTTCACCGGTGACGGGGCTCGTCGCGATGAGGACGGTTACTACTGGATTACCGGACGTGTGGACGATGTGCTCAACGTTTCAGGCCACCGTATGGGTACAGCCGAGATCGAGAGTGCGATGGTTGCGCACCCGAAAGTCGCCGAGGCTGCTGTGGTGGGTGTGCCGCATGATCTGAAGGGGCAGGGCATTTATGTCTATGTCACTTTGAATGCGGGTGAGGTGCCGGACGAAGCCTTGCGTATCGAGTTGCGCAACTGGGTGCGCAAGGAGATTGGTCCGATCGCTTCGCCTGATTTCATTCAGTGGGCGCCAGGGCTGCCGAAAACTCGTTCGGGCAAGATCATGCGTCGTATTCTGCGCAAGATTGCGACGGGCGAATACGATTCGTTGGGCGATATTTCGACGCTGGCAGATCCGGGTGTGGTTCAGCATCTGGTCGATACCCACAAGACGATGAGCGCTGCCTGATTCCTTGATGCGATGAGAAACGCCCCGTCCGGTCAACGCCGGACGGGGCGTTTCTGGTTTTGGGCCAGCAGGAGCGAATTCATTCGCGAAAGCGGCAGGGATCAACAAGGAACAGGCGCGTGCAGTTGGGCATATCCAGATTATCCGGTAGTGCGACTACCGGCTCCGTCTTTACGGCGGGCCGCCGCAAAAAGGATATATATCGAAGTGTTACCCGTTCACCCATGGGTTATCGAGCCTGCTTCTTTGTAGGACGTCATGATGATTTTTTGTAGGAATGTGGTGCGTTTCTCAGCGCTTCGTCCGTGTTTACAATGCTGGACTTGCCGTATTAGAAGGCTTTGCCAATAATGGGCGCGCTTTTTGCTGCATTAACTGCTTTTTCTGATTTTCAGAATCATGAAGTTTTCTGTCTGTCAATGGGGTTTTGAGGGTTTCTCGGTGCATCTGTAACTAGTTGTCGCATTGAAGAAATATCGACTTCGTACCTGTCGCTAAAATGCCCTTCACTTGTCAGAGGTCGTCTGACCGGAATTTCGGTATCAGTTGCCTGGCGTCGCTCTCTCCGGATTGTTCTTTCGCATCTTGGGCTCTCGCTCACTTTGCCATTTGTCGTGTTTCATCGATGGAGTCCTGTAAATGAAAAAGCTCATGCTTCTTGGCGCGCTGGCGTTGTCTGTGCTGGCCCAGCCGGTTTTCGCCGATGAAAAACCGCTCAAGATCGGTATCGAAGCCGCTTACCCTCCGTTCGCTTCCAAGGCACCTGATGGCAGCATCGTAGGTTTTGACTACGACATCGGTAATGCCCTGTGTGAAGAGATGAAGGTCAAGTGCACCTGGGTCGAGCAGGAATTCGACGGCCTGATCCCGGCACTCAAGGTACGCAAGATCGACGCCATCCTGTCCTCGATGTCGATTACCGACGACCGCAGGAAGTCCGTTGATTTCACCGGCAAGTACTACAATTCCCCGGCTCGTCTGGTGATGAAGGAAGGTACCGTGGTCGGCGAAAACCTCGCTGAACTCAAGGGCAAGAAAATCGGTGTGCAACGTGGCTCGATCCACGAGCGCTTTGCCCGCGAAGCTCTGGCTCCCCTGGGTGCAGAAGTCACGCCTTACGGTTCGCAGAACGAAATCTACCTGGATATCACAGCAGGTCGTCTGGACGGCACCGTCGCCGACGCCACCCTGCTGCAGGACGGTTTCCTGAAGACCGACGCAGGCAAGGGCTATGCTTTCACCGGGCCTTCGTTCACCGATCCGAAATACTTCGGTGAAGGCATCGGCATCGCCGTGCGCAAGGGCGACAAGGCCAATCTGGAGCGAATCAACGCTGCGATTGCCGCGATTCGTGCCAACGGCAAGTACAAGGCAATCCAGGACAAGTACTTCGATTTCGATATCTACGGCAAGTAAGTTGTCGCAACACCACTGAACGAGATGGCGCAAGCAGGGCAGCCTGGATTGCGCCATTTTTTATACCCCGGTTCGAGGACCGTACAACATGTTGAAAGGCTACGGGGCTGTAATCCTCGAAGGTGCCTGGCTGACCTTGCAGTTGGCCCTCTCGTCGATGGCCCTGGCAATCGTCCTCGGTCTGATTGGCGTGGCACTGCGCCTGTCGCCTGTACGTTGGCTTGCGTGGCTGGGTGATCTTTATTGCACCGTGATTCGCGGCATTCCCGATCTGGTGCTGATCCTGCTGATCTTCTATGGTGGCCAGGATCTGCTCAATCGCGTCGCTCCGCTGCTGGGCTTCGATGACTATATCGACCTCAACCCCCTGATGGCCGGTATCGGTACTCTGGGGTTCATTTTCGGTGCCTATCTGTCAGAAACCTTTCGTGGTGCCTTCATGGCCATTCCCAAGGGGCAGGCCGAAGCGGGCATGGCCTATGGCATGAGTCGCCTCAAGGTGTTTTTCCGGATTCTGGTTCCGCAGATGATCCGTCTGGCGATTCCCGGCTTTACCAATAACTGGCTGGTCCTGACCAAGGCAACCGCGTTGATTTCCGTGGTGGGCCTGCAAGACATGATGTTCAAGGCCAAGCAGGCGGCAGATGCCACCCGCGAGCCTTTCACCTTTTTCCTGGCGGTCGCTGCGATGTACCTGGTCATTACCAGTGTCTCGCTGCTCGCCTTGCGTTATCTGGAAAAACGCTACTCCGTGGGCGTAAGGGCGGCCGAGCTATGATCTTCGACTACAACGTCGTGTGGGAAAGCCTGCCGCTGTACTTTGGCGGTCTGCTGGTGACCCTGAAGCTGCTGGGCATTTCCCTGTCGTTCGGCCTGCTTGCGGCCTTGCCGCTGGGGTTGATGCGTGTCTCCAAACGTCGCTGGGTCAACCTGCCGGCCTGGTTGTACACCTACGTGATTCGCGGCACACCCATGCTGGTGCAGTTGTTCCTGATCTATTACGGGCTGGCCCAGTTCGAGGCGGTGCGCGAGAGTTTCCTGTGGCCGATGCTGTCCAGTGCCAGCTTCTGCGCCTGCCTGGCTTTTGCCATCAATACCAGCGCCTACACTGCCGAGATCATTGCCGGCAGTCTCAAGGCCACACCCGCTGGCGAGATCGAGGCGGCCAGGGCCATGGGCATGTCGCCGATCAAGATGTATCGCCGCATCCTGTTGCCTTCGGCACTGCGCCGGGCGCTGCCGCAGTACAGCAATGAAGTGATCATGATGCTGCAGACCACCAGTCTGGCTTCCATCGTGACCCTGATCGACATCACCGGTGCGGCGCGCACGGTCAATGCCCAGTTCTACCTGCCTTTCGAGGCGTACATAACCGCAGGCGTTTTCTATCTGTGCCTGACATTCATTCTGGTGCGACTGTTCAAGCTTGCTGAACGTCGCTGGCTGGGTTATCTGGCCCCGCGCAAGGTCTGACATGCAAAGAATCGATCATGTATTGCCGTGGGGCAGCCTCGGCACCGAGCGTCAACTGAGTGTCTTTCGTTTCGGTAGCGGTGAGCGCAAGGCCTATATCCAGGCCAGCCTGCACGCTGACGAGTTGCCGGGCATGCGCACGGCATGGGAGCTGAAAAAGCGCCTGGCTCAGCTTGAAGAGCAGGGTGCTCTCAAGGGCGTCATCGAGCTGGTTCCCGTAGCCAATCCGCTGGGCCTTGGGCAACTGCTGCAAGGCGCGCATCAAGGGCGTTTCGAGTTCGGCAGCGGCAAGAATTTCAATCGCGACTTCACCGAATTGAGCGAGCCGGTCGCCGAGATGCTGGAAGGCCAGCTGGGCGATGATCCGCGGGCCAATATTCAACTGATTCGTCAGGCCATGAGCGCGGCGCTGGAGCGTTTGCCGGCTGCGCAAAGCGAATTGCAGGGTATGCAGCGCCTGTTGCTCGGCCATGCCTGCACTGCCGATGTGGTGCTCGATCTGCATTGCGATGCCGATGCCGCCCTGCACATGTACGCCTTGCCGCAGCATTGGCCGCAATGGCGTTCGCTGTCTGCGCATCTGGATATCAAGGTGGCGCTGCTGGCCGAGGACTCCGGTGGCAGCTCCTTCGATGAGGCCTGTTCGCTGCCGTGGCTGCGTCTGTCGCGAATCTTTGCCGATGCGCAGATTCCCCTGGCCTGTCTGGCCACGACCATTGAACTGGGTGGCCAGGCCGATACCGGCAGGGCTGAGGCCGAAACCCATGCCGAAGGTATTCTGGCGTTTCTGGCCGAGCAGGGCTTTATCAGTGGCGACTGGCCGCAACCGGTTCGTGAAGCCTGCGAAGGCATGCCGTTCGAGGGCACCGAGCTTCTATACGCGCCTCATCCTGGCGTGGTGAGTTTCCTGCGCGAGGTGGGAAGCCGGGTCGAAGTCGGCGATCCGTTGTTCGAGGTCATCGACCCGCTGTCCGATCGGGTCAGCACCATCTGTGCGAATACTGCCGGTGTGTTATTCGCCATCGAGCGGCTTCGCTATGCTCAACCAGGTTTCTGGCTGGCCAAAGTGGCGGGGCGTACTGCGCTGCGCCAGGGGCGCCTGCTCAGTGACTGACTGTCTTGTGAGAATTGAAAGCATGAACAAACTTGAAGTCCAGGACCTGCACAAGCGTTATGGCAGTCATGAAGTAATCAAGGGAGTTTCTCTGACAGCCAGGGCAGGCGATGTCATCAGCATCATTGGTTCCAGTGGTTCGGGTAAAAGCACTTTTCTGCGTTGCATCAACCTGCTTGAGCAACCCCATGCCGGCAGGATCCTGCTCAACAATGAAGAGCTCAAGCTGGTGCCGAACAAGGAAGGCGGCCTGAAGGCTGCCGACCCCAGGCAGTTGCAGCGCATGCGCTCGCGCTTGTCGATGGTGTTTCAGCATTTCAATCTGTGGGCGCACATGACAGCCCTGCAGAACATCATCGAAGCGCCAGTGCATGTGCTCGGCGTACCGAAAAAGGAAGCGCTGGAAAAGGCCGAGTATTACCTGGCAAAAGTCGGCGTTGCGCATCGCAAGGATGCCTATCCGGGTCATATGTCCGGTGGCGAGCAGCAGCGAGTGGCGATAGCCCGCGCCCTGGCGATGGAGCCGGAGGTCATGCTGTTCGATGAACCGACTTCCGCGCTGGATCCGGAACTGGTCGGCGATGTGCTCAAGGTCATGCAGGGGCTGGCGCAGGAAGGCCGGACCATGGTGGTGGTCACTCACGAAATGGGCTTTGCTCGTGAGGTGTCGAACCAGTTGATCTTCCTGCATCAAGGCGTGGTGCTGGAGCGGGGTGATCCGCGTGAAGTGTTGAGCAATCCACAGACCGAGCGCCTGCAACAGTTTCTCTCGGGCAGTCTCAAGTAATCGACGGCGTCGCTTTGGCGATGCCTTTTACGGCAGAACAGGGCATGCTGCGCAGCACGCAACATGACCTGGCCACTCCAGATCGAGCCCGTTGAGGTTCGACCCTTGCGGCGATACGTATCGGATGTCCCAATGACTGCCCATCGAATAGGTTTCCTTGTCTGGCCCGGCACCAAAGCCCTGACCCTGGCGTTGGCCGAGGAAGCCTTGCGCGTTGCCCAGAGTGTTCACCCTGAAGTGGTCTATGAGTTGTCATTCCTTCAGGCCGAAGCTGCAGGCGAGCCTGTTGCCGCTGGTGCATGGCAATTGCCGGGCGAGCCGTGGACGGGGCGGATCGACGGCTTCCAGAAGCTGTTCCTGCTTGCCGACGAGCCGCCTGCCCCGATGTCGGCGGCGCTGGCCAGTGCCCTCAAGCAAGTGGTGCGCGCCGGTTGTGTGATCGGTGGCCTGTCTGCCGGTGTCTATCCGTTGGCCCAGCTTGGCTTGCTCGATGGCTATCGGGCGGCGGTGCACTGGCGCTGGCAGGATGATTTCAGCGAGCGTTTCCCGAAGGTGATTGCGACCAGTCATCTGTTCGACTGGGACCGTGACCGGCTGACCGCCTGTGGCGGCATGTCGGTACTGGATCTGCTGCTGGCCGTGCTGTCCCGTGACCATGGCGCGGAACTGGCCGGTGCAGTTTCCGAAGAACTGGTGGTCGAACGCATTCGTGAAGGCGGTGAGCGTCAGCGCATTCCGCTGCAGAATCGCCTGGGCTCCAGCCATCCAAAGCTGACCCAGGCGGTCCTGCTGATGGAAGCCAATATCGAAGAACCGCTGACCACCGATGAAATCGCCCAGCATGTTTGCGTGTCGCGCCGCCAACTGGAGCGGATCTTCAAGCAGTACCTCAATCGGGTGCCGAGCCAGTATTACCTGGAGCTGCGTCTGAACAAGGCGCGGCAGATGCTGATGCAGACCAGCAAGTCGATCATCCAGATCGGGCTGTCCTGTGGCTTCTCTTCCGGCCCGCACTTCTCCAGCGCCTACCGCAACTTCTTCGGCGCGACGCCGCGTGAAGACCGTAACCAGCGGCGCAGCAACAGTCCTTTCGAGTTGTCTTCGGTCCCGGCCGAGCGCGGGTAAGTGCCACTGTGTGGGCGCGGATTTATCCGCGAAAGACATTGGGGTTAAACTGCGCCTTTGTGATGAAATATGTCGCATTGCCGAAAGCGGCCAGAGAAAGCGGTTTTGCGCTGTAACAAGTTGTCGCCTGGCGACAAGGCCGAACAGAAATCAGTCCTTACAATCTTCCCATCGCTTGCCCGTATCAGGCAGGCGTTCCTCTTCAGGAGACTCCGATGTCCGTTGAGCAAGCTGCGGTGCAACGCGCCGATTTCGACCAGGTGATGGTCCCCAACTACGCACCTGCCGGGTTCATTCCCGTGCGTGGCGCGGGCTCCCGGGTATGGGATCAGGCGGGACGCGAACTGGTGGATTTCTCTGGCGGGATTGCCGTCAACGTATTGGGCCATTGCCATCCGGCGCTGGTCGGTGCATTGACCGAGCAGGCCAACAATCTGTGGCATGTCTCCAACGTCTTCACCAACGAGCCGACCTTGCGTCTGGCTCGCAAGCTTGTGGATGCGACCTTCGCCGAGCGTGTGTTCTTCTGCAACTCCGGCGCCGAAGCCAACGAAGCTGCTTTCAAGCTGGCGCGTCGGGTTGCTCATGACCTGCATGGCCCGGAAAAGTACGAAATCATTGCCGCCTTGAACAGCTTCCATGGTCGCACCCTGTTTACTGTCAGCGTCGGTGGCCAGCCGAAGTACTCCGATGGCTTCGGGCCGAAGATCACCGGCATCAGTCATGTGCCGTACAACGATCTGGAAGCACTGAAAGCTGCAGTGACCGACAAGACCTGCGCCGTGGTGCTGGAGCCGATCCAGGGCGAGGGCGGTGTCTTGCCGGCCGAGCTGGAATATCTGCAAGGCGCACGTCAACTGTGCGACGAGCACAACGCGCTGCTGATCTTCGATGAAGTGCAGAGCGGCATGGGCCGTAGCGGTCACCTGTTTGCCTACATGCATTACGGCGTGATCCCGGACATTCTTTCCAGCGCCAAGAGCATTGGCGGCGGTTTCCCGCTGGCGGCAATGCTGACCACCGAGAAACTGGCCAGGCACTTTGCGGTCGGCGTTCACGGCACCACCTATGGCGGCAACCCGCTGGCCTGTGCAGTGGGCGAAGCGGTGATCGATGTCGTCAACACACCTGAAGTGTTGCAGGGTGTCGAGAACAAGCATCAGCAGTTCAAGGCTCGCCTGGAGCAGATCGGTCAACAGTACGGCGTCTTCACAGAAGTGCGCGGTCTGGGTCTGTTGATCGGTTGCGTGCTGTCCGATGCCTGGAAAGGCAAGGCCAAGGATATCTTCAACGCTGCCGAAGCCCAGGACCTGATGATTCTGCAAGCCGGTCCTGACGTGGTTCGTTTCGCGCCAAGCCTGGTGATCGAAGACGCCGATATCGAAGAGGGCCTGGCCCGCTTCGAGCGCGCCATCGCCAAGCTCACGTCCTGACCGTCGCACACTGATTCAACGTTGTACCTTCCGGCGTTCGCCCCATGGCGGGCGTCGGACATTTTTCCTGTGCCGGGCGGTTTTCAGGCTGCGCGGCGCTCTTTTTAGTGCCGGTGTTGCCGGCCTGTTATCTGGTAAGGAGTGGCACCATGCTGGTGATGCGCCCCGCGCAAATGGCTGATCTGGCAGAGGTCCAGCGCCTCGCTGCCGACAGTCCGATTGGTGTTACGTCCTTGCCTGACGATGCGGGTCGTCTGGGCGACAAGATCGGTGCTTCGGAAGCCTCGTTCGCGGCTGAAGTCAGTTTCAATGGCGAGGAAACCTACTTCTTTGTCCTGGAAGACAGCGATAGCGGCCAGTTGGTGGGATGTTCCGGCATCGTTGCTTCTGCCGGTTATTCCGAGCCGTTCTACAGCTTTCGCAACGAAACCTTCGTGCATGCTTCCCGCGAACTGAAGATCCATAACAAGATCCACGTCCTGTCGCAGTGCCACGATCTGACCGGTAACAGCCTGCTGACCAGTTTCTATGTGATTCCCGAACTGGTGGGCACAGCCTGGTCGGAACTCAACTCGCGTGGCCGCCTGCTGTTTGTCGCCAGCCATCCCGAGCGTTTCGCCGATTCGGTGGTGACCGAGATCGTGGGCTACAGCGACGAGAATGGCGATTCGCCGTTCTGGGACGCCATCGGGCGTAACTTCTTCGACCTCAACTATGCCGAGGCCGAGCGCTTGTGCGGGCTGAAAAGCCGGACCTTCCTGGCCGAGTTGATGCCGCATTATCCAATCTATGTCCCGCTCCTGACCGACGCCGCTCAGGAAGCCATGGGCCAGGTGCATCCTCGCGCCCAGATCACTTTCGACATCCTGATGCGCGAAGGCTTCGAGACCGATCATTACATCGATATTTTCGACGGTGGCCCGACCCTGCATGCGCGGGTATCGGGGATTCGTTCGATTGCCCAGAGCCGTCTGGTGCCGGTCAAGGTCGACAGCGGCGCCAGCGATGATGGCGGCAAGGGCGGACGCCTGTATCTGGTGACCAACGGCCTGCTGCAGGATTACCGCGCGGTGTTGCTGGATCTGGACTGGGCGCCTGGCCGCCCGGTGGTGCTGAGCCTGAATGCCGCCGAGGCGCTGGGGGTCGGTGAAGGCGCCAGCGTGCGGCTGGTCGCCGTCTGATCCTGATCGTCCGAACACAGCGGATTAGCCAGTTTTTCGGGCTCCAGAAGAGCCCGGTCGAGGAGATAACATGATCGTTCGTCCCGTACGCAGCAGTGACCTGCCAGCGCTGATCGAGCTGGCGCGCAGCACCGGCGCAGGCCTGACGACATTGCCGGCCAATGAGCAGCGCCTTGGGCATCGGGTTGGCTGGGCGGAAAAGTCCTTTCGTGGCGAAGCCGAGCGTGCCGATGCCGATTACCTGTTCGTGCTCGAAGACGATGACGGACGAGTGATCGGTATTTCTGCCATCGCAGGTGCCGTGGGGTTGCGTGAGCCCTGGTACAACTACCGGGTCGGGCTGACGGTCAGTGCCTCTCAGGAACTGAATATCTATCGCGAGATTCCGACCCTGTTCCTGGCCAACGACCTGACCGGTAACTCCGAGTTGTGCTCGCTGTTCCTGCACAGCGATTCGCGTACCGGCCTCAATGGTCGCCTGCTGTCCAAGGCGCGGATGTTGTTCATCGCCGAGTTTCCGCAATTGTTCGGCAACAAGATCATCGCCGAAATGCGTGGCATGTCGGACGACAAGGGCCGTTCGCCATTCTGGGAAAGCCTGGGTCGGCACTTCTTCAAGATGGAATTCAGCCAGGCCGATTACCTGACCGGCGTTGGCAACAAGGCGTTCATCGCCGAGCTGATGCCCAAGTTTCCGCTCTACACCTGTTTCCTTTCGGAAGATGCGCGCAGTGTCATCGGCCGTGTTCACGCCGATACCGAACCTGCGCTGACGATGCTCAAGAGCGAAGGTTTCAACTATCAGGGCTATGTCGACATCTTCGATGCCGGCCCGGCCATCGAATGTGAAACGCAAAAGATTCGTGCCGTGCGCGACAGCCAGGCGCTGGTACTGGCGATTGGTACACCAGGCGATGATGCGCCGAAATTCCTCATCTTCAACCGCAAGCGTGAAGACGGCCGGATCACTGTCGGACAGGCGCGCATGGCGGCCGGAACCCTGGTGGTCGATCCGGCAACTGCCCGGCGCTTGCGCATGAGCGCGGGCGACAATGTGCGTGCGGTGCCTTTGTCGGCGGTGCGGGAGGGTGTCTGATGAACTCGCTGTATATCGCAGGTTCCTGGCAGGCCGGGCAGGGTGAAGCATTCGATTCATTGAATCCGGTGAGCCAGCAGGTCATCTGGTCCGGTCAGGGCGCAACGGCTGCCCAGGTCGAGACTGCCGTGCAAGCGGCGCGGCAGGCTTTCGCCGGCTGGGCCATGCGTTCGCTGGATGAGCGGATTACTGTGCTGGAGGCCTTTGCTGCCAGCCTCAAGGACCATGCTGACGAGCTGTCTCGTTGCATTGGTGAGGAAACCGGCAAGCCGCTCTGGGAGTCGGCCACCGAAGTGACCAGCATGGTCAACAAGATTGCTATCTCGGTGCAGAGCTACCGCGAGCGGACTGGCGAAAAGAGTGGTCCGCTGGGCGATGCAACGGCGGTGTTGCGGCACAAGCCGCATGGCGTGGTGGCGGTGTTCGGGCCTTATAATTTTCCTGGCCATTTGCCTAATGGGCATATCGTGCCCGCCTTGCTGGCTGGCAATACGGTGTTGTTCAAACCCAGTGAACTGACCCCGAAAGTCGCCGAGCTGACGGTCAAGTGCTGGATCGAAGCCGGTTTGCCGAGCGGTGTCATCAACCTGCTGCAAGGCGGCCGCGAGACCGGCATCGCTCTGGCAGCCAATCCGGGAATCGATGGCCTGTTCTTTACCGGCTCCAGCCGGACCGGGCATGCCTTGCATCAACAGTTCGCCGGTCGCCCGGACAAGATCCTGGCGCTGGAAATGGGCGGTAATAACCCGCTGTTGGTCGATCAGGTCCAGGATGTCGATGCTGCGGTGTACACCGTGATCCAGTCGGCCTTTATCTCTGCCGGCCAGCGCTGCACCTGTGCCCGGCGGCTGCTGGTGCCGCAAGGTGCCTGGGGCGATGCTTTCCTGGCCCGGCTGGTGGCTGTGACTGCCACTATTCAAGTCGGAGCCTTCGACCAGCAGCCGGCGCCGTTCATAGGCTCGGTGATTTCCCTTGCGGCTGCCGAAGCCTTGCTGGACGCTCAGCGGCATCTGCTGGCCAATGGCGCAGTGCCGTTGCTGGCAATGACTCAACCGCAGTCCCGCGCTGCCTTGCTGACTCCCGGCATTCTCGATGTCAGCGCGGTCGGCGAGCGGCCGGATGAAGAACTGTTCGGGCCTTTGCTGCAGGTGGTTCGCTACGCCGATTTCGACGCTGCGATAGCTGAAGCCAACGACACGCAATATGGTTTGGCGGCAGGTTTGCTGTCGGATTCCGAGGCGCGTTACCAGCAGTTCTGGCTGCAAAGCCGGGCCGGGATCGTCAACTGGAACAAGCAATTGACTGGCGCAGCGAGCAGCGCACCGTTCGGTGGTGTCGGCGCTTCGGGCAATCATCGGGCCAGCGCCTATTACGCCGCCGATTATTGCGCCTACCCGGTCGCGTCGCTGGAGGCTGGAGCCCTGACCTTGCCGACAGCCCTGACGCCCGGCATTACGCTTTGATAGCACTGCTCATTGATAGCACTGCAAAGATGCACCTATAAAAAACAGATCTACGGAGCCTTGCCGATGAAATCCTGTGAAGTCAATTTTGACGGTCTGGTTGGGCCTACCCACAACTACGGCGGTCTGTCCTACGGTAATGTGGCTTCCCAGCGCAACAGCCAGCAGTGCTCCAATCCTCGCGAAGCTGCATTGCAGGGCCTGGCGAAGATGAAAGCGCTGATGGACATGGGCTTTACCCAGGGCGTGCTGGCTCCGCAGGAGCGTCCTGACGTGGCCGGCTTGCGGCAACTGGGCTTCAGCGGCAGCGATGCGCAAGTGATCGAGCAGGCAGCCAGGCACGATATGCCGCTGCTGGTCGCCAGTTGTTCGGCGTCGAGCATGTGGGTCGCCAATGCCGCGACCGTCAGTCCGAGCGCCGATACGGCCGATGGCCGGGTGCATTTCACGGCCGCAAACCTGAACTGCAAATATCACCGCAGCATCGAGCATCCGACCACCAGCCGGGTACTGGAAGCGATGTTCGCCCATGAACAGCATTTCGCTCATCACCCGGCCTTGCCCGCAGTGGCGCAGTTCGGTGACGAAGGTGCGGCCAACCATAGCCGTTTCTGTCGCGACTATGGTCAGGCTGGCGTGGAGTTTTTCGTGTTTGGCCGCAGTGCCTTCGATACGCGCTACCCGGCACCGCAGAAATACCCGGCCCGGCAGACCCTCGAAGCCTCCCGAGCGGTTGCCCGCTTGCATGGCCTGAACGAAAGCGGTGTGGTCTACGGCCAGCAGAACCCGGCGGTGATCGATCAGGGTGTGTTTCATAACGACGTGATTGCGGTCGGCAATGGCGAAGTGCTGTTTCATCATGAGGATGCGTTTATCAATACCGAGTCGATGCTGGGCGAGCTGCATGACAAGCTCGCTCGTGTCGGCGGGCTGTTCCGCTCGATCTGCGTACCGCGTGACGAAGTGTCGGTCGAGGACGCGGTGCGCTCCTACCTGTTCAACAGCCAGTTGTTGTCACGTGCCGATGGTTCGATGCTGTTGATCGTGCCGCAGGAGTGCCAGGCCAATCTGCGCGTCTGGAACTATCTTCAGCGTCTTCTGGCCGATGGCGGGCCGATCCGTGAAGTGAAAGTCTTCGACCTCAAGCAAAGCATGCAGAACGGCGGTGGCCCGGCATGTCTGCGCCTGCGGGTTGCGCTCAATGAGACGGAACTGGCAGCGGTCAATCCAGGCGTGATCATGAGCGTGCCCCTGTACGAAACCCTGACCCGCTGGGTCGACAGGCACTATCGTGATCGCATGAGCGAAAGCGACCTGGCTGATCCACAATTGTTGACTGAATGCCGCACGGCATTGGATGAGCTCACGCAAATCCTTAAACTGGGCAGCGTTTACCCCTTTCAACTGGTTTGAAAGTCCTGACGCGCCGGGCATCGGTCCGGCGCGTGATTTCCATCTGCATAGAGAATCCGAACATGAGCGACGCCCTGCAATTAATCCTCGAAGACACCGACGGCACCCAGCTGGAAACTTCCTGCACCCGCGTAGCCGTCATCTGGCAGGGTAAAGAGCTGTGGATTCAGCAGGATGGTCGTGGCCAGCTGTTGATCGGTGTCGATGTCGAAGAAGACGATGCCGAATACGCCAACCTGCTGCTGCGCCCATTGGCCACCAATCTGGTCAGCCTGCAACTGGAAATGGAACCTGCCGACATGAGCGGCGATGAAGAGCATGTACACGGACCTGACTGCAATCATTAAGGATTGAGGAGCTGCCCATGCTCGCTCTCGGTAAATTGCTGGAACTGACTCTGGCCGGGCGCGAGCCCGCAGAAAAGACTCAATTGACCGTCGGCGGCGTGCGTATGCGCTGGCTGGGGGAGGGCGCCCTGGAAGTGCGGGCGCCCCAGGATCGGGACAATGGCACTGACTTGCTGTTGTCGGCCGGTATCCATGGCAACGAAACGGCCCCCATCGAGCTGCTGGATGAGTTGATCCGCAGCATCGCCCGCGGCGATCTCAAACCGCGGGCCCGTATTCTGTTTCTGTTCGGCAACCCCGAGGCCATGCGCCGTGGTGCGCGGTATGTCGAGCAGGACGTCAATCGGCTGTTCAATGGCCGTCATGAACAAAGCAGCGGCTCGGAGGCCATGCGCGCCTGTGAGCTTGAACGTCTGGCAGCGAGCTTTTTCAGTGTGCCGGATCGCTATCGCCTGCATTACGACCTGCACACCGCCATTCGTGGCTCGAAGATCGAGCAGTTCGCGCTGTATCCATGGAAAGACGGGCGCCAGCATTCGCGCCGTGAACTGGCGCGGCTGCGCGCAGCGGGCATGAGTGCGGTGCTGCTGCAGAACAAGCCATCCATCGTGTTCAGCGCCTATACCTACGATCAGCTCGGGGCCGAGTCTTTCACTCTGGAACTGGGCAAGGCGCGGCCATTCGGCCATAACCAGCAGGTCAACCTCACACCCTTGCGCCGGGTTCTGGAGCAGCTTGTCGAAGGTGTCGAACCTGAGATGAGCGAAGACCTGGACGGCTTGCAGCTCTTCAGCGTGGCGCGGGAAATCATCAAGCGCAGCGATGCCTTCACCCTCAACCTGCCGGACGATGTGGAAAACTTTTCATTGCTGGAGAAGGGCTTTCTGCTGGCCGAAGACGCGGGTGGTTCACGCTGGGTGGTGGAAGAGGAAGGGGCAAGAATCATCTTCCCGAATCCGAAGGTCGGCAATGGGCTGCGAGCCGGCATCCTGATCGTGCCATCTACACAGCCCACGTAGGAGCCAATTCATTCGCGAAAGGTTTTTATAGCCGGTGAATATTTAGCGGCTGGAACACCCTCTTCGCGGATGGATTCGCTCCTGCACACAAGATCAGCTGGCTGCTTTTTGCTGTGTCTCGATACGACGCAAGGCGCGAACCTTGTTCAGGGTGTCGGCACAGGTTTTGGCCGCTTCTTCGCCCTTGTGGACAAAGTGCTCGAAGAAGAATTTGTGATGCTCTTCGCCTGCATGGAAGTGGTGCGGGGTCAGGACTACCGAGAAAACCGGCACCTGGGTCTCCAGCTGGACTTGCATCAGCGCGCTGACCACCGATTGCGCCACGAACTCATGGCGATAGATGCCGCCATCGACTACCAGTCCGGCCGCGACGATGCCGGCGTAGCGGCCCGTATTGGCCAGCAGTTTGGCATGCAGGGGAATTTCAAAGGCACCGCCGACTTCAAAGAAATCGATATCGCTCTCGGCGTAACCCTGGTTGACCATTTCAGTGACGAAGCCTTTGCGGCTTTGATCGACAATATCCTTGTGCCAGCAAGCCTGGATGAAAGCGATGCGCTCGTTCGAGTGGTTTTTGCTTTTGCTGTCGATTGCAGTGGGTTGCACGTGTTCTGACTCCTGTTTATGAAAAAAACAGGGCATTGGATCGAAAGGGATTCAGTTCGCGTAAGAAAACCTCATGAACCAGGTAGTCCATGCAGCGGTTTTGCAGACGCTCCTGTTGACGCTATCCCGTTCTCTCTTCATCCGGACTATGACCGTCGGCCCCGGAATCACACCGGGTCTGCTGACCTTGAAGCGCTTCGGTAAAACCTGAAGCTCGCCAAGCGCTCGCGGGCTAGACGCATTGCGCGCCATTACCGCCGGTGGGGAATTACGCCCCGCCCTGAGAACGTTGCCGACACTGTTTGTTGTCGGCGCGGGATTTTTATCACAGTTTTTTCGATCCTGCATGGACACTTTCGTACAGTGTCCCTACCTTTTGCTTATAAGGACACTGGGTGTCGAGGGCTGTGGACCTTGATTATCATGTCAAACCCAAGTAATGCCTTGTTGCAACCTTGACGTTGCCTGCATTATCGATTTTCGAGTTTTCAGGGAGTGTATTCGTGACAGTCATCGATCTGCGTAGCGACACCGTGACCCAGCCAACGGCCGGTATGCTTGACGCCATGGCGCATGCCCCGGTCGGGGATGATGTCTACGGCGAAGACCCGACCGTCAATCTTCTTGAAGCCACGCTGGCGCAACGCCTGGGTTTTGCCCGTGCTCTGTTCGTGCCCTCCGGCACGATGAGCAATCTGCTGGCCTTGATGGCGCACTGTGAGCGGGGGGATGAGTACATCGTCGGCCAGCAGGCCCATACCTACAAATATGAAGGTGGCGGCGCGGCGGTACTGGGTTCGATCCAGCCCCAGCCGCTGGAAGTCCAGGCCGACGGCTCGCTGGACCTGAATCAGGTCCTTGAAAGCATCAAACCCGACGACTTCCATTTTGCCCGCACACGCCTGCTGGCCCTGGAAAACACCATGCAAGGCAAGGTGCTGCCGCTGAGTTATCTGGCGGCGGCGCGCAAGCTGACCGAGGAAAAAGGCCTGGCCCTGCATCTGGATGGTGCACGTTTATATAACGCAGCGGTCAAGCTGGGCGTCGATGCCCGGGAAATCGCGGGTTACTTCGATTCGGTGTCGGTGTGCCTGTCCAAGGGACTAGGTGCCCCGGTCGGTTCTGTACTGTGCGGCAGCGAGGAACTGATCGCCAAGGCCCGTCGTTTGCGCAAGATGGTCGGTGGCGGCATGCGTCAGGCCGGCATCCTCGCGGCTGCCGGGTTGTATGCGCTGGATCATCAGGTCGAACGGCTTGCCGACGACCACGCCAATGCGTCATTCCTGGCTGCGGCCTTGAGCGAGCTGGGTTATGAAGTCGAGCCTGTGCAGACCAACATGGTGTATGTGCGCATGGGGGAGCGGGCTCATTCGCTCAGGGCATTCTGTGCCGAGCGGGAGATCAGGCTCACCGCCGCGCCGCGTCTGCGCATGGTCACCCACATGAATGTTTCGCGTGCCCAGCTTGAGCGGGTGATCGCCGTATTCGCCGAGTTTGCACGCATATAAGATGCCGATAGTCCAGTTACTGGTTTCTATCGTACAAACACGCTGTACCGAGGACGCAACGCCTATATAATGCGGCCCTTTGCCGTCGCTACGTCATTTGACGTTTTGCATTTGCCTCTGGCTGCAGTCTCCGTGGAAGAACCTATGAAAAGCGCAGAAATCCGTGAAGCCTTCCTTGGCTTCTTCGAAGAGCAAGGCCACACCCGTGTAGCCTCCAGCTCCTTGATTCCGGGCAATGACCCAACCCTGCTGTTCACCAACGCAGGCATGAACCAGTTCAAGGATTGCTTCCTGGGCCAGGAAAAGCGCGCCTATACCCGCGCCGTCACCAGTCAGAAATGCGTACGTGCCGGTGGCAAGCACAATGACCTGGAAAACGTCGGCTACACCGCTCGTCACCACACATTCTTTGAGATGCTGGGCAACTTCAGCTTCGGTGACTACTTCAAGCGCGATGCGATCACCTACGCCTGGACCTTCCTCACTTCGGAAAAATGGCTGAACCTGCCCAAGGAAAAACTCTGGGTCACGGTCTATGCCACCGATGACGAAGCCTACGATATCTGGACCAAAGAGATCGGTGTTCCGGCCGAGCGCATGGTGCGTATCGGCGACAACAAGGGTGCGCCTTACGCTTCCGACAACTTCTGGACCATGGGCGATACCGGCCCGTGCGGTCCTTGCTCCGAGATTTTCTTCGATCACGGTCCTGAAATCTGGGGTGGCCCGCCTGGCTCGCCGGAAGAAGACGGCGACCGTTACATCGAAATCTGGAACAACGTTTTCATGCAGTTCAACCGTACTGCCGATGGCGTTCTGCATCCGCTGCCAGCGCCTTCGGTGGATACCGGCATGGGCCTGGAGCGTGTCAGTGCGGTCCTGCAGCACGTGCATTCCAACTACGAAATCGATCTGTTCCAGAGCCTGCTGAGCGCTTCGGCCAAGGCCATCGGTTGCAGCAATGACAATCAGGCCTCGCTCAAGGTCGTAGCGGATCACATTCGCTCCTGTGGCTTCCTGATTGCCGATGGCGTTCTGCCGTCCAACGAAGGACGTGGCTACGTTCTGCGCCGAATCATTCGCCGTGCCTGCCGTCACGGCAACAAGCTGGGCGCCAAGGGCAGCTTCTTCTATCAGATCGTGGCTGCGCTGGTTGCCGAGATGGGCACTGCGTTCCCGGAACTGACCCAGCAGCAGGCGCATATCGAGCGCGTGCTCAAGGCCGAGGAAGAGCAGTTCGCCAAGACCCTGGAGCAGGGCCTGAAAATCCTCGAACAGGATCTGGCCGAACTCAAGGGTTCTGTCGTACCGGGCGAGGTCGTGTTCAAGCTGTACGACACCTACGGTTTCCCGATGGATCTGACTGGCGATATCGCCCGTGAACGCAACCTGACCCTCGACGAGGAAGGTTTCGAGCGCGAAATGGAAGCCCAGCGTGTACGTGCCCGTTCGGCCAGTTCGTTCGGCATGGACTACAACAGCCTGGTCAAGGTTGATGTCGCCACCGAGTTCACCGGCTATGCCGCCACCAGCGGCAGTGCGAAGGTCGTGGCTCTCTATAAGGATGGCCAGTCGGTCGAGCAGTTGAGCGAAGGCGAAGAGGGCGTTGTGATCCTCGACAGCACGCCGTTCTACGCCGAGTCTGGCGGTCAGGTAGGCGATAGCGGTTACCTGCAGGCGGGTGCGGTGCGTTTCGACGTACGCGATACCACCAAGACCGGCGGCGCATTCCTGCACCATGGCGTGGTTGTCGCAGGCAGCCTGAAGGTCGGCGCCCAGCTTGAAACCCGGGTTGCTGCCGAGGTACGCGGCGCCACTTCCCTGAATCACTCGGCCACCCACTTGTTGCACGCTGCATTGCGTCAGGTGCTGGGTGAGCACGTCCAGCAGAAAGGCTCGCTGGTCTACAGTCAGCGTCTGCGCTTCGACTTCAGTCACTTCGAGGCCATCAAGCCCGAGCAACTGCGAGCCCTGGAAGATATCGTCAACGCCGAAGTGCGCAAGAACACTCCGGTGGTCACCGAAGAAACCGATATCGAAACCGCCAAAAAGAAAGGCGCCATGGCGCTGTTTGGCGAGAAGTACGGCGACAGCGTGCGCGTGCTGAGCATGGGCGGTGAATTCTCCGTCGAGCTGTGTGGCGGTATTCACGCCAACCGTACCGGCGATATCGCCCTGTTCAAGATTGTCAGCGAAGGTGGCGTGGCTGCCGGCGTGCGCCGTATCGAAGCCGTCACCGGTGCCGCAGCACTGGCATGGCTGAATTCGGCCGAAGACCAACTCAAGGAAGCTGCGACCCTCGTGAAGGGGAATCGCGACAACCTGCTGGACAAGCTGTCGGCTGTGCTGGAGCGCAACCGTCAGCTGGAAAAACAACTGGAGCAACTGCAGGCCAAGGCAGCCAGTGCGGCGGGCGACGATCTGTCTGCCGCTGCTCTGGATGTCAAAGGGGTCAAGGTTCTGGCCACTCGCCTGGATGGTCAGGATGGCAAGGCGCTGTTGGCGCTGGTCGACCAGTTGAAGAACAAGCTCGGCCGCGCAGTGATCCTGCTCGGCAGTGTTCATGAAGACAAGGTTGTCTTGGTTGCAGGCGTGACCAAGGACCTGACTGGCCAACTCAAAGCCGGTGATTTGATGAAACAAGCGGCCGCTGCCGTCGGTGGTAAAGGCGGCGGACGTCCTGACATGGCTCAAGGTGGCGGTGTCGATGCCGGTGCGCTGGATTCGGCATTGGCGCTGACTGTTCCTTTTGTAGAGCAGGGTATCTGAGTCGAACCTCCAGGCCTGCCGGCGCATGGCAGGCCCGGCACTTGGATTTGAATGTTAATGGGTGCCCTTAACGGGTTTGAGGCGGCTTTGAGATGGCTTTGATCGTACAAAAATTTGGAGGCACCTCCGTTGGCTCTGTAGAGCGCATCGAGCAGGTCGCCGACAAGGTTAAGAAGTTCCGCGAAGCGGGCGATGACCTGGTGGTCGTGCTGTCGGCCATGAGTGGCGAAACCAATCGCCTGATCGAGCTGGCCAAGCAGATCAGCGATCAGCCGGTTCCCCGCGAACTGGATGTGATTGTCTCCACCGGCGAGCAGGTCACCATTGCGTTGCTGGCCATGGCGCTGATGAAGCGCGGCGTGCCGGCGGTGTCCTACACCGGTAATCAGGTGCGAATCCTGACCGACAGCGCGCACAACAAGGCACGCATCCTGCAGATCGACGACCAGAAGATCCGCTCCGACCTCAAGGCCGGTCGGGTCGTGGTGGTCGCCGGTTTCCAGGGCGTCGACGAGAACGGCAACATCACCACGCTGGGCCGTGGCGGTTCCGACACCACCGGCGTGGCGCTGGCAGCTGCCCTGAAGGCCGATGAATGCCAGATCTACACCGATGTGGATGGCGTTTACACCACCGATCCACGTGTCGTCTCGCAAGCTCAGCGCCTGGACAAGATCACCTTTGAAGAGATGCTGGAAATGGCCAGCCTCGGTTCCAAGGTGTTGCAGATCCGTGCGGTAGAGTTCGCAGGCAAATACAACGTCCCGCTGCGCGTTCTGCACAGCTTCAAGGAGGGGCCGGGCACCCTCATTACCATTGATGAAGAGGAATCCATGGAACAGCCGATCATTTCCGGCATCGCTTTCAACCGCGATGAAGCCAAGCTGACTATCCGTGGTGTGCCAGACACGCCGGGTGTTGCCTTCAAGATTCTCGGCCCGATCAGCGCGGCGAATATCGAAGTCGACATGATCGTGCAGAACGTTGCGCACGATAACACCACCGATTTCACCTTCACCATTCATCGCAACGACTACCAGTCGGCGTTGCAGGTTCTGGAAACCACCGCGCGCGAAATCGGCGCTCGTGAAGTTTCCGGTGATACCAAGATTGCCAAGGTTTCCATCGTCGGCGTCGGCATGCGTTCCCACGCAGGTGTTGCCAGCCGCATGTTCGAGGCCCTGGCAAAGGAAGGTATCAATATCCAGATGATCTCCACTTCGGAAATCAAGGTTTCGGTCGTGATCGAAGAGAAGTACCTGGAGTTGGCTGTGCGCGCACTGCACACGGCCTTTGAGCTGGATGCTCCGCGGCAGGGTGAGTGATCTGCCCGAAAGGCGTGGCTTGACCGCGCCTTTCGTTTTCTTGTGCTGGGCGTAAGGCAAAGACTGTTCTTTTCTTCGCGCTGGTCAATACTCAGGCTTGGCTCGTGGCTTTTTCGTCGCAGGCTGATGCCTACTGGTTTTGCAGACTGTTGTCCCTGAAATGCATAAGGAGAAAGGTATGCTGATTTTGACTCGTCGGTGCGCAGAAAGCCTGATCATTGGTGATGGTGAGATCACTGTGACTGTGCTCGGCGTCAAAGGTAATCAGGTGCGTATTGGTGTCAATGCGCCCAAGGAAGTAGCTGTGCATCGTGAAGAAATTTACCTGCGCATCAAGAAAGAGAAGGACGAAGAACCAAGCCATTAATTTTTATTGAATTTTTGGTTTGCAAACGGGGAAAAGGGTGGTTATTATACGCCCCGTGTTGCGGAGAGCTGGCCGAGTGGCCGAAGGCGCTCCCCTGCTAAGGGAGTACACCTCACAAGGGTGTCGGGGGTTCGAATCCCCCGTTCTCCGCCATTATTTCTGTAGTGCGTTGGATCTGGCTTCTTCTGTAAGTTGTTGAAATTACTAGAAAAAGTTCTTTACAAAATGATTTAACGACCTATAATGCGCGGCACCAACACATGCACTCGTAGCTCAGCTGGATAGAGTACTCGGCTACGAACCGAGCGGTCACAGGTTCGAATCCTGTCGAGTGCACCATTTAAGGTTAACTGGTTGAATGTAGTTAAATACAGACTTCCGGATAACTGGCTTCAACCAGAGGTGATCTGGTCTAAAAATACCAATGCACTCGTAGCTCAGCTGGATAGAGTACTCGGCTACGAACCGAGCGGTCACAGGTTCGAATCCTGTCGAGTGCACCATACACCAGAAAGCCCGCATCGAAAGATGCGGGCTTTTTGCTTTCTAGCGCTTTCCTTTGCCTTTTTCTTTCACGCATTCATTTGCGTCGAATGTCACGTGGTTGCTACGGCCATTTTTCAGATGGTAGGTGTAGCGCAGTTCTCCATTGTTATTGCTGACCTTGTCGGGCCGGCCCAGCAGGCTTTCGACGTCGCGCCGGGTCATGCCGGGTGGTGTGCGTTGATTGATGATGGCCTTGCGGCGCTGTTCTGCGCTCAATCGATTGCCGCACCCATCGTCCTGTTGACCGACCACAACGATTTCCCTGCGGGCTACAGGCCGGCTTTCGGTGGCTGGCAGACTCGGCACCAGACTCCCCGGGGGAGCGTTGTAAGCTTCCTGCAGCGCGCTGCTGTGGCCGGGCGGGCAGCCCAGGGTCGTGAACATGACTTTGCCGGACGGGTCTTCACAGCGCTGGACGGTATTGGCTTCGGCATAGATCGGCAGGCAGAGCAGGTTGCTGCAAAGAAAAACACGGGGTGTGATGCGCATTACAGAGTCCTCCATGACGTGAGTCATCACCCTAATTGCGCTCTTGTCTCCCGGCGAGCGGGTTTTCTTCGCTGAATGTAACTTCGTAACCCTGCTGTCTCGCAAAAACACTCAGGTTTGTCTTGCAAGCGCCTGTTCTTGCCTGAATTTTCTCACGTGCGATCCGCTCAAAGCGGTGTATCATTGCGCCCGTCAGCCCCGCCGGGGCTTGTGGAATACCTCCATGGACTTACCCAGTAGTTACTCAATAGCTCGTTTCACCAATCAAGAATCAACTGATTGAACCTCCCGGCGTGCTCCGCTGCTGGGAGTGGAGTTCGCCTATGACTGAAATAGAAGTAAAGAAAACGCAGGAAAGCTTGCAGGATCGACTTGCTCAAGTCGTCGATCTGCTGCAGCGCCAGCGTGTGGTTGAAGACCTGATCCACCGTCAGGAAGGTCAGAACCAGAATCGCGTAGAAAACCTCGTTCATCGCCAGAACCTTGTCGAGCTGCAGCGCAAGCTTGATGACCTGCACTCTGCGGACGTCGCCTATATCCTTGAGGCGCTGCCTCTTGAGGAGCGCCTGACGGTCTGGCAACTGGTCAAGGCCGAGCGCGACGGCGATATCCTCCTTGAAGTTTCCGATTCGGTCCGTGAAACCCTGATCGCCGACATGGACGATCACGAGTTGCTGGCGGCGGCCAAGGAGATGGACGCCGACGAACTCGCCGACCTTGCCCCCGAACTGCCCCGTGATGTCGTTCACGAACTGATGGAAGCGCTGGACGTCCAGCAGCGCGAACGTGTGCGTTCCGCGCTGTCCTACGACGAAGAGCAGGTCGGTGCACTGATGGACTTCGAGATGGTGACGATCCGTGAGGATGTCAGCCTGGAAGTCGTATTGCGCTACCTGCGCCGGCTCAAGGAGCTGCCGAGCCATACCGATAAACTGTTTGTGGTCAATTACGACGGCGTGCTCAAGGGTGTGCTGCCGATCAAGCGTCTGCTGGTCAATGATCCGGACAAGCAGGTCGGCGATGTCATGGCCGACGATCCGGTCAGCTTTCATCCGGAAGACGATGCCTATGACGCTGCGCAGGCCTTCGAGCGTTATGACCTGATTTCCACACCGGTGGTCGACAAGAGCGGCAAGCTGATTGGTCGTCTGACCATCGATGAAATGGTCGACCTGATTCGTGAGGAGAGCGAAAGTGAAGTCCTCAACATGGCGGGTCTGCGTGAAGAGGAAGATATCTTCGCTTCGGTATGGCGCTCGCTGCGTAACCGCTGGGCCTGGCTGGCGATCAACCTGATTACCGCGTTCCTGGCGTCGCGGGTCATCGGCCTGTTCGAGGGTTCGATCGAGAAGCTGGTGGCCCTGGCGGCGCTGATGCCGATCGTTGCCGGTATCGGCGGTAACTCCGGCAACCAGACCATTACCATGATCGTGCGCGCCATGGCGCTGGACCAGGTCAGCACCGGCAACGGCAATACCTCGCGGCTATTGCGCAAGGAGCTTGGGGTTGCGTTGCTCAACGGCCTGATATGGGGCGGAGTGATCGGGGTGGTTGCCTACTTGCTCTATGACAGCTGGTCGCTGGGCGTGGTCATGACGGCTGCTATGACACTCAATCTGCTGCTGGCCGCGCTCATGGGCGTCCTGATCCCGATGACGCTTGCGCGTCTGGGCCGCGATCCGGCTATGGGTGCCAGTGTGATGATTACTGCGGTGACCGACAGTGGCGGGTTCTTTATTTTCCTCGGGCTGGCGACCATCTTTCTGCTTTGATCGTCGCTTTAAAACAAGAAAACCGCCTGATCAGGCGGTTTTTTACTTTGAAGGCCCGGGAAGATGATTATTGCCCGGCCTTGATCTCCTTCCATGTATTCAGTCTCAGCGCTTCAATCCTGGTGGGCAGTGCTTGCTGGACAAACAGAGTGCCAAGGGTTTCGTCATCCGGGTAGATTCGGGTGTCCTGGCGCACTGCCGCATCGACCAGCGCCTCGGACTTCTCGTTACCGTTCGCATAGTGCAGATAGTTGGAGATGTCAGCCATCACCTTTGGGTTGAGCAGGTAGTTCATGAGGGCGTAGGCAGCTTTTTCGTCAGGCGCATCGACTGGCATGGCAATCATGTCGAACCACATCGGCGCGCCTTCGCGGGGGACGAGATAATTGATTTCAGTGTCGCTGCCAGCCTCCTGGGCGCTGCGCTCTGCCTGCATGATGTCGCCTGAGTAGCCGATCGCGACGCAAATTGTGCCATTGGCCAGATCCTTCACGTAATCGACCGAATTGAAGTAACGCACGTAAGGGCGTATCGCGAGCAGCGCCGTTTTGGCCTTTGCGTAATCCTCTGGTTTTTCGCTGTGTGGCGGCAGGCCCAGATAGTTGAGCGCGATGGGCAGTACGCTGGGGGCGCTGTCGATAAATGCCACGCCGCACTGGGCCAGCTTTTTCATGTTCTCGGGCTTGAGAACCATATCCCAGGAGTTGAGTGGCGCATCGCTGCCCAGCGCTGCCTTGACCTTGGCAGCGTTATAGCCGATGCCGGTCGTCCCCCATAGGTATGGAAAGGCGTGCTCGTTACCAGGGTCGATGCCTTTGAGTGCCTTGAGCAGAACCGGGTTGAGGTTTTTCCAGTTGGGTAACTGGCTTTTATCCAGCTTCTTCAAATCCCCCCGCTGAATCTGCCCGCCCATGAAATGGCTCGATGGCACCACAATGTCGTAACCGGAATTTCTTGCCCTGAGCTTTTCCTCCAGGACGTCGTTGCCATCATAGGTGTCATAGGTGGGCTGGATGCCGGTGTCTTTCTGGAAGTTTTTCAGCGTGTCCGGGGCGAAATAATCCACCCAGCTGAATACCTTGACGGTCTGACCGGCCTGACTCATCGATGCGACCAGCATCAGGGGAAGGAAGGCTTTGCCGAGCATTTCGCAGCTCCTCGCAGGATTTGATAATTGCGATGCCCGAACAACCATTGCCTCAGGCGCAGTGATCGGAGAAGGAAAAGGTTTGAAGTGCCTACTGTATAAGAAAGACTCTTATAAGTATCGGGAAAAGGACTACAACAAAAAAAGCCAGCTTGCGCTGGCTTGAATTCTTGTCACTCTGGTTTTTCAGGACTCTTCTGAAGCGAGTTCCGTGTCATGAGCGATCAGTGACACCAGGGCGTTCTGCTGGCGGTGCGAGAGTTGACGGAAGCGTTGCAGCAACTCGCGTTCGTGCAATGACAGCTCAGGACTATCAAGGCGCAGGCTTGGCTCATCGCCAAGGGCTCCTTCCTGAATCAAGCTCTGTTCGAGTCGAGCAATGATTTCCGAATTCATGCTTCGGTGGTGGTTTTTAGCTACCTCTTGCACACGATTACGCATGCCATCTGGTAGGCGAACGACGAACTTGTCAGCCGTACGGCTGGAATAAGTAGCCTGTTTCATCGGGCTCATATATTTAACCGGTTAGTTCAGGGGAAGCGGTTTCGCAAGTGGCCGCAAGATTGTGATCTTAGGACAGTCGTTTTGGCCAAATGTTCCACCGAGTTATCCAAGGGCGCCGCATCATGCCCTATTACGTCGAATCCTTGGCGTCAATTCTGTGACAAATATTGACTCAGATAAAGGCGTTTAGCCAGCACCAATTATCAGAATTGCGAGCGGATTTGCAAAGGTTGCCAATTCCAGCTCATCAGGGTGACACGGCGAGCGCCTGACTACTTTTTGCCATGATGGCTATCTGTCTTCAGCGTAGATGGTTATTGGCAACAATACGAAAGATGCCGACGGGCGTGCTGTGGCGGGGGAGGAGAGGGTTGCCTGAGAGGCCGATGACCCAGTCAGCAATGGCTTGAAGCCCTACCGACCAGTACAACCATCAGCGGGTGTTCAGTCAGCGCAGAACCGGATCGAACTTGAAACGTCGTCCAATGACCATTGCCGCAACGAAAAGGCTCGCAAACAGCCCGGCAGCAATTCTGGAGACGGAGTTCAATGCGTGCGCCTGCTCCGGGAGAAGAAGATCAACGGCAACAGCCATCAGTGCCAGGATCATGAATGACAATGCGGGTTTTGACATGGCTACTCTCTCGTGAAGGTGGGCTACGTGTGACGATCTCAGAAGATCCAACGCTCTTCAGCACGATTTGGCAGCGGGGCTTCCTTGACCTCAAGGCTCAGCGTAGCTGCATTGGCGCTTCTGTCACTCATGACCGCCAATTGCGGTGCCTGGCGAACCAGCTCATGGGATTGAGGATGGGAGCTGATTCGATCCTCTTGAATATGAGTATCCTGAAAATGAAATGCTACAAGAGCCACCAGAGCTACTGCGTTCAACACTGAGAGAGTCATGTTCATTTTCAGGTACCTTACGTGGAGTATCGTCACAGGTACTGATAATGCAGCCTGCATGCCAAGTTTATTTGCCTAAAAAAACCTTATAAAACAATAACTTATGTTTTGTTTTTGGAGGCTGAATATTGCGTTTTGCAATGATGGCTTTTTGGGGTAATGCAAAATGCACGACCCGCCCTGCGAGCGCTCTGCGCCGGGAGGTGGACTACGATTATCGAAGGCAATGACGACATGACAAAATCCCTCCATGCCGTTAACATGCACGCCGTCCTCGCTGGCACCAATCGGTGTGCTGGCAACTCAGTGTCTCAGTAGCTCAATTGGATAGAGCATCCCCCTCCTAAGGGGAAGGTTGGCAGTTCGAACCTGCCCTGGGACACCATACTAATCAAAGAGTTAATGCATTTTTCTGAATGGGATCACTGCCTCGGCGCCCATGCTCTGGATCGCATCGACGAATGCCCCAAATTCTCGGCTTTTGCCTGCCAACACTGCTGCACGTAAAACCGTCAATCAGAGCTGCGGCTCGCTCATATTCTGAAGCCTGTCCCGGCGCGCTCAAGACCAGAAATCATCGAAGCTAAATCCCCCCGGGAACAGATCGTCGTGCTCTGGCGCCAGAGCATGGACCACCTCACAGAACACCCCCAGCGAGCTGTAACCCTCTTGAATGCATTGCCATTTTGCTGACCAAGAGCTCCGGGCGGGATCTGCCTTGTGGGTGGCTGCGCGGAGCAGATCGTCGCTCCGCTGGAAGCTTATATAGCCGCAGCATTCGGACCTGAATAGTAATGGTGGCAATGTGCCAAATATTCATTTTACAGTCATTGGATCAGGAGTACATTTCCACACATGTAGAGTCAGGCTCGATCCTTGAAGTGGTTCTGCATACAAGCCTATCGACTCAATCCATCCGTACACCACAGTCGCCGAGCAGTATCCCGTGGCCGGCACTAATACAAGGAAGGCATCAGGATGATCAGTGTCAACAAGGAGGCCCGGTCGGGCCGCAAACGTCACGCAAGCGTTCTCTCGAGTGCATTGGCCCTGACCATGCTCAGCCCGCCAATGGCCCTGGCCCTTTCTCTGGATGAGGGGCGCATACCCCGCGTCGGCAACCCCAGCGAACTTACCGGCGAGCGCACGCACTATCGCGTCCTGGCCACACCGGGACAGGCCCAGCCGGGCGTTCAGCAAAATGCCAAGGCCGGCCAGTCATTCGTGGACGTGGTGGGTAACGAGACAGAGATCGATCTGAAACTCACGTTCTCGGACCCGGCCAAGACTTTGGTGCGCAATGCAATGTCCGGTCGGCTGGACCACCTGCAGGTTCGCACCTACAACGGGAAACTGATTCCACCGACTGTTCACGTTCGCCCTGGCGACACTGTCCGCATGAATGTGGATAACCAACTGATCTGCGACCAGGCCAGGTTTCCAGAACATTGCAAAGACGACAAATCTGCTTTGAATGTAACCAACCTGCACAGTCACGGCCTTTGGATTTCGCCTGCGGGCAACAGCGATAACGTGTTGTTGAGCATCAAGCCCGGAGTCAAGTTCCAGTACGAGTACAACGTGCCACTTGACCACCCGTCCGGCCTGTATTGGTATCACCCGCATACCCATGGTTCGACCGCCATCCAGGTGTCTGGCGGTATGGGCGGCGCGCTGATAATCGAGGGCAACCGGGTGCCGACGCTGAAAAAGACCGGCGATCTCGACACCATCCTCAAAGCCCCGAATGGCGAAAAACTCCCAGAGCGGGTGGTGGTCTTGCAACAGATCCAGTACGCCTGCCGGGACAAGGAAGGCAACATCAAGAAAACCACCACGTCCAGTGGGGAAGTCATCGGCTGGACATGCGACGAAGGCGATATCGGTGTCATCAATAATCTGGAAGATCTGGGGCCCAGCAGTTGGGACGAATCCAATCGCTACACCACACTCAATGGCATGGTACAACCTCGCTTCGACGATGCGGTGGCCGGGCGGGTCGAGCGTTGGCGGGTCGTCCATGCCGGTATCCGCGATACCGTCGATCTTGGGTTCTACAAGGTCAAGGCAGATGCCGCGCCCTTCCCGGAGAAACCCGGTGCCGAAGCTATGTGGATTCAGGAAAACTGCGAAGGGCTGAACGATGATGCTCAGGGTGAACCAGGCGCTGCGCAGGTGCAGTGGCAGTACGCCTCGGATGGTCTGACCCAGACGCATCTGATGCCGATCAGAAGCAACGTGCTGCAACCGGGCTACCGTACGGAATTCCTCACTGTCTTCGACAAGGCTGGGCAGTATTGCGTCATCGACAAGAAGACCGTCTCGGCCGCCTCGATCAACGCCAACAAACGGACTCTGCAGACGCCCAGCCAGTTGCTTGGCTTCGTCGAGGTCAAGACCGCTTCCACCAAAGGGACACTGGACAGCAAGGAAGTCATCCGCCAGACCCTGTTGACGGCGGCCAAGCGCTTGCCCGATGACATTCGCGCAGCCGTGGTCAGCGATCTGCAGCAGGAAACCATTGCTTTCAGCCACTTCGTCAAGCACAAGCCCATCCCGGATGACGAGCTTCTTGAGCAGCGGCAGCATCTGGCTTTCGCCATCGCAGGCAATCCCAAGGATGGATTTAAATTCATGATCGATGGCAAGTCCTTTGGCGACAAGGATATGCCAACCCGCAACCTGAAATTGGGAACGGCAGAAGAATGGGTGCTGGAAGCGCACAATGAAATCCAGTCTTCAAACTCCTTGATAAACCACCCGTTCCACATTCACGTGAACCCGTTCATCGTCAGTCGCATCTGCAAGAATATCGGCGATGATGACTCCGCAGAACTCAAGGCTGAAGCGGCCAGGAACGACGGCTGTCTGGACGTCACCAACCCGAACTACTCACGTGCCCAGCGGCTGCAATGGGAGGGTGGGGATCCGCAGTACATCGACCTGAAAGGGGTCTGGAAAGATACGCTGTTCGTCAAGCAGGGCTACAAGGTCTATATGCGCACGCGCTACGAGCGCTATATCGGCGAATACGTCCTGCATTGCCACATCCTTGATCATGAGGACAACGGCATGATGCAGCGCGTCAATGTTTACCTCGCTGGCGACTCTGCGGACCCGTCCACCTCCAGGGATGCCGGACACGCAGGCCATTGATGCCTTTGTAAGCTAGCCAGCAGCACAAAAGTGTGGCCCCCGGTTAAACCCGTGGGCTGCACTGGCACTTGCGGACGATTGCCAGGTCGGTGCCATGGCTCTTTTGGGACTCAGTGTTTATCAGGCCTGTTGCGTCGGCAACGTTCCGAGCAGTAGCGCACTTCCTCCCAGCAGCGAGCCCATTTCTTCCGCCAGGTGAAGGGAAGGTCGCATGTCACGCAGGTTTTGACTGGAAGCTCACTCTTTTTCAAAATGACCCGCCTTCATCCAGTTTGGCGAGCAACGACTGGCCACGTTGCCAAAGCGCCTCCTGCCTGGATTCAGGCATGCGGTCGAGGTTCTTGTAAATCATGCCCATGCGTTGGTTTCCGCGCAGAAGGTCACCGTGACGCATCAAAAAGTGCCAGTAGAGCGCGTTGAAAGGACAAGCATCGTCAGTGGTGCTTTCGCTCACCTTGTAGGCGCAGCCACGGCAGTAGTCGGACATCCGCTTGATGTATTGGCCGCTGGCACAGTAAGGCTTGGAACCCAGGTAACCGCCATCGGCGTGCATGACCATGCCCAGCGTATTGGGCAGCTCCACCCAGTCGAAGGCATCCATGTAGATCGCCAGATACCATTCACATATTTGACTTGGTGCGATGCCGGCGAGCAGCGCGAAGTTGCCGGTTACCATCAGCCGCTGGATGTGGTGAGCGTAGGCATGCTCAAGGCTTTGGCTAATGGCCTGCTGCATGCACTTCATTCTGGTTTCGCCCGTCCAGTAGAACTCTGGAAGCGACCTTGTGTTACCGAACACATTGCCGTCGGCATAATCAGGCATTTTCAGCCAGTAGACGCCCCGGACGTATTCCCGCCAGCCGATCAACTGGCGAATGAAGCCTTCGGCAGCATTCAGCGCAATGCTGCCCGACCAGTACGCCGACTCTACATCGCTGCAAAGCTGACGAAGATCCAGCAGGCCAATATTGAGCGCGGCGCTGATCCGGGCATGAAACAGAAAAGGCTCGTCGCTGGCCATGGCATCCTGATAGTCGCCGAAGGCCGCAAGGCCCCAGTCCAGGAAATAATCCCACAGCGCCTGGGCTTCTGCGTGTGTCACCGGGTAGTCGAATGTGTCGAGGGTGCCGTAGTGGCTGGTGAAGTGTCTGGCAACCAATGCAAGGACATCATGGGTGATTGCGTCTGGAGTAAACCGGGCGGGTGATGGCGGCCTCACTCCCTTGGGTAAGGCCTTGCGATTTTCTGCGTCAAAGTTCCAGGCGCCGCCGACCGGGCTGCCATCACCATTAAGCAACATGCTATTTTTGCGCCGCATCTCGCGGTAGAAGAACTCCATGCGCAACTGCTTTTTGCCTTTGGCCCAGTCAGAGAATTCGGTACGTGTGCAGAGAAAGCGGCTGTCGGAATGCCACTGGATCGCCAGGCCACACTCCTTGAGTGATTGCTCCAGGCGCCAGTCGCCGCACTCCGTGATGTGTATTTCATCTGGATGTATCAAGGCCTGCCAGCGCTGCAATTCGCTCGCCACTGATCCACTATTTTCCGGATCATCGAGCGTGACGTATTGCACCCGGATTCCACGCTGGCGCAGTGCCTCGGCGAAATGACGCATGGCACTGAAGATCAGGGTGATTTTTTGCGGATGATGGGGAACATGGCTGGCTTCTTCCATCACCTCGACCAGGAGAACCGTGTCACTCTCCTTATCCAGCCCTTGCAACGAGGCAAGGTCGAAAGATAACTGGTCGCCCAGGACCAGGCACAGCCGGTTAGAGTGCTTCATTCAATAGATCCAGCGTAGTTCCAGTCCAGTGGGACAATTATCAGAGGGAGGCGTCACGACAGCCAGGGCCGCCATCAGGATTTCCCGAGCGCAGAGCAGGCATTGGCCGTAAAAATAGAGGGTCAGTGGTTACGTCGATTTCTTGTACATGGCAGCGTCTCTTGTATAAGTTTTTACAAGATATTCTCAAAGAGCCTGGCTGACAATGGGCAGTGCTGCCCACTACAACCTGGCTTTTGAGTAATGCTGGCTCTGACGCCCGCGCGATCAGTTATGGATCAGTGCGGCTTGTGGGGAAGAGATATCTCGATAAGGCAGCTAAAACCTTCAGCATCAAACCGACGCTCTACCTTGGCCTTGGGAATGCAGTGCTGGATGAGCCGGGAGCCCAGCCCCACGTGGGCAGGCGTTTGCACTATGGGGCCGT
The DNA here is from genome assembly GCF_003700275.1 of Pseudomonas cichorii. Lineage (GTDB taxonomy): Bacteria > Pseudomonadota > Gammaproteobacteria > Pseudomonadales > Pseudomonadaceae > Aquipseudomonas > Aquipseudomonas cichorii_B. The sequence continues at coordinate 11,930 of NZ_RBRE01000003.1, read as the reverse complement.
CTCTTTCGGTCCACTCAATGATAACCGCCGATGTTGCAGGCTGTAGGCTCCAATCCAGCGTCACTCTGCCGGCATCTTCCGACAGCGCTCCGTATTTCAGAGCGTTGGTGGCAAGCTCGTTGAGTACCAGGGCAATCGGCTGGGCTATCTCTGCGCTGACAAAAATCGCCGGGCCGTTCGCGATCAGGCGACCGTCGCTAATGAACGGGCTTAGCTGGGCATCGACAAGCGTATGAAAGTCAGCAGCATCGGCCGACCCTTTGACAATCGATTTATTGGCATTGGCCATCGCCAGCAAGCGTGCGCCGAATGCCCGCCCCAGAGCATCCTTGTCTTCGCATGTATTCAGGGATTGTTGAAACAGTGCCGAGGCCACCGCCAGAAGGTTATTGACTCGGTGGGCCAGCTCGGCTGTGACCAGTTCCTGGAACTTTGTCTTTTCATTTCGGGCAGTCACGTCCTGCATTACGCCCACGAAGCGAATGGCTGTGCCATTGGCATCCCGAATGATTGAACCGCGATCCAGTACAGTGATATAGGAGCCGTCAGCAGCCCGGTAGCGAAACTCATCCTCCCAAAGTGTCGCGTCGCTCTCGACCGCCCTGGCGATGCCGGCGACGACTCGTTCACGGTCCTCCGGGTGAATATGCTCGTTGCTCCATGAGGTGCCTTCGCCGATCTGATCCGGTCCATAGCCAAACAAGCGTTGTATGCCCTCGCTCCACCAGACACGATCGGCTTTCAGGTCAACATCCCACAGAATGTCCGGGTTGGAGTCCGTGACGGTTTTAAGCCTTTCGATGCTGGAGCGTTGCGCAATTTCCTCGGCGTACTGCTCGGTGATGTCTCTGGATATGACGGCAAAACTGAATGAGGCGCCGGGAATTGCGGCGATTGTCACGTCCCACCATTTCAGCGTTCCCTTTGCCGTGGGGCAGGGGGCCTTGAAGGAGGCGACACCCGTTGACCTGGCTGTCGTCAGCCCCTCGCTTGCCAGGCGCCGTACATCTTCTGGCCAGAGTTCTGGCCAGAAAACATCTCGAACCTGATCGAGATGATCGATCTCCATAATTCGCAGGCCATCTTCATTGAATGAGACAATTTTGCCGACAGCGTCCAGCACCTTCACGCAATCGCGGGAGTAGGCGCAAACGTCAAGATCGTCACGGAGTGAGGTCTTTGAGGGTTTCATCATGCTCGTTCAATAGGTGTGGCCAGCCCTAAAGATAACACGCCGTTCCCTGATTCAGGTGTGGGGCAGCGGGAGAGCCTGAGCCTCCTGAAACCCTGAATCAGACACTGACCTCTTCTACCTCATGCACCCCTGCCGCTTCCAGCTCGCGCACCAGCGGCAACACCTGTTGGCCAAAATACTCAACCTCCTCCTGAAAATGCAGAAATGCAGACAACACCAGATCCACGCCTATGGCTTTCAACGCGACAATCCGCTCGGCGATCTGCCGGGGTGTACCGATCAGGTTGGTCTTGAAGCCGTCGTTGTATTGCACCAGGTCGGCGAAGGATGATTTGGCCCAGTTGCCTTCGCCTTCCGGGCTGGCCTTGCCTGCCTGTTTTGCCGCGTCGCCGAAGGCATTCACGGCTTCGGGGTCGGCCTTGTCGATGATTTCTTCCAGCACAGCCCGCGCTTCTTGCTCGGTGTCGCGGGCAATGATGAAGGCGTTGACCCCAATCTTTACCGAATGCCCGTTGGCAGCCGCTTTGGCACGAATATCATCGACCTGGGCCTTGATGCCTTCCAGGGTATTGCCGTTGGTGAAATACCAGTCCGACACTCGCGCAGCCATGTCACGGGCCGCCCGCGAACTGCCGCCCTGGAAGATTTCCGGATGCGGGCGTTGTAGGGGCTTTGGGCGCAATGTGTAGTCGTGAAAGCGATAGAAGTCGCCCTTGAAGGTGAAATTGTCAGTGGTCCAGATGCCTTTGAGCGCCTGAATGAATTCCTCTGAACGTCGATAGCGCTCGTCATGCTCCAGCCAAGGCTCACCGATTGCCTGAAACTCACCCTTGAACCAGCCGCTGACGATGTTTACCGCCACTCTGCCGGCGGTGAGCTGGTCAATGGTCGCCAACTGCTTGGCCGCCACCGACGGCGTCCACGGGCCAGGCAAGATTGCGGCGATCACTTTCAGTTTTTCGGTAGAGGCCAGCAGCGCATGGCTGAACGCCACCGACTCATGCTGATTATCTGCGCCGTAACCGGCGGTAAAGCGGATCTGGGTGAGGGCATATTCAAAACCGGAGCGCTCGGCTATCTGGGCGAGCTTGCGGTTGTAGTCGATATCCCAACTGGTGCGTTGCTCGATCTTGCTGACGACGAGTCCGCCGCTGACGTTAGGTACCCAGTAGGCGAACTTGATCGGTAAGTGGCTCATGACGTATCTCCGAAAGCGACGAAAGTGAGTGTCGCTTCGGCAGTGCAGCATGTGTGCCACTGGGGTTTTTCATGAATTACAGTAGGTTACGAATCCTGCTTCATCAGGCGACTGCTCGTGTATGGCTATAAATGCTGATGAAGTGTTGCCGGGGGAACAGTAAAAGCAGCCGCTGGTGTTACTTCAGCGCCTGGCTTCAAGGTGCGCAAACGAGCCTTGCAGGGCTCGCTCAAGAAACTCGATAAACGCCCGCACCTTGGCGTTCAGCGCCGAGCGCTCGGCGACGCATGCGTAAATATTCATCGGCTCGGAAACCGCAGACGCGGCATGTCCGGTGTCGGATTCAAACAATGGTAGCAGCCGTCCGCGGTCGATGAGTGGTTGGGCGATGAAGCTGGCCAGACGAACGATGCCGCCGCCATTCACCGCAATCTGCGCGAGCATGTCGATGTCGTCGCAGACGAAGCCGGGATTGACCTTCGCTTCGATACGCTTGCCATTGACGATGAAGTTCCAGGGTAGAAAGCGGCCGTCGGTTGGATAGCGGAACACCAGGCAGGCATGTTGCCTGAGGTCTTCCATGCTGGTCGGCACGCCAGCACGTTCGAGATACTCCGGCGCTGCGCAGAATATGAATGGACGCGAAGCGATGTGTCGGGCCACCAGGTCATCGCTCAGTTGCGCTTCGATACGGATGCTGACGTCGACTCTTTCCAGGCGATGATCGACGCGCCGGTCGGTGCTGATCAGTTCGACATCGATACGCGGGTAGGCGGTCTTGAAGGCGGGCATCAATGGTGCGAGCACATGTCGGCCAAATGCGGCGGTGGTGGCGATGCACAGTGGTCCCTGAGGCTCGGTGGCACTGGAAACGGCTTGCGAGGCGAGATCGATATCCTGGGGAATGTGGCGGATTTTTTCGTAATAGCGCGTGCCGCTTTCGGTGAGCGCCATCCTGCGGGTCGTGCGCGAGAGCAGGCGTACGCCCAGGTGTGTTTCGAGTCGGGTGATGCTCTGGCTGACAGCGGCGGCACTCATGCCTTGTGCACGAGCGGCGGCTGCGATGCTGCCGGTTTCCACTACGCGAATGTAGCTATTGATCAGGCCCAGAATATCCATCGGTTCTTCGTTATTCCATTCGTTGGTTTTACTTAATAATGACTCAAGCGAAATGCATCTACTGATGCCACCCAGCGCTTGCTAGGTTAGCCGCTCTTTCACCACGCAAGGTCGACGAGGGTTAATCGATGACTTCCAGATCCAATAGAAATACTGCCCTGTTCCGCTTGCCAAAGCGTTCCGCGCCTTATGTTTTTGCACTCTATATGGCGACCATCATGGCATTTCTCATGTGCCTGGTGATCACCGTCGCCGAATTCGGCATTGATGAACATTACATGGAAAATGTAATGAATGCGTATCGCGTGGCCATGCCTGCGGCATTTCTCTGTGTGATCGTCGTGCGTCCGATTGTTGCCCGGTTGGTGGCGTGGACTGTTCATGGACATTGAGTGAAAGCCGGCGGAGAAACTTCCGTTCAGAGGAAAGCCCGGTTATCCTCGGCGCTGGCCGATGCTGCCCGCCGCTCGCTCCCCAAGGGAAGGTGAAAGCATTTCTAGATGTTCCGAACCCTGTCGTATCTCTTTTACGGTCGAGTTTTGGCAATGCGAGCACCAGAATGCCTCGACTACAGGAGGAACGATGTTTTCAATCGAGCAAGCCAAGCAAATGGCCAAGAGGCTGCGTGCCTCGCTGGCGACGCGCAATCAGGAATTGTCTCACTCCGCTGCGCTTGAACTGGTTGCGCAGCAACTGGGTTACAAGGACTGGAACACCGCCTCGGCGATGCTTGAGCCAGCCAGTACCGAGCCCGCCGTGACGTTCGACAAATCCATTCCCATCTTGCGAATGTTCGATGAAGCCAAGGCGCGTGAGTTCTATCTTGATTTCCTGGGTTTCAGTGTCGAATTCGAGCACCGATTCGAGGCTGACCTGCCGCTTTATCTGGGAATCAGTCGCAGCGGGCTGCAGCTCCATCTTTCCGAACACCATGGTGACGCCAGTCCCGGTTCGACAATTTTTGTACCGATGCAGAATATCGAGCTGTTACGCGATGAGTTGCTTGCGAAACGCTACGGTTACGGACGTCCTGATATCGTTGAGCAGGACTGGGGAAAGGTGCTGGAAGTACTGGACCCGTTTGGTAACCGGATCCGCTTCAGCCAGAGCTGATCGATTGGCTTTATGGGTAAAAAGTCGATCAACATTCTCGGCTAATCAGGAAATCACGCCTCGATCAGCGTGATTTCCTTTTTCCTGCAGACGCTTACGCCAATTGTTTCAGCAAGGCCTTGGCGACCGCTTCGGAGCTGGCAGGGTTCTGGCCGGTCACCAGTTTGCCGTCTTCGACCAGGTAGGGCTGCCAGTCAGGACCTTTTTCATAGAGGCCGCCCAATGCGATGAATTCGTCCTCGATGAGGAACGGCACGATATCGGTCAGTTCTACCGCAGCTTCCTCGCCATTGGTAAAGCCGGTGACACGGCGACCCTTGATCAGCGGCTCGCCATTGGCGGCCTTGACGTGCCGCAGGACGCCCGGGGCATGGCATACGAAACCGATTGGCTTGTTGGCGCGTTCAAAGGCTTCGATCAGCGCGATGGAGCGTTTCGATTCCGCCAGATCCCACAGTGGACCGTGGCCGCCCGGATAGAACACGGTGTCGAAATCCTGCTCGTTGATGCTGTCCAGCTTGACGCTGTTCGCCAGTACCTGTTGTGCGGCAGGGTCGGTCTTGAAACGCTGGGTCAGTTCGGTCTGGAAATCCGGCAGGTCGCTTTTCGGGTCCAGAGGCGGTTGGCCGCCAGCAGGTGAGGCAACTACGATCTCGGCGCCTGCGTCCTTGAAGGTGTAGTAGGGCGCGGCAAACTCTTCGAGCCAGAAGCCGGTCTTGTTGCCAGTGTTGCCCAGTTGGTCGTGGGAGGTCAGTACCATCAATACTTTCATTGCAGTTTCCTCGTAATGTCCATGAGTCAGGTGGGCGCAGGCTTTCGGGTCGATCGCCTGCGCATGATCTCTGTTGCAAATAATGGCTCAGCCTTTCAGGAAAGCTTCGAGTGGTGCCGATTTGTCGCCATAAGGTGCACGCATTCGCAGGTTTGCAGCGCCGTCTTCACTCTGGATAACGACAGGCTTGGCATGGGTAAAACGTCTGAAACCATGGATGCCATGATAGGCACCGATACCGGATGCTCCGACGCCACCAAACGGCAGGCAGTCGATGGAAACATGGCTCATCACATCGTTGACCACCAGTGCGCCTGAAGTGGTTTGGAGTGCAAAGGCGTTCTGTCGTTCGCTGTCATTGCCGAAGTAATAAGCGGCCAGCGGTCGCGGGTTGGCATTGATGTAAGCCACCGGCTCGGTTCTGTCGGTGTAGGTCTTGACCGGCAGCAGCGGGCCGAAAATCTCTTCCTGCATGACCTGCATTTCATCCGTGACATCCAGCAACAGATGAGGGGCGATCTTGCGCGTCTTGCTGTCAAAGCCCGGCTCGCCGTCGGGCGCCAGATTGACGATGGTTGCGCCTTTGTTTCTTGCATCGTCGATCAGACCCACCAGGCGATCGTAGTGGCGCTGGCTGATGATGGAGGTGTATTCCTGATTGCTCTGGATACTCGGGAAGCTGCTGGCGATGAAGTCCTTGCCGGCAATGGTCAGTGCTTCGACCTTCGCCTTCGGAATCATCATGTAATCCGGAGACAGGCAGATCTGGCCGGCATTGAAGGTCTTGATCGTCAGGGTGCGCTCTATTGCCGTGCGGATATCGAAATCTTCGTCCACGACTACCGGTGACTTGCCGCCCAGTTCAAGAGTGACGGGCACGAGATTTTCCGCCGCCGCACGCATGACATGTTTGCCGACGCTGGTGCTGCCGGTAAATACCAGGTGATCGAAGGGTAATCCGCTGAATGCTGCGCCTGTATTGGCATCGCCCAGCACAACCGCCAGTTCCAGTGGGTCGAAGTAGCCTGCAATCAGCTCGGCCAGCAACTCGGAGGTTCTGGGTGTCAGCTCGGACGGTTTGAGCATGGCGGTATTGCCTGCTGCAAACACACCGGCGAGTGGGCCGAATGCCAGGTTGATCGGGAAGTTCCAGGGGCTGATGACACCCACGACCCCCAGCGGTTGCTGCTGGATCCAGGCCTGCATGCCGGGGCCTGGCTCGGCAACCCGCTCGGGTTTCATCCATTCGGCCACATGCTCGGCAGAGTGCTGGAGCATTTTTACCGTCATGACGGTATCAGCCATCAGCGACTGATAGAGGCTGCGATTGCCGAAGTCGGCATTGATGGCTTTGCCGATGACTTCATGATTCTCGCTGAGCAGTCTGGCGCTACGCATCAGTCGGTCCTGGCGCAGCTTTACATCAGCCGGGCCTGCCGCTGTGTGGGCGCGTTTCATGTTCAACAGAAGGGCTTTCAATTCCTGGGTGTCTGGTTGGAAAGGCATGGCCTTTGCTCCTGAGCTATTGACGTGGTCTGGGTGACATCGGGGCTGAACATCAAGGCCGACCTACGGCGGTGAGCGTGGTCTGGTATAAGATTTTGTTCAGTGCAATGTCATTCGTTTCGTAGTTCATGAGCGCTTTTCTCAAGCGATGTGGCTATCTTATGCAGCGTCTTGCCTGCTGTATAACAACGGCTTTTTTGCGCAGTCATAAAATAATTTATGGGTCATGTATGTCTCTTGTGCGTTTGAGAACCTTTATCGAGGTGTACCGGCAGCGTTCGATCAGTGGCGCGGCGCGAACCTTGAACCTGACTCAGCCTGCGGTATCGCAACACATTTCCGGGCTTGAAACGGCGATAGGCAGAAGCCTGTTCGAGCGCCAGTCGCGCGGTGTCGAGCCCACGTCCGCAGCGGATGATCTGGCAGCCGATATCGGTGACAAACTCGACTCTGCAGAAGCTGCGTTGTCGTCGGCCAGGGCGCGGTCGGTGGAGTTGGCCGGAGCGCTACAGATCATCGGACATGCCGATGTTCTGGCTGAGGTAGTAGCCAGGCAATTGCTGCCTTTGCTGGAGGTCGGCATACGCATCAGGATGCAGAGCGGTAACCAGGAATCGATTGCGCATATGTTGATCGAAGGCCACTGCGACCTCGGGATCTCTGCGGCGCCACCCAACAACAAGCGGCTGCGCAGTGAGTTGATGTTTGTCGATGATGTCCTGGCGGTGGCTGCGCCTTCAGTGGTTCAGCGCCTGACGCGTGCATCGGACTTCATCGGTGCATTGCTGGAAGAGCCGGTGCTTGCCTATAACCTGGACCTGCCGCTTATCGATAGCTGGCTGGCGGTTAACGGGATAGAGACGCCTAACCTGGTGCCGGCAATGGTGGGCCAGGATTTGCGTACATTATGCAGCTTGCTCAGGGAAGGGTTTGGCTGGAGCGCCTTGCCGGCTTATTTATGCCGTCCTTACATCGCTCGCGGCGAGTTGCAGGAAATTCCGGCCCCGGTTGGTCCGGCCAGTCGCGAGTATTATCTGTTGTGGACACCCAGTGCCTTGCGTCAGCCACGAGTGGCCCATGCGCGACAGTCCTTGCTATGGCGATTGCGACCTGATCGCCACACAGAGCAAGTGGAGTGAACTGGCCGCTTCCGAGCGAATGCTCTGCGGCCAGTTGGTGATTTTACATCCGGAACTGTAGCACCAGTCGGTTAAGGCCTACTGCCAGTTGCGACAGCTCAGCACTTGCGGCCGAAGTCTGGTTTGCACCGGTAGCGTTTTGCGTTGAAAGATCACGAATGCTGGTCAGGTTGCGATCAACTTCACGCGCCACTTGTGCCTGCTCTTCAGTCGCCGAGGCAATACTGGTGTTGCGCTCGTTGATCTGTACGATCGCCGCAGTGATTTGCGTCAGCGCGAGCCCTGCTGCCTGGGCAACTTCAAGGCTGGTACGAGCACGTTCGCTGCTTTGGCCCATTGCGCTCACGGCCTTGCTTGCGCCGCCCTGGATGGAAGCGATCATCTTCTCGATTTCAGCAGTCGACTGCTGGGTACGATGTGCCAGTGCCCGTACTTCATCGGCGACCACCGCAAACCCGCGACCGGCTTCACCTGCACGAGCCGCCTCGATGGCTGCGTTGAGTGCCAGCAGGTTGGTCTGGTCGGCTATGCCGCGAATGACATCCAGGACTCCGCTGATGCTTTGCACTTCGATCGCCAGGCCATCGATTTCAATGGCAGTGGCACTCACCGATTCATGCAGTTGGTTGATCACACTGACTGTTTCGTCCACGCGCTGACGGCCATGGTCTGCCGATTTGCTGGATTCCTGGGCCGCGCTTGAGGCCATTGCGGCGTTACGGGCTACTTCTTCAACCGCTGCGCTCATCTGATTGATGGCAGTCGCTGCCTGGTTGATTTCATCGTTCTGGCGCTGAACTCCGCGCAATGAATCTTCCGTGACGGCCGTCATTTCTTCGGAAGTGGAAGCCAGTTGATTGGAAGAGTTGCCCAACTCGCCCAGCGTGCGTCGCAAGTTCTGCTGCATGATCGCGAGCGCGGCCAACAACCGTCCCGGTTCATCCTTGCCGTCGGCTTCAATGGGTTTGCTCAGGTCGTTGTCCGAAATCTGCTCGGCCACTGCCAATGCCTTGGCAATAGGGGCTGTCAGGCTGCGGGTAAAGATGCCTGCCAGCAACAGGGTGGCAGCGAGCGCGACCAGAATCGCAATGATGGTGACACTGCGTGCCTGGGAGTAAGTTTGGTCGGCAAGGGTATCCGACTCCACTACCTTGAGGTCGGCCAGGCGAGCAATCTCGGCAATGTCCCTGGTCAGCAGATCGGCTGCCACGGTCATTTCGCCCGTCGGTTGGGTCAATGCGCTGATCACGTCCTCGCGTTTCTGTGTAACGGCTTCCAGGTAGCGCGAATGAACGGCCAGGTAGCTGTTCATGTTGCGCAGCATGTTGGTGTAAGTCTTCTGGCCAGCCTCGCTGACCAGCAATGCCTGCAACTTGCGAACATCGCCTTCAAGGCTGTTGCGGGCCTGAACGACACGCTGTTGCGCCGCATTGATGGCGTTGGCATCTTGCGCCAGGCGCAAGCCGCTGTTGCCAAGTCGAATGGTCAGGAGATCGTTCTTGATCTGGTCGATGGTCTGCACAGTAGGCAGTACGTTGTCTTGCAGGGTTTCCCGGGACTCTTGCAGGCCGGAAGCCTGCAGCAGTGAGAACAGCCCGAGTGCGGTAACCAGCAAGGCAAAAAAGCCGAAGCAAAGTAGCGATCGCGGGGCGATGTTGAGATTTCTGAGAGTCATGGAAAGTGCCGTCGAGAGGGAGTTGACAGCCTGAAACTATCGACCTTGAGCGGTTGAGCTTTAGAAAAATGCAGATATTTTCTGAATTTAAGTTGCACAAGCCATCAGTCGGCTGCGGTTATGATGGCCTTCGGCATCGTGCTGTGGGGTATTGCGAAATAATGGAAAGCTCGGCTGGAGGGCGTGTTTTGGCGGCTTTAAATGCAGTAGGTGGCCGTGATGACTGATTGTTGGACGGTTCTGGCGCTGGCCGAGGGTGCCGACGAGCGCAGTATCAAACGGCAATATGCTCGTCTGCTCAAGAACAACCGTCCCGATGAGGATGCTGACGGCTTTCAGCGGCTGCGTGAAGCTTATGAGCAGGCGTTGAATATTGCCCGCTATCGTGATGAATGCGATGAGCCGGATGAGGCGATTGCCGGGTTGCCTGAGCCGATTGTGTCCGAGTCGCCGCCATGGCAAGCCCTTGTCGATCAGACAACAGTCGATAACTTGCCTGAGCAATACCGTCAGGCGCAGGCGCTGGGGTGCGCGCAGGGTTTTGAGCAACAACTGCTGCAGCGTTGCCTGATCGACCCAGAAGAAGAGATCGAACTGCTTCAGGTTGCTACCCGACATTTGAACTGGCTGACCCCGTGGCAACAAGTGCACATGGATGGTGAGCAGGCGGGGAGGGTTACCCAGATCCTGCTTGATGTTTATCAGGCGCCATTGCAGGTGCGGCTTCAGGAGGATGAGGAGGGCGGTTTTATCGATTCGCTGCAGGCGCTGCGACAACAGCCCTGGCTGGCGTCGCTGGAGCGCAATGAGCAACTGCAGTCCTGGGTCATGATCCTGCTGCACAACACGCCGGGCTGGAGTACTGCCTTGTTCGAGCAGGTGTGTGCGTTGTTTGGCTGGGATGAGAAGAAGGGGTTGCATCCGCAACCTGCTTTCATATGGCTGCATTTGCTTGAGCGCGGTGAGCGGGATGATTTTGTCCGGCATCTGCATCGTTTGCTGGGCACTAAGCCATTTAGTGTCGAAGGGCATGCTGTTCATTTATTGCTGGCACCTTACAGCCTTCTCGAACGCAGGCGGTTGGCCAGAAGCGTCGATGACAATGTGCGCATAGTCTGCCAGCAGTTGGTCGATCAAGTGACCCTGCGTTATCCCGGCGTTCTTGAGGAATTCCCTCATGCCGATCTGGAAACCTGGAAGCGCTCGCATCAGCCTTTCTCTTCAGGTGCCAGACGTTGGCTGGGGTTGTCGGCGCTGTCCATCATCTTGCTGTTCGGGCTTTCACTGTATGTTCAGGAAGAGCAGGACCTGATTCTTTTCCTGATCCAGTATTCCATCCAGCTCTCTCTTGCCCTTGTCGTTTACTTTTGCGTATGGCGTCCGGCCTGCGACGTTATCCGGGGGCAGGATGAGTGGCTGAGCGTTCGCCTGCTGCCCGATACCCTCAGTGGACCAAGCGTGAACGCCAGGGTCCTGCAGCACGGAATGCCGCTGGCTGTGGTCGGTGGAGGGATGTGGTGGCAGTGTGGCTGGTTTGGGCTGGCGCTACACGGTGCCGTGACACTTACATGCCTGGCTTTTGCGCCGTACCGTTATCCTCGGCCCTACGCCGCCCTGAGGCGGATGTTCGAGGGCAGGAAAGCGTTGTTGGGTATTTTGATTATTGCCGCTTTCTACGGCCTGATGTCGATCGGCTTTGTAGTCATGTCCAAGCCTGGGGGCACCAGGGAGCGATCCGCTGCTTCCTATAACAGTTACCAGACCGACTGTGCCGTGGATAACCTGCGACGGACGATGCCCGAGGCTTGCCGAACGGCTGTCAGTTCTCAGGAGTGTGTTCAGAGCGAATGGGCGAAGCGGATGCATACGTGCCGCTCGACTGCGGACATGGTGAAAAAGGCCATGGATTCGGTGCCACACAAGTGAGCCAGCCGCAGCGGGTTTTCCTGCTCTATATAAGCAGCGCAAGCGGGGTTTCAGGTGGGTGTAAAAAAGTTGAGAAAAGGGGTTTGACACGTTTCTCAAGTACTGTATAGTTCGCCTCCCGCTGACGAGCAACTCCAAGTTGATCGAGGCGCAAGTGGTTGAAGTTGCAAAGGAAACTTTGAAAACTTCTGAAAATAACCGCTTGACAGATACAGAGGACGCTGTAGAATGCGCGCCTCGGTTGAGACGAAAGGATCAACCCACCGCTCTTTAACAACTGAATCAAG
>NZ_RBRE01000060.1 GCF_003700275.1 Pseudomonas cichorii | reverse complement strand
AGCGCAGCGCTGCGCTCATGGCCAGGCTGCGGGAGTTGCCGTTATCGACCCAGCCATTGCTTTGCTGCTGATTGAGTGTGAGGCGATAGCTCAGGGTGTCGCTCAGCGAACCGCCGCTGTCCAGCCCCAACTGCTGGCGGTCATTGGAGCCATAGCCCAGGCGCAGGCGATTGCGAATCTCGCCCTCGAACGGTTTTTTCGGCACTACATTGATCACCGCGCCGGTGGCGCCTTCGCCATACAGCACCGAAGCCGGGCCACGGATCACGTCGATGCGCTCGACCATGAACGGATCGACCGGGAAGGTCTGGCTGCCGAAACCGGTGTACAGCCGCGAGCCGTCGAACAGGGTCATGACCGACGAATGCCCGGTAAAGCCGCGAGCGGACAAGGCGGTATTGCCATCACCCGGCGTGGCGATACTGGTGATGCCCGGTGAGCGGCTGACTGCATCCTGTACCGTCAGGTTATTGCGGTTCTCAATGGCTTGCCTGTCGAGGCTGCTGATACTTGCCGGAGTCTCCAGGGCGCTGAGCTTGAGGCGTGAACCGCTGGGTGTCGGGGTCGCCAGATCGGTAACCGGTGTGTCGGCGCGGCCGGTGATGGCCACGGAAGGCAGCGCCAGCGGTTGCGGGTCAGCGGCGAGTGCCTGTGACGAGAGCAACAGACAGGGAAGCAGCAGCGAACGATTTGTCAGGGAGTGAAACAGGAAAGAACGGGACATGCGATTCCAGCCAATCAGGAATGAATGAATCCCGGAGGGAATAACGCATAGGCAATCGCGGACGCAAAAAGCCCGCGAAGACCGGCCTGCGCCCGCCCACCGCGGGTTTGCCAAACAAGGTTGCAGGCCGGTCTCCGGGCTTGCGAGGATCATGAAGCATTCACCTTCCCATGCCTTGGCACAGTGGTCTGTCGAATGCTTCGCTCGCTTACCGTTGCGGGGGCAGCGCCGGACTGGTCACAGGGAGTGACGCACCGGCTTCCCGTTTAATCCCATGCACGGCGGCATGGGACACCTGAAACTGGCGCGCATCTGACCATTGAAGTTGCGGGCCGTCAATGACTGATATCGATCAGTGCCCAGGGTCTGGCGAGTGGTGAAACCCGGGTAGGAGTGAATTCATTCACGAAAGGATCATCACCAACGATAACTGACAGCTCCGATCAGACTGCGAGTATCGCCATAACGGCAGGCATTGGCGCAGTACAGGTATTTCTCGTTGCTGAGGTTCTGTGCCTTGGCGCTGACCTGCCAGTTATCGTCAAGGTCATAGCTGATGCGTGCATCGAGCAGGGCATAGGCCGGGATCTTGCGGTCAGTGACGTCCGGCGAGGTATGGGTGGTGCCGACATAGCGCACGCCGCTGCCGATTGACAGGCCATGCAGGCCCGCCGAGTCGAAACGGTAATCCAGCCACAGCGAGGCATTGTGGTAAGGCGTGCCCTCGATGCGCGAGCCTTGCAGCACTTCGTCGTTGTCCTTGATGATATGGGCGTCGGTGTAGGCATAGGCTGCGTTCATGGCCAGTTGCGGAGTCAGTTGGGCCTTGGCTTCCAGCTCGAAGCCGGTGCTGCGCTCCTTGCCGGTCTGCTCGTCGAAATCCGAGCCGGCAATCGAGGTGATGACGTTGCTCTGGGTCAACCGGTAAACCGCCGCGCTGATCATCAGTTCGCGGCCAGGCGGCTGGTAGCGAATGCCGATTTCATATTGCTCGCCCTCGGTCGGCAGGAACGCATCGCCATTGGCATCGGTGCCGGATGCCGGCAGGAACGACTGGCTGTAGCTGATATAGGGCGCCAGGCCATTCTCGGCCAGATAGACAAAACCGATGCGCCCGGTGGTCTTGCTGTCTTCGGTACTGCTGCGCGAGCCGTTGCGGTAGTTGCGGGTGGTGTTGTCGGCCCAGTCCTGACGCATGCCGAGCAGCATCAGCCAGCGATCATCGAGCTTGAGTTGTTCATGCAGGTAAATGCCGAGCTGATGGCTGTGCAGGTCCGAACCGCTGTCGACATTACGGTTGACGCGCGGCAGGTTGCCAGACACCGGGTTGGCAAGATCCAGTGCCGGTGCGCTGCCACTGAAGCGGTGGCTGTCGTAGGTCTTGCGATAGTAATCCACGCCGCCCAGCAGGGTGTGTTGCCAGCGCCCGCTGTGCAGGTCCAGTTGCAGACTGCTGTCGCTGGTCCAGCCGGTAGCAATGTCTTCGCGCGAGTTGTAGGTGCGCGACAGACTGGACAGATTGGCTCCGCTGATCCGGCTGTTGTTCAGGGTGATGTAATCGTAGTCGGAACGGGACTCGAAATAACGCGCAGCGTGACGCAGTTGCAGGTTGTCGTTCAGGCGCTGCTCGTACAGATAGCCGAAGGTCTGCAAGGTGCCGTCGTAATCGTCGAAGTCCGGCTCGCCGGGGAACAGGTCATACGGCACCTTGTAACCGGGCGTCGCGCTGAACGTGGTCAGGTCATAGCGCATTGGCGGCGTCAGGCTGGTCCGGGTGCGCTGCTGGCTGGCGAGCAGGGTCAGGCGCCGGTCATCGTCGATCTGCCAGGTCAGCGCCGGGGCGATGTAGTGCTTGTCATCGTCGATGGCGTCGTACTGGGTGCCGCTGTCGCGTACCAGTGCTGTCAGGCGATAGCTGAAACGCCCCTCGTCATCGAGAGCTCCGCTATGGTCGGTAGAGAGCTGCTGCCGGTCATGGTTGCCGTATTCCAGATTGATCTCATGCAAGGACTCAAGCGTGGGCCGCTTGCTGATGGCGTTGATCAGGCCACCCGGCGCCAGTTGCCCATACAGCACCGACGATGCGCCCTTGAGCACTTCCACACGTTCCAGGCCATACGGTTCCTGGCCACCCTCGAACTGGGTGCTTTGCATTTTCATGCCATCGCGCAGCACGCCGCCGGTGCGCGGGCCGATATCGAAACCCCGCATGCGATAGTCGTCCGCCACACGGCTGTAACCGTTCGGCTGGCTGATCACACTGGTGTTGTAGTTGAGGGCATCGGCCAGGCTGTCGTGTTTGCGTGATTGCATTTCCTCGCGGGTGATGACCGACACCGACTGGGGGATTTCCAGCAGCGATATGTCGGTTTTGCTTACCGTTGCACTGCGTTGTGCGACCCAACTGTGCGCTGGCCCCCAGGCGTCCTGCTGATGGCTGGCGGCACTCACGTTGATATCCGCAAGCTCCATGGCCGTAGTTTCCGGGCGCGGCTCAATGCTCAAGGTGCCACCGGGGGTGATGCTCAATTGCAGCGGCAAACCTCGCAGCACCTCGCTCACGGCCTGTTCGACGCTGTAGCGACCTCGTAGTGGCGCAGCATTCAGGCCGCGCGTCAGCGTGGCATTGAAGGCAATGCTGCGCCCGCTCTGGCGGGCGATAGCGGTCAGTGTGGTATCCAGAGGGCCGGCCGCCAGATCAAGGTCCATGAGTTGCTGGCGAGCGCTCGCAGACTGGGTTACGCCATCGGCCACGCTGTCCAGGCTGGTCAGCAGCAGGGCGAGTGCCATGGGTTTGAGAATCAGGCGTGGTGGTCGGTGCATGCGGGCATTTCCCGTTTGGGTAGTCGATGCCAGCTATGTGACGCGAGTGGCTCTGAAATTAAGGGGGGCTGGAAATTTTTTTCAGCGCAGACTGATTTGCGTCCACCAGCCCAAAGGCTGCTCGACTTTTACGGGCAGCACTTCCTGCAGGGAACGCAAGGTCTGCCTGGTGTCATCCAGAGTGAACACGCCGGTTATCCGCAGCGCAGCGGCATCCGGTGCAATACGCAGGATGCCGGAGTGATAGTCGCGCAAGGCTTCGATCACCTCGCCCAGGGATTGGTCGTGAACCTCCAGCAAACCATCCTTCCAGGCGTTTTCACTGGCCAGATGCGGGTCGAGCATGTGAATGCGGCGGCCATGTAGCCGTGCGCCCTGGCCGGGGCCAAGCTCCAGAGTCGCGCCGCTTGTTGCTGTGAGTAGCACGCGGGATTCCTGTACCCAGACATGCGCAGCCTGTTCATGCAGGCTGACCGTGAAACGTGTACCCAATGCCCTGGCTTCACCAAAGGCCGTGCGGACTACCAGCGGGCGCTGTGGATCTGTCGCGACCTGAATGCTCAGCGCGCCTTCATGCAGCATGAGGGTGCGTTGTCGCACATCGAAAGCCATATCGACACGGCTGCGAGCGTTGAGCAAAACCTGGCTGCCATCTTCCAGAGAGAAGGGCCGCCGCTCTGCCAGCCCGGTATACAGATCCCCGCGATTCCAGGGCAACAGCCCGTTGCGTTGCAGCCACCAGCTACCGATGCCCAGCCCGCTCAGGCCGAGCGCCCCGCGCAGCCATTGACGGCGAGTCTGCCCGGATTTGCTCAAGACCTGACGCGACATGGGCGGCAATTCGGCGAATGCCTGCCCGAGACGCTGCTCAAGCTGTACCCAGGCCTCGCGATTGTCCTGACTGCTCAGCAGCCACTGCTGAAAACGCTGGCGTTGCGTATTGCTGATGCTGCCGGAGCGTTGCAGGGCCAGCCATTCGATGGCTTCGGTGATCGCTGGTGACAGTCGCTGGCTGCTCATCGCTGCTCCAGCGCCAGATAGCAAAGGCCCAGGGCCTTGACGACATATTGATGAACCCGTGGCGCGGAGATGCCCAGAGTACGGCCGATTTCGGCATAGGTCATGCCATCGAGCTGGCTATACAGAAAAGCGCTGCGGCCCATGGGCGACAGGCCATCGAGTATCCGGTCCAGGGCACTCAGTGCTTCCAGTGCCTGAACCTGTTCCTCGGCGGAAGGCGCATAGCCCTGAGGCTGCTGCGCCAGAACCTCCAGATACGCCCGCTCCAGATCACGGCGCCGCCATGAGGCGAAAATCAGCCGCTTGGCAATCGTGGTCAGCAGTGCCCGAGGCTCACGAATGGCCTGCGGTTCGGGCAGGGCGACCACTTGCGCAAAGGTTTCAGCCGCCATGTCCGCCGCATCGTGATGACACCCCAGGCGCGCCCGCAAGCGTTCCTGCAACCAGCCATGGTGATCGCCGAACAACTGGTGCAGAACACGATTGCGCACGCTCGGGTGCCGGATATCGGGAGAGGAAGAGGGCATGTCATTAAAGTTAATGAAAATTATTATCAAATGATGCCGATTAGCTGCATTGATTGCAACTGGCTGTCAGGGCTCAGGCGTCGCGCAACAGGTCGTGGGCGTTGAGCAGTTCCCAGGCAATTTCCGGACGCTTTTCCAGGCCACGGCGAATGGCAGCGGGGATCGACTGACGGGTCTTGCGACACAGGCCAATCTTCTCGGGAATAAAGATGCTGATACCGCGCATGGTCCGCACCTCATTGAAACCCGGTGCAATCTCCACACGCACGCCCAGTTGCTCATGAATCCTGCCTTGCAGGCGCTCAAGCTCGCTGAGGGTTTCGATGCGTTCCAGCCTTTCGAGCAGGCGTTTTTCCTCTTCGCGAGTAAGAAGCAGAATGCGCCGATCGGCATCGGGAGAATCCAGCCGTTCACGCTCGCAGATACAAGCGCCGGGCGGGCAGGGGTTGCGGATCGGAAGTGAGGCGTTCATGGGTGCAGCATAGCGATTCAAACGTGCTTCTGACCATAGGCGAGACGCTTTCCTGACGACTGTTATCTGTCTTGCTCGAACGGTATGAATTCGTGTTTGCCTGGCAAAGGCTTTATCCTGCATGGCTGATTGATATTGCTTGTCCCGCCAGTGAAATCCACTCATGCCTCGGCGGGTATCCACAGGAAAATTATGCTGATTAAGGATGACGCCCGCTTGCATGTCGAGGCGACGGGAACAGTATTCAAATGGCGTTACAAAGACAGGCTGTCCAGCGAGAAAATCGACCCGCAGATCCTGCGTGGAGCCAAGCTGGTCGAAGACGATTATCAGAAGCCATTGGTGGCATTGCGCAATCGTCAGGGTGAACACTATAAAGTCACCGATCTGTTGCCTGCCGGTTTAGCGCTGGACAAGCCTTTACGTGTGATCGGTTGCACGCTTGCAGAGCCTTACTGGCTGCTGAAACTCGCTTTTGACGGGCAGCAGTGCTCTGTGCAGATCCTCACGGATTCGTCCTTTGCCACTCGTTTTGGCTGGGCACTGGAACAAGGACTGCTGCACACCGTGAGTGTGAGCGAAGGCAAGAGCGAATTCGAGGTCAAGCCTGGCGACCCTATCCATTTAAAGCTTTGCGGCATACTCAGTGACTTGAGTGAAGACGAGCAGAATTATCAGGGTTGCCTCAAATACATCGATACCGCTAGCGGGCGCAGCTATTCATTGCCTTGTCTGTTACCTCGCAAGCAGCTATGGCCCCAGCGTATCGATCATTTCTCAGAGCCTGCGCATGTCAACTTGCCGGTAACCGCGCAATGGTCTTCCAGGCAGCAGCGTTACGAGGTGACGGGTATTGAACCGTTGCTGGCCGAAGGCGAGCAGCGCTTGCAACTGGTGGCATTGAAGCCTCGTCCCGAAGCGAAACCCTTTCTGTTGTTGCAAAGCCCGTTACCGGCTTGTCAGGGGCTGGTGTTCAGTTGCCTGACCTGGCTGAACGTCATCGAGTTCGAGCCTTCGCTGCAAAGACCCTTGGTGGTCAAGGTCGAGGTCAGCCTGGGCGGTGGAGAGATGCAGTTCAAGGCCAAGGCATTCGAGTCTGCGAGCACCGCTCCGTTCTGGGCCGATGTGTCGTTGATCGGTGATCTGTCTTCGGGTGATGGATCAGGCGCTCAGGAGCAAGAGGTGCGTATCGAACTCGCAGAGCCCGGTGCTGGAAAGCTGATCCTCGAACAGAGCCTCAAGGTGCCGTTCATTTACCACGTCGCCCTCGAAAGTACAGAGTCCCGGCATGTGCCATTGGTATTCAGTACCAAGGTATGTGGTTTTGAATATGCCGTGGACAAGGAAGGTGCGAGGCTGGAAGGCGCTTTCAAGGTGTGTGTCGGAGATGATCCCCTGGCGTTGTATCTTCAACGCCTCGAGGGCGGCAAGGCGGTCAGTGATTTGTATTACCGCGTTGAACTCAAGGAGTGGCTGCGTTTTGGCATTGTCGGTTTGCGCGAAGGTTTCATTCTGGAGTGCATCATCGAAAATCAGCAGCGACGCACGGGCAAGACGGCGTTTACCTATTGGAAGCTGCTGGAAATCAAAACCGATCTCAGGCCCCGAATCATCATGCGGCAGGCTCTGGAGGTAAAGCTTGAAGCACTCTGGGGCTGGTCCTGTTTTGAGACTTCTTTCTATGCCGATGCCTTGCCGGACTTCTACCGTCAAGGCGCGATTGTCGTGGTCCAGCCCGACTCGGAGGTTGCCCTGGCGTTGTTCCTGTCGCCAGGCTTGCTGAGCAAGGCTGGCTATCTGGGCATCAGTGAGGGCGATAGCCTGACACTCGACTACGTCGCACGTCATACGGACGATCCGGCAGGTTTCGCGCTGGTGTGTACAGCATTGGCTGAGCGGCCTGCGGGGCGACAGCATGAAGAGTGTCGAGCCCGCTACGTACGCCAGAAAAGCGAAGGTAAACATGAACTGGAGCTTTTGAAACCTGCACCGTACGGCCTTGTGCCTGGGGAACTCATCAGCTACCAGGAATACCCCAGGCAACACTTGTTGAAAAAGGTCCCAAACCTTGAAACAGCCGTGCTCGTGGTGCGCCTCAAACGCTTCAACGGTACCTATCAGGTCAGCAAGGTCTTGAATGTGGAGTTAAGTGTCGATGTCTGATTCGCGGCGGTATCTGAATCTGCTGAAGTACCTGTGTGCATTGCCCGGTTTTGACAGGATTGTGCCGCTCGGCGGTACCCGTATCCGCGATATAGAGCGTTCCGGGCAGTTGTCGGAAGCCATTTTCGAGATTCCCGCCGAGCCCGATCTTTATGACCGGTTCCTCAAGGCCGTCACCAGGAAAAGCAAGAAAGCAGATTCCGGGAACATGGTTTTCCAGCCGGTGTATCTGATTTATCAACTGGAAACTGCCGGGCAGCCGTCACTGCCTTTTCTGGCTGTGCCAGGGATCATCGGCAGCGGGCCTGTTGCCGCGGATTCGGAGTTCTATACCCTCAGGCCGGTGCTGGAATGGCCAGTGCTGTTCAATACCCAATTGCTCGAACACGACAGCAAGGTCGAACCCGATATCGTGTTGGGACAGGAGCAGGACTGCCTCGATTTCAAACTGCATAATCTGCCACCGATTACCGATGCCTGGTCGGTGTGGCATGAGTACGCCCTTGAACTGTGCCATGCCACTACCGGATGCGGGCTGGATGAGTTGCCTGCCCGGCTGCAGGCCCGCTATGGCTGCGCCTTTACCCTGAGTGCGCAACTGGCGACTTACAACGAAGCGGGCACCCAGGCGATCAGCGGGATTCTTGATCTTTACGAGGCGCTGGCCGAGCAGCCTGATGATCTGCTCGCCGAGACACCACTGCTGCAGGTCATGGCCATACATGACGGAGTGCCAGGCGTTGCGGCGAGTGACAAGGACAATCTGGCCAGCGATATCGAAAGCAATGCTGGCTATCTGCTCGGGCACATGGACGAGCAGAAGGCTGTCAGCCTGGAACTCTTGTCGCACCGGGAAATGTTCGCGCTGGATAACAGCCAGCGCATGGTTCTGGAAAAGCTGGCCCGCTGTGATACGGCCGATGTCCTGGCAGTCAATGGACCTCCGGGCTCAGGCAAGACTGCGATGCTCAAGGCCGTGGTTGCCCACCAATGGGTACAGGCGGCACTGGATGGTCAGCCTTGCCCGATCAGCGTGGCGGTGGGCTCGACCAACCAGTCCGTAACCAATGTTATCAATGCCTTTCCCGCTGTGCTGTATCGCGCCGAAGTCGATCCGCCTGCGCACCTCTTGTATTTCAAACGCTGGTTTTCGGCGCCATCAAGTTATGGCACTTACTTCCCCTCCGCTGACGCTTACAAAAAGCTTGAGGAGAAGAATCAACTGGAGGATTTCGTTCTCGGCAAGATCAGCGCGCCCAACGACCTGACGGTTTTTGCATGGAGTAATGGCCAGGACAAGGCAGCCTGCGATATCACGCAAATGCAGGCTCATATCAAGCAGTATGTGGAACATGCCGGACGGTTTTTTGGTCAGCCCGGCCTGTCACTTGAACACGCCATCGAGCGCTGCCGGCAGAGCATCGCCAGCATTACCCGCACCATGCAAGACACGCTGGCCCGGGCGCGCCAATCCGACAATCTGCATGTGCTGCTGGCCGAGCTGGTGCCAGGCTACCCGATTGCCCCGGAGCATGAGCGGGGACAGTCATGCAGTACCGCTGCACAGTTGCTGGAGCTGTTTGACAGTTCCCGCGACAAACGCAAGGCAGTGTTGCAACAAGTGCTGCGCGAGCGGATTGCCGATCAGGCGCTCAATCTCGATGAGGTGAGCGATGCGTTTTTCGAGCAGTTGGCCAGTGATGCGAAAGTCTTGTTGATCGACCGTCTGCTGGACCTGACCTTGCGCCCACAAGCTTTCCATATGGCCGCGCGTTATTGGGAAGGGTGCTACCTGCTGGAGTGTTCCGAAGAACTGCTGGTCACCCGGACGGCAAAGAATGTCGAAAAGGGCTTGAGGCGTTTATGCATGCTAACGCCTTGTCTGGTTTCGACGCTGCACAAGTTGCCGCAGTTGTTCGGCCTCGAAGGCAGCGCGCATTCGGGCAAGCGCTTTCTATTGGCCAAGGCCGATCTGCTGATCATGGATGAGAGTGGCCAGGCGCAGCAACGACTGGGGTTGCCGCTGCTGAGCCTGACTCGCAAGGCGCTGGTGGTGGGCGATGTCGATCAGTTGCAGCCGGTCATCACGGATATCAGCGTGGTCGATGAAGTCCATGCCTATCACGCTTTTGGCTATAACTCTCAGGAATACATCAATGCCCGGGTGCGCCGGTTTACAACGCGCAACGGCAGCATGCTGGCCTTGATTCGCGAGGCTTCACGCTACTCCCACCAAGGGCTTGGTTTGATGCTGCGCGGGCATTATCGATGCCAGACCAATATCATTCAGTGCTGCAACGAAATGGTCTACGACAACAAGCTGATGTTCATGGCCCATGATGGCGTCGAGCGTGGGCCATTGCCGTCATTCAGTTGGGTGCACTCGGATTTTGCCAACGAATCATCCGACAAATCTCGACTGAGCCGGGGCGAGGCAAGCCTGATCGCAGGTTTCCTGTCGGATCGCTGGGCAGAAATCTTCGACTTTTATCGCGCCAAGGACGAGGCTAGAAACAAGCCCCTGCGCGGGGCTGGCGAGCTGATTGCCGTGGTGACGCCTTTCAAGCCGCAGATAGAACCGTTGCGCCAGGCCTTGCGCGATGCATCACGCAAAATCGCCGGGCCGCCAGGCTTTACCCAGCAGGATATCGAGCGAATCACCATCGGCACTGTCGACTCACTGCAGGGCGCGGAAAAGCCCATAGTGATTTTCAGTGGTGTACATGGTTCAAAAAGCCAGGGGCAACCGTACTTCCAGGATCAGCCTTATCTGCTCAACGTGGCCATTTCCCGGGCGCAGGACTGCTTTGTCGCGTTTATCTGCGAGCACACCTATGGCGTCAATGCGGATCATCGTCAGGTGGATCTGCAGGAATTGCGCAAGAACTCGGCTCGCTACATGGGGTACTACCTCGGACAGGCGTGTCATGCAGGCAGTACCGCCATGCGCCGCTGTGAGCGCCTGTTCCCGAAACGGCTGGTGATTATCGAGGCGGGGGGCAAGCAGCAAGCGCTGTCCGAGTATCTGGGGTCCGACTATGAGGTCTGGGTGACGGATGGCGGCATCACCGAGGTCGATGCTGCCTGTTTCGATTTGCACAGGCTGATCGCGTCAGGCTTCAAGTTACGCTATCAGCTCAAACCCGGGGCTCAGGCTCTGGTCGAGCAGATCCGTCAACAGGCGCCTCTGTTTGAAGAGATCATTCTGGCCACGGATGACGATTATGTCGGTGAAACCATTGCCTGGCACCTGAGCATGCAATTGCGCCATGATCCCTTGGTCCAGGAACGCCTGACTC
This sequence comes from Pseudomonas cichorii, assembly GCF_003700275.1. Taxonomy (GTDB): domain Bacteria; phylum Pseudomonadota; class Gammaproteobacteria; order Pseudomonadales; family Pseudomonadaceae; genus Aquipseudomonas; species Aquipseudomonas cichorii_B. The sequence goes on along the minus strand of NZ_RBRE01000060.1, from coordinate 101,366 downwards.
GTGTGCGCCTCACGGCCATTACCCGCGAGGCCATCGAAGAAGGTTTTCAGATGGCCGGACTCAAGGAACATGAGAGTCGCCTCAAACTATTGAAAAACGGGCGCAAGGCTGATGTCGCCGAGAAACTGGCAGAGGAACGTGCCGCCTGGCGCAAGCAGCGCGCAGGCATCGACACCTCAAGAGTACGGGCCGAGTTGTTTCGGGAGCTGGTGGACGTATTGGTGCGTATTCAGTGCCAGGCCGATTCTCCAAGCGCGCATGTGGTGCCTGCCGAGCTTGAGCAGCTACTCGACTCGCAACTGTTGGTCAAAGGCGGTGATTCGCTATCCTGTGCGGCCCTGGGCCGCGTACGCATGGGCATCCTCGATGTGCTGGCCGAGTCGGTGAAACGACGCTTCCAGGCGATGCAGGATGAGCATTTGAGCGCTCACCTGAGTGTTGCCGGCAAACAGTTCAGCGGGCGCATTGCAGGAGACTCCGTTGAAAGTCTTGCTGCTTTCAGAGGTCAATTGCTGAAGAAGATGAAAAGCACACAAAGCAACTCGATAGCTGGCGAGTCGACCCGCTGGGTCGCGTCCGAACCTGCGGCCCGTAGTACTTCGCGCTCTGCGCCGAGCGGTTCCACGCTGGACATTCTCAAGCTGGCGCAGACGACCCTGGATATCAAGCCCTTGATCACCATGCTACTGCTGCAGAAACTCTATGAAGGAAGCTTCTGATGGGGAACAGTGCACACGACGATATTCGACTGACCATCGACTCACAACAGATCGCTCTCTATCAACAAAGGCTGAACAATTGTGCGGTGGGACAGCACGGCGATGCCGGTCGATTGTTGAAGCTGATTGCACGTATCGGCGATGCAGCCGGGCATGAGGATCCCCGGTTTCAGGTTATCACCCTGCGCTTGAAGCATTTCTCAAACCCGGTTTCGGTCGAGTTCGAGGTGCAGACAGTCGAGCTGGAAGGCTGGCTCGAGCACTTGCCACATGAAGCTGCGCATTGTCTGGAGCTTGGCGAATATCAGGCGTTGCTGAGGGCGCTGAAAGAGTCGGATTTCGAGCTTGATTTTCGTCTGCCCGAACCAGAGCATTTGAGCTTTGGCCAGCTGATAGACAACCTTGACCAGTTTCGGATCGGCCGCCCCTCGACTCTTGGCCAAACCCTTGAGGACATGGAAACGGGCCGCATGCTGGTTATCGATGGCGACGAGGTTCGTTTGACCGCAACGGCGTATAAGGTCCTGCACGATATGCAGCAGCGCTATCCGGCCATGGCGAACAAAAACTTCTCGGCGCGCCTGGCTCTGCTGCAGCAAAAGCTTGAACGTGATGAACTCAGCGCCGCATCGGCACTGGCCGAACTGCTGCCCGATCTGCTGCCGCACTTCGATAGCACTTCGCTCACTGAGGACATCTGGGACGATATCGAGTCGTTCTACGAGCCGCTCGACGAGGCACCTCAAGCTCCATTGCAAGGGTTGATCCGGCAACGTGCGGGAGATGAGTCTTGAGTGGTGTGATCAGTTATCCGCGTACTGATGGCAGCGATCGCTTCAGGCGTGACCTGGAACACCTTGAGACGCTGATTGTTCAGATCGAGCAATCCCTGAGTATGGAAAACCTCGAAGGTATCCTGGCATTGATTGGTTTGATCGGCTGGGACCGGCTACCCGAACACTTGCGAATTCGCTATCTGGGGCTACTGGCGCAGAAAAGCCGGGAGCTGGAGCTCCAGCAGCTTGCAAGGCGTGATGCCAATAATGCAGCCGACCGGCGCGCCGAGCAGAAATTGCAGATGATCATGCAGGACATGGACCGCTGCCTGATCGAGCATTGCCCGTGGGAAGCCAGGCGCGATCAGGAACCGCTGACCGTGGTGGGCGTGCAAAGCCGCATCGAGAATGCCCGGCAGCGTATCGACGAAAAGGGTTACCAGCCATTGTTCAGCGATGAGGAAATTCTTGCGCTGGCACAAACCGATATCGTCGCCCAGGCTCGTTACAAAGTACGCTTCATGGAGCGCAAGTACTTTGGAGATCGCGGTAAAAATGGCTTCATGGGGATGGACTTCACAGGAGCATCCGGGCCCGGAGTCAAATACTGGAACACCAGCTTCGGCCAGATCGAGGATGCTGACAGCGATTATCGATTGGTCGCCAACAAACTGGGGCTGGAGTACAAGGAGGGTTGCGAGTACATGCTGCTGGTCATCGATTCGCAAAAGGCCCAGGCGGTATGTGAGTCCAGCAGCATCAGCGCAACGTTTGAAAAACTGGGTGCGTTTGCCAATCATGAGTTGCCCGAGCTCTACCCGCAGGAGTTGACTCGTGAAATTCTGACAGCGGCTTTTCAGGCTGAATATCGCACACTGTATGCAGAGGCCAGGGTCCACTGGGGAGGTATATGGAATCTGACTGATATTCAGTTTCACGAGTTTCTCCAGATGCAGAAAGTCGAGCCCGAGAAGGCCGTTCTTCTTCTGGAACGTCTGCGCATGCACAAGCAACTGGGCAATAACGAGTATTTCCGTGGAGACGGTATGACTGCGAACCTGATTGAGGGCAGTCAGCAACAGTACGGAGTGGTTGAGTTGTTCAGCTTCGACAAAAAGAAAATCGAACTCGACGCTTATCTGAGCGCCGGTGCGATTCACATTGTGTAAGGCGGTGGATCATGTGGAAAAGAGCTGAACGTTATCCCCTCAAACCGCCTCTGGCGCAGATCAACGATCCACAGAACCTGCCTGCGGGCGTGCGTCTGTTGAGCCGGATTCAGGACACGCAAGTACCTTCTGGCGAGCATTATCTGTTTTTTGCCAATGAGGGCGGCCTTTCCATCCTTCATGCCTGCGAGCGGCCAAGTGGTGGTTATCTCTATGAGCAGAGTGATTTTCCACAGCGCTTTCTCGACTGGTTCGCGCCAGCCCTGCGTGATTTTCGCAAACCTTCCGGGCAGGGCACATCCAGCCGTCTTTCTGCGCCGGTCCAGGAGGTGGGTGGAGAAATGCTCACGCTGGAGCGAGGCATGGCGGTGGGGGGAGAGGGCGAGCCGGGCTATATCGTCAATAACTGGTCACGCAAACGGGTACTGCCGGGGCTTGGGGATCACTTCATGCCGATGAATGTGGCGTGGAGCGAAAGATTCCTGTTCCAGGGCGGCTTGCTCCGCTTGTTGGGAGAAATCAGGCTCTGACAATCGCCAGTCAACTCGTGCCTGCCTTGGAACGAGTTGACTGGCGAAAGGATCAGGTCTTGAACTTGCGCACCAATGCATCCAGCTCGTTTGAGAGGGTTGCCAGGCTGTGCGAGTCGTTGCGGGCCGAGTCGGAGAGTTCGGCGATCAGTTGCGCGTCGCCATGGATCTGGCTGATGTGGCGGTTGATGTCTTCGGCAACCTGGTGTTGTTCTTCGGCTGCCGTTGCGATCTGGGTGTTCATGTCGCGGATCACGTCCACCGATTCGCGGATCTGCCCGAAGCTGCTGCGCGCCTGGCCGATCTTGCTCACCGATTGCTGCGAAACATCCAGGCTGGCGTGCATCTGTTGCGCCACGGAAGCGGTGCGTCTGGCCAGATTGCCCAGCAAGGTGTCGATCTCTGCCGTCGAGTCGGCGGTACGCTTGGCCAGGGCGCGAACTTCGTCGGCTACTACCGCAAAGCCTCGGCCCTGTTCGCCTGCACGAGCAGCTTCGATGGCCGCGTTGAGCGCCAGCAGGTTGGTCTGTTCGGCGATGGAACGGATAGTGTCGAGGATTGACTGGATATCGTTGCTGTCTTTTTCCAGGTCCGACATGTCCTTGGCCGAGCGTGCGATTTCCGTGCTCAAGCGATCAACGCTGCTGACCGCGTCGTCGATCTGCCGCTGACCTTCACGTGCCTGCTGCTGACCATTGTCGGCCGATTCCGCTGCCTGGCTGCAGGAACGTGCGACTTCGTTGGCGGTGGCGACCATTTCATGGAACGCCGTAGACACCATATCCACCGCTTCACGCTGGCGACCAGCGGCTTCAGCCATGTCATTGGAAACGCGGGTAGAGCTTTGTGAGGTGTCGAGAATCTTGTGTGCGGCCTGGCCGATATGCTGGATCAGGCTGCGGATCGCAGTCAGGAACTGGTTGAACCAGCCCGCCAGTTGCGCGGTTTCATCCTTGCCGCGCACGGTCAGGTTCTGGGTCAGGTCGCCTTCGCCCTGAGCGATGCCTTCAAGACCGCTGGAAACGCTGTGGATCGGACGCACGATCACGCGGGCAAAGCTGGCACCGACGATAGCGAAGACGACCGCCAGGACGGCAGCAATGATACCGATCAGCCAGGTCAGGCGAGTGGCAGAAGCCATGACTTCATCCTGTTTGATCAGGCCGATGAAGCTCCAGCCCAACTCATCGGACGGATAGATGTTGGCCATGTAGCGCTCGCCGTTGAGCTGCACTTCGACCAGACCCTTGTCGGTCTTGGCCAGTTGCGCAAAACCATCGCCCAGGTCGCCGAGTTTCTTGAAGTTGTGCTCCGGTTGCTTGGGGTCGACCAGCACATTGCCGTTCTTTTCCAGCAGGATCAGGTAACCGCTTTCGCCCAGCTTGATCTCTTTGACGATGCTGGTCAGTTGCTTGAGCGATACGTCGATGTTCACCACGCCGCCCGGATTGCCCAGCGTGTTGGGGATCGCCCGCACGGTGCTGACCAGTACAGCGTCATCATTTGCCCAGTAGTAGGCATCGCTGCGCACGGTCTTGCCCGGGTTGGCCATGGCGGTCTTGAACCAGGGGCGCACACGCGGATCGTAGTTGCTCATCTTCGGATCTTCGGGCGTCATCACGTAGCTGCCGTTGATCAGACCGTAGGAAACGTAGGAATAGGCAGGGTGACTCTTGGCCATGCTGACAAAGAATGCGGTGGTCAGCTTGTCGTTTTCCGACTGGGGCGTCGGAGTGGCGCCGGTGTAGTTTCTCAGGTCGTCACCGGCCCCGGCGATCAGTGGATGCGAGGCGATATAGTTGACGTTCTGACTGATGCTCTCGAAGAACAGCTGCATGGCGTTATCGACCTGACGGATCTCACGACTGCTGCTGTTCACAAAGCTATCGGTCGCATTGTTGCGCAGGTTCACGATAACGATAGTGGCAACGACGACTATGGGCAGGCACGCAATGACTGCAAAGGCCCATGTCAGTTTCTGTTTGATGTTCATCCATGCTCCAGACTTTTTTATAAATCGTTATCTGACGACAGCAGGTATAAGCAGAAGACCGGGATTGAGCCTGGCAGCTTCGTCTTATGGCATACCGAGAATTTCGGCAGCGCTTATGGAATCTTTAGCAAACAAAATGCCACTCATCACTTATGAATGTCAGGTGACATTTTTGTGGCCGAGCTCATGGCTGATGGCCGCACTGCATTCCAGCAACAAGGCCTGAAAACGCTCCCTGGCACCTTCCGGATCCATGACCGCATCCGGGCCTGACAGGTTGATGGCGGCGCTGACCTGACCGGTATGGTCCTTGATCGAGGTGGCAATCGCCGTCGAATAGTCGGAGCGATGCAGCACCCAGCCGCGTTGCCGATCGCTCTGGATCAGGGCTTGCAGCTCGGGCAGGGTACGTGGTGCCGGTGACGGGTAATCATCCAGGCGGATGTGCTGATAGAGCGCACCAAGTTCGACCTCGCTCAAGGCCGTCAGCAGCATCCGCCCCATGGCGGTGCAGTGGCAGGCAATCCGGGTGCCCACCGGGATATTCACCGACAGGCGCTGTGCGGCAAAAGCACGACACAGGTACAGGCTGTCGGTCTGTTCGCGAATGCTCAGGTGGCACGACAGCGAAGTGCGGTCGCGCAGTTCGTTGAGGTGCGGCATGGCGACTTCGACGATATCGCGGCTGGCCAGATAGCTGAAACCATCGCTGATGACCCTGGCACCCAGTTCGTACTGGGTATTGATCTTGTTCAGGTAACCCATGCTGGTGAGGGTGAACAGAATCCGGTAGACCGCCGAAGTGCTTACCCCCAGGCGCTCGGCGATTTCATGGATGCTCAGCGAGCGGGTCCGGGCGTTGAACATTCCCAGCACGCTCAGGCCACGGGCCAGGGCCGGGACGCTGTAGTCGCTGTCCTTGTCGGGTGTTTCGATCGTGTTCATGGGTGTTCATCCCGTGGCAGGCCGGTATTACAGGCAACAAATAAACGGGCCATCCGTAGAAGCAAATTCATTCGCGAGAGACCAGTGCCTGCAAAGCAGATGCATCTGCTGAAAACCCGTCTCGCGAATGAGTTTGCACCTAACCCGCGTTGAATTCCGCCATGGCATCCAGCACTGCCCCCTTGAAGTACTCCAGCGAAGCGCGGTCGCAGAGGATCTGGAAGCAGGGCGTACTGTCGACGCCGGCATTGATCACGATCACATTGATTCGCGCCGCTGAAGTCTGGGCCACGGCACCGGGAACAAACGCCTCGGTGCGCAGATCCACGCCACACAGTTTGGCCATTACCCCGGCGATACACACGCCACTCAGTTGCAGCCAGGCATGGCTGTCCTGACGCGGCAGCAGGTAATTGGCGCTGTGGTCCAGTTCCCAGCGCGCTTCCTCGTCGGCGATGCGCTCGCCGCCGTCGTCCGGGCTACCGAGGATCAGATATTCAGTCTGCGACAGCCGCGCGACATGGCTGCCGTCGGCCTGGGTCACGGCCCGGTTCGGGGTATCCGGCAGGCTGAAGCCGCGGCCCTGCAGGTACTCGGCACTTTGCGGGCCGCGAAAGCCCACGCGCGGGGTATCGGTCAGGTCCAGCAGCGTGCATAACTGAACAGGGCTGAGCCCGATGGGATTTTCGGCATTGAGGCTGGACATGTGTCAAAGCTCCTGGCGCTGGTTTTCAGGATCGAAGAAGGGCAGTTTCACCACCGTGGCCTGGACCACGACACCGTCTTCGACACGAATCGGAATCTGCTGGCCGGGCGTGCTCTGATCAAAGGCGGCATACGCCAGACCAATGATCCTGCCCAGGGTTTGCGAGTACTCGCAGGACGTCACGTTGCCGCTGATATCCGGCCCCTTGAGCACCAGATGACCTTCCAGCGGCTGCGGGCTGGCCTTGGGCAGGGTGAAACCCACCAGCTTGCGTATCTGCGGTTGCGCTTCAAGGATGTCCACCGAACGTCGGCCGACAAAGAACGGCTTGCTGCGACTCACTGCCCAGCCCATGTCGATCTCGGCTGGATGAGTCATGCCGTCGGTATCCTGGCTGATGATCACGTGGCCTTTTTCCAGACGCAGCAGGCGCTGGGTTTCGACCCCGAACGGGCGCATGTCATAGTCTTTTCCGGCTTCGACCAGTGCGTCCCAGAGTTGCAGGGCATGACGGGCCGGAACGTGGATTTCGTAACCCAGTTCGCCGACGAAACCGACGCGCAGCAGGCGGGCCTTGATCCCGGCCACGCTGCCTTGACGTACCGCCAGGTACGGGAAGCCTTCAGCCGACAGGTCCAGATCGGAACAGACCTTCTCCAGCACCTTGCGCGAGTCCGGTCCGGCCACGTTGACCGCCGAAATGGCTGCAGTAACGTTGGCGATGTCCACGTTCAGGCGCCACTGGGCGTTCCACTTGAGCATCTGCTGGTAGATACGATCGACACCACTGGTGGTAGCGGTCACGTAGAAATGATTCTCGGCGAAGCGGGCGCAGACGCCATCATCGATCACTACGCCCTGTTCGTTGGTCATCAAGGCGTAGCGCGAACGACCCACCGGCTGCTTGAGAAAGGCGAAGGTGTACATGCGGTTGAGCAGTTCGGCGGCGTCCGGGCCGCGTACATCCAGACCGCCCAGAGTCGAGACATCGATGATTCCGACCTTGTTGCGAACATGATGCGCTTCGGCCTGCATGCAGGCGTCACGTTGCGACGGCTTGCCGTAAAAGGCCGGGCGCTGCCAGATACCGGCAGGCATCATCTTCGCGCCGGCCTGCACATGCCGACTGTGCATGGGTGTCTGCCGATAAGGATCGAAGGCACGCCCGGCAACATGCGCCAGCTTCTCGGCCTCGAACGGTGGACGGGCAGTGGTGACACCGGTTTCACTGACGGTACGCTGGGTCGAAGAGGCCACCAGGCGTGCAGTCGGCAATGCCGAATGACGGCCTTGTGAGGGGCCCATGCCGACCGTGGAATAGCGCTTGACCAGTTGCACGTCGCGATAGCCGATGCGCGTAGCGTTGACGATGTCGCGTACTTGCAGGTCTTCATCGAAGTCGACGAAATCCTTGCCCTTGGGATGAGGAAAGATCGGCCAGGCAAAGTTGACACGCGGTTCGCTGTGCAGTGGCTGCGCATGGGGATTGGGCTCCAGGCCCAGCGCAGCCAAGACGTCGGCACTGGCCTGGACCGCATCGGCCAGTACGTTGTCCAGCGCATGGTAGCCATGCACCGAACCGGCCACGCTGAGGTTCTTCGGCAGGCCGCTCAAGGTGAACTCCGACAGTTGATCGTCGTAGCTCAACTTGCCGCCCGCCTGACACAGCAACTGATAGACCGGCATATAGCCGCCGGACATGCACAGCAGGTCGCACTCGACCGTCAGGCCACTATTGGCAACCTGACCCTGGCCGGTAATCCGGCGCAGCTCTGCGCCACTGACATGGCGCAGGCCTTTTTCATGCAGCGCTTCATAGACCGTGGTACTTGAGTGGCAGGGAATGCCGCGTTTTTCCAGGGCTGCAAGCAACGCGCCGTCCGCAGGATTGGCGCGCATGTCGGCCACGGCAACCACTTCCACACCCTGATCGTGCAGGTCCAGCGCGGCCAGATAGCCATCGTCATTGCCGGTCAGCACCACGGCGCGTTTGCCGGGCTTGACCGCATACAGCTTCATCAGGCGCTGGGCGGCGCTGGTCAGCATCACGCCGGGCAAGTCGTTGTTGCGGAAAATCACTGGCTGGTCGAACGAGCCGCTGCACACCAGGCAATGAGTCGCACGCACCTTGTACATGCGCTTGCCCTGAATTACCGGCAGATAGTTGTCGGTGAACCAGGCGTTGCAGGTGGCCTGTTTGAGTACGCGAATATTGGCGTGACCTTCCACGGCATCGATCAGATTGCGACGCAGCTTTTCCGCACTCTGGCCTTCGATATCGAAGCGCGCATAGGTCAGCGAGCCACCAAGAATCGGTTGCTGCTCGATCAGCAACACCTTGGCCCCGGCGTTGGCGGCGGTCAGGGCTGCCTGCAAGCCGGCAGGCCCGGCACCGATGATTGCCAGATCGGTGAACAGATAAGCCTTGTCGTAATATTCCGGCTGGAATTGCAGATCCAGCACGCCAAGGCCGGCTTTCTTGCGAATGATCGGTTCCCAGACTTTCCACATGCCCTTGGGCTTGTAGAACGAACGGTAATAGAAGCCCACCGGCATGAACTTCGAGAACTTGCCCAGGTAGGCATCCTTGTCGTTATCCAGCGAGCCGTTGAAGTTCTGCCCGGTCACCTGAAGACCGTTTTCCAGTACATGGGTATCGGCCAGCACGTTGGGTTCGCTGGGCAACTGGACCAGGGTGTTGGCGTCCTGTCCGGCCATGGTCAGCGGGCCGCGCGGACGGTGATATTTGAACGAGCGCGACAGCAGGAAACGGCCATTGGCGAGCAGGGCGCTGGCGATGCTGTCGCCTTGCAGGCCTTGATAGGACTTGCCGTCAAAACTGAAAGTCAGCGGCTGGTTACGATCGATCAACAGGCCCATGGGGGCCGGCAGGCGGGTCAGGGTGCTCATCCTGCGATCTCCTTGGACGGGGCAGGGCTGAAGTCGATACGGACGGTAAAGATTTCCCGTGGATCGAAAGTGCGGATGATTTCGTCGCTGGCGGTATGCCGTTCGACCAGAAACCAGTAGCTGGACGGGTTGTGCATCCACCACTCGCGCACCACGCCAAGGGTGTCCTCACTGTTGAAGACGTAATCGGCCCACTCGGCATCGCTGCAGGTCTGCGGGTCGGGCATGTGCTTGAACTCGCCGCCGTAGGTGAATTCGCTGATATTGCGCGGCCCGTTGAGCGGGCATGTCATGACTTTCATGTTTCGCTCTCCGTCAGTGGCTGGCTGCTGTGGCGCCCATTTCGTTGACTTGCCGGAAGGTCGAGAAACGTTCCAGAGCAAAGGGTTTGATCAGGTCCGGCACCTTGCCGCCGCTGGCCACCAGTTCGGCCATGGTCTTGCCGCAGATGGGCGTGGCCTTGAAGCCCCAGGTGCCCCAGCCAGCGTCGAGGTAGTAATTCTTCACCGGCGACAGCCCCATGATCGGGCTGTAGTCCGGCGTCATGTCGGTGATCCCGGCCCATTGACGCATTAGTTTGGCGTTGGCCAGAAACGGGAACATTTCGATGGCGTGAGCCAGCAGGCTTTCCTTCAAATCCAGCGTGGAGCGGGTATTGAACAGCGGGTACGGATCAGAGCCGCCGCCAAATACCACTTCGCCGCGGCTGGTCTGCTGTACATAGCAATGCAGGGCCGACGAGCTCACCAGCGGATCGAGAAACGGCTTGAACGGCTGGGTAACCATGGCTTGCAGCGGGAAGGTCTGGATCGGCGAGCGAATCCCGGCCTTTTTCATCAGTTGCGAACTCATGCCCGCAACCGCCTGTACCGCGCAGCCACACTTGATGGTGCCGCGATTGGTCTTCACTGCAGTGATGGTGCCGTTATCGATGATCAGCTCCTGAACCTCGGTGAGCTGATGAATTTCCACACCGCGTTTGGCAGCCTGCTTGGCATAGCCCCAGGCCACGGCATCATGCCGGGCGGTGCCGCCGTCGATATGCCACAAACCGGCGAGCACTGGCAGGTGGCCGGGGTCCAGGTTGAGCGACGGCACCAGTTCGCGAATCTGCTGGCGGTCGATCATTTCGGTGCGGCCACCGAAGTGCTTGTTGACCTCGGCCCGCTGGCGAAACGAGCGCACCGTTGCGTCGGTGTGCGCCAGCGTCAACTGACCGCGTTCGGAATACATGATGTTGAAGTCGAATTCGTTGGACAGGCTCTGGAACATCTTCACCGACTCGGCATAGAACCGGACGCCTTCGCTGGTGAGGTAGTTGGAGCGGATCACCGCCGTGTTGCGCGCGGTATTGCCCCCGCCCAGATAGCCTTTTTCCAGTACGGCGATATTGGTGATGCCGTGGTATCGGGACAGGTAGTAGGCCGTGGACAGCGCGTGGCCGCCGCCACCGATAATGACCACGTCATAGGACGATTTGAGTTCCTTGGGGGCGGGCAGATCCACCTCGACCGGATACTCCGAGCTAAGCCCGTACTTCAATAGATTGAAAGGCATACGGCCTCCGATTGGCTACGTTGCGCTTGGGCCTGCTGCCGGGCAGCGGTCACGGTGTTTTTCATCAGAAAGGCAATGGTCATTGGGCCGACGCCGCCGGGCACCGGGGTAATGGCCGATACCTGAGGCAAGGCACTGTCGAAATCCACATCGCCGACCAGGCGGCTGCGGTCGTTGTCCTGAATACGATTGATGCCAACGTCGATCACCACGGCGCCAGGCTTGAGCCAGCCGGCATCGATCATGCGTGGACGACCGACTGCGGCGACCACGATATCGGCCAACTGGCACAAGGCCTTGGCGTCGACGCTGCGCGAATGCACCACGGTCACCGAGCAATGAGCCTTGAGCAGCAGGGCAGCCATGGGTTTGCCAACGATATTGGAACGGCCGATCACCACCGCATGCTTGCCGGTCAGATCGCCGCAGGCTTCCTCCAGCAACTGCATGCAGCCACTGGGCGTGCAAGGCGTCAGGACATCGCGACCCTGACTCAGGCCGCCGACGTTTTCACTGTGAAAACCGTCCACATCCTTGGCGGGATCGATGGCCTGCAAGGCGCGGGTTTCTTCGATATGCGCCGGCAGCGGCAGTTGCAACAGAATGCCGTTGACCTTCGGCTCGGCATTGAGCTCGGCGATCAGAGCCAGCAAGCGGGCCTGGGAACTGTCGGCGGGCAAACGGTATTCCAGCGAATGGATTCCGGCTTCCTCGGCGCGCAGGATCTTGTTGCGCACATAGACCTGACTGGCCGGGTCTTCACCCACCAGAATCACCGCCAGCGCAGGCTCGATGCCTTCGCTTTTGAGGCGCTGCACATCGGCTTTGACCTGCTGCAGCACACGCCCGGCTGCCGCCTTGCCATCAATCACTTTTGAAGTGTTCACCGGAAGATCACCGTTCTGTCGGTGTTGAGGAACACGCGATGCTCAAGGTGGTATTTCACCGCCCTGGACAACGCAATGGTTTCGTTATTACGGCCTGCGGCCACCAGGTCCTCGGGCAGGTAGACGTGATCGACGCGCTGCACTTCCTGCTCGATGATCGGGCCTTCGTCCAGGTCGCTGGTGACGTAATGCGCAGTGGCGCCGATCAGCTTCACGCCACGTTCGTAAGCCTGGTGATAAGGCTTGGCGCCCTTGAAACCGGGCAGAAAGGAATGGTGAATATTGATCGCCCGGCCCGAAAGTTGCTGGCACAGGTCATCGGAGAGAATCTGCATGTAGCGGGCGAGCACTACCAGTTCGGTGCCGGTTTCATCGACCACCTTCATCAGCGCGGCTTCCTGCTGGGCCTTGGTTTCCTTCGTGACCGGCAGGTAGATGAAACGAATGCCCTCGCGTTCGGCCATCGGCCGCAGGTCCAGGTGATTGGAGACGATGGCGGTGATGGTCATCTCCATCTCGCCTTTGTGATAGCGGTACAGAAGGTCGGTCAGGCAGTGGTCGAACTTGCTGACCATCAGCAGCACCCGCATGGGCTGGCGAGTGTCGTGCAGCTCCCACTGCATGGAAAAGTCGCTGGCGACGGCATCGAAACCATCCTTGAGCTGCTGGATATCGCCGTCATGACCAGCATTGAAACGAAATACCGCGCGCATGAAGAATTTGCCGCTGAACTCATCATCGAACTGGGCCATTTCCCCGATGTAGCACTGGTTGTCGGCCAGATAGGAAGTCACCGCCGCAACAATGCCGGAGGTCGCCGGGCAGCTGATCTTCAGGATGAAATGGTTCTTTTCGTGTTGCATGGCTTGTCCTCTGGAAATGGCGGCAGCTCAGCGCAGGGCGAAAGATTCGGGGGTAAAACACATTTTTATGGGTGAATAAAAATTCCTATCAGGAATTAAATATTCACAATTTGCGTTTTATAGGTGAAAGAAGGGGGCAGCGTCCAGCGGTTTCTGGAAACTTTTTTTACTGGAGGGAAATTTTTGAGGGGGAATGAAGAGAACGGCTTCGCGAATGAATTCGCTCCTGCGCGGGCCGTTGCGGCCCTGCAACCACCAACCCATGACTATCAGGAGTCGGTAGGAGCCAATTCATTCGCGAAAAAACGCAAGACTTACAGGATCACTCGCCCTGCGCCCCATAATTCATGATCGACAGCATGCGGATCGGCACTTGCACCAGTTGCTCCGGGCCATGGGGAATTTCGCCGTCGAAGGTCAGGCTGTCACCGGCTTCCAGACGATAGAGCTGGTTGCCATGCCGGTAGATCAGCTCACCTTCCAGCAGGTGCAGGAACTCGGTGCCGGGATGGGAAAAGGTTGGGAATTCTTCGCTGGCATCGTCCATCGACACCATATAGGCCTCGAAACTTTTCTTGGGCCCGCGGGTATGGTTGAGCAGGTGATAGGTGTGGCCTTTCTCGGTCCCGCGCCTGACCACTTCCAGCCCTTCGTCGGCCTTGACCAGCAGCGCGCTGCTGCCTTGCTGGTCGTACTGGCTGAACAGCTTGGACATCGGCATGCCCAGCACGTCGCAAAGACGGCTGAGGTTTTCCAGGCTGGTGGACACCTGGGCGTTTTCGATCTTGCTCAGCATTCCCTGGCTGATGCCCGCGATGCGCGCCACATCGGCCAGTTTCAACTCCTGGGCCTGACGCTGGCGCTTGATCTGGATGCCCAGATATTGCTCCAGCTTCAGCTTGGGCTGTAGTTCGTTCGGCATATTCATCGGCTTTGCACGGTTTCCGCTCAATAATTTTTATTTCGCACCATGAATGTGCGATGTCAGCCTCCGCACAACGTCCTGCGGCGGATTATTCCCTCAAGGAAAACGAGTTTCCCATATATACAGAGGAAATTCCGCCTCTGGATGAATTCGACTTTTGGCATACCAGACTGGCAAGGGCTTTGCATTCCTGTAGGGAAAGTAAGTTTCCTGCTTGGAATAAGTATTCCGGCAGGCAGTGAAACAACGGTTCTCAACCTCAACGTTTTGCTTTCGCCAGGAGACAAGTCTCATGTTGCCAACAGAAACACAGCGTCTGATCGAGGAGCATGGCATCAAGTACGTGCTGGCTCAGTTCGTCGACATCCATGGCTCTTCCAAGACCAAGTCGGTGCCGGTCTCGGGCCTGCAAATGGTGGCGGAAGAGGGCGCCGGTTTTGCCGGTTTCGCCATCTGTGGCATGGGCATGGAGCCCCATGGTCCGGACTTCATGGCCAAGGGTGATCTCTCTTCCCTGACGCCGGTGCCCTGGCAGCCGGGCTATGGCCGGGTGGTGTGCATCGGTCATGTCGAGGGTAAACCCTGGCCTTATGACAGTCGTTATGTGTTGCAGAAGCAGGTCGAGCGTCTGAGTGACCGGGGCTGGACCCTCAATACCGGTCTGGAACCCGAGTTCAGCCTGTTCAAGCGCGACGCGATGGGCAGCCTGCAACTGGTGGACACCAGCGATAGCCTCGACAAGCCGTGCTACGACTACAAGGGCCTGTCACGTTCCCGCGAGTTTCTGGAGCGTTTGACCGAAGCGTTGCAACCGGTGGGGTTCGATATCTATCAGATCGATCATGAAGACGCCAACGGTCAGTTCGAGATCAATTACACCTACAGCGATGCCATGGAGTCGGCGGATCGTTTTACCTTCTTCCGCATGGCTGCCGGTGAGATCGCCAATGATATGGGCATGATCTGCTCGTTCATGCCCAAGCCCGATCCCAAGCGCGCCGGCAACGGCATGCATTTCCACCTGTCGATCAGCAGCGCGACCAACAAGAACATGTTCCATGACGCCAGCGATCCGAGCGGCATGGGCCTGTCGAAAATGGCTTATCACTTTGCCGCCGGGCTGCTGGCCCATGGTCCGGCGCTGTGTGCCTTCGCGGCACCAACAGTCAACTCCTACAAGCGCCTGGTAGTGGGCAATTCACTTTCCGGCGCGACCTGGGCTCCCGCCTTTATCGCGTTCGGCGCCAACAACCGCTCGGCCATGGTTCGGGTGCCTTATGGCCGCCTCGAATTCCGCCTGCCGGACGCCGGTTGCAATCCGTACCTGGTCAGCGCTGCGATCATCGCGGCGGGGCTGGACGGCATCGACCGCAAACTGGAAATCGACACCGTCTGCAACGAAAACCTCTACAAGCTGAGCCTTGAAGAAATCGCTGCACGCGGCATCAAGACTTTGCCGCAGTCCCTCAAGGAAGCCTGTGACGCACTGGAAGCCGACCCGCTGTTCAGCGAAGTGCTTGGCCCCGAAATCGTCAGCGAGTTCATCAAGCTCAAGCGCATGGAGTGGGTGGAATACAGTCGCCATGTGAGTGACTGGGAAGTGAAGCGGTATACGGAGTTTTTTTAAAACCCAGCTGCAGGTTTCTGGCTGCAAGCTGCAAGAGAAAGCAGCTCGTGGCGTCCACAAAAATCAGTACCAACGCAGCCATCTTGCAGCTTGAAGCTTGCAACTTGCCGCTGCCGAACAAAGTGAGGCCTCCCCATGTGCGGAATTGTTGGTTTGTATCTGAAAAATCCGGCGCTGGAATCCCAGCTCGGGAAGCTGTTCGAGCCGATGCTCGAAGCGATGACCGATCGTGGTCCCGATAGCGCCGGTTTTGCCATCTATGGCGATGAAGTGGCTGATGGCTGGCTCAAGCTGACCCTGCAGGCCACTACCGAAGATTATGACTTCAAGGCGCTGGTTGCCGCGCTGGAAGGCAAGCTGGGCGCGTCTCTGGACTGGTTTCAGAACGCCAGCGCCATCGTGCTGAAGATCAAGGCCGAAGAAGCGCCTGTACGTGCCGCGCTTGCCGAGCTTGCGCCTTCCGTGCGGATCATGAGTGCCGGGCAGAGCATCGAGATTCTCAAGGGCATGGGCTTGCCAAGAGAGATTTCCCGGCGCTTCGGTCTGGGCTCGATGAAAGGCAGCCACATCATTGGCCACACCCGCATGGCTACCGAAAGTGCGGTGACCATGGAAGGCAGTCACCCGTTTTCCACCGGCGCGGACCTGTGCCTGGTGCATAACGGCTCGCTGTCCAATCACTCGCGGCTGCGCCAGAACCTGCGCCGTGAAGGCATCACTTTCGAGACCGAGAACGACACCGAAGTGGCGGCCGGTTACCTGACCTGGCGCCTGCAACAGGGCGACACCCTCAAGCAGGCTCTGGACAAATCCCTGGAAGACCTCGACGGCTTCTTTACCTTTGCCATCGGTACGCGCAATGGCTTTGCGGTGATTCGCGATCCGATTGCCTGCAAACCCGCGATCCTCGCGGAAACCGATGATTACGTCGCCATGGCTTCCGAATACCAGGCGCTGTCCAGCCTGCCGGGTATCGAGAAGGCCAAAGTCTGGGAACCCGTTCCCGCCACCATGTACATCTGGGAACGCGAGTCGACTCAAGGAGCACGCCCATGAAGACCATCGATCTGTCCAGCGCCACGGTGCGTGAGCTGAATCAGGCCTTGCATGATCAGGCCCTATCCGTCGAAGAGCGCGAGTGGGTCGTGACTCATCCCAATGGCGCGCACAACCTGGCGGTGGGCGTCAATGAAGCAGTGTCCGTGGATATCCAGGGACACGCCGGTTACTACTGTGCGGGCATGAACCAGAAAGCGTCGATCACCGTGCACGGCAACGTGGGTGTGGGCTGCGCCGAGAACATGATGTCCGGCTATGTCCGGGTCAAGGGCAGCGCTTCCCAGGCGGCCGGAGCCACGGCCCATGGCGGGCTGTTGGTGATCGAGGGTGACGCAGGCGCCCGTTGCGGCATTTCCATGAAAGGTATCGACATCGTGGTCGGTGGCAGCATCGGTCACATGAGCTGCTTCATGGGTCAGGCCGGACGTCTGGTGGTCTGCGGTGACGCCGGTGATGCGCTGGGCGATTCGCTTTATGAGACCAGAATTTTCGTCAAGGGCAGCGTTGAGTCGCTGGGCTCGGACTGCATCGAAAAAGAGATGCGCGCCGAGCATCTGGAAGAGCTGCAGGAACTGCTCAATCGCGCCGGTTTCAACGAAAAGGCGGCGGACTTCAAACGCTACGGCTCGGCCCGCCAGCTCTACAACTTCAAAGTCGATAACGCTTCCGCGTACTGATTCAGGAGCATCATCATGAGTGAAAAAACTACTCCAGTCCTGCGCGAGTCAGCCACGTTCGACCGCCTGACCATTCAGGAAATCCAGCGTGCCGCAGAAACCGGCATCTACGATATTCGCGGCGGCGGCACCAAGCGCAAGCTGCCGCATTTCGACGATCTGCTGCTGCTCGGTGCCAGCGTTTCCCGCTATCCGCTGGAAGGCTACCGCGAGAAGTGCGGGACCGATGTGATCCTCGGCAATCGTTTCGCCAAGAAGCCGATTCATCTGAAGATTCCGGTGACCATCGCCGGCATGAGTTTTGGTGCCTTGTCGGCCAATGCCAAGGAAGCGCTGGGGCGCGGCGCGACCATCGCCGGTACCAGCACCACCACCGGCGACGGCGGCATGACTCCGGAAGAGCGCGGTCAGTCGCAGCATCTGGTCTATCAGTACCTGCCGTCGCGCTACGGCATGAACCCGGATGACTTGCGCAAGGCGGATGCCATTGAAATCGTCCTGGGGCAGGGCGCCAAGCCGGGTGGCGGCGGTATGCTGCTGGGCATGAAAGTCACCGAGCGGGTGGCCGGCATGCGTACCCTACCGATCGGTGTCGATCAGCGTTCGGCCTGTCGCCATCCGGACTGGACCGGCCCGGACGATCTGGCGATCAAGATTGCCGAGATCCGGGAAATCACCGACTGGGAAAAGCCGATCTACGTCAAGATCGGCGCCAGTCGCCCGTATTACGACGTCAAGCTGGCGGTCAAGGCCGGGGCCGATGTGATCGTGCTCGACGGCATGCAGGGTGGCACGGCGGCGACTCAGGAAGTGTTCATCGAGCACGTGGGCATCCCGATTCTGCCGGCCATTCCCCAGGCCGTTCAGGCGTTGCAGGAAATGGGCATGCATCGCAAGGTGCAATTGATCGTTTCCGGTGGCATCCGTAACGGTGCCGACGTTGCCAAGGCCATGGCCCTCGGCGCCGATGCCGTGGCCATCGGCACGGCGGCGCTGATTGCCCTGGGTGACAACCATCCGCGTCTGGACGAGGAACTGAAGAAAATCGGTTCGGCGGCCGGTTTCTATGATGACTGGCAGAACGGCCGTGATCCGGCGGGCATCACCACCCAAGACCCGGAATTGTCCAAGCGGCTGGACCCGATAGAAGGTGGCCGGCGCCTGGCGAACTACTTGCGTGTACTGGTACTGGAAGCCCAGACCATGGCCCGCGCCTGTGGCAAGTCGCACCTGCACAACCTCGATCCCGAGGATCTTGTGGCGCTGACCGTTGAGTCTGCCGCCATGGCCCGTGTGCCATTGGCTGGCACCAGCTGGATTCCCGGTTCGCAGTACTGATTCACCTCCCTGTGGGAGCGGTTTTAACCGCGAAGATTTTCGCGGCTGAAGCCGTTCCCACCAATTGCACAGATGCATATCCATAAAGAGGCCGCAAAGGCCCGCAGTCCCGAACCATTCTGCTTTCTGCCCGGCACTTTCCATTCATTTGCAGGAGCTTTGAACATGGTTAATCGTCTACCCGGCAAATCCCTTCTGGCTTTACTGACGCTCGCAGCATGCATGCCTCTGGCGCAGGCGGCAGAAACTCCCACCTTGAATACCGGCAGCACCGCCTGGATGATCACCGCAGCGGTGCTGGTGTTGTTCATGTGCCTGCCCGGTCTGGCGCTGTTCTATGGCGGTCTGGTGCGCGCCAAGAACATGCTGTCACTGTTTACCCAGTGTTTCGGTATCGCCGGTCTGGTCGGCGTACTGTGGATCGTCTACGGCTACAGCATGGTGATCGATACCAGCAACATGGTTGCAGGCGAAGTGACCTTCAACAGCTTTGTCGGTGGCTTCAGCCGGGTGTTTCTGGCAGGCATGACGCCGGACAGTCTGGTGGGCGAGATTCCGGAAGGCGTGTTCGTGACCTTTCAGATGACCTTCGCCATCATCACTCCGGCGCTGATCGCCGGAGCCTTTGCCGAGCGCATGAAGTTCTCGGCAGCGCTGCTGTTCATGGCGATCTGGTTCACGCTGGTCTATGCGCCTGTAGCGCATATGGTCTGGGGCGGGGCCGGTGCGCTGATGCATAACTGGGGCGTGCTGGATTTCGCTGGTGGCACTGCGGTGCATATCAATGCCGGTGTTGCCGCGCTGGCGGCTTGTCTGGTGCTGGGCAAGCGCAAGGGTTATCAGAATACACCGATGCCCGCGCACAACCTGAGTCTGACCATGGCCGGTGCAGCGATGCTCTGGGTTGGCTGGTTCGGCTTCAACATCGGTTCCGGCGGCGGCCTGAGCGGCACCTCGGGGATTGTCATGCTCAATACCCAGGTGGGTGCCTGCGCCGGCATTCTCGGCTGGATGTTCACCGAGTGGTTCAAGGTCGGCAAGCCCAGTGCGCTGGGGTTGGCCAGCGGTGCCTTAGCCGGTCTGGTGGGCATCACACCGGCCTGTGCCTATGTCGGCGTCGGCGGCGCGCTGGCCATCGGCTTGCTGTGCGGTGTTTTCTGCTACCTGAGCGTGACGGTACTGAAGAAGCGCCTGGGTTATGACGACAGCCTCGATGTCTTCGGCCTGCATGGCGTGGGCGGGATGATCGGTGCGGTTCTGACCGGCGTGTTCTGCGTCCCGGCGCTGGGCGGCCTGGTGCCGGATGTGAGCATGGGCGCTCAAGTGATTGCGCAGATCAAGGGCGTACTGTTCACCACGGTTTACTGCTTCGTGGTCAGTTGGGGGATTCTCAAGGTCGTCAATGCACTGATCGGCTTGCGGGCCCATGAGTCGGTGGAAGAGATGGGGCTGGATCTGGCCGAGCACAACGAGAGTGCCTATAACCATTAAACCGCTCCTGCAGGAAGAGCGAATTCACTGGTTCTGTCCTCGTCAAGTGTTGTGGTGTCTCTGGTACAGCGCTGGTAATTAAAAGGGAGACAGCTTGCTGGCGACAACGGTAAATGTCGTCAGCAAGCTGTTAATGCAGACAGAGCGAATGCTTAACGAAACGCTGGCACTACATGCTTGATGAACAGTTCCAGCGATTTCTTTTTCTCGGCATGTGACAGGCTGTTGTCACACCAGAAGCTGAACTCGTCGACGCCCAGTTCCTGGTAATAGCGGATGCGCGGGATGATTTCTTCCGGCGTGCCGATCATGGTGTTCTTGCGGATGTTCGCCAGCTCGAACTCGGGACGCTCCTTGAACTTCTCTTCCGGGCTTGGCGCGAGAAAGCCATTGACCGGCGCCTGCTTGTTGCCGAACCAGGCATCGAAGGTGCGATAGAACTTCGAGATCGCCGTAGCACCGACTTTCCAGCCATCGGGATCGTCTGCGCTGTGCACGTGGGTATGGCGCAGGACCATCAATTGCGGGCGCGGGACTTCAGGATTGTTATCCAGCGCAGCCTGAAACTTGTTCTTCAGGTCGACGACTTCTCCGTCGCCTTTCATCAACGGTGTAACCATCACGTTGCAGCCATTCTGCACCGCGAAGTTGTGCGAATCCGGGTCGCGGGCCGCAATCCACATCGGCGGGGTCTTGATCGGTTTGGGCACGCAGGTGGAAGTCGGGAATTTCCAGATATCGCCATCATGTGCGTAGTCGCCTTGCCACAGCGCCTTGACCACCGGAACCATCTCGCGCAGGGCCTTGCCGCCTTCGGAAGCAGGCATGCCACCGGCCATGCGATCGAACTCGACCTGATAGGCGCCACGGGCCAGACCCACTTCCATGCGCCCGTTGCTGATCACATCCAGCAGTGCACATTCGCCTGCCACTCGCAGCGGATGCCAGAACGGCGCAATGATGGTGCCTGCGCCCAGGTGAATGGTGCTGGTCCTGGCCGCGAGGTAGGCCAGCAGCGGCATCGGGCTTGGCGAAATGGTGTATTCCATCGCATGGTGTTCGCCGATCCAGACAGTGCTGAATCCGCCTTTTTCGGCCATCAGCGTCAGCTCGGTCAGGTCCTCGAACAACTGACGATGACTGACTTGTTCATCCCAGCGTTCCATGTGCACGAACAACGAAAATTTCATGACACTCACCTCGGTTCAATCGTGGCGCTCCAGAAAGGCAGAGCCGGTATTTTTGTCTGATGGTATACCGTAATACTTTCTGTGCAAGTGTTTTTTGCCAAGAGACCTCCGGCGACAAGGGCGTATCACTTGATATGCAGCGCATATCCCGGCGTCCAGCTTTCCAGTCGATACTGCTCGGCGATCAGCGTGCAGTAGCTCAGGCGCGCCAGGTACGCACCGGCACTGTCGAGGTAGTCGTGAATGCGCGCCGGCTCGCTGCACATTGCCAGCTTGCGACCGCGCAACATGCCCAATGCCTGGGCCGAACGCAGGGCGCCCATGGGTTCCGGGTCGGCGATCAGCAATGCACCTTCGGGTACGGATGCTTGATAGGCGTGCACGAAACGCTCGGCCGAGCGATCCGGCAGATAGGGCGTCATGAAGTAATGGATATCGTCGCGAAACGGCAGTGCTTCGATATGGGCCGGCAAGCGAAGCAGGCCATTGCTGTAGAGCGCATGAACGAACAGGATTGCGATGGGCGAAGTCAATGCCGACAGCGTCAGCAAGGCATTGCCCGGTCGGATTCTGGCCAACAATGCCTGGAGCCGGATTACCCCGAGAATGCTGAAGATCGCCACGCCCGGAACAAAGAAGGCAAAGCGGTCGGTGACATTGTAGGAAGCAGCAAACAACAGGTTGAGAAATGCTGCGCTCCACAGCAGGCGCTGCCGTTTGTCCCGGGGAAAGATCAACAACCCGAACAGTTGCGGACCCAGCAATGAAAGCAACAGCAGGCCCACGGTTTTTTTCTCGTACCACATGAGGTCGAAGCGCAGCAGGCTGCCTTCCCGGTTGATCTCGGTGGCGATGGCGGACGCCCCGGTGAAGTAGCGACGGCCGATTTCCAGCAGGCTCATTGAACCTTGCAAGTCATGGGCGATGGCGGGCAAGGCGGTTGCGAATCCGACGATGAAACCAGGCAGGATCATCAGCGTTCGTAGCCGGTGGTGAGACAGCAGCTGGATATACAGCGGCA
This sequence comes from Pseudomonas cichorii, assembly GCF_003700275.1. GTDB lineage: Bacteria > Pseudomonadota > Gammaproteobacteria > Pseudomonadales > Pseudomonadaceae > Aquipseudomonas > Aquipseudomonas cichorii_B. The sequence goes on along the minus strand of NZ_RBRE01000060.1, from coordinate 78,983 downwards.
GCAGCACCACAAAGGTCAACTGGTGAGTGGCGGCGCCAAGCCCGCTCAGCAGGCCGATAAGCAACAGCTTTTTCAGTTCGCCAAGGCGTTGTTCTGTACTGAACTGCAGCCAATAGGCCAGCAGCACGAACATGGCATGCAGCAGGTAGACATCCGCCTTGGTCGAGATCCAGAACACGCAGTGGGCCAGCACGCTGACCAGCGCAGCCAGTACGGCCTGCCGCGATGTGGCCCCAACGCTTGTGGCCAGGCGATGGATGATCCAGGCCAGTGGCAGCAACAGCATCGAATTGAGCAGGCTCAGTGCCTGCTGGCCGAACAACTGGAAGAAAATGCTGGTGAAGAATTTATAGAAAGGATGCTCCACGGCTGCGAGAGACTGACTGAAATACTGGCCCTGGCTGGCATCGAACAGAAACATGCCGTTGTCCCGCCACTGGATCGGCCCGCTTGAGGCGATAAAGCTTGCGGCGATAACGGCACATAACAGCAGCAGGGGAGCGAGCGGGAAAAACGAGGCGGCGCGCTGGGCTTTTTCCGGATTCATGGAAAGCTCTCTGAGTGGTGCCGGACTGCTCCGGGAAGAGGTTACTGCTGACAGTTGAGAAGCAGGTGATGTGCATCGCCGATCAAAGATCGAGCCTTTTGAACAAGGGCTGGGGAATCGCACGAATCAGCAGCATGAGCAGCGCCCAGAAACCCGGCACGTAGAGGGTCGTTGATTTGCGCTCGATGCCGCTGACGATTCGCTCGGCAACCTGCGCCGGTTGCGCCACCAGTGCGGCAGGCAACGACAGGCCGCGCGTCATGGGGGTATCGACGAAGCCGGGCTTGATGGTCATGACATGCACGCCAGCCTTGAACAGGCGGGCCTGCAAACCTTCGCTGAAGGTCGAGACGGCGGCCTTGGCCGAACCATACAGATAGTTGGAAGGCCGACCACGGTCGCCGGCTACCGAGGAAATCACCGCCAGACTGCCGCAGCGCTGCACTTCAAACTGCCTGGCCAGCAAGGTCAGCAGGGCAATGGTCGAAGCGGCATTGGTGATGAACTCCTGAAGCATCAGGCCGACATTCTGCTCGCAGGCCTGTTGGTCGGGCAGGGTGCCGTGGGCGATCAGCGCGACATCGATCTGGCCCAGCGCGGTCAGGCAGTCGAGGAGCATTTTCGGGTGCTCGGCAAAATGCGTGGCGTCCATCTCATGCAGCGTAATGGCTTTCGCGCCCCTGGCCTTGAGGTCAGCCGCGGTGCTGTGCAGTTTTCCGCTATTGCGCGCAACCAGGAAGAAATCACAGCCTTGTACTGCCCACAGCCTGGCGCAGGCTGTGGCGATGGCAGATGTAGCACCAATGATCAGGATTCGTTTCATAGCGTCACTCGTTTCCAGAAGCGGGACATCAGAAAGGGATCGCGCAACGCTTCCAGTCGCTCCCAGGCCGGATAGGCCCGGCGGAAGTCGCTGCCGCTCATGTGGGCGTCCTTGGCCGGGTACAGTCGTCCGCCAGCGCTGTGGACGATGGCGTCCAGGCGCGGCAACAGCGAGCCGGCCAGTTCGTGGTCATGGGCAAGGTCCAGGGCCAGGGAGGTGCCGGGCATCGGAAACGACAGCAGGCCCGGCGAGGCAATGTCCCCGCAGCGCTTGAGTACCGCCAGAAACGAACCCTTGCCGTATGCCGCCACTGTTTCGAGCAGTTCGGGCACGGCGGACCGGGCATTGGTTTCGGGAATCACACATTGGTATTGCTGGAAGCCCTGGCGGCCATAGGCACGGTTCCAGTGAGCGATATGATCCAGCGGGTAGAAAAACCGCTGATAACTGCTGCGGCGTGGCGCAGGGTCTGTGCCGTGAGCATGCCAGTACAGCGAATTGAAGACTCGTACTGCGAGGCTGCCGATCAATGAAACCGGAGGCGTCAGTGGCAGGTTCAGGCTGCCTGGCGTTTCCACCTGCAACGAGCCGTAGCGGGCGTGATCGCCAAACAGATAAACCCCGCGCCCAAGCTGTTTGCCGCTGGCCAGGCAGTCGATCCAGGCCACGCTGTATTCGTGTTTGTGGTCCAGCTCATCCGAGAGCGCGAAAAACTCGGCAATGTTGGCGAAACGGATGATTCGGCTGGCGATCTGGCTGTTGCGGATCGGCATCAACTGCAGATCGGCCCAATGAATGATGCCGGTCAGTCCCAGCCCGCCGATGCTGGCGGCGAACAAGAGCGGGTTTTCCACGGCCGAGCAGGTCATGGCCTGTTCGCCGTGACGTACCAGGCCAAGGCGCAGGACATGATTGCCAAAGGTGCCGCGCAAATGATGGTTCTTGCCATGCACATCGTTGGCGATGGCGCCGCCGACCGTGACGAAGCGGGTGCCCGGCGTTACCGGCAGAAACCAGCCGTGAGGGATCGCCGCTGCAAGTATCTCGGCCAGGCTGATGCCGGCCTCGACCCGGATGAAGCCCGTCTGCCAGTCGGCGTGGATGAAACGATCCAGCGAGCGCATGTGCAGCACATGGTCGCTGCTTGCCAGGCAGCTGTCGCCATAGCTGCGGCCATTGCCGAAGGCCAGGCTGCTGCCATGGGTCATGACGATTCTGTCCAGAAGCCCGGGCAACTCGTCGCTCCAGGCACAGTCGTGGCCGTGCTGGGCGAACGGGGGATAGCCTCCCCACGAGTAGAGCGGCGCACTCATGCCGCAGCCCAGAACACCAGCAGGAACAGAAAACCGACCCCCTGGCTGATCCGGTCGTGAATGGCGAAGACCAGCGGATCCTGGTTCATCAGCCCGCGGTGAGTGAGCATCCAGATCCGGGTGATCCAGAACAGCAGCAATGGGCAGGCCAGCCAGATCAGATGCGGGCGCTGGTAAAGCACAATGGTCGCACCTTCGTGGATATACAGCGCCAGCACCATGACTGCCAGGTGCCCGGACGAAGCACCCAGCGATGCGATCATCTGCAGGTCGTCGGTGAAGTAACCGCGTACATGAAGCCTGTCCTGCTGTTCCCGGCCCTGTATTTCGCGCAATTCGGCATACCGCTTGACCAGCGCCAGGCTGAGGAACAGAAACATCGAGAATGCCAGGATCCAGAAGGTCAGCGGCAGGCCGAATACGGCGGCGCCCGCCAGGATGCGTGCGGTATAGAGCATGGCGAGTACGATGACGTCGATGACCATGTAGTGTTTCAGGCGTAACGAGTAGGCCTGGGTCAGCAGGCAGTAGGCGGCCAGTACCAGCGTGAACTGGCCGGGCAACAGCAGGGCGCCGCTGAAGGCGGCGATCAGCAGCACTGGCATTACCGCCAGCCCGGCCTTGATCGACAGGCGACCGCTGGCGAAGGGGCGCTGGCATTTGCTTCGATGCCGCCGGTCGTCATCCAGATCCAGCAAGTCATTGAACACATAGATGCTGGACGCGCAGAGGCCAAAGCAGACAAACGCCAACAGGCCGTCGAGCAGCAGAAACGGTTGTTGAAGCTGATGAGCCGCCAGCAGCGGGACGAATATCAGGACATTCTTCACCCACTGGTAAAGGCGCAGCGCCTTGCTCCAGTCCTTCAGGCTGGTGCTGTTGGAGTGGATGACCTGTTCGACATTGCCCAGGGCCTGGGCGCTGTTTTCAACGTCGGGCAGCGGATTGACCAGGATGGCTTTGCGTGAGGCTTGCCAGATGCACAGGTCGTCCCGTGAGTTGCCGATGTAATCGAAGCCGCCTTTGCCATAGTTTCTGATCAGGGCATCGCGCTTGCGTCGGGCCGAAAGGTTCAGCCTGTCATGAGACGCCCAGACCAGATCGAACAGTTGCAGATGCTGGGCGATGCGTCGGGCCAGACTGTCATGAGTGGCTGTCGCCAGAATGACGAGGCGCCCGCTGCTGCGTTCAGTCGTTATGTAGTGAATGACGGCCGGGTCATAGGGCAAGACGGAAACATCGATTCGTGTCGCCAGCGCCAGGCCTTGTTTGATAACGGATTTACCCTGCAGCAACCAACCCAGCAACCTGAACAATTGCAGCGGATGATGACGGATAAACGCCATGCCGGTTTCAAATAGCACATCCGATCGTATTAAAGTGCCATTAAGGTCCACAACTAAAGGAAGGTGGCTCTCTGGAACTCGTCCCTGAATTCCGGGCATTGATCGCCTCCATTCATCGTTGCGCGCACTATGGAGCGAAAGTGGACAATTGCCACTTCAATAAAGTTAAAGGGTAGGAGTTATATCGTCATCGTGCTGGCGTCAGAAAAGTCGACGGCTGAATACCAACATGAACATAGTTGAACTGTTTCATTGAATTTACACATGACGGCTTTCAATCAGGTGAGTTGTAAATACAAGGATTATCCGTGCCGCGATTTTCTACCGGTCATCGGCTCAAAAGGCTGTTTTGCTGGAGCATGCGATGGAGTCATAATGACCCGCTTTGCACCCGTCCAGCCGCATCGTTCAGGAGTCGTAATGCCTCATCCATTGCTGCACGCACTGGTTCCTCTGGTGGCCGACCTTTCCCGTGAGCTGCCGCAGGAAGAGCGCTACCGGCGTTTGCTGCTGGCGTTGCGGCAGATGCTGCCTTGCGATGCCGTGGCTTTGCTCAAACTGGAAGATGATGTGCTGGTTCCGCTGGCGGTCGATGGCCTGAGTCCCGACACGCTGGGGCGCCGCTTCCGGGTGCAGGAGCATCCCCGCCTGAGGATTCTGCTGGAAAGCGAGGGGCCGGTGCGCTTCTCCATGGATTGCGACCTGCCGGACCCCTATGACGGCCTGGTGGACGGGCACGGTCATCTGGAAGTGCATGATTGCCTGGGCTGCGCATTGTATTTCCAGGACAAGCCGTGGGGGCTGATAACCCTTGATTCACTGGATCCGTCCAGTTTCGGCAGTGTCGACCTGGATAACCTGCAGGCCTTCGCCGGGCTGGCTGCGGCGACGGTGATGGCCAGTGACCGGATCAGCCAGTTGGCCCGCAGCTTCGAGGACCAGCGGCAACTGGCCGAGGTCTACAAGCGCGTGGCTGGCGGACGGGCACCCCGTGAACTGATCGGCCAGAGTGCCGTGCTCAAGCGTATGCAGCAGGAAATCCAGTTGGTGGGCAGCAGCCCGCTGACCGTTCTGGTCACTGGTGAAACCGGTGTCGGCAAGGAACTGGTCGCCGAGTCGATCCATCTGCATTCTGCGAGGGCGAACAAGCCGTTGATCAGCCTCAATTGTGCGGCCTTGCCCGAAACCCTGGTGGAGAGTGAACTGTTCGGACACGTCAAGGGCGCCTTTTCCGGGGCGGTCAATGGCCGTAGCGGCAAGTTCGAGCTGGCTGACGGCGGCACGCTGTTTCTGGATGAAGTTGGCGAATTGCCGCTGCCGGTGCAGTCAAAACTGTTGCGGGTGCTGCAGAGCGGCCAGTTGCAGCGGGTCGGTTCGGACCAGGAGCATCATGTCGATGTGCGCATCATCGCCGCCACCAACCGCGATCTGGCCGAGGAAGTGCGTTCGGGGAGGTTCCGCGCCGATCTTTACCATCGGTTGAGCGTTTACCCGCTGAATGTCCCGCCGCTGCGCGAGAGAGGGCGTGATGTATTGCTGCTGGCAGGCTACTTTCTGGAGGAAAACCGCCTGCGCATGGGCTTGCGCAGCCTGCGCCTGAATGCCGAGGCCCAGAAGCTGCTGCTCGGTCATGGGTGGCCAGGCAATGTGCGAGAACTGGAACACTTGATCAGTCGTGCGGTGCTCAAGGCCATGTCGGCCCATCCTGAAAGGCCGCGTATCCTGACCATCGAAGCACCTGCACTCGGCCTGGATGATCTGTCTGCGGCAACGCCTTCGATCAGCGTGGCGGGCAGCCATCCGGTTATCGGCACCGGGCAGGGGCTCAAGGAGTCGGTGGATGCCTATCAGCGCGCATTGATCGTAGAGGCGCTGGAACGGCATCAGGGCAAATGGGTCGAGGTCGCGCGGGAGTTGGCGGTGGATCGCGCCAACTTGAGTCGCCTGGCCAGGCGTCTGGGAATTCGCTGAATACTGTAGTGTTTACAGGCTCTACTTGCTCATTGGTCGCCTGTTATTAAAAAAGACTGAATTTTTTTGCACGTAGCCATGTCCTCTATAGTCCTTAGTCACTACTTAAGAGGTATCGCCTCTAATGGCACTGCCCAAGCACTTCCGCATTGATTATTTATTAAACGGGACGTTCAAAAGCTTTTATATTCGTTCCGACCATATGGATAACGCCGAGGCCTGGCACTACGCTAGTGTCGACGCCGGATTGGCGCGTATTCCCAAGTATCGTCTGGAGAAAGTACCTCGTGTCACCAAACCCCATGCTGAACATTTTGGTATTACCAATGTTGAATGGGTAAAAACCTGAAGACTGGTTATCGGTCGTTATTGATGCCTTGGGCGGGCTGTATTCCCGCCCGGGCCCTATCGGAATTCTGATATTTCCTGAGAGCGTCTGGCCATGACCACGATTCAGCCGATTCAGCAGGGCAAGGTCTTTGAAACGGATTTGCCTGCACGTCTGGATCGGCTGCCGTGGGGGCGTTTTCATACGCTGCTGGTTGTGGCCCTGGGAATTACCTGGCTGCTCGATGGCCTGGAAGTGACCCTCGCGGGCTCGGTGGCCGGGGCTTTGAAAGACAGTCCTGTGCTGAACCTCAGCAACAGCGATATCGGCCTGGCAGGCGCGGTGTACATCGCAGGAGCCGTGCTGGGGGCGTTGTTCTTCGGTTGGCTGACCGACCGTCTCGGGCGTCGCAAGCTGTTCTTCATTACCTTGTTGCTATATGTCGGTGCCACTGCCGCCACGGCATTCTCTTTCAATCTGTGGAGTTTTCTGCTGTTTCGCTTTCTGACCGGCATGGGCATCGGCGGCGAATACACAGCGATCAACTCGACGATCCAGGAATTCACGCCCGCGCGCTATCGCGGCTGGGTGGACCTGAGCATCAACGGCACCTTCTGGCTGGGCGCAGCCCTGGGCGCTGGCGGTTCGATCCTGTTGCTGGATCCGCAATGGCTGGGTGGCGAGCTGGGCTGGCGGTTGTGCTTCGGGATTGGTGCCGTACTGGGCCTGTTTATCCTGCTGATGCGGCTATGGCTGCCGGAAAGCCCGCGCTGGCTGTTGATTCATGACCGGCCCGATGAGGCGCGGCGAATTGTCGAACGCATCGAAGCCGATCTGCGCCGGCAGGGGCATGTGCTGGTCGAGCCCGAAGGCCGTCCATTGCGCTTGCATGCCCGTGATCACACGCCATTGGGCGAAATAGCCCGCACCCTGTTGGTGACCTTTCGTCAGCGGTCACTGGTAGGGCTGACGCTGTTGACGGCCCAGGCCTTTTTCTACAACGCGATCTTTTTCACCTACGCTCTGGTACTCACCGAGTTTTATGCTGTTCCTGCCGCACAGGTCGGCTGGTATGTATTGCCTCTGGCGCTGGGCAATTTCTGCGGGCCGTTACTGCTGGGACGCCTGTTCGACGTAGTAGGGCGGCGAATCATGATCAGCCTGACCTATGCAGTTTCCGGTGTACTGCTGACCATCAGCGGTTATCTGTTCGCTGAAGGAGTGCTGGATGTCAGGCAGCAGGCGATTGCCTGGATGGTGATTTTCTTTTTCGCCTCGGCAGCCGCCAGTTCCGCCTACCTGACGGTATCGGAAACCTTTCCCCTGGAAATTCGTGCCCTGGCGATTGCCGTGTTCTATGCCTTTGGCACCGGGTTGGGCGGCATCATCGGGCCAACCCTGTTCGGGCAACTGATCGAAACCCAGGAGCGCGACAATGTGCTGATCGGCTATCTGATCGGTGCCGGCCTGATGATATTTGCCGCACTGGTGCAGGCCATCTGGGGCGCTGCAGCGGAGCGCAAGTCTCTGGAGCAGGTCGCCCGACCCTTGTCACAGGTCGGAGATTGAGGGCGCCTGGTCCATCAGCCGGACCACGCCACGCAGGTCCTGTACCGACGCCTGCAAGCCTTCGATCTTGTCGCTGACTTCCTGCATTTCGGTTGGACGAAAAGTGTGTTGCAGATACATGACATGGCCTGCCAGGTTCATTGACACACGCTCGAGGTCATCCGCTGTCCGTTGCAAATACTCCTGAATATCTTTCAGTGGCTCTATTTGCACCAGCTTCTACTCCGGCAATTGCGCACCAATGGTTGGATTGAGCTCAGCTCCGTGAGTTTCAACATACTCCTGTGTCGGCAGTAATGGCATTATGCTTTAAGTCATTTCGTCGAAAAGTTTTCCACGTTGTTCACTGCTCGTCGGATTCCGAGTACGAGTCCAGCAGTTCAGCCAGGGCCCGGGTGCGTTCCAGCCCGCGGGTGCTGGACACAATCCGCGAAACCGCTTCCAGCGCGTCCGCCTTTGCCTTGGCGCGTTCGGCATCGGTGTTATTGGGCGTGGCGGCCTGCGCTGCTTCAATAATCGATTGCTCAAAGGTGTTCATGGTTGTCGCTCGTTGAGGGCAGATGTCTTTGATAACGATAGCGGGCCGTGATTTCAAGTCACGGCTTGCTCAGTCGCCTTCGTAGGGGAAGTCCTGCAGGGTCTGGGCCAGGGATACGTCGTCCGGGCCCTGGAGATTGTCCAGTACCCAGCACTGGTTGCCAGGGTTCCTGGTCAGCAGCAGGCGTGTGCTCTGGGTGCTGCTGGCCAGCGGATAAGTCATTTCCACCACTGCCAGCTTGTCGGAGGTGGACACCAGTTTCCAGTCGCTCGGCTTGATCACTTCACCGGCCTGAGTGCCGGTCCAGGGATCGGCGCTGATTGCACACTGATCGCCTGGCTCCTGACAGCTCCAGTCCTTTTTCAGCAAGCCAAGCAACGTCTTGGACAGATATTCCGGTCCACCTTTGCCACTGACATAGAAATCATGGTGATTGGTGTAGATCCAGCGAGCCGTATCAACCGGCGTACCAGCGGGGCAGGAGGCGGCCTGGGCAGCGGTTGAAAACAGACAGATAAGCATGATCGCAAGAGATTTGGACATGGAGCGAGACTCGGCAAATGAGTGATCGATAAAAATGTAACGCTGATGACACAACATTTGGAGGCCAAGCGCAGGAAAAAGCAATGGGTCTGGCTATGGAAAAGTGGCGAAGCGGTGTCTGGTACACCGATTCGCACCTGTTTCACCCAGTGTCAGGCAACCTTGCTCATCATCGACTCCTGCAAATCCTGATACCAGAGCCCCGCATCGTAAGCGAGGGTGACGATCGTCGAGTCGGCATATTCCTTTTGCGTCATCATCTGGCGTGCCACGGCAATGCACGCCGCGGCGGTGTTGCCGACGAAGGCGCCGTTCTGCATGAAGAACCAGCGCTGTGCGGCGAGCATCTCGGCATGCTCGACATTGACGCGGCGATCGACCAGTGACCAGTCGAGAAAGGGCGGGCAGACTCCGACAGCCATGCCTTCGAGCCGGTGATCGGCGAATACGCCTTCCCGGGAGTCACAGCCCTGGGGATCGACCATGATCGTCGAGACATCGAATCCATGGTCTTTCAGACCGAGCGTGACACCGGTGAAGCTGGCGCCGGTGCCGGCGCAACCAATGAACAGCAGTTTCCTTGCAGAGCCGGCTTCTTCCAGTTGCCGGGCCAGTTCGGGGGCGGTCTGCTGCCGGTGGGCCTCGACGCCCACCGGGTTATTGAACTGGTCCGTGTAGTAGTAGGACTTGCCGAGGATTTTCTGGTTTTCCAGATGAAAGTTGACTACCTCTTTGGGCGTCATGCCATCGCGCAGCATATCCTTGCCGATTAGCTTGGCGCCGAAGCATTCCAGCAGGCTTCTCTTGGTCTGGCTGAAACCAAGGCCTACGGCCAGTTCTATGGGAATGCCATGCCTGTGACAGGCGGCGACCAGACCGAAGCCGAAGTTGCCGCCGGTCTTCTCGATGACAGTGGTCACGCCAGGAATGATTTCACCGCTGCGCAGCGCAGCATCGATGATGAAGCTGGCCGCCCTGTATTTGTGGCTGCCAGCGGGGTTGTTCATTTCCATCTTGGTGAAGAACCGTTCACCGCTCTTGATGAGTTTGCTCACTTTCTGGCTTCCTCCATGGGGTACTTCTGAATCGGTTGTCCGCTCAGTAAACCGGCAGTTATCGCTAACTATTGAAAGCCACATACAGATGGTCTTGCTTTCACTCAAACAGACAGCACACCTTTGCAACCAGGACTGCTGTGGTCAGCCGGTCCGTTGCGCAGGGATGTGCCGATATTTCTTTCAGGCTCATGAGCGGCTCATGCGCCGGGTTGGTGGTAGGGCGAGAGGTCGATCCGTGCCTCGGGGAATTCGCAGATCAGCCTTTCCTTGCCTTTGCCCAGGCGCTTGCGCCGCACATTCAGGCGGCCTATCCGCGAAGGCCGATGCAAATGGGTACCGCCGCAGGGGATCTCTATGCCCTGATAGCTCCACATGCGGGCATCTTCGAGCCCCTCGACCGAGTGGTGGGCGATGACTTCATCCAGAGCAATCAATGCATTTGCCCGGCGCTCTATCTCGATGACTTCATCGGTACTGAAGGCTTCCTCGACCAGAAAGTCGAAACGGGCGGACTCTTCCTTGATGTGGCAGCCGATGGTCCACTGCTTCAATTCCTCACGCAGACCGGTCGCGGCGGCATACAGGAAATGGCTGGCGCTGTGTGAGAGGGTCAGCTGTTCACGCCGCTTGATGTCAATCGTGATTCTGGCGTCCATTCCGGCTCTGATGTGCTCCAGCATGTAGAAGTCTTCTGGATGGACCATGTGCAGAATGATGCCGCCCAGCTTGCCGCCCTTGAAACCTTCCAGCTGGATAGGCGTGCCATAGAGCTTCTTGGTCCAGGCGAAACGCAAGGTGCCGATGGGCAGTTCTATCGTGCCCTGGTCGGCTTCCTGGCCACCGCCTTCCGGATACGCCACCGTACTGTCCAGTTCGATGGCTTCCGGGTGTACGCGAACCACCTTTGCGTTGGTGGCCATCAGGTGCTGATCCTTGTAATACAGCTTTTCGGTATTACGCAGCACTTCGTCGACCGTACTCATGCCATTCACTCCGTAAGATAAAACCTGTCGATCCATGACTAATTGATGGCGAACCACATGAGGTAGAAACCCACTCCGCCAAGCACCGTGGCAAACAGGCTTTTGGTGGCAGCGGCAATCACGGTTGCCGCCAGCGCGGCGGCAAGTGGGGCCATGACGCCGCCGTCCTGGCTGGAGTGGTTGGCGAGTTCCAGAGTGATGATCGCAACCATGATTGCGGAAGGCACAAACCCGAGCCAGTCCAGCACCACACGCGGCAGGTTCACACCGGCCAGAAAGACGATGGGCAATGCCCGCACAGCCACGGTGATGATTGCGCAGGCAATCACCGTCAGCAGAATCGAGGAACCCATCATTTACCTCCCGTGGCGGGGTGAAAGCGCATCAGGGTCGTGCACAGGGTCGCAGCGACAGCGGTTGCGACCAGCAGTGAAACGTTGACGTCGAACATCCCCAGGGTTGCCAGTACCACCGCTGCCGAGGCCACGATGGCGACGATTTCAAGGCGCTTCTGATTGCTGCCGAAGTAGTTCAGAACCACCAGGCCAATGAACATCGCGGTCAGGCTGAATACCAGCCGGTGTGAAATGTCGGCCGGAATCGACTTGGCGAAAATGGCTCCCAGCAGGTTGGCAATGATCCAGTTCACGTAGGCGACACTGTTCAGACCGAGCATCCACCAGTAAGGGATTTTTCCCTGACGGTTTGCCTGCTGGGCGGCGATGCCGAATGTCTCGTCGGTCAACAACATGCCACTGATGAATTTCTGCATGCCCGTCAGTGCAGAGAAGTAGCGCGCCAGATACGAACTCATCAGCAGGTAGCGGATATTCACCAGCAGCACGGCGAGGACGATGGCAATCGGACCGGCCCCGCTGATCCACAGCGAATAGAAAAGAAACTGTGCGGAGCCTGCGTAGAGCAGCATCGAAAGCAGCGCTACATCGGTCAATGAAAACCCCGAGATCGAGCCTATGGCGCCAGCGGCAAAACCGATGCTCCAGTAGCCGAGGATCGTCGGACCACAGGCAATGGCGCCCTCGACAAAGGCTGAGCGTTTGAATGCGAGAGTCTCTGACATGGACATGGATGGGCCTCTAGCTTTTCACGGCTGATATGACATAGGCGGCCATGGGCAGTGCGAAGCCATCGGGCGTCGACCAGTTTGAGCGGATGCTGTCCGTCATGCTCCGGTCGATCTCCTGCAAAACCGCTTCCGGCTGCTCGCGCAAACGCGCACCAGAACGTACCGAACCAATCAATTCCGACTGGAACAGCTCGCTGGGGCTTTTCATCAGCCATGTGTACTGGGTCAGTTGCCGTGAGACGGAAGTGGCTTCAAAACCAGCGCGTTCCAGCAGTCTTGCCAGAGAGTCGAAATCGTCGAGTTCGTGATAGGCCGGCCCGGCCGGGACGGGCGACACGCCGCCAGCATGCTGATCCAGTGCCTGGTTGAGCACTTCGCCGGCTTTATTGAGCTGATCGGGCGCCCAGAGTGTGAAAGCCCAGGTGCCGTTCTTGCGCAGTACCCGTGCAACTTCCGAGAATGCCCGTTCAGGGTTGGAGAAGTGCTGTACGCCAAAGTTGGAAAAGACGCTGTCGAAGTAACCTTGCTCAAAGGGCAGGGCATGAACATCGCCAAATTCAAAATGAATGGACGGATGCAACTGGCGCGCATGCTCCAGCATCGACTCCGAGAAATCCACGCCCACCACGGATGCGCCAGCGTTGGCCGCAAGGGCTGCCGCATAGCCGGGCCCGGTAGCGACATCCAGTGCCCTGGCGCCGGGAAACAGACAGGCGATATCCAGCAGCGGCACAGCGAAGGGGCTGGTGGTATGGCCCCAGGCCTGGTGATAGGTGTCGGCGACTTTTTCCCAGCCATCGTATTCAAACTGCTCGAAGGCCGTTCTTGTTTCATTACCGGTGATCTTGGAGTTCATTCAGTATTCCCGAGGTGCGGATTTCTTTACGGCAAGCTTCATTCATTGCCTGTTGAGCGGGCAACAGGATGCGTTGGCCGCAGGGTTTTCAGACGAGCGTGAATCACGCTCTGCCGACCCCCAGCAACGTTTCGGCACGACTCTTTATATTCGGGCGCTCACGCCGCAGATAAACGTGCCGCTGGGCTGCTATGTCTTCGGTGATTGTCACGTCCGAGCCAATGATCACATCGTCACCAATATGGACCGGTCCAAGGATCTTGGCGTTGGCAGCGATCTGTACCCGGTGGCCGATGGTCGGATGGCGCTTGCCGTCCGGAGCGTCACCTATGCTGCGGCCACCAAGGATGATGCCGTTGAGCAGATAGGCATCGTCGCCGATCTCTACGGTCTGGCCGATCACGGTGCCGTAGCCATGGTCGATCACAAAGCGCTCGCCCAGCCGCGCTTCGGGATGAATATCGATACCGGTCATGCTGCGTGCCACAAAGCTGAGTTTCATGGCGGCAATCACCTGGGCCATCGGTGCATTTCCGGCAGCAATGAGCGAGTGGGCGACGCGATAACAGAGCACTGCAAAAAAGGCCGAGTGCATGGACAGATGGCACTCCAGCGGTTTGAAACGTGAGGCCGGATCACGTGTGCATTGTGCGATCAGGTCTTCGTTGGCCTGTTCAATGATGGATGCCGCAAGCGCCTCTCGCTCCGTATCGGAAAGTTCAAGTTCGCACAATTGCACGGCAATCGACGCAAGCTTGAGAAGTTGTGCCCTGTAGCCGGAATCTTCCTGATGGAATAATGTAAGGCGTTTATCTGGTTCCATGATATTCAAGCGCCTTGTCCTCCGCTTACCCGATGAGTTTTAGGTAAGCTACGCAGGCCGACAACTCTCGTATTGGATAATCCTGCGCATGTGCACATCAATGAATCCGTCATCGCATGATCATGCCAAGCCGGTCTCGGAAGAGATCCTGCTGTGGCGCGACAGCGACCTGGGTGATGGCATGGAAATGCTTCGCGCAGTCTGCTGTTCACACCGCTATTCGGCGCACTCCCACGACGAGTTCGTGATTGCGGCTTTCGAGCGAGGCGCACAGCGTCACTGCATTGCGCGGCACAACGGTGTCGCGGTGCCTGGAACGGTCATGATCATCCATCCCGGTGAAGTTCATACCGGAGAAGCGGCAGAAGAAGCCGGGTTGTGGGCCTACCGGGCGTTCTATCCCAGTGCGCAGATCATGGGCCAGGTTGCCGAAGATGTTTTTGGCGCGCCGGTCAGCGAACTCGACTTCGGGCGCGAGGCGCTCCGGGAAAACCTCACTCTGGCGCGACAGTTGACCCGGGCGCACAGCATCATCGAAACATCGCCCGATCCGCTGGAGCGTCAGGCCGCATTCATCGACATGCTGGCACTGCTGATAAAGCGCTATGGCCAGTCGATAAACGGTACGGTGTTGCGCGAACAGCCACCCGCCGATGTGCGTCGTGCGCAGGACTTGATCCAGTCCTGCTTTGGCGAGCGGCTGACCATTTCCCAGGTTGCGGAGGCTGTCGGCCTGAGTGAATACCACTTCATGCGCTCCTTCCGGAAAAAGACCGGGATGACCGTACATGCCTACATCACTCAGACCCGCCTGCGGGCAGCAAAGGACCTTCTCGCGCAAGGCGTGACTCCGGCGCAGACTGCCATCAACGTCGGTTTTTTCGACCAGAGCCACTTCACCAACCGTTTCCGCGGAAACTTTGGCGTGACACCCAAGCGCTATGCCGAAGCGTGCCGCTGATCGTATTCAGCGCACCAGCATCGATGCCGCTGCCATCACCATGATCGCTGCCGCGCCACGAAACAGCCGCTGTTGAGCGCGCTGGCCCGACAACAGGTGGCGGATGCGCACCGCGGCAACAATGAACAGTGCGCCGACAGCCAGCAACACCAGAACGGTCAGCGGTACCAGAACCAGCGCCCAGGTCTGTAGCGAGACAGCTTCCAGGTTGATTGCCAGTGGCAAGAGCGCCAGATAGAAAGCGATGGTCTTGGGGTTGCTCAGGGTGATGGTCAGCCCGGAAACGGCTGCTGAAAACAGCTCTTTCCTCTGGGCGGCCTGGCCGGGTGCGATAGTCTGGTGATCGGCGAACCAGAACTGCCAGGCCAGATAGCAGAGGTACAGTGCTGCGCCCCAGCGTACTACCTGAAACAGCGCGTTGAAGTACTCGGCGATGAGTGCCAGGCCAAAGACTGCAAAGGACAGGTAGGTCAAATCGCCGAGGATCAATCCCGACAGTACGCAAAAGCCCGAAAGCGTACCGCCACTGACGCTGCGCGCGACCAGTGCCGCCATTCCGGGGCCGGGTATGGCGGCGGCAATGCCCAGAGCCGCCGAATAGGTCAGTACTTGTGTCATATCCAGCATGTCGCTCTCCTGAAGTGATTGGCGGAAAAATGCTACGCCGTTCAGTCAGGTAAAGTCGGTCTGTTTTGGTTGCCAATACAGCCTGAAAGGGTAAAAACTACCCGCTTGATATTATTGGGTGGAATTTATGACCGATCAGGCGCTGTCTTTGACGGATGTCAAAATTCTTGCGGCCTTGCAGCAGGATGGCAGGATCACCAATCAGACTCTGGCCGACCATATCGGCATGTCTGCCTCTCCCTGCTGGCGCCGGGTAAGGCAACTGGAGGAGCACCGCTATGTCCTGAGTTACCGGGCAGTGCTGGACCGACGCAAGATCGGCCTGGGCGTGATGGTGTTCATACGGATCAGCATCGACAGCCACAGCGAGGCGCAAGCGAAGAAGTTCGAGCAGGAAGTCATGCAACTGGAGGATGTGGTGGCGTGCTACAGCATTGGCGGTGATGCGGACTTTCTGTTGCAGGTGGTGGCCCGTGATCTGGATTCGTTTGCCGACTTTGCCATGACCACCATTCGCCGCCTGCCCGGCATCAAGGAAATGCAGAGCATGTTCGTGCTCAAGGAAATCAAGCCTTTCGTATCCTTTCCGGTCAAAGGCACTTATGCCTGAGGGCATGCCTCACGGGTTCATTTCGGCGCGTCAACGATCTCCACGACCTTGCCGGTGCTGATCTGTACCCGGGCATATTTATCCTGGATGCGTACCCACTGGCTGTTGGTGCCCGGTGTCGCGAGCCCTTTGTTTTTCCAGTCGCTCATGGCGGCCTTGGCACTCTGGAACCTCTGCGGCACCTGCGAGCCGACTTCCAGCTCCTGAAGGGGAGTGATATTGCCCGGTCCCTGGACGGTCTGTGCGGCCTGAGCGGGCAGGGTGGTTGCAGAGACACAGCCCAGCAGGGCCAGGCCGGCAATCAAGGATTTGTTGTTCATGTCAGCTTCCCGATGCATTGAATGGTGGTTTTATGCACCGGGAGCCTGAGCATTGCAAATCATTCGATGGCTTATTTTGTCACCGGAACGATATCGACGATTTTGCCATTGGTAATTTGCACGCGGACGTACTTGTCACTGATCCGCACCCATTGGCTCTCTTTGGCCGGTTCGGCGAGGCCTTTGCTTTTCCAGTCGGTGATGGCGGCTTCGGTACGCTGAAATTGCTGCGGAACCCGTGAGCCGAGTTCCAGATCGTGCATATTGTCTGCGGACTCTTCGATCTTCGGTTCTGTCTGCGCCTGAACAGGCAGGCTGGTGACAGAGAAACAGCCCAGCAGGGCCATGCAGGCGATCAACGATTTACTGTTCATTTCAAGGACTCCCAGTCTGTAGAGCAGTGGCTTTATGCCGATTACCTAGACTGGGACCTTGTCAGTTGTAAATCATTCGATCGAATACGGTGCCTGCAATTATCCCGCTACAGCCGTCGCAATGCTCACCGACACCGGAGTCGTGGCGCGACCGATGAGTGCGCTCAACTGGTGGCTGTCATCGAAAAGTGCGCCTTTCGATGCGCCCGTATCGGAGTCTGCCAGCAGCGCCGCAATGGGCTGTGGCAAGCCAGCCTGCTCCAGCGCGCCTTGATAGTCGGCTTGTGGCAGATTGACGTAAGGAATGGTCTTGGCACTGTGTTGAGACAGGTGTGCGACGAAGTCGGTAAGAGTGTAGGACTCGTCCCCGGCCAGTTCATAGACGCGGCCTGCCTGCTGCTCGTCCGAGGCCAGCACCACGGCGGCAGCTTCGGCATAGTCGTTGCGGGTTGCCGAACTGATACGACCCTCGCCCGCGCAACC
Source organism: Pseudomonas cichorii (assembly GCF_003700275.1). GTDB lineage: Bacteria > Pseudomonadota > Gammaproteobacteria > Pseudomonadales > Pseudomonadaceae > Aquipseudomonas > Aquipseudomonas cichorii_B. The sequence continues at coordinate 61,823 of NZ_RBRE01000060.1, read as the reverse complement.
ATAGACCGAGCCAAGGCTCAAGGCGGCCGGAATGCCTGCGGTGTAGTTTTCGTGATACCAGCCATTGCGCAGAATGACCGCTGGCACACCGCTTTCACGTAGCGCCGCTTCGGTTTCGACGTGTTCGCGAGCCAGACCCAATACTGAGGTATCAGCGTGCAGAACGCTGGTGTAGGCTAGCAGTTTGATACCAGCGCGTTTGGCGGCATCGATCACCGCCTTGTGCTGTGACAGACGCTGACCCAGTTCGCTGGAAGAAATCAGCAGCACTTTTTGCGCACCGGCCAGGGCGCTGTCGAGTGTGGCGGGTTGCGAATAGTCTGCATGTCGGACTTCAACGCCCAGGGCAGCGAGGTCGGCCGCTTTTTCCGGGCTGCGCACGGCTGCAATGATCTGTGAAGACGGGATACGCTTGAGCAGTTGTTCAATGACGAGGCGGCCAAGCTGGCCGGTAGCACCTGTGACGACGATCATGAGTGTTCCTTGGGTTCATTGAATTGAAGTGAAAGGCCAGCATAAAGACATGGCTAACCTTTCGTAAGTACTAACTAAAAGGTAAGTATGATGAGCCATCTTTTGTCCAGCCCCGCATCACCTTCGCAGCCCTCTGGCGGTCGCCAGGGGGAATTGATGGCCGCCGAATGCCCTTCGCGCAGTGTGCTCAGCCATATCTGCAGTCGCTGGGGCGTCCTGGTGCTGGTGGTGCTGCGTGATGGCACCCATCGTTTCAGTGAGATTCGCCGCAAGATCGGCGGGGTGAGTGAAAAGATGCTGGCCCAGACTCTGCAGAATCTGGAACACGATGGTTTCGTGGATCGCAAGTCGCTGCCGGTGGTCCCGCCGCATGTCGAATATCGCCTTACGCCCATGGGTGAAGAAGTCGCCCATCAGGTCGAGGCGCTGGCGCGCTGGATAGAAATGAACATGCCACGCATCATGCACGCCCGTGAAACGCTGGCAGAACCGCTGCTGGAATAGCTTTCTGCACGGATTGTCAGGCGTCCTCCCGGCAGACAATCCCCTGCAAACCCTCACTTCTTGGTATCGTGCGCGCCGAAATATTTACTTACATATATCGTCCGCGTCGTTTGTCATTACCGAGAAGCTGTAGAAATGCCCAATCCCATTCCTCTGAAGGACCATGAAAAAGAGAGCCGGCTGGTCAATCTGCGTGTGCTTGCCTGTGCTCTGCTGGTCACGTTACTGAGCGGTTGCCTGATCGCCCGCATGTATTTCCTGCAAGTCATCGAGTTCGACTACCACTCGACCATTTCCGAAAACAATCGTGTGCATGTACTGCCGATCCCGCCCGAGCGCGGTTTGATCTACGACCGCAATGGCGTGGTACTGGCCGATAACCGCCCCAGTTTCAACCTGACGCTGACCCGTGAGCGCGCCAATGACTGGCACAGGGTGATCGACGAGTTGATGAGCATCCTGTCGTTGCCCGATGAGGACCGCATCCTGTTCGAGAAGGAGCTCAAGCAGGTACGCCATCCGTTTGAACCCGCGACCTTGCTCTACGAACTGACCGAAGAGCAGATCGCCTTGCTGGCGGTCAATCAGTATCGCTTGCCGGGCGTGGATGTCGCTCCACAGTTCATTCGCCACTATCCACTGGGCGCACACTTTGCCCATTCCATCGGCTATGTCGGGCGGATCAACGAAAAGGAGTCCAGGCAACTGGACACCGATTACCGTGGCACCCAGTCGATAGGCAAGACCGGCATCGAGCGTTTCTACGAGTCCGAGCTACATGGCCATGTGGGCTATGAAGAAGTTGAAACCAATGCTCAGGGCCGCGTGTTGCGGGTGTTGAAACATACCGATCCGACGCCCGGCAAGAACATCACCCTGAGCCTGGATGTGCACTTGCAGGAAGCGGCCGAGAACGCCCTGGGTGACCGGCGCGGTTCGGTGGTGGCCCTGGACCCGGCCACAGGCGAAGTGCTGGCGATGGTCAGCAAACCGAGCTTTGATCCCAATCTGTTCGTGACCGGCATCAGCTTCAAGCAGTACGCAGCGTTACGCGACTCCATCGACCGGCCACTGTTCAACCGGGTGCTGCGCGGCTTGTACGCACCGGGCTCGACGGTCAAGCCGGAGGTCGCTATTGCCGGGCTCGACAGCGGCGTGGTCAATGCCTCGACGCGGGTGTTCGACCCCGGTTATTTCCAGTTGCCAGACTTTGACCACAAGTACCGCAACTGGAACCACAACGGCGATGGCTGGGTGGACATGGACACCGCGATCATGCGGTCCAACGACACCTATTTCTACACCCTGGCCCACAAGCTGGGGATCGACCGCCTGCATGACTACATGGCCATGTTCGGCCTGGGCCAGAAAGTCTCGCTGGACATGTTCGAGGAGTCGGCTGGCTTGATGCCGTCCCGCGAGTGGAAGCGAGCGACCCGGCGTCAGGCCTGGTTCCCCGGCGAAACGGTGATTCTGGGTATCGGTCAGGGCTACATGCAGGTCACGCCGTTGCAATTGGCCCAGGCGACCTCGCTGATTGCCAGCAAGGGTGTCTGGCATCGTCCGCATCTGGCGGTTGAGGTGGGTAATGTGGCGCCGGTGGATGAGCATCCGATGCCCAACATTGTGCTACGCGACCCGAATGAGTGGAATCAGGTCAACCAGGGCATGCAGATGGTCATGCACGACCCGCGCGGGATCGCCCGGGACTCGGCCAAGGGCGTGCAGTATCACATCGCTGGCAAGAGCGGCACCGCGCAAGTGGTCGCGATCAAGCAGGGCGAACGTTACGACCGGCTCAAGACCCAGGAGCGCAACCGCGATAACGCCTTGTTCGTCGGTTTTGCACCGGCCGAGCATCCGAAAATCGTCGTTTCGGTGATGATTGAAAACGGCGAGGCGGGCGGTCGGGTTGCCGGGCCGGTGGTCAGGGAAGTCCTCGATGCCTGGTTGCTCGATAGCGAGGGCAAACTCAAGCCGCAATACGCAGCGCCGGCCAAGGCGGATGGCGCTCCGCATGCGTGATGGCGTTTATTAAATCGAGTTGCCTTTGGCGCGCGGGCCGGTTTCGCGCAAGAAAACCGCCAGGACGATAGCGACCACGATTCCCGCCAGCAGGTAATCTCCGGCCTGCTGGAATACCGACAGGTTGAGGTTGCCATCTGCGGCGATCCGGGTCAGCAAATGGCCGAATACCGGAGTCAGCAAGGCGCTGAAGGTAAAGACCAGAAAGTTGATGGCGCCTGTGGCGCTGCCCTTCACGTTGTCCGGATTGACCTCTTTGATGATGGAGTAGGGGATCATGGCGGCGCCCGAACCAATGCCCATTAACAGGCCGAACAGGTAAGGCGGGGCGATACCGGCCGGCAGGTAGAGAATCGCCGCGCAGGACACCAGGATCAGCAAGGCGCCGCCAATCAGCACCGGCTTGCGGCGTCCGATCCGGTCGGAAATGTAGCCCAGCAGCGGACAGCCGATGACCCAGCCCAACGGCACCATGCTGCTGCGATTCACCGCTTCGGCATAGTCGATAGACAAACCTTCGCGCAGGAAAGGAACGCCCCAGATCATGTCGCCGATGGTGGTGGGCAGAAACAGCAGGCCTGCGCTGAAGCCACAGATGTAGGACTGCGGGTTGCTCAGCACCTGTTTGTACGGGGCGAATATCGAACCCACCGAGTTGCTGCTGCCAACTGGCAGAGGATCATGGCCTTTCGGGGTGGCGATCAGTACCAGAATCGCGACGACGAACAGGCAGGCGGCGGCCATAAACCAGAACTGTTCCCAGAGAATCGTGCCATGGATCAGTGGCCCGACGCCGAACTGCCCGGCAAAGCCGCCCAGCATGCCGAAGCACTGGGTGAAACCGACTGCGGTTGCCAGATAGCGCGATGGAAACCCATGGGTGGCCAGGTATACCGCGCCGGTAAAGGAACACGCCGAACCGGCCCCTTGCAGCAAGCGCCCGAGTTGAGCTGCCTGCAACTCACCCAGGCCGAACAAGGCCGCACCCATTGCGACCATCAGGATGCCGAGCGGAATCACATACTTGGCACCCAGCCGATCCAGTGCCGCGCCCGCGACAATCGAAAAGATGGAGTAGGTGTAGTAATAGAGCCCGATCAGGGCGCCGATCGCCACGACATCCTTGCCGAATGCCTGGGTCAGCTCCGGCATCATCACGCCGGGCGCCGAGCGTAATGAGTACTGGATGAAGTAAAACAGAACGCAGAACAGCCAGGCTATGACAAAACCCGGATGCAGCCGCTCGGCGCGCGTGGACAGAGTTCCGGAAAGGGCGGACGGCATGGTGGCGACTCACTTGCAACAAAGGGATTCCATACCCTAGTCCGTTTTACCGGCAATGCGCCTGCGACAGATCAATAAAAACCGTTAGAACGCCTGTTGCAGAGCGTTCTCGGCGGTGCGGTCGATTTAAAGGCACAGGCATACAAGGTTTATGCAGGCCGCTGATGCCTACTTGAGCGTGCACCTTTCCGGCATCTGGAACGCTCACATGAATCGCAACGACCTGCGCCGCGTCGATTTGAACCTGTTGGTGATTTTCGAGGCATTGATGTTTGAACGGAATCTGACCCGCGTCGCCGAAAAGCTGTTTATCGGGCAGCCTGCCGTAAGTGCCGCGCTGGGGCGCCTGCGTGATCTGTTCGACGATCCATTGCTGCTGCGCAACGGGCGCGGAATGGAGCCTACCGCCAGAGCCCTGGATATCCTCAAGGAAATACGGCCTGCGCTGGATACCATTTCCGGCGCAGTCAGCCGCGCCAAGGTGTTCGACCCCTCGACCAGCAGCGAGGTGTTCCGGATCGGGCTTTCCGATGATGCCGAGTTCGGCTTGCTGCCGCCGCTGCTGACCCAACTGCGTGAGGAAGCGCCTGGAATTATCGTGGTCATTCGCCGCGCCAATTATCTGCTGCTGCCGGCCTTGCTGGCTTCCGGGGAAATCTCGGTCGGAGTCAGCTACACCGTGGAGTTGCCCGCCAACGCCAAGCGCAAGAAGTTGCGCGAGATCGGTTGCAAGGTAATCCGTGGCGACCAGCGGGCGGGCGCCTTGAGTCTGGATGATTACTGCGAACGCCAGCATGCCATGGTGTCGTTCTCCGGCGACCTGAGCGGCAATATCGATCTGGATCTGGCCAGAGTCGGCCGCGCTCGCAAGGTGGTGCTGGCCGTGCCGCAGTTCAATGGCTTGAGGGCCTTGCTGGCGGGCACCGAACTGATTGCCACGGTGCCGGACTACGCGGCCTGTGCATTGGTGGAAGGCAGCACGTTGCGCGCCGAAGATCCGCCATTCCCCATCGTGCCGGCCGAGTTGTCGATGGTCTGGAGCGGCGTCCACGACAACGACCCGGCCGAGCGCTGGCTGCGCTCGCGCATTGCCCAGTACATGTCGGCGCCGCTGCACGTAACTGCCTGAAGTATCGATCCGGACACAAGACAGCACATACGTTCAATTCCTGGACTGTAATCAACGGCACTATCTCTTTCATTCAGGCGCATTGCCGCCTGCCTGGAAGATGTTCATTCGCTGTTTACGGAGCTGCTGGCCATGCCTGATTCCATTCGTCTCGACGCACAAGCGCGTGCCTTGACCAGCGAGGTCTTCAATGAAGTCGTCACGCTGGTCATCAAGCACCGTATCAAGGCTGGACAAGAATCCGCCTACGAAGCCTGGCTGCGCCGCATCGTCACGATTGCCAGTGGCTATCCGGGGCATCTGGGTGTCGATGTGATCCGCAGCAAGTCTGCGGGCCTGCAATTGTTTACCTGTGTCCTGCGCTTTCACTCCACTGACGCGATGCAGAGCTGGCTGGACTCCGATGAGCGGCGGCAACTGGTGCAGGAGGCCGCGCCTATGCTTGCCGATGGCGACCAGACGCTGGTCAACCCGCATAACGAATTCTGGTTCACCCCGGTAACGGATGAGGCAGGGCCGCCACCGCGCTGGAAACAGGCCTGTGTGACCTTTCTGGTGATTCTGCCGCTGAGCCTGTTGATCCCTCTGCTATGGCAACCGTTCTTCGCCCTCAGTCCGTGGCTGTCGGGGTATCTCGTCAGCAACGCGCTGGTGACGATGACCATCGTGCTGCTGGTGGTTTATCTGCTGATGCCTGCGGCCACACGCCTGTTTGCGTCCTGGTTGAAGCCCGCACAAGGAAAGTGAATGCATGAGTGATGAAAAAACCGATTTGCAGCGCAGGCGTTTCATTGCCCAAAGCTCCTTGCTGAGTGCCGCTGCGGCGATCCTGCCTGCCTTGCCATTTGCCGGTTACGCCGGTGCTTCCCAATCTTTTGCCAAAGGTGCTGCGATGAATGTCGAACTGATTCTCTTCAACGGTCAATTTCATACGGTCGATCGTGAAAAACCGAAGGCCAGTGCCGTGGCGATCAGTGGCGGGCGTTTCGTTGCCGTGGGCACCGAGGCTGAAGTGATGGCGTTGCGCGGTAGCGCGACTCAGGTCATCGACCTGCAAAAGCGTACGGTGATTCCGGGCCTTAACGACTCACACCTGCACTTGATCCGTGGCGGCCTCAATTACAACCTGGAACTGCGCTGGGAAGGCGTACCGTCCCTGGCCGATGCCCTGCGCATGCTCAAGGAACAGGCCGATCGTACGCCGACCCCGCAATGGGTCCGGGTGGTGGGCGGCTGGAACGAGTTCCAGTTTGCCGAAAAGCGCATGCCGACCCTGGAAGAGCTCAATCAGGCGGCACCCGATACGCCGGTCTTCGTCCTGCACCTGTATGACCGCGCCTTGCTCAACCGTGCCGCCCTGCGCGTGGCAGGCTACACCCGCGATACCCCGAACCCGCCCGGTGGCGAGATCGTGCGTGATTCACAAGGCAACCCGACCGGGATGCTGGTAGCCAAACCCAATGCGATGATTCTCTACTCGACCCTGGCCAAGGGGCCGAAACTGCCGCTGGAATATCAGGTCAACTCGACCCGCCAGTTCATGCGCGAGCTCAACCGGCTGGGCGTCACCAGCGCCATCGATGCGGGCGGCGGCTTCCAGAACTATCCCGACGATTACGCGGTGATCGAGCAACTGGGCCGCGAAAAGCAACTCACAGTGCGTATCTCCTACAACCTGTTCACCCAGAAACCCAAGGAAGAGCTGGCCGATTTCAAGAACTGGACCAGCTCGGTGACCCTGCATCAGGGCGACGACTTCCTGCGGCATAACGGGGCAGGGGAGATGCTCACCTTCTCGGCCGCCGACTTCGAGGATTTCCTCGAACCGCGCCCGGACCTGCCGCCAGGCATGGAGCAGGACCTGGAACCGGTGGTCCGGCATCTGGTCGAGCAGCGCTGGCCATTTCGCCTGCATGCGACCTATGACGAGTCCATCAGCCGCATGCTGGATGTCTTCGAGAAGGTCAACCGCGATATTCCATTCAACGGGCTGCCGTGGTTTTTCGATCACTGCGAAACCATTACCCCGAAAAACATCGAGCGGGTCCGGGCGCTGGGCGGCGGCATTGCGATTCAGGATCGCATGGCATTCCAGGGCGAATACTTCGTCGATCGCTATGGCGCCAAGGCTGCCGAAATGACTCCACCGATCAAGCGCATGCTTTCCGAAGGCGTGCCGGTGGGTGCCGGGACCGACGCTACGCGGGTTTCCAGCTACAACCCGTGGACCTCGCTGTACTGGATGGTCAGCGGTCGCACGGTGGGTGGGCTTGAACTGTATCCCGAAGGCTTGCCTCGGGAAACCGCACTGGAGCTGTTCACCCATGGCAGCGCCTGGTTCTCGTCCGAGCAGGGCAAGAAGGGCCAGATCAAGGTCGGGCAACTGGCGGATCTGGTCGCCTTGTCGGCGGATTACTTCAACGTCGACGAAGAGTCGATCAAGTGGATCGAGTCGGTGCTGACCGTGGTCGATGGCAAGGTTGTCTTCGGTTCCGGGGATTTCGAGAAGCTGGCACCACCGAGTGTGCCGGTGCTGCCGGACTGGTCGCCGGTGGCAAAAGTCGCCGGGCACTGGCGTCCGTCCTCGCCAGTGCTGGCCCAGGTTCACCAGTGCAGTGGCCCTTGTGTCGTGCACTCCCATAGCCATGAGCGTGCCCGGCTTTCCAATGTGCCGGTCAGCGACTTCCAGGGTTTCTGGGGGGCGTTCGGCTGTTCGTGTTTTGCGTTCTGATTGTTTCACCCTTGCCTGCAACCGCGCGGTCGATGGCGATCATCGGCCGTGTCGAATCTTGATAAAAAAACCAAGGAGTCAACCATGAGCACCCCGTACAAACGCTTGAACAAAGATGACGCAGCAGTTCTGTTGGTCGATCACCAGACCGGCCTGATTTCTCTGGTTCAGGACTTTTCTCCCAACGAGTTCAAGAACAACGTGCTGGCCCTGGGCGACGTGGCCAAGTTCTTCAACCTGCCGACCATCCTGACCACCAGCTTCGAGCAAGGTCCCAATGGTCCACTGGTTCCGGAACTCAAGGAAATGTTCCCGGATGCGCCTTACATCCCGCGTCCAGGGCAGATCAATGCCTGGGACAACGAGGATTTCGTCAAGGCCGTCAAGGCGACCGGCCGCAAGCAACTGATCATTGCCGGCGTGGTGACTGACGTTTGCGTGGCGTTCCCGACTCTTTGCGCCCTGGCCGAAGGCTTCGAGGTGTTCGTGGTGACCGATGCGTCCGGCACTTTCAATGAAACGGTCCAGCAAGCCGCCTGGGCACGCATGACCGCTGCCGGTGCGCAACTGGTCAACTGGTTCTCGGTTGCCTGCGAATTGCAGATCGACTGGCGCAATGACATGGAAGGCCTGGCCAACCTGCTTTCCCAGCGGATCCCCAACTACCGCAACCTGATCAACAGCTACACGGCGTTCACGGCCAGGTAAGCTCTGCAGCGCCCCTCTATCGCAGTGACTGTACAGTCACTGCGACGCTCCTTTCGGAGGCTTCGATAAAATTATGTAGTGATCGAAAATAATCACTACATAATGGTTGACGCCTCCCTTTTCCTTTTGCATTATGCAGTCGTCTCCCTGATCGGGAGCGCTGGAAAGATGTACTGAGCAGGCTCGGCAAGCCGTCGAGATGTTCCCCGGATGCAGGCTGCCCACAAGGCAGATTGATGAAGCTGACCCGGCATGGCCCGTCCGAAAAGGCGAGTCGCTGGCGAAACGACCTCATGACACTTGTGGCTGATCGTGCAACGGTCGCCAGCCAGGTCTTTGGCTTTCGCTACGTTCTCCTCTAATGACGCACCTTGTTGTAGTGGCTCTCTATCAAGGCTACCTGCATTTCCTCTGGGTCGGGATGTATTGAGCGAGCATGACGTATTGTCGTGTTCCTGAATCACCTGACAGGCAAGTTTATATATCAATGGTATTGAACAGTTAACGAGCGAAGGAGCATCAACATGAATATCAACAATCATCCGACAATTGATGAGCTGGCTCGTCTGTTTGCAGCGCGCAAGGACACTCTGGACAGCCATATTCTCTGGATCGCGGATTCTGGCGAAGTACATGTCGACCCCATGTCGCCTTGCACTCAGGAGAGCGAATTCAAGGAAAATCACCCGCAAATGCTGGCCGGACTGAAAATGTTCCGCCGCGGCCAGGGCTATGTCGGCAAGAAGGCGGCAGCCGATATGGACTTCATGGAAAGCATGTTGCAGAGCTTGAAAAACGAGTGGCATAAAACCCGAAAACATCCCGCAGCACGGGTCGCATGAATATTGCCAGGCAATAAGCGTTGAATGAAAGTGCGCTGCCGGTCACCGGTAGCGCACTTTTTATTTTTAACAGGCTGCAGTTGTTATTGAAACTTCAGGGTTGTTAAAAGCCAGCGGCATATATAAAGCTTCACTTCATCTCCGAGCTATATTCGCTTGCCGCTTGTCCCAAAAATCTCCGTAACAAACCCGATACACGGTGCATACAAAAAATTGACGGCATGAAAATGACGGTCTACCATCGCGGCCCTTCCAATTGATAGCAATGTGATATCGCAAGGATGCATCGTGGCTCTCTCTCCCAGCAGGACAATCCTGCTTACTCTGCTTGCTGCCTTACCTCTTTATTCTTTCGCAGCGCCTACTCCCGGAGAGCAGGACCTGATCCGTGATCGCCAGGACCGCTTGCTCGAAGAGCAGCGCCGTCGTCTTGAAGAACTCAAGGAACTGCCGGGCAACCAGCAGGCACCGACAGCGCCGGTAGAACCGGTCGACACACGTTGCTTCGTGATCAATCACATCGAACTCAAAGGCGCCGATTCGTTGTCGACGTCTGAGCGTGAGGCGCTGCTCAAGCCTTTTCTCGGCGAATGCCTGGGTGTAGCGCAGCTCAACAACGTCCTTAAAGTCATCACCGATCACTACATCGATAAAGGCCTGGTCACGACCCGTGCCTACCTGCCGCAACAGGATCTCTCCAAAGGCAACCTCGACGTGCTGGTGGTCGAAGGCAAGCTGGAAAGTCTCAAGGGCGATATCGACAGTGCCTTGACCGCGCGTGAACTGGCGATGACCTTTCCCGGCAGCGAAGGCGAGCAGTTGAACCTGCGCGAGATCGAGCAGATGGTCGACCAGCTCAATCGTTTGCCGTCCAATCAGGCCAAGATGGAACTGACACCGGGGAAGGAAGTGGGCGGCAGCGATGTGCTGGTCAAGAACACCCCGCAGAAACCCTGGCGCGGCTCATTGGCCCGACACAACAACGGCCAGAAAAGCACCGGCGAGCAGCAGTGGGGCGTAGGTCTGGAATGGGACAGCCCGCTGGGCCTGGCCGATCAGCTCAACCTGCGCGGCGGACGCGATGCGGTTACCGATCATCAGCGCAGCACCTACAGCAGCATGTTCAATTACAACCTGCCATGGGGCTGGTGGAACTTCAGCTACACCTACAACGACAGTGAATACCGCACCCAGGGGCAGGGCGCCGGAATCAACTTCAAGTTCACCGGTGAAAGCCAGACGCACCAGCTGCGCGCCGAGCGGGTCATTCAGCGCGATGCCAAGGGCAAGACATCCCTGAGCGCTGGCATCAGCCACCTGAGGACCCGCAGCTTTGTGGAAGACAGCGAACTGGCGAGCGGTGCCCAGCGCATCACAGAAACCCAGTTCGGCATCAGCCATGGCCGCTTGCTCGGCAGTGCGTTTGCCAACCTTGAGCTGGGCATGCAGCAGGGCGTCGGCGCCCTGGATGCGATGGGCGACGGCCATCCGGCCGGCAACGAGCCCACGGCCCGCTACCGCAAATACACCGCCACTTTCAGTTTCCAGCAGCCATTCGAGGTGTGGGGCGAGCGCTTCAGCTTCAATAGCCTGGCTACCGGTCAGCGCAGCGAAGACCGGCTCTATAACAGCCAGCGCATGAGTATCAGCGGCCAGTCCGCAGTGCGTGGCTATAAAGAACAGTTTCTCTCCGGCGACAGCGGCGGCTACTGGCGCAACGACCTGCGCTGGACCCGGCCAGTCGGTTGGGAATGGCTGCAGCCGGTGCTGCAGCAATATGGCATGGGTCTGTCCTACGACCAGGGCGTGATCAGTCACGACGCCAACAGCCAAGGGGAAAACGGCCGGGTTTCCAGCAGCGCCGTGGAGCTTTTCACACGCGGTAAATACCTCGCCGCCAACGTTACCTTCGCTCATTCGCTGGAGCGGCCTGATGCGCTGAGCGAACGAGAAGCGCCGATCTATTTCCGCCTCGAACTGTTGTTCTGATTTTTTCGACTCTCTCCTGAAAACTTTCTGATCCCCCCGCAGGAACACCCGCACATGGACGTCAAGCACTTCGCCTTTCTGGCCCGTCAACCGTCGGCCGGCCTGCAGCAGCGTGAGCGTTTCTGGGGGATGCCCAAGCGCGGGATTGCGTTGATCCTGGCCAATGCCATGTTCTGGCAGCCGCTGTGGGCGCAGGCGGACGGAATCGTGGTCAGCAGTGGCTCGACCAGCGTCGGCGCGGCGGGCAACGGGGTGCCGATCATCAACATTGCCGCGCCCAACGGCAGCGGCCTGTCGCATAACCAGTTCCAGCAGTATAACGTCGGCAGCCAGGGGGTAATCCTCAACAACGCCACGGCGCCGACCCAGACCCAGAGTACTCAACTGGGCGGCATCATCATCAGCAACAGCAACCTGCAAGGTTCGGCGGCGACCACCATCCTCAATGAGGTGGTCAGCAACAACCGCACCGAACTCAAGGGCTACACCGAAGTGGCCGGGCAGGCGGCCAAAGTGATCGTCGCCAACCCGTACGGCATTACCTGCGATGGTTGTGGTTTTATCAACACGCCGCAGGCGACCCTGACCACCGGCAAACCGATGCTCGATGGCAATGGCAACTTGACGCACTTCAACGTCCAGGGCGGCAGCGTGTCCATCGAAGGTGCCGGGCTCAACGCCGACAACCTCGACCAGTTCGACATCATCACCCGCAGCGCCCGGGTCAACGCCGAGCTGCACGCGAAAAAGCTCAATATCATCGCCGGTCGCAACGACGTCGATGCGCAGACCCTGAACACCACGGCGCTGGCCGACGACGGCAGTGCCAAGCCGACCCTGGCGATCGACAGCTCGGCCCTGGGCGGAATGTACGCCGGTGCGGTGAAGCTGGTGGGCACCGAAGCCGGGGTCGGGGTAAGACTGGCGAGCAATGTGGCGGCCAGTGCCGGTGATATCCAGATCGATGCCAATGGCCACCTGAGCATGACCCAGATGGCCGCCAGCGGTGCGGTCACGGTCAATGCGAATAGTGTCGAGGCCAACGGGCCGTTGTATGCCGGTTCTTCGCTGACCGTGACGACGCCGGGCGACCTCACGGTGACCCGCAACATCGCCGCGCGCGACACCGTTAACCTGTCCAGCAGTGGGCAACTTAAAAACAGCGCGATCATCGAGGCCGGCGTCAACGCCGACAACAGCCGCAATACGACCGGCGATGTGGTGCTTGCAGCCAAGAACCTGACCAACACCGGCAGCATCGTCGCCAGCCGTGCCCTGCAGGCCGAGGTCACCCAGACCCTGAACAACCAGGGCGCGACCCTGAGCGGCCAGGCCAGCACCCGGATCGTCAGCGCGACCCTCGACAACCGCCAGTCGGGGCGCATCCTGAGTCAGGGCGGCAGCGTCGAGGTCACAGCCAGTGGCGTGTCGAACGGCCAGAAGGGACTGATCTCCAGTGCTGGCACGATGACGATCAATGCCGCCTCGCTGGATAACCAGCAGGGTGTAGTGCGCAGCACAGGTGCCTCGACCCTCACCGTCACCGACGCGGTGGTCAACCGGGGCGGCGAAGTGCTGAGCGATGCCAGCCTGACGCTCAACAGTGGCAGCCTGGACAACAGCCGCAGCGGCCGCATGGCTGCCAAAGGCGTGATGGTCACCACCGGCGCCTTCGACAACAGTTTTGACGGCCGCCTGACCAGCACCGAAGCAATGAGCCTGACCGCCGCGCAGGTCAATAACAGCGAAGCCGGGCGCATTGCCAGTGCCATGGCGTTGACCGCTGTGGTCACCGGCCTGGATCAGCACAGCGACGGTCGTTTGTACAGCAACAGCGACGTCAGCCTCGACTTGAGCCACGGTCACCTCAATAACCAGGACGGTCTGATCACCGCCCCTGGTCAACTGCTGCTGAACAACCTCGGCACAGTCACTAACCAGAGCGGCGAGATTTCCAGCGCCCACGCCTTCACCCTGGCGGCCACGGCGCTGGACAACACCGACGGCACGCTGCTTAGTGATCAGGCGCTGATCGTGCGGGTCGACAAGGTCTTGACCAACCTGCGCGGGCTGGTGTCCGGCACCGGCGTCGAGCTGGAAGCCGGTGAACTGGATAACACCCAGGGCAGCGTCAGCAGCGACGCGGCCCTGACGCTGGACGTGACCGGCCAGCTGAGCAACCACAAAGGCCTGCTGAGCAGTGCGTTTGACACCACCCTGAACGCGCTGAGCCTGAACAACACCGAAGGCCAGGTCATGGCCGATCAGGTGCTGACGGTCATTCTGGGCGGCGACCTCGATAACCAGGCCGGGACCCTGGGCGCGGGCCAGGGCGCGACGATTAGTGCCGTGGGCCTGGATAACCGTCAGGCCGGTGCAGTGCTGACCGATGGGCAACTGGATTTGATCCTGAGCGGCACCCTGGATAACCGCACCGGTGGCCAGGTGCAGGCCAAGGGCATTCTCAACCTGACCAGCCAGGCCCTGAACAACCAGGGTGGCCGGGTGGTGGGGCAGGACCTGTTGACCGTGCACAGCGGCAGCGCGCTCAACCGCGGCGGGGTGATCCGCGCCGACAAGCTGATGACGCTGTTGATCGGTGACCTCGACAACAGCCAGACCGGTCTGACCGCCGCCCAGAAGGGCGTGATCTCCAGCAAGGCCGGGCTGGAACTCATCGGCACCCACCTGAATAACCAGAGCGGCCTGCTCAATGCCGTGGGCGTGATGACGTTGCAGGCCGACACGGTGCTCAACGGGGCGGGCCGTATCGCCAGCCAGAGCGACCTGACGGCCACCGTCGGCAGCCTGAGCCAGCATGGCGGCGAGCTGGTGGCGCAAGGCACCCTGACCCTGAGCGGCCAGAGCCTGGATAACCAGGCCGGGGGGCTGGTCGGCGCGACCAAAGCGCTAAAACTGGTGGTCGACGACATCGACAACCGGGCCGGGGAAATCTCCAGCCAGGTAGGCGTCGAGATCATCGGCGACCGCCTCGACAACAGCGACGGCGGCAAGGTACTGGCCGGCACGGCGCTGCAGCTGGTGGTCGAGCGCATCATCAACCAGAACAAGGGCCTGCTGTTTGGCCAGACCCTGAACCTGGAAGGCCATCACCTGGACAACGCCGGCGGCACGCTGGCCAGCCAGCAGGACCTGACGATTGTCCTCACCCGAGATCAGAATCATAACGATCCCCAGAACCATAACGGCGCGCTGAACAATAGCGGCGGCCTGCTCAGTAGCGAAGCGGCACTGACGGTCACCGCCGAGTCGCTGGACAACACCGGCGGCACGCTGTCCAGCGCCAAGGCGCTCAAGGTCACCACCACCGGTGCGTTGATCAACGAAGGCGGCTCGATCACCACCGACACGACCCTGACCCTGGTCAGCGACAGCCTGGACAACCGCCAGCAAGGCAAGCTGTCCGGGCAGGGCGCGACCAGCGTCACCACCGGCGCCTTCGACAACAGCCAGGGCGGGCAACTGACCGGCGGCGACACCTTGGAGCTGATCGCCGGCGACGTCATCAACCAGAGCGCGGGGCGTATCGCCAGCGCCCTGGCCCTGACCGCCAGCGTCACGCGCCTCGATCAACAGGGCGGCGAGCTGTTCAGCAACACCACCCTGAGCCTGGACCTCAATCACGGGCAACTCAACAACCAGGGCGGCCTGATCAACAGCCCCGGCGCCTTGTTGTTGAAAAACCTCAAGGGCGTGGACAACCAGGGCGGTGAAATCTCCAGCGCCCTGGCTTTTACCCTGGCCGCCCAACACCTCGACAACAGCGCGGGCAAGCTGCTCAGCAACCAGGCATTGACCCTGGACCTGGTCGAGTTCTTCAGCAACCTCAAGGGCAGCGTGTCAGCCACCGGCCTGAACATCGACAGCGCCAGCCTGGACAACGGCGAAGGGCTGATCAGCAGCCGGGGCGACCTGAAACTGACCGTCGACAAGACCCTGAGCAACGTCAAGGGCACGGTGATTGCCGATGGCGATCTGGAAATAAGCGCCGCGAGCGGCGACAACACCCAAGGCCAGATCTCCAGCCAACAAGCGCTCATCGCGCGGATCGGCAACCTGCAACAGGCAGGCGGTCAACTGTTCGCTCTGAGCACCCTGAACCTGACCGGCGACATCCTGAACAACAGCGCCAAGGGCTTTGTCGGGGCCGGTGAGGCCCTGACCCTCACCGTCGATGACGTCGACAACCAGGGCGGCGAGATCTCCACGCAACAGGGCATCACCCTGACCGGCCAGACGCTGAACAACAACAGCGGCCAGATCCTCGCGCAACAGGCGCTGACCCTCGACGTCGCGAACACCACCAACCACGCCCAAGGCGTACTGTCCGGCAAGACCGGCCTGAGCCTGGCCGGCATCTCTCTCGATAATACCGGTGGCGTGATGAATGGCCTGCAAGGCCTGGTCATCGACCTGTCCGGCGCGCTGGACAACAGCCGCGGTGCGATCAGCAGCGAAGGTAGCCTGCAACTGAGCATGGCCAGCCTGACCAACAGCGCCGGCAGCGTGTCCAGTGCCGGCAAACTGACCCTCGACAGCGAAGGGGCCATCCTCAACCAGAGCGGCGAACTGGTCACCGATGACGTCCTCGAACTGACCAGCGCCAGCCTCGACAACAGCCAGCAAGGCGTTATCAGCGGCAAGGGCCTGATGACCCTCACCACCGGCGACCTGGGCAACAGCCAGAAGGGCCGGATCAGCAGTGGCGAGCGCCTGGACCTGACCGCTGCCACCCTGACCAACCGCGACGGCGGCAGCATCGGCAGCCAGCAGGCGCTGGTGGCCAGCGTCAGCCGCCTCGATCAACAAAAAGGCAGCCTGTTCAGCAACACCTCGCTGAGCCTGGACCTCAATCACGGCGAACTGGATAACCGTGGCGGCCTGATCAACGCGCCCGGCACACTGCTGCTGAAAAACCTCAAGAGCGTGCTCAACCAGGGCGGTGAAATCTCCAGCGCCCAGGCCTTCACGCTCAAGGCCCAGGCACTGGACAACAGCGGCGGGGCAGTGCTCAGCAATCAACGGCTGACCCTGCGCATCGACCAGGCGCTGAGCACCATCAAGGGCATGATCGCGGCGGCGGGTATCGATGCTACCGCGGGCACCCTGGACAACACCGGCGGCACGCTGACCAGCCGCAACGCCCTGGACCTGACCGTCACCGGCCTGCTGACCAACCGCGACCAGGGCCTGATCAACGCCGCCGAGACCCTCAAGATCACCTCGGCCGACCTTAATAACCGCAGCGGCCAGTTGCTGGGCAACACCGCGCTGACCCTCAACAGTGCCGCACTCGACACCGGCGCCAACGGCCTGATCAACAGCCGTGGCACCCTGACTCTTACTGCCGACAGCCTGACTGCCGACAATGGCGGCGAAGTCTCGGCGCTGGGCAACATGACTCTGGTGCTCGACGCCCTGTCGCTCAATGCCGGACGCCTGCTTGGCGAGGCGGGGCTGAGCATCGACCTCAACGGCGCCGACCTGCACAACCGGGCCGGCCTGATCAGCGCCCAGGGACCCTTGACCCTCAGCCGCCTGCGCGACGTCAACAACCAGGGCGGGGAAATCTCCAGCGCGCAAAGCTTCACCCTGGCCGGAGGCACCGTCGACAACAGCGGCGGCAAACTGATCAGCAGTAACCTGCTGACCCTCAATACTGGCAGCCTGCTTAACCAGAACGGCCTGATCTCCGGCTGGCAAGGGCTGGACGTGACCGCCACGTCACTGGACAACCGCAGCAACGGTACCTTGTCCAGCCGCAGTGGTGCGGTGGACGTGGAACTCAGCGGGGCGCTGCTCAACAGCGGCAACGGCGCGCTGGTCAGCCAGAAAGCCCTGAGCGTCACCGCCGACAGCCTCGACAACAGCGGCGGCATCCTCTCCAGCGCGGCCGAGCAGACCTTGACCGTCACCGGCCTGCTGAACAATAGCCAGAAAGGCCTGATCGACAGCGGGGCCGGGCTGGTGATCACCGCCGCAGCCCTCGATAACACCGCAGGCACGGTGATCAGCAAGAACCAGGCGACGCTCGACCTGATCGGCGCCTTGACCAACACCGGCGGCCAGCTCGCCAGTGGTGCGTCCTTGCTGCTCAAGCGCAGCAGCGCCGTGCATAACCAGGGCGGTCAACTGGTCAGCCAGGGCCTGATGACCCTCAACACCGGGCTGCTGGACAACAGCAATCGCGGCACCGTGGCGTCCAACGGCACGCTGCTGGTCCTGGCCAGCGGCAAGGTCCTCAATAATGCCGACGGCCTGATCTACAGCCAGACCGCCGACGTGCAACTGGAAGGCGCCAGCCTCGACAACGCCGCAGGCGCCGTGCAGAGCCAGAGCGCCCTGACCGTCAAGGTCGTCGACGGCATCGACAACCAGAGCGGTCGCCTCATCGCCCAGAACGCCGACCTGTATGTCAAAGGCACCCGCCTCGACAGCCGTGGCGGAGTGCTGTCCAGCCTCAAGGGCCTGTTTACCGCGCAGATTACCGGCGTGCTGAGAAACGGCTACGCCCTCAACACCACCCAGGGCGGCGTCATCCAGGCCCAGCGCCTGAACCTGACCGCGCTGGGCGGCTTCAACAACTACGGCGGCCGCGTCTCGGCCAGCACCGGCGAGGCGCTGATCACCACCGCCAACTTCGACAACCGCAACGGCGGCCTGTACGCCAAAGGCCTGGTGCGCGTTATCGGCCATGACTTCGACAACAGCGGCGACAACGACGGCCAGATCGCCGGGGGCCAGGTCAACCTGCAACTGACCGGCGCGCTGAACAACCGCCTGGGCATCATCGAAAGCGACAGCACTCTTGCGATCAGGGCCGCGAGCCTCGACAACCAGACCGGCCAGATCCGCTCGCTCGGCACCAGCGACACCGCCGACTTCCAGATCGGCACCCTGTTCGACAACAGCAACGGCACCGTGGAAGTTGCCAACAGCAACCTGATCCTCAATGCCGCCAGCTTCCTCAACACCAACGGCAACCTGCTGCAGGCTGGCACCGGCACCTTCGACATCTCGACCGCCAACCTCACCCGGGCGGGCGGCAACGTCGTGACCCGCGGCGGCCTGACCCTGACCGCCGACAGCTGGACCAACAACAGCGTGATCCAGGCCGGCCGGCTGACAGTGAATGTCGGCACCTTCAACCAGACCGCGAGCGGGCAACTGCTGGCTTCGAGCGCGTTTGTGGGGACCGGTGGGAGCTGGACGAATGACGGGTTGATTGCCAGTGACGGGACACTGAGCCTGAACCTGAGTGGAGGGTATGCGGGGAGTGGGCGTACGAGCAGCCTGGGAACCCTGGGCCTGACGGCCAGCCAACTGGCGCTGACCAGCGCTGCCAGCATCGCGAGTGGTGCCCGGGCAGAGCTCAATATCAGCGGCTTGGCCAGCAACTACGGTCGTATCACGTCGGCAGCCGATCTGATCGTCAATGCCGGGAGTGTCAATAACTACGGCACGTTGGGGGCTACGCAAAACCTCACCTTCAATACCGCGAGCCTGCTTAACAGCCAGGGGGTGATCTTCAGCGGTGGGGATATGCGGGCGAATGTAGGTAGCCTGACCAACTTGAAAGGCGATTTCTACGCGCTGAATAACTTGACTATCAAGGGCTATGGCGTTGAGCGGGCCAATCAGGTCTCGAATATATCGGGTTCGATGGAAAGTGGCGGCGACTTTTCGATCAGCGCGACGGCGTTTGAGAACCGCACTGAAGGTTCGGATGGCAAGCAGGATTTTTCTGCGGGTCGGACTTTGGTGAAGGGGATCATTGCGATGGATTGTGTCTGCCACAAATATTTTGAAGCTGACTTTATCGTGAGAGAGTTTTTTGAGGGCGGTCAAGATACTGATGTTACGGCATCTGCTTTGTTGGCGTCGGGGAGAGACTTTACTTTTAATGGTGACGACTTCCTGAATAACAAAAGCACGATCAGCGCTGTTGGTAATGTCATAATTAATTCGGGTAGTGTTAGAAATATAGGTACTGTTGGCGGGGCAATGGAACGTACGCGTGTTTATCGCACCGATGATTCTTTTTTTGTGAACTATGTCTATTCTTATAATCAACGTAATAATCCTGATTTTCCTAATATTTATTATGTTGGCAGTGGCGGCGAGCTTCGCTTGGGTGTGGTGACTAAGGTTTTTAGTACGGGTGGTGGTGATACGACTTATGAATATGTAACTTATGAAGTGAGGGATGCTATCACATCACAGTATATGCCTTATTATCCCATGTATTATCCTGAAGAACTGTGGAATGAGTATTTGCCCGTATCGCTGTACGATCGGAATAATCTTATCGAAGTCCCTGAGGAAATCACTCGCTTACAACTGCTCAGTGATGTGGAAAAAGTCGTGGATGGCAATGCTAGCGCTGGCCGTAGTGCTGTCATCCAATCGGGCGGTGATGTTTCCATAACAGCCACCCAAAACTTGCAGAATAGTGTTATTCGCCAGGATTACGTAGCCGGTGGCGGCACCAGTAAAGTTCAAGGCACCAGCCCCTCTGGTACAGGCACTACGATCATTCGCGTCAACGCCCAACTGTCACCTGATTTGTCCCAACAACAAGTCAACCCACTTACCCTGCCAGGCTTCAGCCTGCCCACCGGCCAGAACGGCCTGTTCCGCCTCAGCACCCAAACCGGCAATGACACCGCTGCCACTCAAGCCACTGGTGCGCCACAAAGCTGGACGCTCGGCAGTGCCAGCGTTTCGGTCGCGCAACGCGAGCAGACTGTTTCCGATGCCCAGGCCAGAGTCCTGCAGTTCGGTACTGCCGGGCAGGTTTCGACCGCCACTCGCCAACTGGCTGATGTGGTCCGTCAGAATGCCGGCTTGAGCGCCAATGCGTCAGCTTTCGACTCCAGCGCTCCAGCCGATTCCGCAAACAGCCTGCAACTGATCGCCCACAGCTCCGATTCGACAGGGGTAACACGCGTAAACGACGTTCAGGTTCCCGCTGGCAGTACCAGTCCTTCGAGCAGTGCAAACGCTCAGGTCCTGCGTGTCCAGGCCTTGCCGGGTAGCACAACCTCGTCCAGCCCACATAAATACCTGATCGAAACCAACCCGGTCCTGACCGACCTGCGCCAGTTCATGAGTTCGGACTACCTGCTGGCCAATCTGGGCTACGACCCTGATGAGAGCATGAGGCGTCTGGGTGACGGTTTCTACGAGCAGCGCCTCGTCCAGCAAGCCATCGTGGCCCGTACCGGTCAGGCGTTCCTGGCAGGGCAGACCTCCAACGAGGCTCAGTTCAAGTACCTGATGAACAACGCCATTGCCAGCAAGGAACAACTGAGCCTGGCGGTCGGTGTATCACTCACGTCTAGGCAAGTTGCGGCCTTGACCCACGATATCGTGTGGCTCGAAGAACATGAGGTAAATGGCGAGAAAGTCCTGGTGCCGGTGCTGTACCTGGCCCAGGCCAATAACCGTCTCGCCCCGAACGGCGCGTTGATTGCCGGTAATGACGTCACGCTGATTGCCGGCGAAGACCTCGATAACGTCGGGACATTGCGCGCGACGAATAACCTGTCGGCGACGGCAGGCAACGATCTGGTCAACGTTGGTCTGATCGAGGCGGGCAACCGCCTTGACCTGCTGGCGGGTAACGATCTGGTCAACAAGGCAGGGGGCATTCTGTATGGCCGTGATGTGACGCTGACCGCTACCCGTGGGGATGTCATCAATGAGCGGACAGTCATTCGCGACCAGCAGGGCGCAGCAGTGCTTCAGGACTTTGCGGATAGCGCCGCCCGTATCGAGTCTGTCAACGACATGACCCTGAAGTCCGGACGCGATATCAATAATATCGGCGGCACCCTGCAGGCCGGTCGCGACTTGAGCCTGATTAGCGGTCGTGATGTTTATATCGGTGCGGCACAAACCGAAACAGCACGGATCTTCAGTGCAAACAACACCCAGTCCAGCATCACGCAACTGGGCTCCAGCGTCAGCGTCGGCCGTGATCTTATGGCCATTTCGGGACGTGATATCAATGTTGTAGCCAGCGATATCGACGTCAAGCGCGACATCGCCATGGCCGCGACCGAGAACATGACGATCAGCTCGGCTGCCGACGAAACTCACTCCCTGTCCAGAAGCAAGAAACTCACCGTCCAGACCGACCATGTCAAACAGGTGTCGGCAGACCTGAATGCTGGCGGCAGCATTGCCCTCAGTGCGGGTCAGGATTTGGCAGTCATCTCGAGTCGTATCACAGCCGGTGAAGATGCGACGTTGAAAGCTGGCGAGAGCTTGAGTCTTCTGGCTGCGCAGGACAGTGATTACTACCTCTACGACAAAAAGAGCAAAGGCTCTTTCGGCGCCAAGAAAACCAAGCGCAGTGAAGTCACTGATGTTCGCAATGTCGGCAGCGAAATAACCACCGGTGGCGATCTGACGTTGAGTAGTGAAGGCGACCAGCTATATCAAGCAGCCAAGCTTACCAGTGGTAATGACCTGACCATTGAAAGTGGCGGTGGTATCAACTTTGAGGGTGTGAAGGACCTGCATCAGGAGAGCCACACCAAGAGCAGCAGCAGTCTCGTCTGGACCTCCATGAAAGGGAAGGGCCGCACCGATGAAACCTTGCGCCAGACAGAAATGGTGGCCCAAGGCGAATTGGCCATCCGCGCCGTCGAAGGCTTGAAGATCGACATCAAACAGGTCGATCAGCAAACCGTTAGCCAGACCATCGACGCGATGGTTCAGGCCGATCCGCAACTGGCCTGGTTGAAGGAGGCCGAGAAGCGTGGGGATGTGGACTGGCGGCAGGTGAAGGAGCTGCATGACTCCTTCAAGTACAGCAGCTCCAGCCTGGGTCAGGGCGCGATGTTGGCGATCATGATTATCATTACGGTAGTAACGGCCGGAGCTGGAACCTTTGCAGCAGCAGGCACAGCTGCTGGTTCTGCTGCAACTGGGGCAGCGACTGCCGCTGGTTTCTCTGCTACGACAGCTTTAACTATCGGGACGGCTGCTCATGCGGCGGCTGTGGCAAGTTTGACCTCTCTTACATCGCAGGCAGCGATTAGCACGATTAACAACAAAGGAAACCTGGGCGCTGCGCTAAAGGACACATTTAGTAGCGACAGTTTGAAAGGGGCTTTAGTTTCAGGGCTTACTGCTGGTTTCACAGCAGGTGTTATCGACCCTAACTTGAGCGGTACAAGCAAACCATTCAATAACCTTACTAAAGGCTTTGATCTGTCGAGCCTCAAGGACATTGGCGGCTTTGCAGTTAACGCCGGTGCACAAGGACTGGCTACGGGGGTAATCAATACAGCCATTAATGGCGGAAGCCTGGGCGATAACCTGACCAAGGCTCTTGTTTCCCAGGCTGGAAACGTAGCAGCAGCGGTTGGTTTTTATCAAATAGGAAGCATCGCTAACGAAAATTACGCAAAAGCATTCTTGAAGAATGATACGCAGGGAATGGCGCTCTGGGCAGAAGGCGGAATGGGGCGTACCGCATTGCATGCCATGATGGGGGGCGCAATTTCCTCGGCGACCGGTGGTGATTTCGCGACGGGAGCGGTTGCGGCAGGTGCCAGCCAAGCCATGGCAGGCGTATTGAATGATTCATTCAAGGATCTTCCAGAGTTTCGTGAGGCCGCATCAAAAATTGTGGGGTTGACTGCTGCAGGTCTGGCCGGAGGCGATATCGAGCAGGCCGCTTGGATTGCTGGTGTGGCAGACCAATACAACCGCCAGTTGCATCCCACCGAAATTCCGTTGTTGGTTAAACAGTCTGATAGTTTTGCAAAAGAGGCGAATATTAGCCCAGCAGAAGCTGAGAAGCGTTTGGCGCAAGCCTTGTTGTATTACACCGATGCTGAATGGAATGGTGTACTGACTGATAGGGACGTTAAGCCAGATGCACTGACACTCAAACATTTGGGTATCGCACTGTCGCCATTGGGTTCTACATATGCGCCGGCCGGAGGGGATGTGCCTGCGGCGGGAGCTAAGAACACCTACACCCCTGCCGAAGTAGTGGGTTTGATTACCAACTATCGCAACTCGCATACTGCGGAATATGTCAATCCCGAGATCAATGCCATCAATTTGCAGGGTGGGTTATTAGGAGATCCTACATACGCATATGCAGATTTTTATCGCAAGAACCTTGCATCTCCTTTTGACTTGTCGAATGCGTTCTCTGGACAGGCTGTTGGCATGTACCAGGGAGGGAAGAATGCTGTCTCTGATGCGGCTCTCTCTGTCTGGGCTCTATTGAGCAACCCGGCAGGAGTCAGTGAGCAAGTAGCTAATGGCCTCATGGGGCTAAGCAAAGACCCGTTGGGTTCCTTTGTGAATATCGCAGAGGCAAGCCAAACCCAAGAAGCAATGGCCACTCTTTACGACATGCAGGGTAATAGTGCGGCCAGCGCAGCCATTCGAGCGCAGAGTGCGACAGAGTTTGCACTGAATTTCCTTCCGACCAATCGTGCCAAGGCAGTAGCCGAGCTAAGTCTGGGACGTAAGCTCGGTTCAGAAGGCCCTTGCTGTTTTGCTGCCGGAACGATGGTTTCTACCCCTGACGGTGATCGAGCAATCGATACGCTCAAGGTCGGAGACATTGTCTGGAGTAAACCCGAGAGAGGCGGTAAGCCGTTTGCAGCTGCCATCCTCGCAACCCATGTGCGTACCGATCAGCCGATCTATCGCCTCAAGCTCAAGAGCGTTCGCCAGGATGGTCAGGCCGAGGAAGAAACGCTGCTGGTGACACCAGGTCACCCGTTCTACGTACCGGCTCAACGCGACTTTGTGCCCGTCATCGACCTGAAACCAGGCGATCGATTACAATCCCTTGAGGATGGTGCCAGCGAAAACACTTCATCTGAAGTCGAGTCACTGGAGCTTTACCTGCCGGAAGGCAAGACGTATAACCTGACGGTCGATGTCGGACATACGTTCTATGTCGGTAAGCTCAAGACCTGGGTGCATAACACTGGGCCTTGTGTGTTGCCGGAAGGGTATTTTGGGGCGAATGTTCCAAAAGGAACTGACTCAGGAGCAAGCAGTGCAGCTAATGCTGCTAGACTCAAAATGCAAATGGTTGCTGAGCAGGCGGCCGGAGCAAGGGCACCTACACAAATCACCAGCTATTCAAATCACGCATTGGAGCAATTTGCAGGAAGGGATGGTGGCATTGGTGTAAGCCAGTCAGCACTCAGTGGAGCTTGGTCTAGTCCTCTAAAGATTGAATATGTCCCTTCAAAGTACGGTCCAACATTCAGGTATACGGGGACGGATGCAGTCATAGTGGTCAATGCTGAAGGTAAAGTTGTCACCGGTTGGGGAAAATCAGCTGCGGGGACCGCTAAATGAGTAGCCTCTTAACAAGCGCCCAATTGCAGCTTTTATTTGCGTTGTGCTTTATGGCAGGAGAGCACCAACTAGCACTGGCTGAGAAATTACTTAATAGTTCATTATTATCAAGTGAGGTGGATGAGCTTTGTGAGTTGATTTCTAATGAATTTTTGATAAATGGAATAGAGGAAAGCTTCGAGCCGAATCGTTATGGTCTTGAGCTAGAACTGCTCCTGGATGCGGTCAACAGAGGTCGTGGTCAAGGTCGTTAGAGTTTCGTAATTTTTTGGCTCTTTGGTTGTTCCAAAAGAGGGGCCGTCTTTCAGTGAGATTAAGGCTGTACTTGAAAGTGCTCTGGCTCCCTATAAAGGAAGTACAGTAGTGGGGCACGCATTGTCTAAGTATGCTGGCAGGAAGCCAGAGATTTGGGGGCGAGTTACCGGCTCAATGAAAACGTGGAGTGATCAGGCCATGAACCACTTTCGAGAAATTGTACGAGCACCGGGAGAATTCAAACCTATAACTACTGATAAAGGGATCCCGTTTTTAGAAAAGCGCCTGCAAGATGGCCGAGGGGCCCGTCTGAATATGGATGGAACATTCAAGGGGTTTGTAGATTGATCATGAATGCTGAATCTTATGAAGTCGTTCTGGAAGGTGTTCCAGTAGGCGAGTTGTTTGCTCTGTTGAAATCTATAGAAGGTGGTGCAGAGACTCTTGCAGGATTAACACTCTCAGAGCCGTTGGAGGCTTCAGGTGAGGGAGGTGTGTCTAAAGCGCTTGTTGATGATTTTATAGCTTGCGAAGTGGATATCTGCCTATCAGAGCAGCTTGGTGGGCAATATGTTTCTTCAGAGATACAGATTCCTTTGATTTTGTTAAGGGTCATCAAACTTGGTAGCATTATCGATGTTGAATTGTCTTTTGATAGCTCGGAATTACTCGATATTGATGCTGTTATGGCTGCTATGAAAATATATTCGTGCGGTTTGTCAAAGTGCTTCGGGGGAATGGAGTATTACGGCGGCCTAGAGCCTGCTATGGATGCTGAGACTCGATATTTTACTAATGATACTCCCGGGCCTATGTCTATGAAGGAAGTCAAGGTTGGTTTATAGGTTTATGAACTTTGGGTCGATAGCATAAAGCAGTTGAGATCGTTACGGGAGTCAGGGATGTTGCTCATCATTTTCCAGATAAAACGGTAGAGGGATTACCGGTTGCATTCGGTAACGGTCGCAGTAGTGGCGCAAGTGTTTAGCGTCATGCCTTTTTCACCGCGCATTCGCAGCAGTTGTCGGCTCCGCGCCGCGCACTGACCCAGATCAATACTAGCGTTTACCCTTGCTACGTGTAGACTTCGTGCCGTTTGTTCCTCGGCGCCTCCGCCTGATGGACGTTTCCACTTCATTGAATCAAGGCGTGCATATGGATCTGCGGCAACTCGAGGCTTTTGCGGCGGTCATGTCGGCGGGCAGTGTGACGGCGGCGGGGAAGATGCTGGGGCGCTCGCAGCCTTCAGTGACTCGGGCCATCCAGGAGCTGGAGCAGGAATTGGGTTTTGCCTTGTTCGAGCGCAGTGGTCCGAAGGTCACGCCCACGCAGAAGGCGTTCATGATGTACGCCGAGGTCGAGAGTGCGTTGCTGGGTATCCGCAATATCCGTCAGCGGGCGCAGCATATTGCGCAGGACGAGAATCGCCAGATCAAGTTGGTGGCGATCCCGGCGCTGGCCGCTGGGCTGTTGCCCCTGGCCTTGTCGCGGTTGCCAGCCGAGCTGCGTCCGCAGCATATCCAGTTGCACAGCATGTCTCCGGAAAATGTGGTGCAGGCGGTGCTCTCCAAGACCATGGATCTGGGCGCAGTCAGCTTGCCGCTGGAGCATCGCGGGCTGGATATTCACTGGATCGGCGAGTCGCCTTGCGTGGCGGTGCTGGCTGCGGATTCGCCGCTGGCCCGGTTCGATGTGTTGCCGATGCAGGTGCTGGCCAGCCAGACGCTGATCACCATGTCCAATCCCTATCGCTTTCGGCGGCGCATCGACAAGGCTTTTCAGGACATGGGCGGCGTTGTTCCGCACATGCTGGATACCAATACCTCGCTGATCGCCATGCAGATGGCGCGGGTTGGGCTGGGCGTGGCGCTGGTCGACCCGTTCACTGCGCTGGGCGTACCTGTGCAGGGTGTGGTGGTGCGGCCTGTTGAGTGCAATATTCCGTTCTTTTTTGGTCTGGTTTCGGCGTTCGCCAGCCCGCTGTCCGAGGTGTCGCAGGCGCTGGTGGCGGAGCTGGCTGCTTCGGCGCAGAAGCTGCTGCCTTCCGTGGTGATGCATGCACCCAGTGAACATGATGCGCTGTTACAGAGCATTTACGCCGGTTGAGAGTGCACAGCGTTTCCAGCCTTCTTTTAACTGTTATCGCCTCTAGCTATATCAATATTCATTTTTCGCCGTTGTAGTAATAAATAGCAGCTTTTAGTATTCGTTTTTTGAATTCATAGGCCTTTTGAATTCAATAAATGTGAGTTTGGAGCGTTTTTTGTATGGAATCGCTCTATCCATGATCGTTAATACGAGTACTGAAAATGCCCGATACAAACGCAGCGATAGGTCTTGCCGCCTTGCAGGCCCGGCTCAAGCAGGATCTTGAGTGGCTGGACCTGCCTGCTTCGCCATGGGTCAAGCCGCGTGTTTATCAGGATGCTCCGGTACTCGATGTGGCGATCATCGGCGGCGGCATGGCGGGCTTGGCGCTGGCTGCCGAGTTGCGTCATCTGGGCGTGGTTGCGACGATTTTCGATCAGTCGCCCACCGGTTTCGAGGGGCCATGGGCGACCACCGCGCGCATGGAAACCCTGCGCTCGCCCAAGCAACTGACTGGCCCGGCACTGGGCTTGCCGGCCTTGACCTTCCGCGCCTGGTTCGAGGCGCAGTTTGGTCTGCAGGCGTGGAATGCGCTGGACAAGATTCCGCGCCTGCAATGGGCCGATTACCTGCGCTGGTATCGTCAGGTGCTGGATCTGGATGTGCGCAACGAGCATCGTGTCAGCCGGGTTCAGCCGCGCGCCGATGGCCTTGTCGAGCTGGATATCGTCAGCTCGGCGCATGGCCTGCAACGGGTTGCCCGACATGTGGTGCTGGCCACCGGACGCGACGGTCTGGGTGGGCCCTGGGTGCCGGATTTCGTGCATCAACTGCCTCGCGATTGCTGGGCGCACTCGGCCGACGGCCTGCAGGACGACTGGTTTGTCGGCAAGCGGGTGGCGGTAATCGGTGGTGGAGCTTCGGCCATGGACAGCGCGGCCACTGCGCTTGAGGCCGGTGCGCAAAAGGTCGACTTGCTGGTACGGCGCGCAGAGCTGCCGCGGGTTAACAAGGGCAAGGGTGCCGGTAATCCGGGGATGACTCACGGTTATTGGCGTCTGCCGGATAGCTGGAAGTGGCGCATTCGCCGTTACCTGAATGCCCAGCAAGTGCCGCCGCCACGTGGCAGCACCCAGCGGGTGTCACGTTCGCCGGATGCGCGCTTTCTGCTCAACAGCCCGATTGTTTCGATTGAGCAGACTGCAGCCGGCACGCTGGAGGTTCGCACTCCGAATGCCCGGCTGGAATATGATTTTCTGGTGTTCGCCACCGGCTTTCGGACCGACTTCAGTCTGCGCCCGGAGTTTTCTTCGTTCGCAGAGCATATCCAGGTCTGGAGCGACCGTTTCCAGGCACCGGAAGATGAGTTCGATGCCGAGTTGTCAGCCTTGCCGGACCTGGGAACCTGTTTCGAGTTTCAGCAGAAAACTCCAGGCGCCTGTCCGGGGATCGAGAAGATCCACTGCTTCAATTACCCGGCAGCCTTGAGCTACGGCGCGGTATCCGGCGATATCCCGGCTATCAGCGAAGGTGCCAAGCGCCTGGCTCACGGGCTGGTCGGGCAGTTGTTCAACGAGGATATCGATCTGCATTTTGCTGCGATGCAGAGCTATGCCGAGCCTGAACTGCTGGGTGACGAATGGGTGCCGGGTGCGCCCACAGCGCAAGAGTCGCTCGGATGATCGGCTGGGCCGTACGGCGCCTGGTGCAGTCGCTGCTGGTCGTGCTGCTCATGACTCTGGTGGTGTTCATCGGCCTGAATGCCATTGGCAATCCGATGGATATTCTGGTGGGTGAAGACCTGAACCAGGCCGAACGTCTGGCGGCCATTGCGCATCTGGGGCTGGACAAGCCGCTGTGGCAGCAATACCTGCTGTTCCTCAAGGGCGCGGCGAGCGGCAATCTCGGCCAGAGCTTCGTCTATCACGAAGATGCCATGCGCCTGATTCTGCAGCGGCTGCCGGCGACCTTCGAGCTGGCATTCAGCGCCTTGTTCCTTGCGGTGTTGCTCGGTGTGCCGCTGGGCATGTTCGCCGGAACCTATCCCGATCACCCGGTTTCACGGGTCCTGATGGCCAGCAGCATCGTCGGCTTTTCGCTGCCGGCGTTTTGGGTGGCGCTGATGATGATCATGTTGTTCTCGATCCAGTTGGGCTGGCTGCCAGCCAGTGGTCGTGGTGAAACCCGCGAGTTTCTCGGCGTGCAGTGGTCGTTCCTGACGCTGGACGGTTTGCAGCATCTGATTCTTCCGGCGCTGAACCTGGCGCTGTTCAAGATTTCCCTGGTGCTGCGTTTGACCCGTGCCGGTGTCCGCGAAGTGCTGCCCCAGGAGTTCGTCAAGTTCGCCCGGGCCAAGGGCCTGTCGCCGGTGCGGGTGATGTGCATGCATGTGATGCGCAACACCATGATTCCTTTGGTGACGGTGTTGGCAATGGAACTGGGTTCGACCATCGCCTATGCGGTGGTGACTGAAAGCATCTTTGCCTGGCCGGGTGCCGGCAAGCTGATTCTGGACAGCATCAACATGCTGGATCGCCCGGTGGTGGTGGCTTATTTGATGGTGGTGGTCGTGATTTTCGTAGTGCTCAATCTGATCGTCGATGCCTTGTATTACCTGCTGGATCCGCGTGTGCGCATCGAGGCCGGTCGATGAGCCTGGTAGAGGCTGCACGCCTGCAGGTGCAATCGCCCTGGCGTCTGGGCGCTATGGAGTTCTCCCGTTCCTACACCGCAATGTTCGGTTTGCTGTTGCTACTGGCGATCATTCTGGTCGCGCTGCTGGCTCCATGGATCGTGCCGCAGAACCCTTATGACCTGATGCAACTCAATGTGCTGGATGCGCGCCTGTCGCCAGGCAGTGAAAACCTCGATGCAGGTTATACCTACTGGCTGGGCACCGACGGGCAAGGGCGGGATCTGCTGTCGGCGATCATCTACGGGTTGCGTATCAGCCTGTGGGTCGGCATTGGTTCGGCGCTGATCGCCGCTGCTGTCGGAACCTTGCTCGGACTGATCTCGGCTTATGCCGGTGGCTGGCTCGATGCCTTGTTGATGCGGCTGGTGGACTTGTTGCTGTCGTTCCCGGTGATTCTCATGGCGCTGATGATCCTGGCCTGGCTGGGCAAGGGCGTCGGCAATGTGATGCTGACTCTGGTGCTGCTCGAATGGGCGTATTACGCCCGGACCGCCAGAGGCCAGGCCTTGAGTGAAAGCCGTCGCGAATATGTCGATGCAGCGCGCGGGCAGGGCATCAGTTCATGGCGGATCGTGGTGCGGCATATCCTGCCCAACTGTCTGCCGCCGCTGATCGTGATCGGCGCCTTGCAGATTGCCCGTGGCATCACTCTGGAAGCGACCCTGTCATTTCTGGGCCTGGGCGTACCGATTACCGAGCCGTCGCTGGGCCTGCTGATTGCCAATGGCTTCCAGTACATGCTCAGCAATGAGTACTGGATCAGTTTCTTTCCGGGCCTGGCGCTGTTGATCACCATTGTGGCCATCAATCTGGTAGGCGACCGCCTGCGCGATGTGCTGAACCCGAGGCTGCAACGATGAGTGTGCCTGAAGTGTCCCTGGCACAGCCAACGCTGGATGTGCGCAACCTGAGTACCTCGTTCCATACTCGCGCAGGTGTCTTGCCTGCAGTGCGTGATGTTTCCCTGCGCCTGCAACCGGGGCGGATTCTCGGGCTGGTGGGTGAGTCGGGTTCCGGCAAGTCGGTGACCGGCTTTTCGATTCTCGGACTGGTCGATGCGCCGGGGCGTATCAGCGGCGGTGAAGTGCTGTTTCAGGGGCGTGACCTGACGAAGTTGCCTGCGTCGCAGTTGCGCAGTCTGCAGGGCAACCGGATTGCGATGATCTTTCAGGATCCGATGATGACCCTCAATCCGGTCCTGCGCATCGACACGCAGATGATCGAGGCGGTGCAGGCCCATCGCCCCATGGGACGTCGCGAGGCGCGGCAGCATGCCAGCGATACCCTGGCTCTGATGGGCATCCCCAGCCCTGACGAGCGCCTGAACGCCTATCCGCATCAACTCTCCGGCGGCATGCGCCAGCGCGTGGCGATTGCCATTGCCTTGTTGCACGCACCGGATCTGATTATCGCCGACGAGCCGACCACCGCGCTGGACGTGACCATCCAGGCGCAGATTCTCAGCGAAGTGCAAAAGCTCGTACGTCAACAGGGAACCTCCCTGATCTGGATTACCCATGGACTGGCCGATGACATTGCGGTGATGTACGCCGGGCGGATTGTCGAGCAAGGCTCGGTATCGGCCGTTCTGGATCGTCCGCAGCACCCTTATACCCAAGGCCTGATCGATAGCCTTCCAAGCCGCAACAGGCGTGGTGAGCGTTTGCGGCAGATTCCCGGCATGGCTCCGGATCTACTGTCGATGCCTGCCGGCTGTGCCTTTGCTGCCCGTTGCTCAAGAGCCACGACCCAGTGCGGGCAGGAGCCTCAAAGCCGCGAGATCGAAGCCGGTCGACTGGTCCGTTGTTTTCATCCGGGAGCTGCCGATGAGTATTAAGCAAACGCCCATCGTCGAATTGAGCCAGGTCAGTAAAACCTTCGGCAAGCGTAGCAGTGACAGCACCTTGAGCCGCTGGCTGCAGCGTATGCAGTGGTCCAGGCCGCAGGCGCTGACTCATGCCGTGGATCGGGTCGATCTGCGCATCCAGCGCGGTGAAGTCGTGGGGCTGGTCGGGGAATCCGGGTGTGGCAAGTCAACGCTGGGGCGCATGGTCGCCGGGTTGTTGCCGGTGTCTTCCGGAACGGCGGCTGTCGATGGCAAGCCGCTGGACAGCCTGACGCCCGAAGAGCGTCTGGCGGCGCGGCTGAAGATCCAGATGATTTTCCAGGACCCGTCTTCCAGCCTCAATCCGCGTCTGCGGGTCGACCGGATTGTCGGGGAGGGCGCTTTGCTGCATGGCCTGACCGACAAGGCCGGGTTTGACGATTATGTCAGTGCGCAATTGCAACGTGCCGGCCTGAGCCCGCAACTGCGCCAGCGCTATCCGCACCAGTTCAGCGGTGGCCAGCGTCAGCGCATTGGCATTGCCCGGGCCTTGGCTGTGCAACCACAACTGTTGGTCTGTGATGAGTCGGTGGCGGCGCTGGACGTTTCCATTCAGGCACAGATTCTCAATCTGTTCATGGATCTGCGCGACGAACTGGGCCTGACCTATCTGTTCATCAGCCACGACCTTGGGGTGGTCGAACACCTCTGTAACCGTGTGGTGGTGATGTATCTGGGCCGGGTAGTCGAGAGCGCCAGCGTCGATGACCTGTTCGCCAGGGCCAACCATCCCTATACCCAGGCCCTGCTGGCGCAGATTCCGCGCTTCGATGTCCGCAGTGCCCGTTATGACGCGATCAAAGGGGAAATCCCCAGCCCGCTGAACCCGCCCGCCGGGTGTCATTTCCATCCTCGCTGTCCGCATGCCACGGCGCGCTGTCGCGAGGAAGCTCCACCGCTCAGGGAGGTCGCACCCGGTCACCTGAGCGCCTGTCACCTCAATCAATAGCTGCGAACGAGCGCCGCAAAGCCGTGCGCTCATTGCCATTACGCACAAGGAATAGTCCATGAATCCACTTGTCCGTTCACTGTTGGCCTCGGCCCTGATCCTGGCTGCCGGCAGCGCAGCGGCGCAGAGCCTGCGCATCGGTTATGCCGATCCGGTTTCCTCGCTCGACCCGCAACTCAATAACTATGCCGGCGACCGTTCGGTGGCGCTGCATGCCTTCGAGTCGCTGGTCAATCGCCGTGATGACAAGACCCTGCCGGGCCTGGCGCAAAGCTGGAAGGTGCTGGACGACAAGACCTGGGAGTTCAGCCTGCGCAAGGACGTCAAATGGCAGGATGGCCAGCCGCTGACTGCCGATGATTTCGTGTTCTCCTTCGAGCGCGCCCGCAAGGTGCCGGGCAGCGTAGCGTCCTATGCGGGTGCTATGCGCACGGTGGAGTCGATCACGGCCAGGGACGATCACACCCTGATCATCAAGACCACCACGCCTAATGCCAACCTGCTGCCGGATGTGGATTCGATCTACATCGTCAGCCGTCACGCTGGGGCAAGCGCGCCAAGTGCCGATTACAACAGCGGCAAGGCGATGATCGGCACCGGTCCTTATCGCTTCGTGTCCTTCGTGCCGGGCGACCGTACGATTTTCGAGCGCAATACTGGCTATTGGGGGCCCAAGCCGTTGTGGGACTCGGTGGACTATCGCTTCATCTCCAACGCCGCGAGCCGCACGGCGGCCTTGCTGGCCGGTGATGTGGACGTGATCGACAAGGTTTCGCCGACTGATGTCGAGCGCCTGAAAAAAAGTCCGAATGTCAGTGTGTTCGCTTATCCGGGCCTGCGCGCCTTGCTGATCCAGCCAAGTTTCCGCGAAGGTCCGAACGAGTTCATCCGTGACAACGCGGGCAAGCCTCTGGCCGAGAACCCGTTGCGCGACGTGCGGGTGCGTAAAGCCTTGTCCCTGGCTATCAACCGACAGGCGATTGTCGAGCGCATCATGCAGGGCACGGTGACCGAGGCCAATCAGTGGATGCCCGCCAATACCTTTGGCTACAACCCTGAGCTGAAGAACATCCCGTATGACCCGAAGCAGGCCAAGGAATTGCTGGCACAGGCGGGCTTTCCTGAAGGTTTCCAGTTGACCGTGCACGTGCCGGGCGACCGTTACCCGCAAGCGCCGGAAACCGTGCAGGCGGTGGCGCAGTTCTGGTCGCGGATTGGCGTCAAGGTGCAACTGGAAGTGCTGCCGTGGGCGGTTTATGCGGGCAAGGCCAACAAGAACGAATTTGCGATCAGCGTGATCGCCTGGGGTAATGGTACCGGCGAAGCGGCTTATGCGCTGACCAATATCCTGACCACGGTGGACAGCGTCAAAGGCCGTGGTGCATCCAATTGGGGGCATTACAGCAACCCGCTGGTGGATCAGGCGCTGGTCAACGCCACCTCGGAATTCGACGATGCCAAGCGTCGGGCGATTCTCGAAGAGTCGGCCAGGGTTGTGGCTGACGATGTCGGCATCATCCCGCTGTTTCACTACCAGAACATCTGGGCCGCTCGCAAAGGCCTGAAAGTGGAGCCGCTGGTCAGCGACCGTACTGCGGCGACCATGGTCACCGAACAGCCTTGAAACCTTGCGCATCCGCCTGGAGAGCCGGGCGGATGCGTTGTGCCAGACAATTGCAGGAGTGGATATGACCTCAACGGTAGAGCCGGGCACCGACGTCCTGGACAGCTTGCTGGGTATTGCGCCCGGAACCGATCTTTACAAGGTGCGCCATGCACGCGACAAGGTCGTGGCCGCAACCCAGGGCAGCCATGAGCTGTTTTTCGATCCGGGGCTGCAAGACAACCTGTCGCTGGCCGAGCGCCTGCTGGTCGCGTATTACGTGTGCCGCCTGACACCACAAGCCTTGCTGGCGGATTACTACCTTGAGCAGTTGCAAGCCCAGGCTGTCGATCCGGCGTTGATTGCCGCGATTGATCACGGTGCCATTGCGTCTCTGGACGCTGTGCGTCTGCAGGCGATTCTGGGATTCACCCGCACCTTGATCGAGTCGCCGGTCGAGGGTGATCGCGCTGCCTTGCAGACTCTGCAAGACGCTGGTCTCTCGTCCTCTGAAATCGTGGTGCTGGCGCAATTGATCGCTTTCCTGTCCTACCAGGTGCGGCTGGCAGCCGGCCTTGGCGCCTTGTCGACATTGGGAGAAGCACAATGAGCGAGCCTGTTCGCAGCAACGGTTTTACCAATGAAGTGCTGGGCTGGAAGGCCTGGTTGCCCACCGTGCAACTGGAAAACGCCACGCCGGAGCAACTGGAAGTCCTGACCGAGAGCCATCCGCAGGCCAAGACCTCGGATTACTACCTGACGCTGGTTCATCAGCCGCAGATCCTGCGTCAGCGTTCGGTGGCGTTCAACGCGATCATGTATGCACCGGGCGGTCTGTCGCGTGCCGAGCGTGAACTGGCCAGTACCGTGGTGTCGCGCATCAATCAATGTGTGTATTGCGCCTCGGTACATGCCCAGCGTTTCGAGCAACTGGCCAAGCGCAATGACGTGATTGCCCAGATATTTGCCGATCCGCAGACTGCTGGCACGACCGAGCGGGAAAAGGCCATTGTGCGCTTTGCCATCGATCTCACCCTGGATCCGGCTGCGCTGGATGTCGAGCATGTCAGGCCGTTGCGGGAGCAGGGGCTCGACGATGGGCAGGTGCTGGATCTGGTTCACGCCATAGCCATATTTGCCTGGGCCAACCGGCTGATGCTTAATTTAGGTGAACCGATTCACCCCAATGAGTGAAAATGTTTCATTTATGATAAAAAATGTTGTCCGAGTGTTGTACAAAAATACCTCTGTAGTATAAATTTTACAGCAGAGCCAGTTGGTTTGGCGCTGACTTTGCCGTTTTACGGTATAGACCACGCCACTGGCTCTTCCTATTCCTGGCTGCCGATTCCTCTTCGGCAGACGCACAGAGGCTGCCCATGATCGCACCGCGATGGTTGTGGCTTGTGCTGCTGCTAACAAGTGGTAATGCGCTCGCCGACTGGCGTGAGGTGTTACCCGATTCCCGTGTCGTCGGTTCCGGCGACTTCAGTGTTTTCGGATTCCGGATCTATTCAGCCCGTCTTTGGAGCCCGGCGCAGCCGTTCGTGGCGGACGCTCCCATGGCTCTGGAACTGACTTATCATCGCTCCATTGACCGGGACGATCTGGTCGACGCCAGCATCGATGAAATCAAGCGTATCCGCGGGTCTGCCGTCAGCGCCGGGCAATTGTCGGCGTGGCGCCAACAGATGCAGCAGTCTTTTGTGGATGTCGAGCCCGGCATGAAGATCACTGGCGTGTACTTGCCGGGTCGCGAGGCGCGCTTTTATGCAGGGGAAGAACTGCAGCATGTGGTCCAGGATGGCGAATTCGCCAAGGCGTTCTTTGCCATCTGGCTGGACCCCAAGACCCGCAATCCGGAATTGCGCGAGCAGTTGCTCGGCAACTAGCGGGTCAAATCAGTAAAGCTCTTTGTGAATCCGCCCGTCGTCAAGCAACTGCTGGACGAATGTGCTGGCTGTCTCAGGATCGAGACGACCTGCCGAACGGGCAATGTTCAGCAGTGCTTCATCGATGGAGCGCTCCAGGTTGGCCTTGTTGCCACAAAGATACAGATGCGCTCCCTGACTCAGCAGATCCCAGATCAGATGGCCATGTTCCAGCAGTGCGTCCTGCACGTAATAACGCGCCGGGTTGTCCCGCGAGAAGGCAGTCAGCACATGGTCCAGCAGGCCCTGGGCTTGCCATTGCTCGATCCGCTCCCGATAGAGAAAGTCCGAAGCCTGATGGCGATCGCCGAATACCAGGCAGGTCGTCGGACTGCTGGCCTGGCTCTCCAACTGTTCCAGCAAGCCGATCAGCGGCGCAATACCTGTTCCGGTACCGATCAGGATCAGCGGATGGTTCGCGGCATCCGGCAGATGAAAGCGCGGGTTGCTGCGGGCATAAATGTTCACTGCCTGAGGCTGGCCGGTGAGAAAGCCGGTGGCACTGCCTTTTCGTTCACGTCCGGCCAGGGTGTAGGCGATTTCCCTTATGCATAAGTCCACGTAGTCGGGATGGCTGTGGGAAGCAATCGAATAGGCTCTGGGCAGGCTGTCGGGCAGCCATTGGGCAAGCGCCTGCGCCGTGAAACAGCCGGGTTCGCAGAAGTCCTGCAGCACATCCAGAATATCCTTGCCGTACAGGTATTCATCCAGCAGCTTGCGATTGCTGATCTTCAGCAGATTTTTCAGCTCATCGTTGCCGCTGGCCTTGGCGATATCCCGCAGCAGCGACTTGCCGATCTGGCGCAACTCCTTGCCAGCCAGGCATTCGCGCGCCTGCTCGTCATCGAACCAGCAGGCGAGGGCGGTCAACTGTTCGGGTGAGTTTTCTGCCAGAACGTACAGATTGTCTCCGGCGCGATAGTTGATGCCGCTGCCCTGGATGTCGAGCCGGATGTGGTGGGCGTAAGGCGCCGTCAGGTTCAGGCGTCGCTGTTCCAGCACTCTGGCCGGATAAGCGGTTTTTTCGCCATAGGCGACGACTTGCAGGTGCAGGGATGTTCCGGCCTGGCTATCGCCTTGCAGCACCGCATCGAGCACTGCGCACCATGTGCCGAAGAACCCCTCGAAATCCGCATCCGCGTCGACCCGGTTGATCACCTTGTTGGCATTTCGGCTCGACAGAAGACTGTCCAGCATCTTGGTGAACCCGCAAAACGTCGGGTAAGCGGTATCGCCCAGCCCGAAGATTGCGTAACGCAGCCCCTCAAGTGTGCCGGTCAGCGTGAGTTGATCAAGGAACCGCTCGGCATTGGCCGGCGGTTCTCCATCGCCGAACGAGCTCGATACGATCAACAGCAGGTCGTCCGGGTTGATCTGTTGCAGGTCCAGGCTGTTGAGTTCCCGTGCTTGCGGTGCATACCGTTGCAGGAAGGGCTGGCGTTCCAGATGCTGTGCCAGCACCCGGGCGTTACCCGATTCCGATCCGTAACCGATAAAGACTCGTTCGACATTCATGGCTGCTTACCGGTCGTAGTATTCGTCGAATTGTTCCTTGGAGAACTCCAGCGCCTCGAAGTCGCCCATCAGGTCGTTGATGACGCGACGGATGCTGATGTACTCGACAATGTTGCCTTGCTCATCGAACACCGGTTGCACCGTGGTATCGACCACATACAGGCCGCCACCCTTGCCTACGTTGGGGATGACGCCGGTCCAGATTTCGCCTTTCTTGATGGTGTCCCACATGGCCTTGTAGGTGCTTTTCGGCACCGACGGGTGGCGCACAAGGCTGTGTGGCTGGCCGACCAGTTCTTCACGCTCATAGCCGGTCAGCTTGCAGAACAGGTCGTTGACGTAAGTGATATTGCCTTGCAGGTCGGTGGTGGAAATGACCATGACCTTTTCAAGCGCATTGAGAACGGTGGTGGTAATCGGGCTGTGCATTGTGAACCTCCAGAAGAAAGACAGTGATCTTTCCAATGGATTTTCAACTTTCATGCCACATTTTCGGCCCAATAAAACCGGGGGGTATAGCGGATAAGTGTCTTTATGACTACTTTTGCTGAGAGGTCATTATGACTCTTGTAGTCATAATGACTAACCGCCCGTCATGTTCATGAAACGCACGACTTGAACATCGTCATTGACGGTGAAGTTATGGCTCCATGGCTTGAGTTGCATGGCGTCGACGATGGCTTTTTCCAGCTTGTGCGGCTGGCCGGGGTTGGCGCGCAGTACGGCTTTAAGGTCGACCGAGTGTTCATTGCCCAGGCACAACAACAGGCGGCCTTCGACCGTCAGGCGTACCCGGTTGCAGGTGCCGCAGAAGTTATGGCTGTGAGGGGAAATGAAGCCGATGCGGATATCGGGAGCTTCTGCCAGTCGCCAGTAGCGCGATGGCCCATTGGTCGAATCAGTAGACGGCACCAGCGTGTAGCGTTCGGCAATCCGTTCGCGGACCTGCTCACTGGAATAGAACGACTCGGCGCGGCTGTGCTCGCTGATCGCACCCAGCGGCATCTCTTCGATAAACGAGACGTCCAGCCGCCGATCGATGGCAAAGGCCAGCAAATCGTTGATCTCATGATCGTTACGGCCCTGCATGACCACGCAATTGAGCTTTGTATGGGTGAAGCCCGCGGCATTGGCCGCGTCGATCCCCGCAATCACCTTGTGCAGGTCGCCGGTGCGGGTCATCTCGCGGAAACGCAGCGGGTCAAGGCTGTCGAGGCTGATGTTCAGTCGCGTAACACCTGCGTCGAACAGCGGCGAAGCCAGTCTGTCCAGTTGCGAACCGTTGGTGGTCATGCACAGTTCGCGCAGGCCGGGCAGGGCGGCGATACGCTTGCACAGATCGACTACCCCGGCACGTACCAGCGGTTCGCCACCGGTCAGGCGAATCTTGCGGGTGCCCAAGGCCACGAAGCGCTCGGCAATCTGATGGATTTCTTCCAGCGACAGAATCTGTTGCCGGGGCAGGAATGTCATCTCTTCGGCCATGCAATACACGCAGCGAAAATCGCACCGGTCGGTTACCGACATGCGCAGATAATCGACTTTGCGTGCAAAACGGTCCATCAGGACGGGATCTGACATTTCACCTTCTCGAATATTTAAAACGACTGCGCTCGGTCATGCAGCGTTGAAAGCAGCCTGTACAGGTACAAGCTTGCTGAGTCCGATTGCCGCAGTCCAATCGCTTGTGATGATGACATGATCGACTGGATCTATGGCGGGTTGCCAGCGTTTGCCGAACGTCGCTCATAATGCGTCAGCAATGGCTGGATGCTAATGCCATGCAGCAGGATACTCAATGCAACTACCGACAAGGTCATGCCTATGGCGGTATGTACCGCATCTTGCGGTAAACCGTGGGTCAAGGCAAAGCACAGGTAATACAGACTGCCGATCCCGCGTATGCCGAACCAGCCCACCAGTGCCTTTTGCCGCCGATCCAGAAGACGCCGGCTCACCAGCAGCCAGACGCTTGCCGGACGAATGATGCAGAACAGCGCCAGGCCCAGACCGATGGCGCGCCAGTCCCAGTACAACGCCAATGCCGCGCCCAGCAGGGTGATCAACAGTACTTCCATGGAGCGTTCGACCA
Source organism: Pseudomonas cichorii (assembly GCF_003700275.1). Lineage (GTDB taxonomy): Bacteria > Pseudomonadota > Gammaproteobacteria > Pseudomonadales > Pseudomonadaceae > Aquipseudomonas > Aquipseudomonas cichorii_B. The sequence goes on along the minus strand of NZ_RBRE01000060.1, from coordinate 21,753 downwards.
GACTGCCAAAGGCCAGCATATCGCCCATCATCACCCCGGCAGCCAGTTGCGACTCGCTAAGATCCTCAGTCTCGGTAACCGTGGCTTTTTCCTGGTCGGCGGTCATATGGCCGATCACCGGCTGCGCCACATGCTCGGAAGGCACATGGGATTGCGTGATGCGTGCTTCGGCCTGCCGCAAGCCGAAGCCTGCGGCGAAGACCGAGAGAAACCCATAGGCGCCTGCGCCTTCGGCAACCACGTACGACAGGGCAATCAGCGCCAGGGCCAGAAAGTCATTGGGGGACGTTGTGCTGTCGGCGTTCCTGATCCGTAAAAAGATCATCAGATGCCCGACGCCACGGCCCATGCCGTAGCCGATCAGCATCCCGGCCGGTACGCCCCAGATCAGACTCTTTAAGAACCAGTGCTGAATCCATTCGGCTTGCAACGCGCCGTTGCCCAGATACAGCAAGGCAAAGATCACGAACGGAAATGCAGTCCCGTCGTTCATGCCCGCTTCGCCGGAAAGCCCGAAGCGCAGGCGATCCTGATCCTGGGCATTGGTCACCTGCACCAGCCCCGCCAGCACCGGATCGGTAGGCGAAAGTATGGCGCCGAGCAACAGCGAGAGGCCCCATGACAGATCCAGCAGGTAATGCGCAGCCAGGCACGTACCGGCAATGGTCGCGAGCATCACCGGCCCGGCCAGCCAGTACGCCGAGTGCCAGGCTTTGCTGCGCAGCGGCAGGCGTAACTTGATTCCGGTATTGAACAGTGAAAACAGCACCGCGACTTCGGTCAGGCGTTCCAGCCAGTGCCGGGCTTCCTGCACATCCAGCCTCAGCATCTCCAGCCCCATCGGGCCGATCACAAAGCCGAACGCCAGACACACTGCAGATGTAGTGACTGGCAGCCAGCGCAGGAAAGAAGACGTCAATGCCAGCAGCATCAACAGTGCGCCGAGCACGGTCATGCAGACGGTGAAGCTCATGGCGTCATGCCCATCGCAGGCTCATCCAATTGAGAAGCGTATGGTTGTGACTGTGGGGAAATGAGTTAGTTGAAGGAATCTCTCGGGTTGATTCGCGAGCGGATGTTCGCGTTGTATTACAGGTATTCGGACGGTGGGATGTAGACTGTTCGCGGCAAAGAACTTGTCCCTTTACCTCTGACCAAGAGAATCCTGATGGCAAACCACGACCTGACATTCATCCCCGATCCCGACGCCGAATCCATTTCCTCCGACGTCGCCGGTTTTGGCGGCCTGCTGGTTTCCACGCAGATCCCGACCCGTGCCGATGGCAGTCTGGAACTGGGCGGGATCGTCGAGCAGAGCGAGTGCACCTTGCAGGCACTCAAGGTTGCGCTGGAGCGGGCGGGCAGTTCCATGGACCGGGTGTTGCACCTGACCATTTATCTCACCGATATGGCCGATCGTGCCGCTTTCAACGAGGTTTACCAGCGCTTCTTCGCCAAACCGTGGCCGGTTCGCGCTGCGGTGGGCGTGGCTGCACTGGCAGTTGAAGGCATGCGCGTGGAAGTGACGGCGATGGCAGCCAGGGGCTGAGTCTGGTTTGATTGTTTCGCGAATGAACTCATTTGCGAAACAATCGGTTTCAGTGCGCCACGCTTTCCGGCAGACCGGTCCACAGATGATCCAGGTCCTTGAATCCCCAGTTCTTCGCGCATTCGCGGTTGAGGATCCGGTCCTGATTGTCCGGGCAGGAAAGGTCTATCAATGTATGGGCGATGGGCATCTTGCAGAGTGCCGAATAGAACACCTTGACCTTGGGGGTCAGCAGCGAGCCCTTGTTCTGCTCCATCACGATCCCCAGATTGCCGCTTTCCAGACGTACCAGCGAACCCACGGGGTAGATGCCGACACATTTGACGAAGGCCTGGAATATCTTTTCGTCGAAATGCCCGGTCCATTCGGCCATTCTGCTGATCGATTCTGCCGGGCTCCAGCAGGCCTTGTACGGCCGGTCGGACGTGATGGCGTCGTAGACATCGCAGATGGCGCCCATGCGCGCAAACAGGCTGATCTGCGAGCCGGCGAGTCGATCCGGATAGCCGCTGCCATCGAAGCGTTCGTGATGGTGCAGGCAGACATCCAGCACCCGTGGACTGAAATGTCTGCTTTCGCCCAGCAACTCGCAGCCGATTGCTGGATGCCTGCGCACGATGGCGAACTCTTCGTCGCTGAGTTTGCCGGGTTTGTTGAGGATGTTGGCCGGTATCGCCAGTTTGCCGACATCATGCAGCAGACCGGCCAGACCGGCTTCCTTGACCAGGCTTTCGGGCAAGGCCAGTTGGCGGGCGAGGGCAATCATCAGGCCGCCCACGGCAACTGAGTGCATGTAGGTGTACTCATCCGCGGTTTTCAGCCGTGCGAGGCTGAGCAATGCATCGGGGTGGCGGGCCAGCGAGTCCGAAATATCGTCGATCAGGTCGCCCATGTCTTCCAGTTCTGCGATCCGGCCCATGCGCACATCGCTGAAGATCCTCGCCACTGCGGCCCTGGAGCGGATGCAGAGTTCTCTGGCGTAGCCGATTTCTTCGGCCAGGGCGCAGGACTGCCCGGGACGGAAGGTTATAGCGGGAGTATTGGCGGGCTGGATATCCAGGCCCCGGCTGCCATCGATCCAGAGTCGGGTGATGCTGGAGCTGCGGATGCGTTGCAGGTCGCTTTCATGCTTGAGCAGAAAGCTGCTGGTCCAGAAGGAGTGGTCGGCACGCAAGTCGCACAGTTCGTGTACATACATGCCGAGGCGCAGTTCGGTGACGGGAATGTGTTTGAGCACGATAAATACCTGCTTTGGCTTGATCGTGAATCAGCAGAACATTCATCCCTGGATTGTTCAGACGTGTTCGTTAGACGGAGAACCGCGATACCAGTCGGTTCAGATCGACAGCCAGCCGGGAAAGCTCATGGCTGGCACTTGAAGTCTGTCCGGCAGCCGAAGAGCTTTGCACCGACAGGTCCTTGATGCTGATCAGGTTCTGATCGACGGAGCGCGCTACATGAGCCTGTTCCTCCGACGCCGTGGCGATCAGCAGGTTGCGTTCGTTGATCTGGGAAATGGCCGAGGTTATTTCCTGAATCGCGACCCCGGATTCCTGGGCGATCAGCAAGGTAGCATCGGCTTCTTCGCTGCTTTGTTTCATGGATTGCACGGCCAGGGTCGAATCCTTCTGGATGCCCTGAATCATCTGTTCGATTTCCTGGGTCGAGGACTGGGTGCGATGCGCCAGTGCCCGAACTTCATCGGCAACCACCGCGAAGCCTCGGCCCTGTTCACCGGCGCGAGCGGCCTCGATGGCTGCGTTGAGAGCGAGGAGGTTGGTCTGCTCGGCAATGGCGCGGATCACGTCCAGTACCTTGGTGATGTTCTGGGCCTGATTGGCCAGCCCTTCGACTTCGGTGCTGGTGCGGTCGACAGTGGAACTGAGTTTTTCCAGGGCGTTGATGGTCTTGCTGACGCATTCCTGGCCGGTCTTGGCCGAACGCTCCGAAGCCTGGGTGGATTCGGATGCTGACACCGCATTGCGGGCGACCTCTTCAATAGCGGCAGTCATCTCGTTGACGGCTGTGGCAGCCTGTTCGGTTTCCATCGACTGGCGCTGGATGCCGGAGGTCGATTCCTGGGTGATGGAACTCATTTCCTCTGCCGCTGAAGCCAGCAGCCCGGAAGAGTCAGAGATGTGCTGAATGGTGTTTTTCAGACTGGTGAGCATGGTTGCCGTGGCATTCTGCAGCTCGGTCAGTTCATCCGCACCGCTAATTTCCACTGTGGTGCGTAAATCACCTTCGGCGATGCGCCGGGTAGTTTCCAGCAGTGCCTTTACCGGGCGAGCGATGCTGCGGGTAAAGATGGTTGCTACCAGGATGGTCACGATAACGGCAATCACAATAAACATCAGCGAGAGTGTCACACCGTTCTCATAGTTTTTGTTGGCAACTGCGCCTGACTCCTCCGAACCTTTGACATTGACCTCTATCAAGGCATCTATGGAGGATTGCAAGGCCTTGGCCTGTGGACTGCTGGTGTCGCGGATAAACACGAACAGCTCATTGTTCGACTTGGTCTTGCTGAGTTCCATCAACTCGTCGATCTTGCCAATGTAGGCTTGTACATTGGTCTTGACCTGACGATAGGCCTGTTCTTCAGTATCGCTGGATACCATGACTGCATAGTTGTCAGTTGTCTGAAGAAGAGAGTTCTTCAGACCTTTCAACTTGTCCAGGGAAGCACTGCTCTGCCGGTCTTCATCCATCACGAAACGCCGTGCATCAAGGCGGTAGAGCAGGCCTGCCGTCTCGATCTTGGCGGCCTGTCTGACGCTGGGCAGCAGGTCAGTCTGCAATTTGCGCACGGAATCATGCAGGCTATCCATTTTGTACAGGACAGTGCCTCCCAGGCCTATAAGCAGCAGGCAAATAATGCCGAAACTGAGGAAGGCACGCATATTCAGTCGGATATTTCTTATTTTCATTTTTGGATCCTCTTTGGCCGCTCTGTTACAGCAGTGGCCAGCCCTCAATCTCGTGGCAACGTGATATCACTCTAGGTGCTTAAATGTGAAAAAAACATAGTCGGTGCAGAAAACTTTTATTTCAAAATTGCACGATCAATTGAATCTATTAATTCAAGTTTTATTCAAATCAGACGTAAAGAGGGGCGCAGACAGTTAAAGGTCTAACTGTCTGTCGTTATGGAGGGTTATAAAGTTGCATTCCTTGAAGTGAAAGTTTTTTAATGTAGCGTCATTAATATGCCGTCAATTATTAAACTTTGATCTGGCCTGTTGCAGGAAACACCATGCTGAAACAGGTATAAGTCCCCGGTGTGCTTTCGACCGCGACATGTCCTTCATGCAGGCTCATGATCGAACGCACGATTGCCAGCCCCAGGCCAGTGCCGCCCTGATGCCGCGAACGGCTGGCATGCACTCTGTAGAAGCGGTCGAACAGGCGTGGCAGGTGTTCGGCCTCGATGCCTTCACCCCGATTGCCGACCTTGAGTGAAACCTGGTCCTTGTGCTGCTCCAGGCTGATATGGATCGTACTGTGCTCGGGACTGTGTCGTATGGCGTTGGAGAGCAGGTTGGAGATGGCGCGCTGGATCATCAGCCGTTCTCCATTGACCTGCGCGCGCCCGCTAACGTGCAGGGAAATGGCTTTTTCTTCGGCTGACAAGGCGAACAGTTCAGCCACCTTGGCGACTTCTTCATCCAGGTCGATCCGGGTAAATGCTATGGGTGCCAAGGGCTGGCTGACGCTGGCCAGGAACAGCATCTGCGAAACCATCCTCGACAGACGTTCCAGCTCCTCGGTACAGGATTCAAGAACCTGCTTGTATTCGCCTGGCGGCCTTTCCCGGGAAAGCGTGACCTGAGCCTTGCCCATCAGGTTGTTCATGGGCGAGCGCAACTCGTGGGCCAGGTCATCGGAGAATTGCGTCAACTGCTGAACGTCGCTGTCCAGGCGGTGCAGCATGAAATTGATGGCATGGCCCAGATTGCTCAGTTCGTCGGGCAGGTCACTGGTTTTTACCCGATGGGTCAGGTCACGGGCCGAGATCATTTCGGCCACCTTGCGAAAAGCCCGCAACGGCTTGAGCCCACGATGCACCACCCACCAGGCGACAGCGCCTGCCAGCAGCAGAATCAATGGCAGGGCGATCAGGGCCGAGGTCATATAGGCCTCGAGCAAGGCAATATCACTTTGTCGATCAAGAGACAGCAGGACGCTGACGCTCTGCTTGTCGCGCAACTGCATCAACCGCGAAGCAACCAGTACCTTGCTGCTGCTTGAGCTTTGCGCATTGATGGCCAGAATCTGTTCGGCGCTGGCACTGCCCATGCTGAACAGCACGTGTTTCGGCTCGTCCGGATCGATGATTGCCAGGCTGAAGTCATCGTGGCCCAGGATCTGGTCGCGCAGGTTGTGCGGGTTGAGCATGATATCGGCGCTGCTGGCCGTTTCGGCCAGGCTGTGCTCGATCTGCTTGAGTTTCTCTTCGAGGCTGTTGCTGGCGCGCAGGTCCAGTTGCCGCGAGATGGCCAGCGAGGCCAGCGTGACCATCACGATAACCAGAATGGCGCTCATCAGGCTGACGGTCAGTCCCAACTGCATGGACAGCCGCGTGGGCTTCATTCGCGGGACTCCAGCACATAACCCACGCCGCGCAGCGTATGAATCAGCTTGTTATCGAAGGGATCGTCGATCTTGGCGCGCAGGCGGCGAATGGACACTTCCACCACATTGGTATCGCAATCGAAATTCATGTCCCACACCAGGGAAATGATCTGGGTCCGCGACAGAACCTCGCCGCTGTGACGCATCAGCAAATGCAGCAGGGCGAATTCCTTGGTGGTCAGGTCGATGCGCTGCTTGCCGCGAAACGCCCGATGCCGGCCCTGATCGAGCTCCAGGTCTGCGACTTGCAGCACCTGCGGAACATTCGCCTGCTCGCTGCGGCGCATCAGGGTACGGATTCTGGCCAGCAATTCCGGGAACTCGAAGGGCTTGACCAGATAGTCGTCCGCGCCCGATTCCAGACCTTTGATCTTTTCATCGAGACGGCTGCGGGCGGTCACGATCATGACCCGGGTATTACTGGTTTTACGCAGTTGTGCCAGAACATCCCAGCCATCCATGCCCGGCAGGTTGATGTCCAGAATGACCACGTCATAGATCTGTTGTTGTGCCAGGCACAGGCCATCGATTCCGGTCGTGGCGACATCGACGATATAACCGCTTTCGGTCAGACCCTGATGCATGTATTCGGCAGTTTTCGGCTCGTCCTCGACCACAAGGATTCGCATGTCTGAATATCCTGTATGAATAAAGCAGTGAATGAATGGATCCCTGGATCGGGACGCCTGTTCGGGAACAGGTTGTTCAGTGCAGACGCTGGCGTGCGGGAGATTGTGAAGTCTTTAGCCACTACAGGGTCAATCTGATTTGGTCGCTTACTCTAAGGCCAAAGCTGCGCGCTTTTTGCAGATAACAAAATTGTAATTTTCCAGCAACCCCGCTGATAACTGCCATTGCCTAAAGTCCCTGCGTCAATCTCGGCAGCACTTGCTGGCCGATGCTATCGCCCGATCGGGCGTTGATTTATGCAACCGGGGAAGTACAACGTGCGCGGGTATCGAATCTTGAGCAGTCCACCGGGCAACAGGCCCGGCAGAATGAAAACGGGCCTTGCCTGTGTAATGTTGCTGGCGGTTTTCAGCCAGGCTGCGATGGCCGCACAGGCCCGCAGTATCAGTCTGTCCGATGCGCTGGACACAGCCTTCGCGATGAACCCGGATCTGGCTGCCGCTCGCCAGGAAATCGACATTGCCCAGGGCGAAAGACAGCAGGCAGGGCTGATGCCCAACCCCGAGTTGTCATGGGAGATGGAAGATACCCGCAAGTCGACCAGCACCACGACCATCGCCATCAGCCAGGCTCTGGAGCTGGGCGGCAAGCGGGGGGCGCGCATCGATGTTGCCAGCCGCGCCCAGGATGTCGCTGCACTTGAGCTGGAACAACGCGGCAATGCATTGCGCGGAGAGGTGGTCCAGGCTTTTTTTGCTGCATCGCGGGCCCAGGCCGGGCTGGATCTTGCGCTGGAGTCCAGGGCTCTGGCCGAACGCGGTCTCCAGGTTGCCGAGGGGCGGATTCGCGCTGGCAAATCGTCGCCGGTGGAAGCCACTCGCGCTCAGGTGCAACTGGCAGAAACCCGGTTGCAGGTACGTCAGGCACAAATCGCCAAATCCACTGCCTGGCGCGAGCTGTCGCAGGTCATGGGGCAGCCGGAGTCGGCTTTCGAGAGTCTGCAATCCTCGAATCTGTCTCCGGGCAATGCGCCTCACGCCCCAACCCTGTTGAATGCGCTCAAGCAGACTGCCGAGTTGCGTCTGGCCGAAACCCGTATAGCCCTGGGCGATGCGCAACTGGGCTCCCAGAAGGCGCAACGGATTCCCGACCTCACCGTCAGCTTGGGTAGCCAATACAGCCGTGAGGATCGTGAACGGGTCAATGTGGTCGGCTTTTCCGTGCCGATTCCCTTGTTCGACCGCAACCAGGGCAATGTCCTGGCTGCGGCGCGGCGTGCCGATCAGTCTCGTGACCTGCGCAATGCCGTGGAGTTGAAACTGCGCACCCAGACCCAGGTGGCGCTCGATCAATGGAGCACCGCAAGCCAGGAAGCCGAGACCTTCACTCAGGTGATCCTGCCTGCCGCACAACAGGCCGTCGATACCGCAACCCGCGGATTCGAGATGGGCAAGTTCGGATTTCTCGAAGTCCTCGATGCGCAGCGCACCTTGATCGCTGCGCGCAGCCAATACCTTGAATCGTTGGCTCGTGCTGTTGATGCACGGGTTGTCATCGAACGCATCTACGGCGACTCGGGCCGTCTCATTACTCAACTTCAATAGCCAGCGATGCAGGCCAGCGACAGGGGCGTAGACCCCGCAATGGCCCGTCAGGAGTATTCATGAATAACAAACGCAACATTGCTGCTGCGACAGCAGTGGTGGTTCTCATTGGCCTGGGCAGTCTGACCCTGGGTGGCGGCCAGTCCTTTTCCAATGCTTCTTCGGAACATGCTCATGACGATGAAAAAGAGTCGGCGCATGGCGACGGACATGGCCATGAAGAGGAGGGGCATGCAGACGACGATCATGCAGACGAGCCGAAGGGCAAACCGGCAGAGAAGGATGAGCATGGCGAGGAAGGTCATGAGGAAGGCTTGCTGGAGTTGAGCGAAGCGCAGATCAAGGCCGCAGGCATAACGCTGATTGTTGCCGCACCGCGCCAGATGGGCACGTCGATCAGCTTTCCGGGGGAAATCCGTTTCGATGAGGATCGGACCTCGCATGTGGTGCCAAGGGTCAGTGGTGTCGTGGAGGAGGTGAAAGCCGATCTGGGGCAACAGGTCAGAAAAGGCCAGGTTCTGGCAGTGATCGCCAGCCAGCAGGTGTCGGAACAGCGCAGCGAGTTCAGCGCCGCGCAGCGTCGGGTTGAACTGGCCCGCCTGACCTATCAGCGCGAGAAAAAGCTCTGGGAAGACAAGATATCGGCCGAGCAGGATTACCAGCAGGCTCGCCAGGTGCTGCAGGAGGCAGAAATCGCTTTGTCCAATGCCCGGCAGAAAGTCAGTGCCATGGGCGCAGCGGGCAAGGCCAGCGGCAACCGCTATGAACTCGTTGCGCCTTTCGATTCCGTGGTCGTGGAAAAGCATCTGGGCCTCGGTGAAGTCGTCAGTGAGAGCAGCAATGTGTTCACGCTTTCCGATCTGTCACGGGTCTGGGCCACTTTCGGTGTAGCGCCCAAGGATCTGGACAAGGTCGTGGTCGGACGCAAGGTCAAGGTCAGTTCGCCAGACATGAATGCCGAGGTCGAGGGCGAGGTGAGCTATGTCGGCAACCTGCTGGGCGAGCAGAACCGTGCTGCAACGGTACGGGTGAAACTGGCCAACCCTCAGGGCGCCTGGCGTCCCGGCCTGTTTGTCTCGATTGCCGTGGCGGCGCAAACCAGCGAAGTCGCGATCAGCATTCCCGAAGAGGCGGTGCAGACCGTTGAAGACAAAGCCTCTGTGTTTGTCCGCACGCCCCAGGGTTTCCAGGTCCAGCCGGTCACGCTCGGACGCAGCGACAGTGGCTATGTAGAAGTGCTCAAGGGACTGGCGGTAAACGCACAGGTCGCCAGTGCCGGCAGTTTCGTCCTCAAGTCGGAGCTGGGCAAGGGCTCGGCCGAGCATGCCCATTGATCCGCTACGCACGAGAGCTTTCCCATGTTTGAACGCTTGATTCAATTTGCCATAGAGCAACGCATTGTCGTCATGCTGGCGGTCTTGCTGATGGTAGGGCTGGGAATTGCCAGCTACCAGAAGCTGCCCATCGACGCGGTGCCGGATATCACCAACGTCCAGGTGCAGATCAACACCTCTGCACCGGGTTTTTCTCCGCTGGAAACCGAGCAGCGCATCACGTTTGCCATCGAAACCGCCATGGCTGGCTTGCCGGGCTTGAAGCAGACCCGTTCGCTGTCGCGCTCGGGGCTGTCGCAGGTCACGGTGATTTTCGCGGACGGTACCGACCTGTTTTTCGCCCGGCAACTGGTCAGTGAGCGTTTGCAGACTGCCAAGGAGCAGTTGCCCGAAGGCATCGATGCCCTGATGGGGCCTATCTCTACCGGCCTCGGGGAAATATTTCTCTGGACGGTCGAGGCCGAAGACGGCGCGCTGAAGGAGGATGGCACGCCTTATACGCCGACCGATCTGCGGGTCATTCAGGACTGGATCATCAAGCCGCAGTTGCGCAATGTGCCGGGTGTCGCGGAGATCAACACCATTGGCGGTTTTGCCAAGCAGTACCAGATCGCTCCGGATCCAAGGAAGCTGGCCGCCTACAAGCTGACACTCAATGACCTGATCGCAGCACTTGAGCGCAACAACTCCAACGTCGGCGCGGGTTATATCGAGCGTGGCGGCGAGCAGTTGTTGATTCGTGCTCCGGGGCAACTGGTCAATGAGCTGGATATTGCCAATGTCGTGATAGCCAACGTGCAGGGCACGCCGATTCGGGTGAGCCATGTCGCCGATGTGGTGATCGGCAAGGAACTGCGCTCCGGTGCTGCCACCGAGAATGGTCGTGAAGTGGTGCTGGGTACGGTCTTCATGCTGATCGGTGAAAACAGCCGCAGTGTGTCCCAGGCGGTTGCCGCCAGACTGACCGAGATCAACCGTTCGCTGCCCAAGGGCGTGGTGGCGGTTACGGTCTACGATCGCACCCATCTGGTGGAAAAGGCCATTGCCACGGTCAAGAAGAACCTGGTCGAGGGCGCGATTCTGGTCATCGCCGTCCTGTTCCTGTTCCTGGGTAACATTCGTGCAGCCCTGATTACCGCCATGGTGATTCCCCTGGCGATGCTCTTCACCTTTACCGGCATGTTTGCCAACAAGGTCAGCGCCAACCTGATGAGTCTGGGCGCGCTGGACTTCGGCATCATTGTCGATGGCGCGGTGGTGATTGTCGAAAACGCCATTCGCAGGCTGGCTCATGCCCAGCAGCGGCATGGTCGCATGTTGACCCGTTCCGAGCGTTTTCATGAAGTGTTTGCTGCAGCGCGTGAGGCCCGTCGTCCGCTGATCTTCGGCCAATTGATCATCATGGTCGTTTACTTGCCGATATTTGCCCTGACAGGCGTCGAAGGCAAGATGTTCCACCCGATGGCCTTTACCGTGGTCATTGCCCTGCTGGGGGCGATGATTCTGTCCGTGACCTTCGTGCCGGCGGCTATTGCCATGTTTGTCACCGGCAAGGTCAAGGAAGAGGAAGGGCTGGTGATGCGCACCGCCCGGCAGCGCTATGCGCCGATTCTGGACTGGGTGCTGGGCCATCGGACGCTGGCCTTTGCCATGGCGGTTTCGGTCATTGCCGTGTCGGGGCTGGCCGCCAGCCGGATGGGCAGCGAGTTCATCCCGAGCCTGAGCGAAGGCGACTTTGCCTTGCAGGCCTTGCGTGTGCCGGGCACCAGCCTGAGCCAGTCGGTAGACATGCAGCAGCGTCTGGAAAAAGCCGTTATCGAACGCATGCCGGAAGTCGAGCGGATGTTCGCCCGTACCGGTACGGCGGAAATCGCCGCCGACCCCATGCCGCCGAATATTTCCGACAGTTACGTGATGCTCAAGCCGACCGATCAATGGCCTGATCCGAACAAGTCGCGCGAGACATTGATTGCCGAGTTGCAGGAAGCCGCAGCCAGCGTGCCGGGCAGTAACTACGAGCTGTCGCAGCCGATCCAGTTGCGCTTCAACGAACTGATTTCAGGCGTGCGCAGCGATGTGGCGGTCAAGGTCTATGGCGATGACATGGATGTCCTCAACCAGACCGCCAACAAGATTGCCGCCACATTGCAGAAAGTCAGTGGCGCCTCTGAGGTCAAGGTCGAGCAGACTACCGGCCTGCCGGTGCTGACGATCAATATCGATCGCGACAAGGCCGCGCGCTATGGCTTGAACATGGGTGATGTGCAGGATGCCATTGCGATTGCCGTTGGTGGCCGTCAGGCCGGCACGCTGTATGACGGGGACCGCCGTTTCGACATGGTGGTACGTTTGTCCGACACGCTGCGCACCGATCTGAACGGACTGTCGAATCTGCTGATTCCGGTACCGGCGAGCCCGGGCAGCAGCAATTCGCAGATCGGTTTCATTCCGTTGTCGCAAGTGGCCAGCCTGGATATGGTCCTTGGGCCTAACCAGATCAGCCGTGAAAATGGCAAGCGTCTGGTGATCGTCAGCTCCAACGTGCGTGGCCGGGATTTAGGGTCGTTCGTGGAGCAGGCCGGGCAGGATATACAGGATCAGGTGACGATTCCGCCGGGTTACTGGACCAGTTGGGGCGGGCAGTTCGAGCAGTTGCAATCGGCGGCCCAGCGCCTGCAGATCGTTGTGCCAGTGGCGTTGCTGATGGTGCTGGCGTTGCTGTTCATGATGTTCAATAACCTCAAGGACGGCTTGCTGGTCTTCACCGGGATTCCCTTTGCATTGACGGGCGGCATCCTGGCGTTGTGGTTCAGGGATATTCCATTGTCGATTTCCGCTGGCGTCGGCTTCATTGCGCTGTCTGGGGTTGCGGTCTTGAACGGCCTGGTAATGATTTCCTTTATTCGCAACCTGCGTGAAGAAGGCTTCAGCCTGGAAAAGGCCATTCATGAGGGCGCCTTGACCCGCTTGCGTCCGGTGCTGATGACTGCTTTGGTTGCCTCGCTGGGCTTTATCCCGATGGCCCTGGCGACGGGGACCGGTGCGGAGGTGCAAAGGCCTCTGGCGACCGTTGTGATCGGCGGAATCCTGTCGTCGACGATTCTGACCTTGCTGGTGCTGCCAGCGTTGTATCAGTGGGCGCATCGTCGAGAAGAATAAAGAGATACATTGTCGAAAGGCTCGTGGCGGGTGACTGTCACGAGCCTTTTATTTTGCGGTTAAATAAAGAGAGTGATGCGATTACAAAATAGTAATTTTCACGCAACGTTCTGGAAAGTGTCTGATTGCTACAATGAGTCATCACTAAATAGGAGTCAGAAGATGAATGTTCTCAAACTGTCTGTTCTTGCCTTTGCTCTTGTCACGCCACTGACCTCGTACGCTTTCAGCTCTGCGGATCTGCGCGGCGATGAGCGGAGCAGGGCGCATCAGGTCAAGGTTGAAGAATATGCAGCTAGGACACAGAAAGCCGTTCCTGAAATACAGGACTACAACTACGGCATGAAACTCGATATCGCCAGGGTCGTTTTCAAGACTCCCGCCCCCAGGAATTGTGGGGTTAATTCAAAATTGATGACTTATGAAGACTCGTATGGGGAGCTTAATACCATGCGCTACAAGGTGTTGAGTGAGTGTGCCGGCAAGAACTGATGATCACGTAACGGTCTGAAAATCACATTTTTACAAGTAAAAACAAATAGAAACAATTAGCGATTTGGGGTATGCCGGATGGCATATGTTCGTCGAGTGATTGTATTGCTACATTGAACTTCAATTAAACAGGAGACGATAGATGAAAGCTTTAAAGTTGTCCGTTCTTGCCTTTGCACTTGTTTCGCCATTGACTTCGTATGCTTTCAGTACGACGGACTTGCGGGACAGTGATGAGCGCAGTAAAGCGCACCAGGCCAAGGTAGAGGAGTATGCGGCCAAGACACAGAAGCCCGTTCCGGTCATGCAGACTTATGCTTACGGAATGAAGCTGGATGTTGCCAAGGTAGTGATCAAGACCCCGGCACCTGGCGACTGCGGGATCAACTATAAGTTCATGACTTATGAAGACTCGCAAGGCGACCTCAATACACTGAGTTACAAGGCAATCACTGAGTGTGCTGGTAGAAACTGATGCCTGTAGACCAATAAGCGGCTGGTGCGTATGCGCCAGCCGCTTATTGCATTGCGCGAAGGCATTTCTGCTGTTATGCCCATCCTGCCCGGGGCTCACCGTCAGCCTTGAATATCAGGGCTTTCAAGCCACCCTCGAGACTGGCATCGGGAAATTCGGGCGGATTTTCCAGGCGTTGCTCAAAGCGTAATCCCGGAGCTTCAACCGCAGTGTGCCGGATCAGAAAGTCCGTGCCGACTGCCGGATCGTTCATACAGGCCAGCACCATTCCGTCCTCGGTCAGCAGTTCCGGCAAACGGCGCAGAACCCGCTGATAATCCTTGTCGAGCATGAAGCTGCCTTTCTGGAATGACGGTGGGTCGATAATCACCAGATCATACGGCCCCGAGCGGGTGACCTTGGCCCAGGACTTGAACAGGTCGTGGCCCAGAAAGCTGACCCGGCTCAGATCATGTCCATTGAGTCGATGATTTTCCCGGCCACGATTGAGGGCTGCCTTGGCCATGTCCAGATTGACCACATGATCTGCGCCGCCAGCGATGGCCGCGACCGAAAAGCCACAGGTATAGGCGAACAGATTCAGTATCCGCTTGCCCTTGGCCTGAGAGCGAACCCATTCCCGGCCATAGCGCATATCCAGAAACAGGCCGCTGTTCTGCTTCTTGCCGAAGTCGATCTTGTAGCGCAGATCGTTTTCAGTGATGACCCATTCATCCGTAACCTCGCCCAGAAGCCATTGCACGCTGCTTTGTGGCAAATAGCGATGTTGTAGCAGCAGGGTATGGGCCAGGCTCTGTTGCCACTGAGCGGTATGTGTCAATTCCTGCAGTTGCCGGGTCAAGGCTTGCAGCTCTGTTTCGAGCGGTTCCTTGAACAGTGATACCAGCACCACACCTTGCATCCAGTCGACCGTGATGTGTTCAAGCCCAGCCCATACCCGGCCGCGGCCATGAAACAGGCGACGGGTTTCATCGGGCACAGAGCTCAAGGCGGTGAGCAGGTGCTGTTGCAGGGTGGCGAGCGCATCAGGGGTCATGACAAGGGTCGGCAGTGAAGGGGCGCGTATGGTAAACGCATTCTGAAATCGCAGCGATCTTTGCCGGTGTGCAGATGCCGATCAGCGCGGCATGTAGCGACGCTGCCAGCGGTGGGGGATTTTCAAGGACAGCAGGCCCAGCAAGGCCGAGAGTACGCCGCTGACCAGCAGGGCATTGAGGCCCATGCGTTGTTCGAGCAAGGCGCCGATGACGGCCCCGATAAACATGCCCGCCCAGGGAACCAGTTGAATCCGCCAGCCATCGCGACGCTCGCCCAGCATCCAGCGCCCCAGGCCACGACCGAAACGCGACAATGCGCCGGTTACGTACGTGAGGCCAACGGGCAGGCCATTGACCTGTTCGACCGCGGCATTGAGCATGCCCATGGCCAGAATGGCCCAGACCAGGGCCAGAATATTCGACGCCATCGGCCATGCCGTTGCAGCGCACAGCAAGGTGGCGATACTTAGCAGTAGGGGCAATGCCCGTCTGCCGCCCAGGCGGGCGACGATGACGCCCAGCGCATTGCCTGCAATAAAGACGGCAATGGCCAGTATCAGTCGTGAGGTTGTACCCAGGTCCCCGTCGCTGATGGCAACGGCCAGGCGCGTGGTATTGCCGCTCATGAACGAAACGAAATCGCCGGTAGCCATGAAACCAATGGCATCGGTCATGCCGGCCAGTATCGAAAGGCTGGCCGCCAGTGCCATGCCGACCCTGCCGCGCCATTTCTGCATGTTCAGGTATCGGGGGCTGACGCCCGTTGTCGATGGCAGCATTGAGGGTTCTCTGGCAGGAGATCGATGAGGGTTTTATTGAGCCTTGGTGCGCACGATCCTTTTTGCCTTGACCTCATCCACATAAGCCTTGAGCTGGTCGGCATCGCTGTAGAGCCGATTGACCAGTTGCAGAATGGCGGTCACATCAACATCTTTCATGTCCGAGGCCAGCTTGAGAATTTCATCTGCCGTGTTTTCGAGGTTGGATGCCGTGCCCTTGAGGTGCCGTTTCAGCTCCTGGGTCGGCTTGTTGAGCGCCATAGATATTCCTGTCAGATAAAAGTCTGAACTCCATGCCCAGAGCATGGCTTTTTCCACGGTAACAAGCAATCCGCGTCACGGGGAGTGGTCGCTGTCTGATCTTCAGGAAGGAATTGCGACAGCAGCCCGGACATCATTCAATCCGGGCTGTGGGACGAGCGAGCTTCAAGAGCATTCAAGCGTATTCAAAATACGCTTGATCCTCAGCCATTCCTGACGGGCCTGGGCATATTTATCCTCGGCCTGCTTCCTGGCGACCAGAAAGCTTGCCCATATTTCCGGGGACAAGGTGTCCTCGTGCAACAGTGAATAAGCTGAATCGTTGAGTCTGTCGGCCTCAAAAAACAGCAGG
Organism: Pseudomonas cichorii; assembly: GCF_003700275.1. Taxonomy (GTDB): domain Bacteria; phylum Pseudomonadota; class Gammaproteobacteria; order Pseudomonadales; family Pseudomonadaceae; genus Aquipseudomonas; species Aquipseudomonas cichorii_B. The sequence goes on along the minus strand of NZ_RBRE01000060.1, from coordinate 5,446 downwards.
TTGTTCTGTGCGATGGCTTGATCCCATGTCATGCCTGTCAGCTCTTTGAACCTGTCATCTATCATTGCGAGCTCCCTTTTGATCCAGAAGGGTCAAGACGACTGCTCGCTTATCCGCGACGCCCGTGAAGCTGAATGCTTGCACCAAATGGCAAGGCTTTGAACCTCGCAGGATGCCTGGGCGATAGGCGGTGTGCTGCGCGTTCCCGGCAGTTGCGGATCAGTCGTCGCGGGTCAGCACTTCCAACAGCTCAATTTCAAAGGTCAGGTCGGAGCCGGGTTGAATATGTGCCCCCATTTTCCTGTCGCCATAAGCGAGATGGGCGGGTACGAAGAGCTTGCGTTTGCCACCGACTTTCATGCCCATCAGACCCTGGTCCCAGCCCTTGATGACCCGGCCGGTGCCAATCACGCACTGGAACGACTTGCCGCGTTCGTGGGAAGAGTCGAAGACGGTGCCGTCGTCCAGCATACCGGTGTAATGAGTCGTGATCAGGGCGCCCTTGACGACTTGCTTGCCGTCACCGACCTGCAGGTCGGTAATCTGTAATTCGTTGCTCATTGCCAGGCTCTCCAGTGGTGGTCGGGGCTGCTTTCTCGCAGAAAAGCCATGAGCTGGCAAGCCACGCAAAGCAAAACGGGGAAGTTTTCACTTCCCCGTCCGGTGCGTTGCAAGAGTCAGGTTTCAGAGGTTCTGTGTGCTGACAATCATGGCTTCGGCGATACTGGCTTTCTGCTCTTCGGTAAAGTGGTCCCAGACATTGACCTTGGCGTAGTAGCCAAGCCCGGCCATGCAATAGAGGCTCAGGGTGAACACGATAAAGATCGAAATGAAGGTCCAGCGGCCGTTGTCATTTTCGCGGGTGAAATCGCGGGAGTAGCGGGTGTTTTCAGAACCGCGGGAGGCGAGGACCGAAGAAAGGCGTTTGAACCATTGGAACAGGTGAATCACAACAAGCCGCAGCATGGGGAGTAGCCTCAATATCAAAAAACGGAGCTGGCTTTGCAGTCCGCATGCCTGCGCGGACTAAAAAGCAAAAGCTGAAAACGCAGAAAGCCCGTCTATGACGGGCTTTCTTTTTATGAGTCAGATCAAGTCGTCGCGGGGAGTTCGACAAGACAGGCTGATGCTGTCGATGTTCGATTCCGCACTCGCTTGACGGTATTGCAACATTTTAAGACAAACCAACAGCAGCGGCTACCGCATGGGTGGTCTTGTCAGACAACTGGTCGTGACTGAGCGTGCGACATAGTGTCGCTGGTGGATGATGGCTCATAGCCTTGAGTCAATATTTGTAATACTTATTACGCGGGTGAAATATCTATTTATATTGTAGGATCTCATCCCGCATTAAATTTCAGGACTATATGAATACCCCTCAGGAGCCTCCTGGTCGCTCGTCATCCATACCCCCCATCTGTTCGCGTGCCCACGCCTCGCCAATGAGCAGATCACGTCATTCAAGCAGTCTCCTCACTCTCTTGCAGGGTGTTCGCTCCGTCAGCCTTTTGCCCTCCGGATTCGTCGAGCATCGCTCGGCAATGTCTGCGCGTGCATGCTTGATTCTGCCGATGACACCTTCCCGCCACTTTTTGCATGAGATTGAATGATTCCTATGGAATGGATTGCTGACCCCACGGCCTGGCTTGGCCTGCTTACGCTGATCGTGCTGGAACTGGTACTGGGTATCGACAACCTGGTGTTCATCGCCATCCTGGCTGACAAACTGCCACCCGAGCAGCGCGACAAGGCGCGGGTGATTGGTTTGTCCCTGGCCTTGATCATGCGCCTTGGCCTGCTGGCCAGTATCTCGTGGATGGTGACGTTGACCGAACCGCTGTTCGAGGTGTTCGATCACAGCTTTTCCGGACGCGACCTGATCATGCTGTTCGGTGGTGTGTTCCTGTTGTTCAAGGCCACCATGGAATTGCATGAGCGGCTGGAAGGTCATGTCAGCCAGCGTAGCGGCAGCACCACTTATGCCATGTTCTGGCCGATCGTGGCGCAGATTGTGGTACTGGACGCTGTGTTCTCGCTGGATGCCGTGATTACTGCTGTCGGCATGGTCGAGCACCTGTCGATCATGATGATTGCCGTGATCTTCTCCATCGGCCTGATGCTGGTTGCCAGCAAGCCGCTGACCAAGTTCGTCAACAGCCATCCGACAGTCATCATGCTGTGTCTGGGCTTCCTGATGATGATCGGCTTCAGCCTGACCGCCGAAGGCCTGGGTTTCCATATTCCCAAGGGTTACCTGTATGCCGCGATTGGCTTCTCGATCCTGATCGAGGTGTTCAACCAGATCGCTCGCAAGCGCAGCAAGAAATCTGCTCAAGGGCATCTGCCGCGACGTGAGCGCGCTGCGCATGCGGTAATGCGCCTGCTGGGCGGCCGCAAGCTGCAAACCGGTGAAGTCGATGAGGAAATCATCGAGATGATCGAAGATGGAAGCACTGAGCCGGTTTTTGACCGTCGCGAGCGCATCATGATCAGCGGTGTCCTGCAACTGGCCGAGCGTCCTGTGCGTACGGCCATGACGCCGCGTACCGAAGTCGATTACATCGATATCGGTGACGATGCTGAAACGGTTCGTATGAAGCTGATGCACTCTTCGTATTCCAGGCTGCCGCTGATCGGCGAGGCTGGTATCGATGAGCCGTTGGGCTTCGTGCACAAGAAGGAATTGCTGAAGGAAATCCTGGCCGGTAACGAGCTGGACCTGCGCCTGATGAGCCGCAAGGCGATCAACCTGCTGGACAACTTCACGATCCTCAATGCGCTGGAGCAGATGCGCAAGGAGTCGACGCACATCGCCTTCGTGGTCAACGAGTTCGGCGGCTTCATCGGTATCCTGAGCATGACCGATATCCTGGAGTCCATCGCCGGCCAGTTGCCTGATGCCAGCGAAGTGGAAGGCCCGGACATCGTGCCGCAGGGTGAGGACTTCCTGGTTTCGGGTGCCTTGAACCTGAGCCTGCTCCGTGAGCGAACCGGCTTTCAAGCCAGGGCAACCGACGATTATCAGACGCTGGCCGGACTGGTCATGAGCCTGCTGGATCGTCTGCCGGTCATCGGTGACAACCTGACCTGGCAAGGCTGGCAACTCAAGGTCGTTGGCGTCGAGGAACGGCGTGTGACCCGGGTACTGCTGCAACGGCAGCCCGATGTCGGTACGCCTTAAACCTTGAACGGTTGGGTGGAACGGGCGCTTTCAGCCCGTTCCACCCACGTTTTGCTGTCGGCTGTCAGGCAAGCCTGCACGCCACTCCATGCTTGGTCTATCCTGCCCACTCCCAGTGGTTTCAAACATGCAGTCAGCCACGTCAATAAACGGAGACTGCCATGGCCGCTGCCTTCCTCTTCAACCCCAACCTGACCTATGACGTTGTTTCTACCCGCAAGGCCTATCCGGTCTGGCGTATCCGCGAACGCAAGGTCTACGCCTACCTGGAACATGACCCACGCCGCGACTGGAGTGGCGAGATAGGCACCTTGAGCCTCGGCACCCCGCAGCGTCTGGTCGACCATGACGGGCAAACCATCGCTTACATTGTGGGCGCAGAGGTACGGGACACCAAGGGACGAAGATTTTCGCTGAACGAAGTCAAGGACTGACTGCCGTCCATAGCTGTTCTGGGCTTTTGACTACCGGCGTCGTGGTCGCGAGACCACTGACTCGATATTCTTGCGTCCGATCAACTTCGGTTGTGCAGGTTCTTGAACTTCAGGCTCGGCGAGCAGCCACTTGAACATCACCAGACAATCCACCAACCCCAGTTTTCCATGGCGATAGGCGCGTGGCAGGCGTCCGACGGTTTCAAAACCGAGCCTGGTCCACAGGGCAACGGCTGTTTCATTAGTGGACACCACCGAATTGAATTGCATGGCCAGAAAGCCGCTTTCACGTGCCAGTTGCTGGGAGTGCTCGCACATCAGGCGCGCCACGCCACGCCCACGTGCGGCCTCGGCAACCATATAGCCGCAATTGCTGACATGTTTGCCCGGGCCGGCGGCGTTGGCCTTGAGGTAATAACTACCCAACAACTGACCATCTTGCTCAGCGACCAGCGTGTGCAGAGGCAGGCCCATCCACAGGTCGCGAGCCTGTTCCCGAGTCAGGCCCGGGTCATAGGCGTAGGTTTCCTGAGCGCTGACGATGGCCGCAAAAGTGGGCCAGAAAGTCTCGAAATCGTCGTTCGTCATGGGGCGAATCTGGATCATGGTGTTCCTTGCTGAGGGGCTTGCAAGCGTTGCCCGGCATCGGGTCGTGCATTCGGATAGGTAGATTCTGCCTGAGCCCCCGGCCTTTTGGCAGCCTATGATTGTTCGCACATCTCGCAACGCGGAGTCCGTTTGCGCATCAATGCCAGTTGTTGCGGCTGGGCCAGCAATTGCCCAGGCTTGTCCGCATCTGCCTGCTGTGGTGGGCCGGGGCGCAAGGGTGATGCAGTCGCTCCGCTACCCGGATTACCTCCGGAATTGATCCTGACCTGCGGCCCGTTGATCGCTACGCCGCCATGATCAAGCCGGATAAAGCTGCCACCGACCTTGAGGGTCAGTTCCATGCCGGCATCGATGACCAGCTTGTCACCGGACTTGAGGTGGATTTCCCGGCCGGCTTCGACCAGTTGTGCCACGCCCAGCTTTATGTGTTGAACCTGACCGATGCTCAGGTGATCGTTGGCCCTGACCTCGACCTTGCGGTCGGCGTCGACCGTGCAGTGTTGCTCGGCCATGAACTCGCTGTAGCTGTTGGCCTCGACCCGTTCGTGGCGTTCATGGCCGGTATGGATCTTCTGGTCGTGACCGATGTGCTGATCCCAGTTGCGCTGGGCATGAATGAAGATCTGTTCCTGATCCTTGCGGTCCTCGATGCGCAGCTCGTTATAGCCTGCACCGCCGGGGCTGCTCAGGGTCTTGAAGACGCTGCGGGTGCGGTGTTCCGGCAAGCTATAGGGCGGAATATGTTCGGCGTGATAAAGGCAGCCGGTTACCAGCGGCTGATCGGGATCGCCTTCCAGAAAGGTCACCAGCACTTCCATGCCGACTCGCGGCAAGGTCACCGCTCCATAGCGCTTGCCGGCCCAGCTGGAAGACACCCGTAACCAGCCGCTGCTGTGAGCATCATGCTGGCCGTCACGGTCCCAGTGAAATTGCACCTTGATGCGGCCATGGGCATCGCAATGGATTTCCTGACCTTGCGGCCCGGTGACCTTCGCGGTCTGGCTGCCGAGAATACGTGGCTTGGGATGGCGCAGGGGCGGGCGATAGAACGCATCCCACGGCGTAGCCCGAAAACTGTTGCGATAGCCTTGCCAGGGCGCCGGTGCGGCGGACTCTTCGAGCACCTGCGGCTGGCGGCCTTCGTGACGGACTTCGGTCAGCAGCCAGAGGCCATTCCAGGTTTGTTGCGGGTGCTCGGCCAGATCCAGAAAGTGACCGCTGA
>NZ_RBRE01000040.1 GCF_003700275.1 Pseudomonas cichorii | reverse complement strand
TTTCTGGTGGCTGCTGGGCATCATGCTGCTGTTTTCCTGGATGAGCCTGGTAGACGTGGTACGCGCCGAGTTTCTGCGCGGCCGCAATCTGGAATACGTGCGTGCCGCCAGAGCACTGGGCATGGAGAATGGTGCGATCATGTTCCGCCATATCCTGCCCAACGCCATGGTGTCGACCATGACCTTCATGCCGTTCATTCTGACTGGCGCCATCGGTACCCTGACGGCGCTGGATTTCCTCGGTTTCGGCCTGCCTGCGGGCTCGCCATCGCTGGGTGAACTGGTCGCGCAGGGCAAATCCAACCTGCAGGCCCCATGGCTCGGGATCAGCGCCTTTGCCGTGCTGGCCCTGATGCTCAGCCTGCTGGTATTCATCGGCGAGTCCGCCCGCGATGCTTTCGACCCAAGGAAATGAAATGAACAATGACAATCTGATCGAAATCCGCGATCTGGCGGTCGAGTTCGTGACAGGCGAGTCGCGCCAGCGCGTGGTCGAAAACATCAGCTTCGATATCCGCCGCGGCGAAACCCTGGCACTGGTGGGCGAAAGCGGTTCCGGCAAATCAGTCACAGCGCACTCGATCCTGCGCCTGCTGCCCTACCCGATCGCCAGCCATCCCAGCGGCACCATTCGTTATGCAGGCGATGACCTGCTGAAAGTGCAAGAGAAAAAACTGCGCGGCATCCGCGGCAATCGGATTGCGATGATTTTCCAGGAGCCGATGACTTCGCTCAATCCGCTGCACTCGGTGGAAAAGCAGATCAACGAAGTACTCGGCCTGCACAAGGGGCTCACCGGCAAGGCTGCCACGGCGCGTACGCTCGAGTTGCTGGACATGGTCGGCATCAGCGAACCGCACAAGCGCCTCAAGGCCCTGCCCCACGAGTTGTCGGGCGGCCAGCGCCAACGGGTGATGATCGCCATGGCCCTGGCCAACGAGCCGGAACTGCTGATCGCCGACGAACCGACCACCGCGCTGGACGTCACGGTACAGCTGAAAATCCTCGAATTACTCAAGCAATTGCAGGCGCGCCTGGGCATGGCATTGCTGCTGATCAGCCATGATTTGAACGTTGTGAGGCAAATAGCCCATCGCGTATGTGTCATGCAGCGCGGTTGCATCGTCGAACAAGCATTGTGCGAAGAGCTGTTCCGTTCACCGCAACATCCGTACACCCAGGTTCTGCTCAGTGCAGAACCCAGCGGCGGTCCTTCGACCAACCCCGCTGGCGCGCCGCTGCTCGAAGTCGAGGACCTGAAAGTCTGGTTCCCGATCAAGAAAGGCCTGCTCAAGCGCACCGTCGATCACGTCAAGGCGGTCGACGGTATTCGCTTCAGCCTGCCGCAGGGTCAGACTCTGGGGATCGTCGGGGAAAGTGGTTCGGGCAAATCGACGTTGGGCCTGGCAATTCTCAGGCTCATCGCCAGCCAGGGCAGCATACGGTTCAAGGGCAATGATCTGGACAGCCTGTCGCAACAGCAGATACGTCCGCTGCGCAGACAGATCCAGGTGGTGTTCCAGGACCCGTTCGGCAGTTTGAGCCCGCGAATGTCAGTGAGCGATATCGTCGGCGAAGGCCTGCGGATTCACGGCATCGGGACAGCCGCCGAACAGGAAACGGCAATTATCGAGGCACTCAGGGAAGTAGGTCTGGATCCGGAAACCCGGCACCGCTACCCCCACGAATTCTCGGGTGGGCAACGGCAGCGCATCGCCATAGCCCGCGCATTAGTGTTAAAACCGGCGCTGATTCTGCTGGACGAGCCGACTTCGGCCCTCGACCGGACAGTGCAGCGCCAGGTAGTCGAGCTGCTACGCTCGCTGCAAACCAAGTACAACCTGACGTATTTGTTCATCAGCCATGACCTGGCTGTCGTCAAAGCGCTGAGCCACCAGTTGATGGTGGTCAAGCAAGGCAAAGTGGTCGAACAGGGTGTGGCGCAGGATATCTTCGCCGCACCGCAAAGTCCTTATACACAGCAGCTACTGGAGGCCGCCTTCCTGGCGCCGGTAGCTGTCGATTAACCTGAAGAGGAACAACACATGGGTTTTCTCGCCGGTAAGCGCGTCCTGATCGTCGGTGTCGCAAGCAAACTGTCCATCGCATCCGGCATTGCTGCCGCCATGCACCGTGAAGGTGCCGAGCTTGCGTTCACCTACCAGAACGACAAACTCAAGGGCCGTGTCGAAGAGTTCGCCACAGGCTGGGGCTCAAGCCCTGAGCTGTGCTTCCCTTGCGACGTGGCAAGCGACGAAGAGATCAACAAGGTCTTTGAAGAGCTGAGCAAGAAGTGGGACGGCCTGGACGTCATCGTTCACTCCGTCGGCTTCGCACCCGGCGACCAGCTGGATGGCGACTTCACGCAAGCCACCACCCGTGACGGTTTCCGCATCGCTCACGACATCAGCGCCTACAGCTTCGTCGCCCTGGCCAAGGCCGGTCGCGAAATGATGAAAGGCCGCAATGGCAGCCTGCTGACCCTGTCGTACCTGGGCGCAGAGCGCACCATGCCTAACTACAACGTGATGGGCATGGCCAAGGCCAGCCTGGAAGCCGGCGTTCGTTACCTGGCTGGCAGCCTTGGCCCGGAAGGCACTCGCGTCAACGCCGTATCGGCTGGCCCGATCCGCACCCTGGCCGCTTCCGGCATCAAGAACTTCCGCAAGATGCTGGCTGCCAACGAAGCTCAGACTCCGCTGCGCCGCAACGTCACCATCGAAGAAGTCGGCAACGCCGGCGCCTTCCTGTGCTCGGACCTGGCGTCCGGCATCAGCGGTGAAATCATGTACGTCGACGGCGGTTTCAACACCACCGCAATGGGCGACATCGAAGAGTAATTGCTTCGATCAGGGCTGGCGTCTGACGCCAGCTTTGAAAACAAAAAATCCGGACGCCCGCCAGGGATCCGGATTTTTTGCTGTTGCCCTTGCGATCACTTCGGCTTGGGTATGCCGAACTGCTCCAGAACCGGGTTGACCGTACGACTGAATGCCTTGCGCTCCTTGCGCTCCTTCACGGCATTGACGATTTCCGAAATCCCCAGGCCGATGCTCATCGCGCCACTGACTACCCAGCCAACCGGACCGGCAGCCGCACTCACCGCCGTAGCCGCCGCAGCACCTGCCGCCTGACCGGCAATCGCCCCCACAACCCGCCCGGCAATGGCGCCAGCTATACGTCCGCCCAGACCAACCCCGACCTTGCCAGCGGTCCTGCGCATATCCACGTTGTCGCCAAAGCCCAAGACCCTCTGTGCCGTGCTGGCAGCCAGCGCTGCATCGTCCTTCGCCTGGTTGGTGTCCTTGCCGGTACCGCCAGGAACGAATGCCGTGCTCATGCCAGTGCTGCCCGGTGCTCCCGCGACGTTCTTGCGAGTCGTTTCATTCACCGCCCGCGCCAGCGCCGGGTCGCTGTTGAGGATCAGTTCTGCCTGACGATCGGTGTTCTTGCCCAGAAAAGCCTGCACGGCCGGATCGTCCTGCAATTGGGTGATCTTTTCGTTCAGCGCAGTCTCGGTGGTCGAAGTGTTGCGAATCGAACGCCCCGCCACCACCTGTTCGGCAATCTGCTGCAACTCGACCAGCACCGCCGCCTTTTGCTCGCCGCTGTAGCCTTGCGGGTTGCTGAAGACATCACCGTTCAGCTTGCTGATATCCACATTGGAAACTGCGCCGACAGTCGCCGCATCCGAGATGACCCGGGAAAAATCCTCTTCATTGGCCGGCGCCTTGTGCCTGATCCAGGTACTGATGTCCTTTTTGACCATCACCCCGTCCGGAGCACGCATCGCCAGCTTTTTGCCGCGCATGTTGCCCTGGTCCATCATCTCGAACATGCCCGGCTGCGCCCAGGTCGCGGCGGAATCCTGCAGTACATCGGAAAGCCCAGGGTTCTTGGTGCTCACCGATTCCAGCCCGGCGATGGTGGTACGACCATTGACCTTGGTCTGGCCTTCGACCCCCTGGGCATTGGACGGGTCGCCCGCTTCGGTTATCGGCTCATGGGCCAGCAGCACGGCAGCAGAACGCACCAACTGCACCGATTGCGCATCGGCATCCGGATTGTCCTTGCGGAAGTCATTCAGGCTGTCTGTGCCACGGTCGACCTGCTTCTCCATGTTTTTGGCAAAGGTCTTGGCGTCTTTCCTGGTGATCTTGCCGTCCGCCTTGCCACCCTGCGCAGTGTCCATGGCGGTTTTCAGCGTCGGATTTTCATCCAGAAAGGCCCAGGCCTTGTCTGCATCGGGATCATTGGCAGCAATCATTCTGGCCGCAGCAATGGGGCGATTCAGCTCCTTGGCGGCCTGCTCACGCCTGGAAGCCGGCATATCACCCAGCAGACCATCCCATTTGGCCAGTTCTTCGGGCGAGCTGTATTTCGAGTCATCGAGATACTCATGGTTTTCTCGCACCGGAGGCTGAGCCTTGCCTGCCAATTGACTGGTCAGGGCGCGAAACAGACGCTGGAGAATCGAGTCCTCGGCGACCTGAGTGGGCTGCGCTGCAGTCCTCGTCATGCCGGCTTGACCGTAATCGATACCCGACAAGCCACCAGCAGGCTTATGAAGCTCTGCCGGGCTCAGGTTGAACGGGACTTCAGTAAGGTTTTCCGGCAGAGGGAAGCCCCCAATGCGGCCACTGCTTGAAATGGGATCGCTCATTGCGGTTCTCTCCCTCTCGCACGAAACAAGGATCTACGTACCCGAGTGAGTGGCACCGGAGCAGAAACGGTTCCATGGTCCTGAAAAAGAATCGTGAAAAAAATGACCGATCCCACAAAGCAAAACGCCCGATGCAAGGCACCGGGCGTTTTGAGTGGATCAGACCGAGCTTAGAAACGCTCGATCTTCGCCTTGCTTTCCAGTTGCGAGCGATAGGCAGAGAAATCCTGCTGACCGGCACGCGAAGCCAGGAAACGGCGATATTGGGTCTTCTCGGCATCAGTCGGCGCGGTTGCCTGATTCACGCCATTGAGGCGCACAATCACAAAGCTGCCGTCTGCTGCGGTCAGGCTGGCAAACTCGGGCTTGTCCTTGCCAACCGGCTTGGGCATGCGGAACACCGCCTGCAGCACGGCCGGGTCGACACTGTCCTGGCTGCGGTTAGCCGCTTCCAGAACAGCCCAGGCTTGACCTTCCTGCTTCGCAGCCAACGGGATCTTGCCGTCGCGCAGGCCAGCCAGGAGCGCTTCGCCCTTGGCCTTGGCAGCAGCACTGGCGTGATCCTTGAGCAGTTGAGTACGAATCGAGCCTGCAACGCTCTCAAGCGGCAACTGCTGAGGCTGCAGGTGCTCCTTGACGCGCACGACCACGACTGTCTCCGGGTCCAGTTCCAGCGTGTTGCTGTTGGAACCTTCTTCCAGGACTTCCGGGCTGAATGCTGCCTGGATCACTGCACGATTGGCTGTCAGGCCTTCGCCGCCTTCACGACCGAATGCAGCACTGGTCTGAACCTTGAGGCCCAGATCCTGAGCCGGCTGAGCCAGATCGGACGACTCGAAAGCCGAGTCCTCCAGTTGCTTGGTCACTTCGACAAACTTCTGCTCGACCTGCTGAGCTTTCAGGTCATGGGTCAGCTTGTCCTTCAGGCTGGCAAAGCTCGGCACCGAAGGTGCTTCAACGCCCAGCAGCTTGATCAGGTGCCAGCCGAAGTCACTGCGTACCGGTTGCGAAACCTGATCCTTGTTCAAGGCGTACAGCGCCTCTTCAAAGGCCGGATCGTAGACGCCCTTGCCGGCATAGCCCAGATCGCCGCCCTTGCTCGACGAGCCCGGATCCTGCGAGAACTCCTTGGCCAGTACCGCAAAGCTCTCACCCTTGGCCAGACGTTGCTGGATTTCGTCAATCCGCGCCTTGGCCTGGGTTTCGTTGAGCTTGTCGTTGACCTCGATCAGGATGTGCGCAGCACGACGCTGTTCGGCCAGATTGGCGATTTCCTTCTGGTAAGCCGCCTGCAGATCTTCGTCCTTGACCTGCACCTTGTCGAAGAAGGAAGCCTTCTTCAATTCGATGTAATCAAGTACCACCTGCTCGGGGCTCATGAACTCCTTGGCGTGCTGGTCGTAGTGAGCCTTGACTTCGTCGTCGGTCACTTTTACGGCGGCCAGATCGACAGGCAGGGTCAAGGTAGCAAAATCGCGGGTCTGTTTTTCCAGACGGGCGAAAGCCTCGACCTCGGTGTCAGTCACGAAAGCGCTGCCAGCGATACCGGCACGCACCTGACCGATCAGCATTTCCTGGCCCAGCAACTGGCGGAACTGCAGACGGCTGTAGCCCAGCTGGCGGATGACCTGATCAAAGCGGTCGGCATTGAACTTGCCGTCAACCTGAAACTCGGGTGTCAGCAAAAGCTGCTGGTCCAGTGCGGCTTCGGAAAAAGCGAATTTAGCGTCGGCAGCGCCTTGCAGCAGCAGCTTGCGGTCGATCAGCCCTTTGAGAGCGGATTCACGCAGCAGCTTTTCGTCCAGCATGGCAGGATCGAAATCCTTGCCCAGTTGCTGAGTCAGCTGTTGGGCCAACTGACGACGTTGCATGTCGACAGCCTGACTCAGTTCATTCTGAGTCACGTCCTCGCCATTGACCTTGGCAGCGTTCTGCTGGTTGCCACTGGCGGTGAACAGCGCCTCGATGCCTGTCAGAGCCATCAAAGCGATGATGATCCCGATGATTGTCTTGGCAATCCAGCCCTGTGAATTGTCCCTGATATTCTGCAGCATTGCGTCCCCCAAAACGGTTGAACTGACTAACCAACCGCGGAGCGTGGGTAGAAAGCGGATAGAAGAAAGGCGCATCCGAGGATGCGCCTTCTCGTAACTGACGGAGCGGAAGGGCTCGAACCCTCCGGCATTGCAACCGGCTGCACCACCGTTCCGTTACCGGATCAGATTGTCTCCGACCCGGCGGGCAAAGGCTTCAAGAGGCTTAGTTGACAGCTTCTTTCAGGGCTTTACCGGCTTTGAAACCTGGCTTTTTAGCAGCAGCGATTTCCAGCGTCTTACCAGTCTGTGGGTTGCGACCGATACGAGCAGGACGATCTGTAACGGAGAACGTACCAAAGCCAACCAGAACAACAGAGTCGCCAGCCTTCAGAGCGCCAGTGACGGATTCGATAACTGCATCCAGCGCACGGCCAGCAGCAGCTTTCGGGATATCAGCAGATGCAGCGATAGCATCAATCAGTTCCGACTTGTTCACTCTAAGTCCCCTTATCTCTATATTGAGTATGTTTCTAAGTTTTTGGTGGTAAGCAAAACGAGCACTGTTGGGCTTGCTGGTACTTGCCTGAAAGAGCCGCTTTATAGCAAGGGCTCCAAAAAGCTGTCAAGGAAGCCCCACACAGACTTAATGCGTGCTAATTCTTTCCTTAGAGTCAGACTCGCGTTTTTCATCCTTTGCAACAATATCGGGAGCCACATCCGGCAAGGGCTCCGGCGCGTATTGCAGCGCAATTTGCAGGACTTCGTCAATCCATTTAACAGGCTTGATCTGCAGGTCTTGCTTGATATTGTCAGGAATTTCCTTCAAATCGCGCACATTCTCTTCCGGGATGATCACGGTTTTGATTCCACCGCGATGCGCCGCCAGCAGTTTTTCCTTCAGGCCACCAATCGCCAGCACCTGCCCGCGAAGGGTAATCTCGCCGGTCATGGCCACATCGGCACGTACCGGAATCTGCGTCAGGGCCGATACCAGTGCGGTGCACATACCTACGCCAGCGCTCGGGCCATCCTTGGGCGTAGCCCCTTCCGGCATGTGAATGTGGGTGTCGTGCTTCTCGTGGAAATCCGGCGCAATGCCCAGGCTACGGGCTCTGCTGCGTACTACCGTCTGCGCTGCGGTGATCGATTCGACCATCACATCGCCCAGCGAACCGGTCTTTATCAACTGGCCCTTGCCCGGCACGACGGCCGCTTCGATGGTCAGCAATTCGCCGCCGACCTGAGTCCAGGCAAGACCGGTTACCTGACCGATCTGGTCCTGCTGCTCGGCCAGGCCGTAACGGAATTTGCGCACGCCGAGGAAGTGTTCGAGCATTTCGGCCGTGACACGAATTGCAAAACGTTTTTCCAGTGCATGTTCCTTGACAGCCTTGCGACAGACCTTGGCAATCTGCCTTTCAAGGCCACGCACACCTGCTTCACGGGTGTAATAGCGGATGATGTCGCGGATCGCATCGTCGTCGAACTCGATTTCGCCCTTTTTCAGGCCATTGGCCTGGATCTGTTTTGGCGAAAGGTATTTGACTGCAATGTTGACCTTCTCGTCCTCGGTGTAGCCCGGCAGACGAATGACTTCCATCCGGTCCAGCAGTGCAGCCGGGATGTTCATCGAGTTCGAGGTGCACAGGAACATCACATCCGAGAGGTCGTAATCGACTTCCAGGTAGTGGTCGTTAAAGTTGTGGTTTTGCTCGGGATCCAGCACCTCAAGCAGTGCCGAAGCCGGATCGCCGCGCATGTCGCTGCCCATCTTGTCGATTTCATCGAGCAGGAACAGTGGGTTGCGCACGCCAACCTTGGTCATTTTCTGGATCAGTCGACCAGGCATCGAGCCGATGTAGGTACGGCGATGGCCACGAATTTCAGCTTCGTCACGCACGCCGCCCAGGGCCATGCGCACGAACTTGCGGTTGGTCGCACTGGCGATCGACTCGGCCAGGGAAGTCTTGCCGACACCCGGAGGCCCGACGAGGCACAGCACCGGACCACGAATCTTCTTCACGCGCTTTTGCACAGCGAGGTATTCGAGAATGCGTTCCTTGACCTCTTCCAGACCGTAGTGGTCGGAGTCGAGAATCGCCTCGGCACGCGCCAGATCAAGGCGAACCTTGCTCTGCGCCTTCCACGGCACCTGGACCAGCCAGTCGATGTAGGAACGCACCACGGTGGCTTCAGCCGACATCGGCGACATTTGCTTGAGCTTGTTCAGCTCGGCAGTTGCCTTGGCCAGAGCATCCTTGGGCAGACCGGCAGCCTCGATGCGTTTTTTCAGGTCATCGATTTCGTTATGGCCTTCATCGCCATCGCCCAGTTCCTTCTGAATGGCCTTCATCTGCTCATTCAGGTAGTACTCGCGCTGGCTGCGCTCCATCTGCTTCTTGACCCGACCACGGATGCGCTTCTCGACCTGCAACAGGTCGATTTCGGCATCCAGCAAGGCCAGCACGTGCTCGACACGGGCTGGCAGGTCGATGATTTCGAGGATTTCCTGCTTCTGTTCGATTTTCAGCGCCATGTGCGCGGCCATGGTGTCGACCAGACGACCCGGCTCATCGATGCTGTTGAGCGAAGACAGGACTTCGGCAGGGACTTTCTTGCCGAGCTGCACGTACTGCTCGAACTGCGACAGCAGGCTGCGAACGAAGACTTCGGATTCACGATCCGGCGCGTCGGTTTCCTCGATCAGCGCGACTTCGGCGCGGCAATGACCCTCGACTTCGATGAAACGCTCGACAGAGCCACGCTGCTCGCCCTCAACCAGCACCTTGACTGTGCCGTCAGGCAATTTGAGCAGTTGCAATACGGTTGCAATGGTACCGACGTTATAAAGAGCCTTTTCATCGGGATCGTCATCGGCCGGATTTCTTTGTGCCAGCAACAGGATCTGCTTGTCGCCGGTCATCGCTGCTTCTAGAGCTTCGATAGATTTCTCGCGCCCCACGAACAGCGGGATAACCATGTGCGGATAAACCACAACATCACGCAATGGCAAGAGAGGCAATTCGATTGTGGTCTTCATGATTTCGCCTCTACGGCGGCCAATTGGCCGTGGACAGGTGGAAGTAGCTTGAAGTCAAGATGGGGGTAGCGTTCCAAAAAAACAAGCTTTAGTGGCCTGTTTTGAAAATACGCTCTCTTTTTGACGGCTGACCGAAACCATTCGACAAGGCACATGGCCCCGCAATGACGGGAAATGACAACGCAATCAGGCAGTTAAGGACGCTGTCAAAAGAGGACTATCAAGCTACAGACAGAATACTAGTGGCCCGCTGGCGAAAATCGTTCCCTGGGACATGAGCAATCCGGCAGGCATGGCCCTTGATTTAGCGACCCTCTGAAATGCAGAAGGAGGCCCGCAGGCCCCCTTCTGTACATCCGTTACTCACACAACAGGGCAATGCCGGTTATGCGTCAGGAGCAACCTTGGCTGGCGGCTCGCTGTTTTCATAGATCAGCAGCGGCTTGGACGAACCATCGATGACGCTCTCGTCGATCACCACTTTGCTCACGTCGCTCTGCGACGGGATTTCATACATGGTGTCGAGCAATACGCCTTCCAGAATGGAACGCAGGCCACGAGCACCCGTCTTGCGCTCCAGCGCACGACGAGCAACCGATTTCAGCGCGTCGGTACGGAACTCGAGGTCCACACCTTCCATCTCGAACAGCTTGGCGTACTGCTTGGTCAGGGCGTTCTTCGGCTCGGTGAGAATCTGCATCAATGCAGCCTCGTCCAGCTCGTCCAAGGTCGCCAGTACCGGCAGACGGCCCACGAACTCGGGGATCAGACCGAACTTGACCAGATCGTCAGGCTCGACTTCACGCAGGGATTCGCCAACCTTCTTGCCTTCTTCCTTGCTGCGGACTTCGGCGTTGAAACCGATACCGCCACGGGTAGAACGGTTCTGGATGACTTTTTCCAGGCCCGAGAAAGCACCACCACAGATAAACAGGATATTGCGCGTGTCCACCTGCAGGAACTCCTGCTGTGGATGCTTGCGTCCGCCTTGCGGAGGAACGGAAGCCACGGTGCCCTCGATCAGTTTCAGCAAGGCCTGTTGCACGCCTTCACCGGAAACGTCACGAGTAATCGAAGGGTTGTCGGACTTGCGGGAAATCTTGTCGATTTCGTCGATGTAGACAATACCCATCTGGGCCTTCTCTACGTCGTAATCGCACTTCTGCAACAGCTTCTGAATGATGTTTTCCACATCCTCACCGACATAACCGGCTTCGGTCAGGGTAGTGGCATCGGCGATGGTGAACGGCACATTGAGCAGGCGCGCCAGGGTTTCAGCGAGCAAGGTCTTGCCGGAGCCCGTAGGGCCGATCAGCAGGATGTTGCTTTTGCCGAGTTCAACATCGTCATTTTTCTTGTCACGCTGGTTCAGACGCTTGTAGTGGTTGTACACCGCTACTGCGAGAACCTTTTTGGCACGTTCCTGACCAATTACATATTGATCAAGGATGCCGCTGATTTCTTTAGGCGAAGGCAATTTATGCGCGCTGCTCTCGGCCTGTGCTTCCTGCACCTCCTCGCGGATGATGTCATTGCACAGGTCGACGCACTCGTCGCAGATAAAGACCGAGGGGCCGGCAATCAATTTGCGCACTTCATGCTGGCTTTTGCCGCAGAAGGAGCAATAGAGCAGTTTGCCGTTGTCCTCGCCGTTGCGGGTGTCAGTCATTCGATCGATCCAATCCGGTAGGCTTGCAACACAAGATGAAGGCTATTGCGGGCTTTTTCAAGTCCGCAGGCGGTCGGTTGAGCCAACCACCCACATTTTGAGTCAATTAGGCAGGCATTTGACGCTTGCTGATCACGGAGTCGATCAGGCCGTATTCAGCCGCACGATCCGCGCTCATGAAGTTGTCACGCTCGGTGTCACGCTCAATGGTTTCAAGGCTTTGACCGGTATGGTGAGCCAACAACGAGTTCAAGCGATGACGAATGTGCAGGATTTCCTTGGCATGGATGTCGATATCCGACGCCTGACCCTGGAAACCGCCCAACGGCTGGTGAATCATCATCCGCGAGTTAGGCAGGCAATGACGCTTGCCCTCGGCACCGCCAGCCAGCAGGAAAGCACCCATGCTGCAGGCCTGACCGATACAGATGGTCGACACGTCCGGCTTGATGAACTGCATGGTGTCGTAGATCGACATGCCTGCAGTCACCGAACCGCCCGGTGAGTTGATGTAGAGATGGATATCCTTGTCCGGGTTTTCCGCTTCAAGGAACAGCAGTTGCGCCGCGATAAGGTTGGCCATGTAGTCCTCTACCGGACCAACCATAAAGATGACACGCTCCTTGAGAAGGCGCGAGTAGATGTCATAGGCGCGTTCGCCACGGGCGGACTGCTCGATAACCATCGGGACCAGGCCGCCAGCGGCCTGGATGTCAGAGTTCTGCTGAATATAAGAATTGCGGGACATGTCCTGCATTCACTCCCAAATAGTCGAGTCTTGAATACGCACAAGCCAGCGCGAAGGCTGGCTTGTGGGTGTTTTCGAACGAAAGGAGAAATCAGTCGGCTGTTGGAGCTTCTACCGGCTTGACCGCTTCTTCGTAGGAGACCGATTTGTCGGTCACGCTAGCTTTCTGCAAAACAGTATCTACAACTTGCTCTTCAAGCACAACAGAACGTACTTCGTTCATTTGCTGCTCGTTCTTGTAGTACCAGGCAACAACCTGCTCTGGCTCCTGGTAAGCGGAAGCCATTTCCTGGATCAGATCGCGAACGCGAGCGTCGTCAGGCTTGAGCTCGAACTGCTTGACCACTTCAGCAACGATCAGGCCCAGCTCGACACGACGCTTGGCTTGCTCTTCAAACAGCTCGGCAGGCAGTTGATCAGGCTTGATGTTGCCACCGAACTGTTGAACAGCCTGGACGCGCAGACGGTTGACTTCGTTTTCCAGCAGCGCCTTCGGCACTTCGATCGGGTTGGCAGCCAGCAGACCGTCCATGACCTGGTTCTTGACCTTGGACTTGATGGCCTGACGCAGTTCACGCTCCATGTTCTTGCGAACTTCGGTGCGGAAGCCGTCGATACCGGTTTCCTTGATGCCGAACTGCTTGAAGAACTCTTCGTTCAGTTCAGGCAGTTTTGGCTCGGAAACGCTGTTGACGGTAACGGTGAACTCGGCGGCTTTGCCAGCCAGTTCCAGGTTCTGGTAGTCCTCTGGGAAAGTGACGTTCAGAACGCGCTCTTCACCAGCCTTGGCGCCAACCAGACCGTCTTCAAAACCAGGGATCATGCGGCCGGAGCCCAGAACCAGCTGGGTACCGGTGGCAGAGCCGCCAGCGAAGACTTCGCCGTCAACCTTGCCCACGAAATCGATGTTCAGCTGGTCTTCGTTCTGGGCAGCACGCTCGGCCACTTCAAAACGGACGTTCTGCTTGCGCAGGATTTCCAGCATGTTGTCCAGATCGGCGTCAGCCACGTCAGCGGACAGGCGCTCGACGGAGATGGACTCGAAACCGGCAACAGTGAACTCAGGGAACACTTCGAAAGTAGCGATGTATTCCAGGTCCTTGCCCTTCTCGAAGGACTTTGGCTCTACGGCAGGTGCGCCAGCCGGGTTCAGCTTCTGCTCGACCACTGCTTCGTAGAAGGTAGCCTGAATCAGATCGCCCAGCGCTTCCTGGCGTGCGCCATCTTCATAACGCTGGCGGATAACGCTCATAGGCACTTTGCCAGGGCGGAAGCCCGGGATCTTGGCTTTACGTGCGGTCTGCTGCAGACGCTTGTTGACTTCAGTCTCGATGCGTTCGGCAGGCACGCCAATGGTCATGCGGCGCTCAAGAGCGGAAGTATTTTCAACAGAAACTTGCATGGATATTCCTCGTTGCACAGACGTTAGCCGGCCGTTTCCGACCCCAGAATCAAGGGCATGCATTCTAGTGGGTCAAACTCAAGAAGTCACCCTACTGAAAAAGGGCAGATTAAGAGGATGGAATCGGACTGTCGACGTGCGAAGACAAAAAGCCCTCTACATCACCGGCAACGCGTCTGGCACGGGCTATATAAAGGAAGCACGTGCACCGGACCGCTACCGACTCCATCCGCGTAGCGCGCTTCGCTCGATCAGTGGCAACACACCAACCGACCAGCGAGACGATAAAACCAACACGCTGAAACAAAAAAAGCCGCACTAGGCGGCTTCTTTCAATAGCGAGCGTTTCAAAAACCTCACTACTTATATCTTGGTGCGGACGGAGAGACTCGAACTCTCACACCTTGCGGCGCTGGAACCTAAATCCAGTGTGTCTACCAATTCCACCACATCCGCGTTACAAGCTTTTAAAGCAAAGGCGCCAGATTATGATTAATAAGTCTGGCGCCTTTCCGAATATGGGGTGGACGATGGGGATCGAACCCACGACAACAGGAGTCACAATCCTGTGCTCTACCAACTGAGCTACGCCCACCATATTGCATCCTGCTACTACAACTTACCTACCGTGCCAAAGCCGCCGTTAATGGCGCACCCGGCAGGACTCGAACCTGCGACCATCCGCTTAGAAGGCGGATGCTCTATCCAGCTGAGCTACGGGCACTTATATAATCTGCATTCTTTTAATCGATCACAAATTACAAGGCTTTCAATCACGTCGAGCTGAATTTCAACTCCACCTGACTTACATCAACCGGCGCCTGCTTGTTAAGCGGTGCTGGGTGCTGCCCGGCAAGTGCGACGAATCTTATAGACGCCCCCATGGGTCGTCAACTCTTTTTTGAAAAAAATTCAGTTAGATAAAGGAGTTAGCTGAATATACAGACCAAGCGCCTTTGCCCTTGCGTCATGTCATGCGAGAATGCGCCCTCATTTTTTCCCTCTCGATGGTTAATCACGCGTCATGACTGCACAACTTATCGACGGCAAAGCGATCGCCGCCAGCCTGCGCCAGCAGATCGCCAAACGTGTCGCCGAACGTCGCGAGCAAGGCCTGCGCACGCCAGGCCTCGCGGTGATTCTGGTGGGCAGCGACCCCGCTTCCCAGGTTTATGTCTCTCACAAGCGCAAGGACTGCGAGGAAGTCGGCTTCATTTCCCAGGCCTACGACCTGCCCGCCGAGACCACACAGGTTGCGCTGACCGAGCTGATCGATCGCCTCAATGGCGACGACAATGTCGACGGTATCCTGCTGCAACTGCCATTGCCCGAGCACCTGGACGCCTCCCTGTTGCTGGAACGTATTCGTCCGGACAAGGACGTCGACGGCTTCCATCCCTATAACGTCGGCCGTCTGGCCCAGCGCATCCCATTGCTGCGCCCATGCACCCCGAAAGGGATCATGACCCTGCTGGAAAGCACCGGTGTCGATCTGTACGGACTGGACGCCGTGGTAGTAGGCGCTTCCAATATCGTCGGTCGCCCGATGGCCATGGAATTGCTGCTCGCCGGTTGCACGGTTACCGTGACCCACCGCTTCACCAAGGATCTGGCCGGCCATGTAGGTCGCGCTGATCTGGTGGTGGTGGCCGCCGGTAAACCCGGTCTGGTCAAGGGTGAGTGGATCAAGCCTGGCGCCATCGTCATCGACGTCGGTATCAACCGTCAGGCAGACGGCAAGCTGGTCGGTGACGTCGTGTACGAAACCGCCCTGCCCCGCGCCGGCTGGATCACGCCGGTACCGGGCGGCGTAGGCCCGATGACCCGTGCCTGCCTGCTGGAAAACACCCTGTATGCGGCAGAAAGCCTGCACGACTGAGTGGTTTCCCAAAATGAAAAACGGCACCCCAGGGGTGCCGTTTTTCATTCCCGAGAACGATTACTTGCGCGCTGCTTCCCAGCTCTTGAGCAATTCGGAATACGCCACGGTCTCGCCTTTGGGTTTCTCGTTGGCCAGCTTGCGTTGCGGAGCGGCCCAGCCATCGGGGCTCGCTTCACCCTTCTTGTACCACTCTTCAGCCGTGGTTTCCGGGTTCAGCTTCGGCGCGCAACCACTCTTTTCCTGAGCCTTGGAGCGCTCAAGGCGCATCAGGATCGAGTCCTGATCCTTGGCCAGCCCGTCCAGCGCCTGCTGTGCGGTCTTCTCGCCGGTCACCGCTTCT
Organism: Pseudomonas cichorii; assembly: GCF_003700275.1. Classification (GTDB taxonomy): domain Bacteria; phylum Pseudomonadota; class Gammaproteobacteria; order Pseudomonadales; family Pseudomonadaceae; genus Aquipseudomonas; species Aquipseudomonas cichorii_B. The sequence goes on along the minus strand of NZ_RBRE01000040.1, from coordinate 45,451 downwards.
GCAACATGACTCCACCACAACTGAGCCAGTTTCGGATAATCCGGGACGTTGGTGCCGGTCGGCGACCATTGCACCCGTGCCGGGCTGCGGTAGAACTCGACCAGACCACCCAGTTTCGGCGCCAGCTCGGTCATCTCCTTCGAGTTGATGTCCGACTCACGAATCGGCGTCAAGCCAACAATGGTTTTCTTCAAGGACACGGTTTTCGAGGTCACGAACTGCGCATACAGCCAGGCGGCCAATCGCTGTTTCTCGGGCGTCGAATACAGGAAAGTCCAGGAGCCCACGTCCTGATAACCCAGCTTCATGCCGTCTTTCCAGTACGGCCCCTTGGGTGAAGGCGCCATCCGCCATTTCGGCGTGCCATCGGCGTTCATGACCGGCAAGCCGGGCTTGGTCATGTCTGCGGTAAAGGCGGTGTACCAGAAAATCTGCTGCGCGACGTTACCTTGCGAAGGCACCGGGCCGGATTCCGAGAAGGTCATGCCCGCCGCTTCCGGTGGCGCATAGGCCTTGAGCCAGTCGATGTATTTCTGCGTGGCGAACACCGCTGCAGGGCCGTTGGTGTCGCCACCGCGGGTGATGCTGGAGCCGACCGGACGGCAGTTCTCTACCCGAATGCCCCACTCGTCCACTGGCAGGCCGTTCGGCAGGCCCTTGTCGCCGCCACCGGCCATGGAGAACCAGGCATCGGTAAAGCGCCAGCCCAGAGAAGGATCTTTCTTGCCGTAATCCATATGGCCATAAATGCGCTTGCCGTCGATTTCCTTGACGTCTTCGCTGAAGAATTTGGCGATGTCTTCATAGGCGGACCAGTTGACCGGCACACCCAGCTCATAGCCGTACTTGGCCTTGAACTTCTCTTTCAGGTCGGCACGCTCGAACCAGTCGGCGCGGAACCAGTAGAGGTTGGCGAACTGCTGATCGGGCAATTGATAGACCTTGCCATCCGGTGCGGTGGTGAACGACAGGCCGATAAAATCCTTCAGATCCAGGGTCGGAGAAGTCACCTTCTTGCCGGCATCGCTGGCCATCAGTTCGGTCAGCGATTGCGCCTTGCCATAACGGAAATGGGTGCCGATCAGGTCCGAATCGTTGACCCAGCCGTCATAGATATTCTTGTCCGATTGCATCTGGGTCTGGATCTTCTCGATCACATCCCCTTCCTGCACCAGGTCATGGGTGAGCTTGATACCGGTGATCTCGGTAAACGCCTTGGCCAGAGTCTTGGATTCGTACTCGTGGGTGGTCAGGGTTTCCGACACCACCTTGATTTCCATGCCACGGAACGGTTCAGCCGCCTTGATGAACCACTCCAGCTCGGCCATCTGCTGCTCGGGGGTCAGGGTCGAAGGCTTGAACTCGGCGCCGATCCATTTTTTCGCGGCATCCTGATAGGCATCCGCCCACGCCGTCACGCTCAATCCACTGCATGCCAGCATCGAAGCCAGCGCCACGCTATGTCTCAGCTTGTTGTTTTTGTAGAACATAGACACCTCCAGATGATTATTACCCAGGGCACGTTGCCGCCTCCCGGACAGTCCCGGCATGAAAACAGTTGCTCGGCTACCCCCAACGCATTACGACCAACAACCACAGCAGCGATACCAGCGAAGCGATCCAGATACTCCAGTCCGTCACGCCGATGACCAGCAAATGCAGGTAGGCACTTGCCAGCAGTCCGATGAACAGGCGGTCGCCACGGCTGGTGACGATCGGCAGAAAACCACGACGCTCGACGCAGGGCGAACTCAGCTCCCACACCGTCATGCCGATCAGCAGCACCGCGATGACGCCGAAGAAACCCGCCGTCAGTGAAGTCCAGGCCATCCATTCCATATCCCGACTCCTCAGACCCGGCCAAGGGCAAAGCCCTTGACCACATGATTACGAACGAACCAGATCACCAGCATGCCCGGCAAAATGGTCAAGACCCCGGCCGCAGCCAGCACGCCCCAGTCGATACCCGAAGCCGATACCGTACGGGTCATGACTGCCGCGATGGGCTTGGCGTTGACCGACGTCAGCGTGCGCGCCAGCAGCAGTTCGACCCAGGAAAACATGAAGCAGAAGAACGCCGTCACCCCAATGCCGGAGCCAATCAGCGGCACGAAAATCTTTACGAAGAAACGCGGAAAACTATAGCCGTCAATGTAGGCGGTTTCGTCGATTTCCTTGGGAACCCCCGACATGAAGCCTTCCAGAATCCATACCGCCAGCGGTACGTTGAACAGGCAATGCGCCAGTGCCACGGCAATATGGGTGTCGAACAGGCCAATCGAAGAATAGAGCTGAAAGAACGGCAGCAGGAAAACTGCCGGTGGCGCCATGCGATTGGTCAGCAGCCAGAAGAACAGGTGCTTGTCACCCAGGAACCGGTAGCGCGAGAACGCATAAGCCGCCGGCAAGGCCACCGCCAGGGAAATCACCGTGTTCAGGCACACGTAGTACAGCGAATTGATATACCCGCTGTACCAGCTTGGGTCGGTGAAAATCACCCGATAATTGGCCAGTGTGAAGTCCTGCGGCCAGAGCGTCAGGCCACCGAGAATCTCGGTATTGCTCTTGAACGACATGTTCAGCAGCCAGTAGATCGGCACCAGCAGGAACAGGATGTAGATCAACAACGGCACAGCCTTGCGTGCATTCATGGCCGATCCTCAGTTCTTGTCGCTATGGGTCATGGCGGTATAGAACAGCCACGAAACCAGCAGAATGATCAGGAAGTACACCAGCGAGAACGCCGCCGCCGGCCCCAGGTCGAACTGACCGATCGCCATTTGTGTCAGGGTCTGGCTCAGGAAGGTCGTGGCGTTGCCCGGCCCGCCGCCGGTGAGGACGAACGGCTCGGTGTAGATCATGAAACTGTCCATGAAGCGCAGCATCACCGCGATCAGCAGCACGCTCTTCATCTTCGGCAACTGGATATGTCGGAACACCGCCCAGCTTGACGCCCGATCGATACGCGCCGCCTGGTAGTACACGTCCGGAATGGCACGCAACCCCGAGTAGCACAGCAGTGCAACCAGTGACGTCCAGTGCCAGACATCCATGACCAGCACCGTCACCCAGGCATCCATGGTATTGGCCGCATAGTTGTAACTGATGCCCAGTTGATTGAGGCTCCAGCCCAACAGGCCGATATCGGCACGGCCAAAGATCTGCCAGATGGTACCCACCACGTTCCACGGAATCAGCAATGGAATGGTCATGACGATCAGGCAAAGCGACGACCAGCGCCCCTTGGTCGGCATGGTCAGGGCGATGGCGATACCCAGCGGAATCTCGATCAGCAGCACACAACCCGAGTAGATGAACTGGCGCAGCAGCGAATCATGCAAACGCGGGTCCTGCAGGACCTGGCGATACCAGTCGGCGCCCACGAAATAGCGGTTGGACTGGTCGAAGATGTCCTGCACCGAATAATTGACCACCGTCATCATCGGCACGATGGCACTGAATGCCACCAGCAGGAACACCGGCAGCACCAGCCACCAGGCCTTGTTGTTATGGACCTTGTTCATGGCGTACCCCGCTCTTGACCGGACTCAAGCAAGAAATCATCGGCATACAGCATCAACCATTGCGCGGGAAAACTGATCCAGGCCTGCCCCTGCGGCACAGGCTTGTCTTCAGGCAGGCGTACCTTGATTTTCTGCCCGGCCAGCGCAAGGGTCAGGATCTTGTAGGTACCCAGATCCTCGACATACACCACCTCGGCGCACATCGCCTCTTCGTAGGGACCGTCCCAGACATGAACGAACTCGGGACGGATGCCGATCTTCAGGCTGGTGAATGATGTATGGGCAATCAATTGCTGCAGTGGACCGGACAGCGGCACCTGCACATCGCCGAACATCACCCCGTTGCCCTGCGGCCGGACCTCGATCAGGTTCATGCCCGGACTGCCGATGAAATAGCCGACAAAGGTGTGGCGGGGTTTCTCGAACAGCTCACGTGGCGTCCCGAACTGCACAATCTGGCCGCCGTACATCACCGCGATCTTGTCAGCGAAGGTCGAGGCCTCCAGTTGATCGTGGGTGACGTAAACCATGGTGATATTGAATTGCTCGTGGATCTGCTTGAGCTTGCGGCGCAGCTTCCACTTCAAATGCGGGTCGATCACCGTCAGCGGTTCATCGAACAGGATGGCCGAGACGTCATCGCGCACCAGCCCGCGCCCCATGGAGACCTTTTGCTTTTCGTCCGCCGTCAGATTGCGCGCCTTCTTTTTCAGCAAGGGCTGCAAGTCCAGCACTTCGGCGATTTCCTGCACCTTGGTGTGGACACGTTTTTCATCCAGGCCCTGATTGCGCAATGGAAAAGCCAGGTTATCGAAGACGGTCATGGTGTCGTAGACCACCGGAAACTGGAAAACCTGAGCGATGTTGCGGCGCTCGGGACTCAGATCATTGACCTCTCTGGAGTCGAACAGCACCTGCCCTTGCGACGGACTCAACAGGCCGGAAATGAGATTGAGCAAGGTCGACTTGCCGCACCCGGAAGGCCCGAGCAATGCATAAGCGCCGCCCTGCTCCCAGACATGGGTCATTTCCCGGATGGCGTAATCGTCCGGCCCCGGATTGGCGCTATAGCTGTGGGCCAGGTTCTGCAAACGGATCTCGGCCATCAGGCAACCCTCGCCATGCGCAGACCGGGCGCCTGAATCAGGCGCCCCTGCTGATCGAACACAAAGAGTTTGTGGGTCGGGATATACACCCGGATCGCCGCATCGACGTCATAGCCATGCACGCCCGGCAAGTGCAGCACCAAGGCAAAAAGCTCATTGCGCACATGCAGGAAGGTTTCGGAGCCGCTGATTTCCGCCAGCTCGACGGTAACCGCCAGTTCCAGATCGTCGTCATTGGACGGCACCAGGCTCAGGTGGCTGGGTCGCACCCCGAAACGGTATTCGCCGTCACCGATCTTGCGCAGGTCGGCATTGAGCGGGAAATGCACGAAGTTGGCGAAACTGACTTCATTGCCCTCGATGCGACCGGGCATCAGGTTGATCGGCGGCTCGGAGAACAACTCGGCGGCCAGTACCGTACTTGGCCGCTGATAGACCTCGGCAGCCTTGCCGCTCTGCACGACCCGTCCTTCGTGCAGGATAGTAGTGGTGCCGCCCAGCGCCAGCGCCTCGTTGGGCTCGGTGGTCGCGTAGATGGCGATGGTATGCCGCGCCGCAAACAGCTCGCGCATTTCCTGGCGCAGTTCTTCGCGCAACTTGTAGTCGAGGTTGACCAGCGGCTCATCGAACAGGATCAGCTCGGCATCCTTGACCAGCGCCCGGGCCATGGCCGTACGCTGCTGCTGTCCGCCAGACAACTCCAGAGGATGACGCTGGAGGAATTTTTCGATGCGCAGCATCTTTGCGGTTTCAAGCACCCGGGTCTGGATAACCTCTCGGGACATCCCCGCCTGACGCAATGGCGAAGCGATGTTCTCGAACACGGTCATGCTCGGGTAATTGATGAACTGCTGATAGACCATCGACACATTGCGCTTGCGCACCGGCCGGTGCGTGACATCCACGCCGTTCATCAGCACCCGGCCAGTGTCGGGCCTGTCCAGGCCAGCCATCAGGCGCATCAGGCTGGTCTTGCCGGACAGGGTCCGCCCCAGCAGCACATTGAAGGATCCGGGCTCAAAGCTCAGGGATGCGTCGTCGATCCATATCTGGCCATCGACTGCGCGACTGACGTGCTCCAACGTAAGTGACATGGCGTGCCCTTTGTTATTTTTTCTTGTCAGGGATGCAGCTCAAATGCAGTTGGCATAGAGCGACATTCGTGCCAGATCGCGTTATCCGGTTGAAAGGCTCGACCTAGAGCGTCCGGCTTTTAACGAGCAGGCACGGCGTCTTCAGAGCTGAACAAAAATGAACAAAAAATGCTGAACACCTGAACAAAATGAACATTGACTTTGAACAGTACTGGACGACACTGGATGAACGATTCGGGCACGGATGCTCCATGCAAGACCTAAAACAAAAACAACAAGGCACTCGCAGGACTCATTGCTCATGGTCACTACCCGCGCATCGCTTACGCACGACATCATCATTCAGGATTCATGGACGCGCTGCCGCAGCTTCGGCCTGAGCCATCAGACACGCCCCTCGTTCGACGTGTTGCCGGGCGCCCAGGTTTCCCGGCTGCTGGAGCGTCATCATTCGCTGGTGCAAACCACCCATCAGGAAGTGCTGCCGTTCTATGACAATATCCTGAGCAACTCCAATTGCCTGATCCTGCTGGCCGATCAGCAGGGGCAACTGCTCAAGTCATGGGGCACCCAGCGTTTCGTCGACCCTGCGCAAACCCAGGGCTTTCTGGCCGGAGCCAGCTGGAGCGAGCGCGGGACCGGCACCAATGCCATCGGCACCGCACTGGCCTGCGAACAAGCCGTGCATATCGAACCCGACGAGCACTTTCTCAAGGCCAACCGCTTCATGACCGGTTCGGCCTCACCGATATTCGATGCCGATCGACGCATGATCGCCATCCTGGACGTCTCCAGCGACAGCTTCCTGCCGCCCTCGCATACCCTGGGCATGGTCAAGATGATGAGTCAGTCAGTGGAAAACCGACTGATTCTCGACCAGTTCCGCGACACCCATTTCCAGCTGACCTTCAATACCGGCCTGAACAATCTGGACAGCCAGTGGGCCGGCCTGCTGATTTTCGATGAAAGCGGCAGGATCCGCTGCGCCAACCGCCGCGCCGACAACCTACTGGGCGTCAGGCTGTCCGGGGTCAATATCGAAGAACTGTTCAAATGCCCGATCCTGCAGCTGCTCAGCGAACCCGAAGCACGCCCTTTCGCGCTGCATGCCTTTGGCAATAGCCGCTTCCAGTGCCTGCTCAAGCGCCCGCGACGCAAACCGATGCAGCTATTGCCGCCGCTGCAGCCTGCGCAACAGGCCAATACTTCGCCCACGCTTGATCTGAATGCCATCGACCTGGGCGATGCAAAAGTCGAAAAGGCGGTTCGTCAGGCGCAACGGCTTCTGGAAAAGGACATCCCGCTGTTGATTCACGGAGAAACCGGAGTCGGCAAGGAAGTGTTCGTCAAAGCCTTGCATGTGGCCAGCTCGCGTGCCAGCCAACCGATGATTGCCGTCAACTGCGCGGCCATTCCGGCTGAACTGGTGGAGTCGGAACTGTTCGGCTACAGCAAGGGGGCGTTCACCGGCGCCCATCAGAAAGGCAGCATCGGCCTGATTCGCAAGGCTGACAAAGGCACGCTGTTTCTCGATGAAATCGGCGACATGCCAATGCCGGTGCAAGCGCGTCTGCTGCGCGTGCTGCAGGAGCGTTGCGTGCAGCCGCTGGGCAGCAGCGAGCTGCATCCGGTGGATATCCGCCTGATCTCGGCCACCAACCACAGCCTGCGCGAGCGGGTCCAGACAGGCCATTTCCGCCAGGATCTGTATTACCGGATCAGCGGGCTGAATATCGAACTTCCGCCCTTGCGCGAACGCACCGACAGGCAGGCACTTATCCAGCGCATCTGGGAACGCCATCGCGAACCTCACCAGCGGGCAGGGTTCTCTTGCGAAGTGCTTGAACTGTTCGAGCATCATCCGTGGCCGGGCAATCTTCGCCAGCTCAATAGCGTGATACAGGTCGCGCTGGCACTGGCTGACGATCAGATCGTTACGCTGGAGCACCTGCCGGAAGATTTCTTTCTGGATATTCAGATGGACGAGGAGAGAGACGAGCCTGTAGCGCCACTGCGGATCAAGGGGAATTTTCCGTCGACCGAAGACCTGAACCACCTGTTGCAGGCGGCTGGCGGCAATATTTCACAATTGGCCAAGCGGTTGGGCGTCAGTCGCAATACGCTTTACAAACGGTTGCGAGAGGTTCGTCAATGAATTTGCATGGCAGTTCATCATGTGGGAGGCAGCTTGCTGGCGACAGGGCCGGTGAAAATCAATAAATATTCATTGACTTCACTGGTGGTGTCGCCAGCAAGCTGCCTTCCACAGACTGATCAGTCAGCCAGACGCCAGGTCGTACCGCCCTTGCCATCTTCCAGCACTACGCCCATGGCCGTGAGCTGGTCGCGGATGCGGTCGGATTCGGCCCAGTTCCTGGCACTACGAGCATCCAGACGCGCCTGGATCAAGGCTTCGACTTCAGCCGCATCAACCCGCCCTTCAGCACCGGCACGCAGGAAATCCTCCGCTTCGAGCTGCAACACGCCCAGGACACTGGCCAGTTGCTTGAGACGTGCCGCCAGACCCGCAGCCGCTGCCTGATCGCTGTCACGCAAACGGTTGATCTCACGCACCATCTCGAACAGCACAGCACAGGCTTCAGGCGTGCCGAAGTCATCGTTCATCGCCGTGGTGAAACGCTCGACGAACGCTTCGCCCCCCGCAGGCTCGGCCACCGGCAAGCCCTTGAGCGCGTGATAGAAACGCTCCAGCGCGCTCTTGGACTCTTTCAGGCTGTCTTCGGAGTAGTTGATCGCGCTGCGGTAGTGGCTGGACACCAGCAGGTAACGCACCACTTCCGGATGGTATTTAGCCAGCACGTCGCGAATGGTGAAGAAGTTGTTCAAGGACTTGGACATCTTCTCGCCATTGATGCGAATCATGCCGCAGTGCATCCAGGCATTGGCGTAAGTCTTGCCGGTCGCGGCTTCGCTCTGGGCGATCTCGTTTTCATGGTGCGGGAATTCGAGGTCGCTGCCGCCGCCATGAATGTCGAAGGTTTCACCCAGGCAGCAGGTGGACATTACCGAGCATTCGATATGCCAGCCCGGACGCCCCGGCCCCCATGGCGACTCCCAGCTCGGCTCACCAGGCTTGACGCCTTTCCAGAGCACGAAATCCAGTGGATCGTCCTTGGACTCGTCGACTTCGATACGCGCACCGATGCGCAGGTCTTCGATCTTCTTGCGCGACAGCTTGCCGTAGCCCATGAACTTGCCGACGCGGTAGTACACGTCGCCATTGCCCGGCGCGTAGGCATAGCCCTTGTCGATCAGGGTCTGGATCATGGCATGCATGCCAGGAATATGATCGGTGGCCCGCGGCTCCATGTCCGGCTTGAGGATATTCAGACGCGCTTCGTCCTCGTGCATGGCATCGATCATGCGCGCTGTCAGCGCGTCGAACGATTCGCCGTTGTCACGGGCACGATTGATGATCTTGTCATCGATATCGGTGATGTTGCGCACGTAAGTCAGGTCGTAACCGCTGAAGCGCAACCAGCGGGTGACCAGGTCGAACGCAACCATGCTGCGGCCGTGGCCAAGGTGGCAGAAGTCGTACACGGTCATCCCGCAGACATACATGCGTACCTTGTTGCCATCCAGCGGCTTGAAGACTTCTTTGCTCTTGGTGAGCGTGTTGTAGATCGAAAGCACTTGGCTAACCTCAGCTCCAGGAATCCCGCAATGTCACTGTGCGGTTGAATACCGGACGACCTGGTTTCGAGTCCTTGATGTCGGCACAGAAGTAACCTTCGCGCTCGAACTGGAAACGGTCTTCCGGTTGCGCTTGCCCCAATGAAGGTTCAGCACGACAACCACTCAGTACTTGCAGGGAATCGGGATTGATGTTTTCCAGGAACGTGGCGCCGTCTTCGGCCTTGTCAGGCGTCGGCGAGCGGAACAGGCGGTCGTACAGGCGCACTTCGCACTCGACGCTTGCAGCCGCCGGAACCCAGTGAATCACACCCTTGACCTTGCGACCTTCCGGGTTCTTGCCCAGGGTGTCGGGGTCGTAGGAGCAACGCAGCTCGACGATATTACCGTCGGCGTCCTTGATGGCTTCGTCGGCACGGATTACGTAGCTGCCGCGCAGACGGACTTCACCGGCCGGTTCCAGGCGCTTGTAGCCTTTTGGCGGCTCTTCCATGTAGTCGTCGCGATCGATGTAGATCTCGCGAGCGAACGGCAGCTCGCGCACGCCCAGGTCTTCCTTGGGGTGGCGTGGCAGTTCAAGCTTCTCGACCTGACCTTCCGGATAGTTGGTGATCACGACTTTCAATGGACGCAGCACGCACATGGCCCGTGGCGCATTGCGGTCCAGATCGTCGCGGATGCTGAATTCGAGCATCGCGAAGTCGACCACGCCATCGGAACGGTTGGTGCCGACCATTTCGCAGAAGTTGCGGATCGAAGCCGGGGTGTAGCCACGACGGCGGAAACCCGACAGGGTCGACATGCGCGGGTCATCCCAGCCACTGACGTGCTTTTCATCGACCAGTTGCTTGAGCTTGCGCTTGCTGGTGACGGTGTAGCTCAGGTTAAGGCGCGAGAATTCGTACTGGCGCGGCTTGCTCGGCACCGGCAGGTTGTCCAGGAACCAGTCGTACAACGGACGATGGCCCTCGAATTCCAGGGTGCAGATCGAGTGAGTGATGCCTTCGATGGCATCGGACTGGCCATGGGTGAAGTCATAGTTGGGGTAGATGCACCACTTGTCGCCGGTCTGGTGGTGATGCGCATGACGGATGCGATACAGGATCGGGTCGCGCATGTTCATGTTTGGCGAGGCCATGTCGATCCTGGCGCGCAGTACGCGGGCGCCATCCTCGAACTCACCGGCTTTCATGCGGGCGAACAGGTCCAGGTTTTCCTCGACGCTGCGCTCACGGAACGGGCTGTTCTTGCCCGGCTCGGTCAGGCTGCCGCGGTACTCGCGGGCCTGCTCGGGGGTCAGATCGTCGACATAGGCCTTGCCCGACTTGATCAGCTCGACCGCCCAGTCGTGCAACTGGTCGAAATACTGCGAGGCGTAGCGCACTTCGCCAGCCCACTCGAAACCCAGCCACTTGACGTCACTCATGATGGCGTCGATGTATTCCTGGTCTTCCTTGGCCGGGTTGGTGTCGTCGAAACGCAGGTGCGTCGCGCCACCGAACTCGTTGGCCAGGCCAAAGTTCACACAGATCGACTTGGCATGACCGATGTGCAGATAGCCATTAGGCTCCGGCGGAAAGCGGGTCACGATTTGGGTGTGCTTGCCTGAATCCAGGTCGGCCTGCACGATCGGACGCAGGAAATTGGTAGGGACGACAGGGCCTGCCTTTGAATTCGCAGCGGGTTCTGGAGTGGGCTTGCTCATAGGATCCTTGGACATACAGGTGCGCGGCCAGGGTAGGCCGACTAAATCAAAGCGCTTATCATAGCCGAAGCTGTCAAGCCCCTGACAACAGAGTGCGCATTTGAAGGTAGAAAAGCAGCAAAAAACCTGAAATATGTAACCTCCCCTGTAAACTGCGCGTCAGGGTGATACTGCGCCCATTCATGAATGCCAAAAGAGCGACTTTCGATATGTCCAAAGTAAAACTGACCACCAACCACGGCGACATCGTTCTGCAACTGAATGCAGAGAAGGCGCCGCTGACCGTAGCCAACTTTATCGAATACGTTAATGCTGGCCACTACAGCAACACCATCTTCCACCGTGTCATCGGTAACTTCATGATCCAGGGCGGCGGTTTCGAGCCAGGCATGAAAGAGAAGAAAGACAAGCGCCCAAGCATCCAGAACGAAGCCAACAACGGCCTGCCGAACAAGAAGTACAGCGTTGCCATGGCCCGCACCATGGAGCCGCATTCGGCTTCCGCTCAGTTCTTCATCAACGTGGCTGACAACAGCTTCCTGAACCACAGCGCACCGACCGTTCAAGGCTGGGGCTATGCCGTATTCGGTGAAGTGGTCGAAGGCAATGACGTAGTCGACAAGATCAAAGGCGTTGCAACCACCAGCAAAGCCGGCCATCAGGACGTTCCGTCCGAAGACGTGATCATCGAGAAAGCCGAGATCGTTGAGTGATACTGCTGATCTCCGACCTGCATCTTGAGGAAAAACGCCCGGATATCACTCGGGCGTTTCTGGATCTACTCTCTGGCCGGGCCCGCACTGCCACGGCGCTGTATATCCTCGGGGACTTCTTCGAGGTCTGGGTCGGCGACGATGCCATGTCGCCGTTCCAGAGCTCGATCTGCCAGGCCCTGCGCGAACTGAGCGACAGCGGCACCCAGGTTTTCCTGATGCACGGCAACCGCGACTTCATGATCGGCAAGGCGTTCTGCAAGGCCGCCGGCTGTACCCTGTTGAACGATCCCAGCGTCGTGCCACTCAATGGCGAGCCGGTGCTGTTGATGCATGGCGACAGCCTGTGCACCCGCGACGAAGGCTATATCCGCATGCGCCGCTACCTGCGCAATCCGTTGAGCCTGTGGATCCTGCGGCATCTGCCCTTGAACACCCGACACAAGCTGGCACGCAAGCTGCGCAACGAAAGCCGGGCGCAGACTCGCATGAAAGCCAATGACATCGTGGATGTCACCCCCGAATTCATACCTCAGGTGATGGAGCAATATGGCGTCCGCACCCTGATTCACGGGCACACCCATCGCCCGGCCATTCACAAGCTGCAGATCGGCGACCAGACCGCACAGCGCATCGTGCTGGGCGACTGGGACCGCCAGGGCTGGGCCTTGCAGGTGGACGAACAGGGCTTTTCGCTCAATGCGTTCGATTTTCCGCCTGAGCAGATGGTTTTGCTGGATTGAAGCCTGTGCAGGAGCGGATTCATCCGTGAAGACTATGTTCCAGGCGCCACATAGTGACTGGATGTACCAGCCTTTTCGCGAATGAATTCGCTCCAACAGTTATTTCGCCAAGCCGGCTCAATGCCCTCCTCCGGCTGCCGGCCCGGCCTTGGCGGCAAATGGCGGCCTGGCCATCCACACCAACAGGATCAGCCCCGCGAACACCCAGCCCAGCATGTAGAAATAATCCACTGTGGACATCATGTAGGCCTGGCTGTTGAGCGTCTGCTCCAGTTGCGCATAAGCCTGCGGGCTTGCACCACCCAGGCTATTGAGCGCGTCGCGGGTGGCAGGCTCGAAGGTGCTGATGTTCTCACTCAGGTAGGCGTGATGCTGATCGGCACGACGGATCCAGATCCAGGTAGTCAGTGAGGCCGCGAAGCTGCCGCCCAGGGTCCTGAGGAAAGTCGCCAGGCCGGAGCCATCGGCAATCTGCTGTGGCGGCAGGTCCGAGAGCAGAATGCTCAAGGTCGGCATGAAGAACAGCGCCACGCCAATGCCCATGAACAGTTGCACCAGCGCCACATGCTCGAAATCCACTTCATTGGTGAATTGCGCGCGCATGAAGCAGCTCAGGCCCATGGCCAGAAAAGCCATGCCCGCCAGCAGCCGCAAGTCGAAACGGTGCGCATATTTGCCGACAAAGGGCGACATCAATACCGGCAGGATACCGATGGGCGCCACCGCCAGCCCGGCCCAGGTGGCGGTATAGCCCATCTGGGTCTGCAGCCACTGCGGCAGTAGCAGGTTGATGCCGAAGAACCCGGAATAACCGCCGATCAGCACCAGCGTACCGATCCTGAAATTGCGATACGCAAACAGCCGCAGGTTGACGATGGGATGCTTGTCGGTCATTTCCCAGATCACGAACACTGCCAGCGCCACAATCGAAATCAGCGAGCCGACCACGATGAAGTTCGACTCGAACCAGTCCATGTCATTGCCCTTGTCGAGGACAATCTGCAAGGCACCGACACCGATGATCAAGGTCAGCAATCCGACGTAATCCATTGGCTGGCGACTGGTACTCACCGGGCGCCTGGCCATCTGGGAGCGAACCACCCAGACTGCAAACAGGCCAATCGGGATATTGATGAAGAAAATCCACGGCCAGCTGTAGCTGTCAGTGATCCAGCCGCCGAGAATCGGCCCGGCAATCGGCGCGACCACCGTGACCATGGCCAGCAGCGCCAGCGCCATTCCCCTTTTCGCAGGCGGATAAACCGCAATCAACAGGGTCTGGGTCATCGGATACAGCGGCCCGGCCACCACGCCCTGCAGCACCCGGAAGCCGACCAGTTCCGGCATCGACTGGGAAATCCCGCACAGGAACGAAGCCAGCACGAACAGCATGGTCGCCCACAGGAACAGCTTGACCTCTCCGAAGCGGCGGCTGAGCCAGCCGGTCAGTGGCAAGGCAATCGCATTGCTGACCGCAAACGAGGTGATAACCCAGGTACCCTGCTCCGAACTCACGCCCAGATTCCCGGAAATGGTCGGCAAGGCGACGTTGGCGATGGTGGTGTCGAGCACCTGCATGAAGGTCGCCAGCGACAGGCCGATGGTGCACATCAGCAGACTGGGCGGCGTAAACGAGGCTGGAGCGTTGTTGCTCATCGCAAATCCTTTGACACGAAAGCGATGCCCCGGCCGAAAGGTCGGGGCTTGCGGATTGGCGGATCAGCGCTGGGCAGTCGATTTGCTGCCCGATGCACTGTTGTCATGAATCAGACGCGCGATCATGGCGTCGGCATCGGCCAACTGCTCGGCATAGATGTTGGTGCTGAACGAGGCTTTCTTCGGCGGCTGCTGAGCCAGTACGGGGCCACTCTGGTCATGCAGATTGACATCGACCGTGGTCGACAGACCAATGCGCAGCGGATTGTTCGCCAACTGCTCGGGATTGATATGAATCCGCACCGGCACCCGCTGGACGATCTTGATCCAGTTACCGGTCGCGTTCTGGGCCGGCAACAGGGCAAAAGCGCTACCGGTCCCGGCTCCCAGGCTGTCGATAGTGCCGCTGTATTTCACCTGGCCGCCATACAGGTCCGAGGTGATTTCCACCGGCTGGCCGATGCGCATCTTGCCCAGCTGGGTTTCCTTGAAGTTGGCATCGATCCACAACTGATCCAGCGGGATAACGGCCATCGTGGCTGTGCCCGGCTGAATTCGCTGGCCCAGTTGCACCGTGCGTTTGGCCACATAGCCGGTAACCGGCGACACCACGGTGGTACGGGCATCGGCCAGATAAGCCTGACGCAGTTGCGCGGCAGCAGCCTTCACGTCCGGATGCGAAGACACTACGGTGTCGTCCACCAGCGCCACGCTGCTGGCCAGTTGTTGCTGGACATTGTTCAACGCGCTCTGGGCACTGGTCAGGTCATCCTTGGCGTGGGACAGCTCTTCCTGGGAAATCGCCCCGCCCACAGCCAGGCTGCGGCGCCGGCTGTAGTTGTCCTGAGCCTTTTGCACCTCGGCCCGTTGCGCCGCCAGTTGCGCCTTCATGCCATCGACGTTGCTGTAGAGCCCGCGCACCTGACGTACCACCTTGGCCAGATTGGCTTCGGCGCTTTGCAGACTGACTTCGGCGTCGCTGGGGTCGAACCTGATCAGCACCTGGCCTTCACGCACCAGATCACCGTCGTCGGCGCCGATGCTGATGACCGTGCCGGTAGTCAGCGGGGTGATCTCGACGACATTGCCATTAACGTAGGCATCGTCGGTGCTTTCACTCCAGCGGCCATAGAACTCATGCCAGGCCCAGACACCCGCCGCGCCAGCAATGACGATCAAGGCGAGCACCAGCAGCATGAATCTGCGCTTGCCCGGATTGCTATCCTGCTGCGAGTCGACAGATGTTTTTTCAGTAGTGGCAGTAGCCATGACGATTACCTTGTAGTCGGTGAAGCAGTAATTGCTGGATATCGAGGTGTTACCGGGCGATGTCGGCGGCTGCCGCTCATTTCGTTCCCGTGGACTTGAAACTCAGGCGTGTAAGGGTGATGTGGTCGTCGGCGGCCACCAGCACCTTGGTCAGGATTCGCTGCAGGGTTTCGACTTCTTCCGTGTCCAGAACGGCAAAAGTGTCGTTCATGGCGTCGGCACCGATCTGCGGCAGCAGGTCCGACAGTTTTCGCCCCTGCTCGGTCAGGGCCAGATGCACCTGACGCCGGTCGGCTGCCGAGCGGCTGCGCACGATCAACTCCTTTTGCTCCAGGCGGTCGAGCATCCGCGTCATCGAGCCACTGTCGAGGGACAGGTGCCGACACAATTCGACGGGGGTATCGAGCGAAAACTGGGCAATGATGATCAGCACCTTGAACTGCGAAAAGGTGACGTCGTAGGGCAGTAAATACTTGTCCAGCATGCGGTCCTTGAGGGCATTGGTGCGACCGACCAACAGGCCTATCAGGCTGGAATCGAAATTATCGGACGTGAAATGTTTCAAGGATTCACCACAAAAGCTGCTTAGGCAGTAATGTGGCGATATTACTGCTCAGGCAGCTAATGTCAAAGCATTTGTTAGCTAGCTAACTAAAACTTCATAAAAAAACGACCGCTGGCAAGGCGGTCGTTTTGGGGTAAGCCGGCAAGCCTTTTCAGGCAGCGACAGGTACGCCGCTGTGGAAGCGGAATTCTTCATCGGGGCTTTCGATCAGTTCGCGTTCGGCCAGACGGATTTCTTCGATCTTGGCGTCGACATCGGCCTTGTCACCGTAGGTGTAGGCCAGTTTCAGGTAATCCTGGAAATGCCGGGCTTCGGACTTCAGCAGGCCGGCGTAGAACTTGGCCAGCTCTTCGTCCAGATGCGGCACCAGTGCAGCAAAACGTTCGCAGGAGCGGGCTTCGACGATGGCACCGACAATCAGCGCATCGGTCAGTCGATAGGGATTATGGTTGCGTACCAGCTTGCGCAATGAACCGGCGTAACGCGCCGAACTGACGTTGGCCATCGGGATTTCGCGCTTGCGGATGATGCTCAGCACCTGCTCGAAATGCCGCAGTTCCTCACGGGCCAGGCGCGACATCTTGCTCAGCAGATCGAACTTGTCGTTGTACTGGAACATGAACTGAAACGCCGCCCCGGCAGCCTTTTTCTCGTTGTTCGCATGATCGATCAACAGAATGTCCAGATTGCGCAAGGCGGCCTGAACCCAACTGTCGGGCGTGCGGCACAGCAGGAAGGCTTCGATTTCGGGGATCGGGTACATAAGCTCACAGAGGACGAGGTTGCAAGGCCGCGCATTATACGAGGGGTGTGCGCTGGCCGCGACAGAAATGCTGTGATCCAGATCAAGCGACGTCCCGACGCACTGCAACTATAGTTGTGGGCACAATCGCCTTGTGGAGGTCAGCGCCATGCAATCGATTCGCAGCATTCTGGTGGTCATCGAACCCAACCGTACCGAGAGTCTGGCCCTGAACCGCGCGAAACTGATCGCCGGGGTCACCCAGGCTCATCTGCATCTGCTGATCTGCGACGAGGAGCATCCGCATACCCAGCAGCTCAACGAGTTGAAAAGAGCCCTGCAGGAAGAGGGCTTTACCGCAACCGCGGAGCAGCACTGGGAAGAGTCTACGCACAAGACCATCAGCAAGGTGCAGCAGGCCGAAGGCTGCGGGCTGGTCATCAAGCAGCATTTTCCCGATAACCCGCTGAAAAAGGCCCTGCTCACTCCGGACGACTGGAAGCTGTTGCGTTACTGTCCAAGCCCGGTGTTGATGGTCAAGACTTCTCGGCCCTGGACAGGTGGAGTGATTCTGGCGGCCGTGGATGTCGGTAATGCGGATGGCGAGCACAGGGCGCTGCACTTCAGTATTGTCGATCACGGTTATGACATTGCGGCCCTGGCCAAGGGGCATTTGCATGTGATTACGGCGCATCCCTCGCCCATGCTGTCGGCTGCCGATCCGGTCTATCAGTTGAAGGAGAGTATCGAGGCGCGTTATCGGGAGCAGTGTCAGGCATTCCAGAGCGAATTCGATATCGACGACAGTCATCTGCATATTGCCGAGGGTCCGGC
The DNA here is from genome assembly GCF_003700275.1 of Pseudomonas cichorii. GTDB lineage: Bacteria > Pseudomonadota > Gammaproteobacteria > Pseudomonadales > Pseudomonadaceae > Aquipseudomonas > Aquipseudomonas cichorii_B. The sequence continues at coordinate 27,843 of NZ_RBRE01000040.1, read as the reverse complement.
GGATGTGTTGATTCCGTTCACGGCTCATCAGCTCGATGCCGCGGTGACGATCATCGGTACTGTGGCACGTACCGGCCTTTCCGGCGCATTGATCGGCAATACGGCCGAGGCGGTGCTCGACTCACTGGAAAGCGATGTGTTGGTGCTCAAGACCGAGGAAATCATCAGGCACCTGGAGGATCATCTTTAAGCGTCAGGAAGGCATGTTCTTTTCTGTGGGCATATCCGGAATTATCGGGTGGGGCCACTACCGGCTCCGTCTTTACGACGCTCCGGCATTGCTCCATGGGTACGTGCCGGCGGGCCATGGCGGCCTGGAGCCGAACAACCAATCAAAGAACAGACACGCTCAACCAGATAGGGGCCAAAGAAAAACCTCAAACCCCAAACGCATCCTTCAGGAAACCCGGGGCGATGTAGCGTTGGTAATGAGCTTCGGAGAGCAGGAAGAACTCGCGATCGATGGCGTCGCGCAGTTCAGGCAGCGCCCAGTCACGAAACTCCGGCAACAGGACAAAACCATAGGCCTCGACCTGATTGATGACCCGCGCCCCGCGCGCAATCAACTGATAGGCCCAACAGTATTCGGATTGATGCGCCACAAAGCGGATCTTGCGCTGAACGAGTTGCATCCGCAGTTTCTCGATATCGAAGACTTCCAGCTTGGCGGTCATTACCTGGACCAGCAGATGCTCCAGGCGCAGCCAGACCGCTCTTTTTTCGTCCTCGTTATAGCCATTCCAGTTAACCACCTCATGATGGAAACGCTTGCAGCCACGGCAGACCAGGTCCCCGTAAACAGTGGAGCAAAGGCCGACGCAAGGCGTTTTGATGATTTGATCAGGCATGGCTGGCAGGACAACGGCAGGCGAAACGAGCAGGCATGTTAGCCCTTTGTCTAACAGGGGTCACCCCCGAAGATGTAGGGGCTAACTTACCTTTAACGAAGTTTTGCCGTAGAATCGTCGTGCCTTAGATGGCGCCAATGTCCGTTAGAAGCTGTTTTCAAAGCGTCACGAGCACAGTCAAGTTAATCCCGCAGCACGGTGTCGACAGGCCGTTCCCTCATCACGAATGGCCGTGTCGACCTACAGTCCCCCCGTCCTGCAGGCGTAAAACTTTGAAAACAGCTTCGTAAGGAATTGCCGATACCCTGCCAACAAGGCTCGAAAGCCTTGCCTGGGTACGGACAATTTCTGGATGAGCGTCCCGGACACCCATTTGGGACCACTGATGAGGGTAATACTGTGCTTGAAGCCTACCGTAAACACATCGAAGAGCGTGCCGCCCAGGGTATCGTGCCCCAGCCGCTTAACGCCGAACAAACTGCAGACCTTATTGAGCTGCTGAAGAATCCCCCCGCTGGCGAAGAAGATTTCCTTGTCGACCTGATCACCAACCGCATTCCACCGGGCGTGGACGAAGCGGCCTACGTCAAGGCCGGTTTCCTGTCGGCCCTGGCCAAAGGTGAAGCCACCTCTCCACTGATCGACAAGAAGCGCGCCACCGAACTGTTGGGCACCATGCAAGGTGGCTACAACATCGAGACTCTGGTTGCCCTGCTCGACGATAGCGAACTGGCTGCGATCGCTGCCGAACAACTCAAGCACACCCTGCTGATGTTCGACGCCTTCCACGACGTCGCAGAAAAAGCCAAGAGCGGCAATACCCACGCCAAGGCAGTCCTGCAATCCTGGGCTGACGGCGAGTGGTTCAAGAAGCGCCCGGTACTGGCTGACAAGATCAGCCTGCGGGTCTTCAAGGTCACCGGCGAAACCAACACCGACGACCTGTCCCCGGCACCCGATGCCTGGTCGCGTCCGGACATCCCGCTGCACGCCCTGGCCATGCTGAAAATGGCCCGTGAAGGCATCGTCCCGGACGTACAGGGCTCCATCGGCCCGATGAAGCAGATCGAAGAAATGCGCGGCCAGGGTTTCCCTATCGCCTACGTCGGTGACGTGGTCGGTACCGGTTCCTCGCGTAAATCGGCAACCAACTCGGTACTGTGGTTCTTCGGCGACGACGTTCCCTACGTTCCGAACAAGCGTGCCGGTGGTTTCTGCTTCGGCAGCAAGATCGCTCCAATCTTCTACAACACCATGGAAGATGCTGGCGCACTGCCAATCGAATTCGACGTTTCCAACATGCACATGGGCGACGTGATCGACCTGTACCCGCATGAAGGCAAAGTCACCAAGCACAACAGCGACGAAGTCCTGACCACCTTTGAAATGAAGACTCCGGTCCTGCTCGACGAAGTTCGCGCCGGTGGCCGTATTCCGCTGATCATCGGTCGCGGCCTGACCGGCAAGGCACGTGCCGAGCTGGGTCTGCCACCTTCGGATCTGTTCAAGACTCCAGAGCAACCGGCTGCCAGCACCAAGGGTTTCACCCTGGCGCAGAAAATGGTCGGCAAGGCGTGTGGCGTAGAAGGTATCCGTCCGGGCACCTACTGCGAACCGAAAATGACCACCGTCGGTTCCCAGGACACCACTGGCCCGATGACCCGCGACGAGCTCAAAGACCTGGCTTGCCTGGGCTTCTCCACCGATCTGGTCATGCAGTCCTTCTGCCACACCGCGGCCTATCCAAAGCCGATCGACGTCAAGACCCACCACACGCTGCCTGATTTCATCATGACCCGTGGTGGTGTTTCCCTGCGTCCAGGCGACGGCATCATCCACAGCTGGCTGAACCGCATGCTGCTGCCGGACACCGTCGGTACCGGTGGTGACTCGCACACCCGCTTCCCGATCGGCATCTCCTTCCCGGCCGGTTCCGGTCTGGTGGCGTTCGCCGCTGCCACCGGCGTCATGCCGCTGGACATGCCAGAGTCGATCCTGGTCCGCTTCAAGGGCAAGCTGCAACCTGGCATCACCCTGCGCGACCTGGTTCACGCCATTCCTTACTACGCGATCCAGGCTGGCCTGCTGACCGTCGAGAAGAAAGGCAAGAAGAACGCCTTCTCCGGCCGCATCCTGGAAATCGAAGGTCTGGAAAACCTCAGCATCGAACAGGCTTTCGAGCTGTCCGACGCCTCGGCCGAACGTTCGGCTGCCGGTTGCACCATCAAGCTGGCAAAAGAACCGATCATCGAGTACCTGAACTCCAACATCACCCTGCTGCGCTGGATGATCGAGCAAGGCTACGGTGATCCTCGTACCCTGGAGCGTCGTGCCAAGGCGATGGAAGCCTGGATTGCCAATCCTGAGCTGCTGGAAGCCGACAAGGACGCCGAGTACGCCGAAATCATCGAAATCGACCTGGCCGACGTCAAGGAGCCTGTGCTCTGCGCGCCGAACGACCCGGACGATGCGCGCCTGCTGTCTTCGGTACAGGGCGAGAAGATCGACGAAGTGTTCATCGGTTCCTGCATGACCAACATCGGCCACTTCCGCGCTGCGGGCAAGTTGCTGGATCAGGTCAAGGGCCAGCTGCCAACTCGTCTGTGGCTGTCGCCGCCGACCAAGATGGACGCTCACCAGTTGACCGAAGAAGGCTACTACGGCATCTACGGCAAGGCTGGCGCACGCATGGAAATGCCGGGCTGCTCGCTGTGCATGGGTAACCAAGCACGTGTAGAACCGAACTCCACTGTGGTTTCGACTTCGACTCGTAACTTCCCGAACCGTCTGGGCGATGGCGCGAACGTCTACCTGGCTTCGGCCGAGCTGGCGTCCGTGGCTTCGATCCTGGGTCGCCTGCCAACCGTCGAGGAGTACATGAGCTACGCGAACCAGATCGACACCATGGCAGCGGACGTCTACCGCTACCTGAGCTTCGATCAGATCGCCGAGTTCCGTGAAGCCGCTGCGAACGCCAATATCCCGGTCGTTCAAGCCTAAGCACGAAACGCTGCGTTGAAAGAACCCCATCCTGGTGATGGGGTTTTTTTATGGCCCGGCACTTACTGAGTGACGTATCTACAAAAGGCTTGCCGTCATATATTTCGCATGTTAAATAATTTATTTCACATGCGAAATATATTTCATGAAGACCACCACTCACCCGATTACCTGCAGTGACGGCCAGCGCGTCGACGTCACCGTTCATAGCCACACGGAGACTGTAAAAGCCGTAGTGCAGTTGAATCCGGCGACAGGTGTCACCGAGCGCATGTATTTCCCGTTCGCGCAATACCTGGCAAGCAACGGCTTTGCGGTCATCACCTACAACTATCGCGGGGTCAGCAGAAATGGCCCGCACCCGAAAACCGTGCAGGCAGGCTTCACTGCATGGGCTGACCAAGACGTCGAAGCTGTCACCGAATGGGTGTCCGGACAATATCCGCAAATCCCTCACCTCGCGGTGGGCCACAGCTTCGGTGGGCATGCGATAGGCTTGTGCGCAAGCAGCAGCAAGCTCAGTGCGGCGGTGACAATCTGCGCCCACGCAGGATGCCTGCGATTCATAAGGCCCTGGCAGGAACGCTTGAAAGTAACGATTCTGCTGAAAATTCTGGGCCCGCTCAGCGCACGCTTTCTCGGTTACTTTCCGGGGCGCAGGCTGGGTATTGGCGAAGACCTGCCGGCAGGCGTGATGCGCGAATGGTCACGCTGGACCAGCCTTCGCCAGTATTTCTTCGATGATGCCTCGGTCAATGCACCTGCCCGCTTCGCTCGGCCAACGATGCCGATTCTTGCCATAGGCATCGATGACGATCCCTGGGCGCCTGCCGAAGCAATCGACCTGATGTCCAGCCATATGACGCGCTGTAACGTGGAACGGCGTCAGTTGGGTCCGGCTGACAGTGCCGGATCGCCAATCGGGCACCTGGGCTTTTTCCGCCAACAACATGCCGACACGCTATGGCCGATAGTGGCAAGATGGCTGGAAACGCAATTACCGAGCACTCAGAATGGCGCATGACCGTCGCTACGTATATTTGCTGAATGCGGCTCAGAAAAGCCTGTCCAGGCACATAGAACGGCATATTTCCAATCGAGCCGGTATCAGCGCAACCCAGGCCGGCGCACTGTTTGTACTCAACGAACAGGATGGTGCGCTCAGTGGCGAAGTCGCCCTGGCGCTGGATATTGCCCCGTCAGCCATGACCGGGCTGGCGGATCGCATGGTCAAGTCGGGCCTGATCGAGCGCCGCGTCGACGAGCATGACAAACGCAGCTTTCGCTTGTGGCTGACGGACGCGGGTCGAACAGCGACGTCCCAGGCAATAACCGAACTGGCGCCGTTGAATGCACGACTGACGCACGAGTTCACCGATGACGAGCTGGAGGTTGTTTCCAGATGGCTTGCGGCAGTCAGGAATCGCAGCCAGTGACCGCTTGCAGCGCCATCAGTCACCACTGCGCCGATCAATGACCGGCGCATGTTGCGTCATCAGTTCGGCGACCCAGTCGATGAATACCCGCACCTTGATGCTGATATGCCGGTTTGGCGGAAAGGCCACGTACATCGGCATCGAGTCCATGCGCCAATCCGTGAACAGCGCCACCAGTTCACCACGCTCCAGCGGCGCCTTGGCCATATAGTCCGGCAACCAGAGCACTCCGCTGCCGGCCAGGCCTGCCGCGAGGTAGGCAGTGCCATCGTCCACCGCCAACGCATAACGCCCCTGGATGTGCAGACTTTCAGCGTCACGGTGCATGGCATACGGCAGTGCCTTGCCGGTGCGCGCCCACAGAAAGCCGATCACACGATGATCCGAGTCTTCCAGATCACGCGGATGCAAAGGCGTGCCGAGTCGTTGCAGATAGCTGGGCGCTGCATACACGCCAAGCCGCAGATCGCCGATGCGTCGGGCCATCAGCGACTGATCGGTCAGCTCGCCGCCGCGAACCACGCAATCCACATTTTCACCAATCAGATCCACGATACGATCGCTGACGCCCATGTCGATCTGGATGTCCGGGTAGCGGGCATGAAACTCAGGCAGTGCCGGCATCAGGATCAGGCTGGCAAACGGACTGGGCACGTCAACCCGTAACCGCCCTCGGGGCAAGGTCGATGCGCTGGACAGGCTGGTCTCGGCGTCATCCAGGTCCGCCAGCAGCCTGACTGCCCGCTCGTAAAACACCGCACCGTCGGCAGTGAGGTTGACCCGCCGTGTCGTGCGGTTGAGCAACTTGACCCGCAGCCGGGCTTCGAGCTGCTGGACCAGTTGCGTGACGCTGGTCTTGCTCACGTGCAGAGTATCGGCCGCCCGGGTAAAACTGCCCGCCTCCACCACCCGGACAAATGCCTGCATCGCATCGAAACGGTCCATTTCCACCCCGAATAACAACTGGATTGTTTGGTTTTTACAAACAGTGCTGGCTACAGTTGCTGGTTTATCGCCCGAAGACAAGCCCTTAAAGTTTCTCCATCGTCAATTACAGGCCGGTTCCGGCCTCTCGATGGAGATCAAATCATGAGCAAGCGCGATGTCGTTTTCCCGGCCGGCCGTCAGGCCCTTTATGAACGCAATCGCTATTCACCCGCGATCCGCTCCAATGGCTTTCTGTTTGTGTCCGGACAGGTCGGCAGCAAAGAGGACGGTTCACCCGAGGAGGATCTGGAAATCCAGGTCAGGACTGCATTCAACAACCTGAACGCAATCCTCAAGGAAGCCGGCTGCACCTTCGATGACGTGGTGGACGTCACCGTATTCATGGTCGACCCCGAGTCGAAGTTCGAGAAGATCTGGGGGGTAGTCCCGGAGTTCTGGGGTCAGGCGCCACACCCGACAGTGACCGCCGTGGGTGTGACCTGGCTGTATGGTTTTGATTTCGAGATCAAGGTAATTGCCAGGGTGCCAGAGATCACTGGAAGCTAAGCCCGCTGCGGGCAAGCGTGCTCCTGCTTTCAGACTGAAGCAGGAGCGGATTCATACTCAACTTATTTGCATCGGCAACTTCAGCCTCTTACAGGCATTCATGCGCCACCCGCTCGAACCGGGAAGAAATTGGCGTCGCTGCCAGCAACTGACGCTCATACAAGAAAATTTTCCCACCTTTCGGCGCCTTGTAGGCTTCCATTACATTGTCGGCTGCAACCGCGCTGGGAACGATGATCTTGTAGTGCCGCTGGGATTGCGACAATACCGGAGCCAGTGAATGCTCCTGCAACTTGGGCATGACGCATTGCACATACTCATCAGGCGCCTTGCTGGTTTGCAAGATGAGCGACGGTTGATTCGGAGCGGAAATACAGCCAGCCAGCAATGAAAAACCCACGGCAACAAGCGGGGCAAGGAAAAAGCGCATGAGCGGAACCCTGAAATAAAGATCGGCTCATTGAGCCATGTATTCAATGTGCGTATTTTCCATTTTTATCGAAGAAAATAAAACCTGTGTTTTTTGATAGTCACTATCGGCACCACAGATACATGTCTTGATACGCTGCCGATAGTCGACTATCAAACGGGCAAGTTGGTTACTTATAACCCGGTATGCCTTTCGCAAGTACATCGCCACTGACCATGCGCGACAGGTGTTGCAGGGCCTGCAGGCGGCGGCAATAGGCATCGGCATTACCGTAGATCAACTCGACGTGCAGGCTGTCGATAACCGCCATGAAGGTTTCAGCCAGCACTTCGCTCATCGGCTCCGGAACTTCCAGATTCGCGGCGCTCAAGGCGTGCTGGAAGTGGCTGCGGATAGAGGCCAGGTAATCATTGAAACCGTTCATGACGGTGTCCTTGAGCGGCTGCGGAGGATAAAACGCCGCCCTCAACAAGAACCGCAAAGACTCATTGGCATAAAAGCGATCGCGCAGATTGTCGATATAGAACTCGCCGGGCGTCTTGCTCGATGTTCGGGCCACTGCGAACTGAGTTTCCACGTAATCGGATTCTGCCTGCAGGGCAAGTTGAAGCGTGACTTCGTAAAGTGCGTCCTTGCTCGCAAAGTGCGCATACAACGAAGCCTTTTTTATTCCCGCGCGCACTGCAATATCGTTGAGCGATGCCGCGTCATAGCCATGCTCGGCAAACTGGTCCAGGGCAAGGTAGGCAATTCGTTCGGCAGCGGGAGTTAAAGCGTTGGCAGTCATCTTTCAGTCCTGAATCAGTGTCCGGCGAGATTGAAGTTTTCGCCAGCATCACGCGGGAGGCTTAGTTTGGTCAGCAGGCAGGCCAGCAATGCGCTGAACGTCAGCAACATTGTCCAGGCTACAGGCCCATGGATCAGCACCAATGCCGAGATCGGGGTCGCACTGGACGAAACGGACAACTGGAAAGCCCCCAGCAGCGCAGCAGTGGAACCCAGCGCCCGCTCCTGCGACGACATCACCAGCGACATGAGCGTGGATTCCGCAATCCCCAGACCAAACAGCGCCACCGCCATGCCCAGCACGATACCGGGCAAACCCAGGCCTGTCAGGGTCGACGCCAGAGCGATTGCAGCGCCGCCCGCCATACAGGCCACGCCCAGCAGTGAAAGACGGCTCAAGCCGACCCGGCTGACGAGTTTTCCGGCCAACATGGCTCCGATCAGAATCGCCACACCGGTGACCCCGAACAGCATGCCAAACGACTGCGCACTCAGCCCGTAGGTTTCCTGGTAGACCAGCGTGGCTCCGCCAATGTAGGCAAACAGAAAGAAGAACACCACAGCCACGGCGAGGGTCGGCCGCAAGAAGCTGCGATCCCTGGCAATTGCCCGGTAGGTGCGGCAAGCGGCCCCGAAGCTCAGCGGTTCCCTGGCCTTGGCGTCCAGGGTTTCAGGCAGCGAAAACCAACTGTTGCAGAACACCGCCAGACCGAAAAACGCCAGGACCAGCATCACCGCACGCCAGCCGAAATGCGCGTCGATAAAGCCGCCCAGTGCCGGGGCGATGATCGGGGCTACGCCTTCAATGGTCATCAGCAAGGCAAACAGTCGGGTCGCGGTAACCCCTTCGCTGACATCCCGCACCATGCTCATGATTACGACCAGCGTCAGAGCACTGCCAAGGCCCTGGACAAAGCGAAATGCAATGAGTGTTTCCAGGGTTGGAGCCCAGGCCGCGCCGAGCGAACAGATCGTGAACAGCGTCAGGCCGGCCAATAAAGGTCTGCGTCTGCCCCAGGCGTCAACAATAGGGCCAAAGAGTAATTGGCCTGCGCCCATGGCCAGCAGAAAGAAGGTCAGGGTCAGTTGCACACTGGCGAAGCTGGTTTGATATTCACGGGCAATTTCGGGAAGGCTGGACAAATACATGTCGACAGCTGAAGGCCCAAGGGCCCCGATAAGTCCTAATCCAATCGCCAGTCTGACGGGAACCCGGCTGGTTTTTCGCGCATCCATAATCCCTATACCCCAAAAACAACCTACCGGTCGGTAGGCTTGCAGTGAGCGCAGGATAAAGCCATAAAACCGGGCAGTCAATTCACCCCTGCCGTCCCATCGCCTGAGCCTGCCAGAGTGTCTGGAACAAACCGCCTGCGTTACGTAGCCGGTCGGGGGGACCGTCTTCGACGATGCTGCCCTGCTGAATCACCAACACCCGATCAAAGCCTGTGAGGGTCGTCAGCCGATGAGCGATGGCCAATACCGTGCGCCCACGCATCAGGTCGCCCAGCGCGGTCTGGATCACCGCTTCGGAACTGGAGTCCAGCGCGGCGGTGGCTTCATCGAGGAGCAGGATCGGGGCGTTCTTGAGAAAGGCCCGGGCAATGCCGAGACGCTGGCGCTGGCCGCCGGAGAGCATCACGCCACGCTCCCCCACCAGGGTTTCGTAGCCTTTGGGCAATTGCTCGATGAATTCCTGACAATACGCATGACGAGCCGCGGCGAGCACTTCTTCGCGTGTGGCCTCGGGCCGTCCATAAGCGATGTTTTCGTAGATGCTGCGATTGAACAGCGTCGGCTCCTGCGGCACCACGGCGATCTGTCGGCGCAGGCTGTCCTGGCTGATCTGCCGCAGGTCGCTGCCATCGATGCGGATGCAGCCGGTGCTGACATCATCCAGACGCTGCAACAGGCCCAGCAGTGTGGTCTTGCCAGCACCGGACGGCCCGACGATGCCGACTCGCTGCCCCGGCTCGATGCGCAGCGTCAGCCCGTTCAGCACCTTGCGCCCGCCTGGATAGGCATAGCCGACATCCTGCAGCTCGATGGCGCCGGAGGGCACGGCCCATTCCTGTTCGTTGTCGCTGAGATCATAGGGTTTGGCGATCACTGCCAGAGTGTCACCGATGGCCCCCATATGCTGGCTGGTCTCGACCAGTGCAAGGGCCAGATCGCGTGAGCCATGCAGGATACGAAACGTCAGCGCACTGACCATCACTACGTCGCCAATACTGACTGCGCCACGGGTCCAGAGCAGGATCGACCAGGCGAGCATGGTCCCCGCCATGCTCGCCAGACACAGGTCGTGCAGCACCCGCGCTTTCTCCACATACATCCAGCTACGGCTCTGGGCCCGCGCTTCAGTGCGGATCTTCGCATCCAGGCGCAGGCGCTCGCGCTCGCGTGCAGCAAAAGCCTTGATCGTCCAGACGTTATTGACCAGATCCACCAGTTCGCCACCGACGCTGGCCGCCTGGGCCGCATAGTGCTGGTGACGGCTGCGTCCGCGAATGCCGAAAAAAGTGATGATCGCCGCCACCAGAAATACAAACGCCACCAATGCGATAGCCATCTGGATCCGTACCGTGGCCAGTATCACCACCGCGCCAAGAAAATCGATGCAGGGCGGAATGATCTTCCATAACAATGCACTGTAGATCTGCCCCGCTGCCGCGCCCGTGGCAGAAATGCGACTGCCCAGAGCACCGGCATAGTGCTCGGCGAAATAGCGCATCGGGTGTCCGGTCAGATGGCTGAACAGGTCAACCCGCATGTCTGCGCAACTGGCGACTACCGTGCGACAGCCCAGCCAGCCACCCATGCGCCAGAACAGATTTTCGATGGCGATCAGGAAAATGAATACCCCGAAGGCAAACCAGACTCCTGCGCGATCACCCTCTGCGCCCATGCTGTCGACCAGCAGTTTCATGCCGTACTGCACCGCCACCGCACAACTGGCAGCGGCAATCACCAGCGTCGCGACGCCGCCATAGGCCCATGGCCGACGCCTGGCGTAACCCCACAGGAAGCGTCCGGCCTCTGGGCTGGGTGGCACACTTTGCGCGACGTTCATGTTCGCGGCCTCTTGAGAGTGTGCACTCGGGGATCGGGCAGGCGCGACGCAATCCGTGCCAGGGCTTCACGGGTCGGCGGATCTTCGGGGCGAACACCGTGGGCGTCGGCATAGCCGAGCAGGCCACTGGTGCAGTGACGGTCGTCATCCCAGCCGGGATAGTCGAGCACCGGATACAGGCACAGCCCACGCAGATCGACACCCTTGTTCAGCGCCAGAATCGCCTGCTCGCCGACGTAATCCAGCCATGGGCCACGCGCACTGCCTTCGGCACCGGTTTCGCTGATCAACAGCGGGCGCCCGTAACGGACATACACTTCCACCAGCATGCCGGCCAAAGGCCGAAAGTCCGGCTCGCCCAGCAGAATCGTCGGCCCGCCGAAATACCACTGGTTATGCGGATAGAAGTTCACGCCGAGGATATCCAGGAAGTCTTCCTGACCGCCCAGCCCCGGCCAGCTCCGTCCGCAGAGCATGTCCCAGCTTTCGTACTGGGCCAGACGATAGGCCTCGGCGGCCTGGATATCACCCGGCCGCCGCCCCATGGCACGCACATGAATCAGCGGATCGGCATGGATGAAACGCGCTCGCGGATCGACTTCACGAATGGCGGCCATGGCCTCGATACTGGCGCGCACCAACTGGTGTTTGAGCTCGGTGCCGCGCTTGTGTCCCAGCGGGTAAAAGTAGCCCACCTCGCCCCCGCCCCACGCCCAGAAAGACGGCTCGTTGATCGGGCAGTAATACGGCACGGCATCGCTGGACTCGCGAACCCGCCTGGCCACCGCCTGGGCCATGCGCGCAAAACGCTCGACGAATACCGGTCGCCAGATATCCAGATCGTCCGGATAGCCGTAGTGGCCAAGATCCCAGATCACCTGGGTTTCGGTTCGCGCAGCGGCCAGCAACAGCCGCTCCAGACTGCTGAAATCGTAGTATCCGGCATGCGGCTCGATCAGGTGCCAACGCACCCCGTCACGCACCGTGCGCAGTCCATAACCGGCCAGGCGCCGATAATCCCGCTCGGCCCAACGTTCATGACCGGTTGCGGCGATCAGGTCCAGGCGTCGCCCGTCACCCCGACGACTGCTGGTGCATTCAAAGCCCCCCATGAGAAAACTGGCAAAGTTTTCAGGCTCGCTCATGGGACGAACCCTCGGCAGTTGCGCCGCGGGTCTGGGCAATACGTTGATAGAGTGCCAGCGCCTGGCCCACTACCTGATCCATGTTGTAGTACTTGTAAGTGCCCAGTCGCCCCAGAAAAGTGACGCCTTCGGTAGACTCGGCCAGTATCCGGTAACGCTGATACAGCTCGGCATTCTCCGCTGCCGGCACCGGATAATAGGGATCGCCGTCGGCGCAGGGATATTCGTAGGTCACGCTGGTGTGCGCATGCTGCTGGCCGGTCAGATGCTTGTATTCGGTGATGCGGGTGTAGGGCACGGCTTCATCGGGATAGTTGAGCACCGCCACTTTCTGGAACTGTTCCTGTGCCAGGGTCCGATGCTCGAAACGCAACGAGCGGTAAGGCAGTCGCCCCAGCGAATGACCGAAATACTCATCCACCGGCCCGCAATAAACCAGATGCCCGCGCGGCAACAGGTGGTCGAGCGCAGCGAAGTCCACGCCCAGCAGGATATCGATGCGCGGATGATCGAGCATGCGCTCGAACATCGCGGTGTAGCCCTGCTGCGGCATCATCTGGAAGCTGTCGGTGAAGTAGCGATCATCGGTGTTGGTGCGCGCCGGTACCCGGGCAGTGACCGAACGATCGAGCTGCGCCGGATCGAGCCCCCATTGCTTGCGGGTATAGCCGCGAAAGAACAACTCGTACAACTCGCGCCCGACCTGACCGACCACCACATCTTCAGCGCTGCATACAGGGTCGACAGGCTCGGCATGTTCGGCCAGAAAGCGCTCGGCGCCGGCCTCGTCCAGCTCCAGGCCGTAGAGTCGATTGAGGGTGGTCAGGTTGATCGGCACCGGCACCTGCTGCCCGCGCACCTGAGCCAGCACCCGATGCTCGTAAGGTCGCCACTCGGTGAAGCGCGACAGGTAATCGACGATTCGCTGCGCGTTGGTATGGAAGATATGCGGGCCGTAGCGATGCACCAGTATTCCGGCTTCGTCCAGATGATCGTAGGCATTGCCGCCGATGTGCTCGCGACGATCGATCAGCAGCACCCGCAGCCCCAGCCCTTCGGCCAGCCGCTCGGCCAGGACGCTGCCGGCAAAACCGGCCCCGACGATGAGATAGTCGTAGAAGGGCGCGTCGCCCTCCTCCTGGAATTGCCCGGCACGCTCCCGGGCCTGTGCGAGTGTCAGGCGAGGCATGCGATGTGCTCCATCATGGCGTTCCAGGTAGCGTCCCAGCTCATTCCGGCCAGGGCCTGATCGGCCAGATGACACAACGCTTCAGGGTCCTGGCGCTGGATCAAGGCAACCTCGATGGCGGCGATGAATCCCGGCACGTCTTCGCCAATATGCACAACCGGGCACGCGCCATAGGTGCGCACCACATCGCGAATCGGTGTGCTGACCACCGGACAACCACCTGCCAGGTATTCAGGAGTCTTGGTCGGGCTGATGAAGCGCGTGGCGTCGTTGCGGGCGAAAGGCATCAGCGCCACATCCCAACCGCTCAGGTAAGCAGGCAGTTCACTGTAGGCCTTGGCGCCGAGGTAGTGAATATTGGGCAGTTTCGGCAGGCTGGCCGGATCGATCTTGACCACCGGGCCAAGGATCACCAGTTGCCAGTCGGGGCGCTGCCTGGCCAGGCCTTCGAGCAGCCCCAGGTCCAGACGCTCGTCGACCACCCCGAAAAATCCCAGCCGCGGATGAGCGATGACCGCCTGATCGGCAGGTTCGGGCAACGCCTGACGGGCGCTGGCGAAGTGTTCGATATCGACACTGCTGGGCATTGCATGGACATTGCCGTGCTGGGCGCGCTTGGCTTCCCACAGGCTGACGCCGCCGGTGAAAACCACATCAGCCAGCGCCATCAGGCGACGCTCACGCTCCAGCAACTGCGGCGGCGCGCCCTTGAACCCGGAGAGTTCGTCCATGCAGTCATAGACCGTGCCGCGGGCCGACAGATGCTCGCTGAAACCCAGGCTCATGGGCGTGAAGTACCAGCGCAACAGCACATCACGAGGATTGCGCAGCAAATAGTCATCGAGCAATTCACGCAGCTTTTGCTCGGTCTGTGCGGCATCCAGCCCGGCGGGCAGGTAAGGCGTCGCAACCGTGACGCCGTTGTCCTGAACAAACAACTGCAAACGAGCCTGCTCACCTTCGGCCGTCAACGGTTCCTCGAAGAACAGCACATCGTAGCGCCGTGCCATGCGCGTCATCAGGTGCTGGGGACGCTGATAGACGAACCCCCAACGCAAATGGGAAAGGCAAATGAGCAATGGCCGCATGCTGGCGACGGCTTCTGTGTCCTGGGCCAGAGACTCTGCGATGGGGTATGCAGCAGGATTTGGAATCATGGGTTATCTCCAGAAGAGTGGTGTCATGGCGTTGAGCGAGACAGCCGGCCCAGACTTATGGACGAGTACGCGACGGCGAGCGTTCAGTCGGTATATGGCGGTGGCCGACCAGTGACATGACCGCCCGGCAAGTTCCCGGAACCGGTGACCAGAACTTTCTTTCGTTATCAGGTAAGCGATCCATTTATGCGCGCAGGCCTTTCGCTATAGCGCAACAGCGATCGCAACCCGTTTATTCCATTGATGATGCGAAGGTGACTCTATGATCCTGGTGACCGGTGGTGCTGGTTTCATCGGAGCCCACGCTGTGCTCGCCCTGCTGGAAGCAGGCGAAGATGTGCTGGTTCTGGACAATTTCTGCAACAGCAGCCCTCACGCGCTGACACGGATCGAACAGATCTGTGGTCATCGTCCGACGTTGATAAAGGGCGATGTGCGCAACCGTGACTTGCTCGACAAACTGTTCCTGCGCTATCCGATCCGGGCGGTGCTGCATTTCGCCGGTCTCAAGGCAGTGGCTGAAAGCGTGCGCAAACCGCTGCATTACTACGACACCAATGTCACAGGCAGCATCAACCTGTGCCTGGCGATGGCGGCGGCCGGTGTTTTCACGTTGGTGTTCAGTTCATCGGCGACCGTGTATGGCGGCTGTCGCAAGATGCCCATCGCCGAGCAGGCACGGCATGGACGCCCCACCAATCCCTACGGCCAGTCGAAGCTCATGGCCGAACAGGTGCTCGGCAGTCTGGCGCGTGCCGATCAGCGCTGGCGCATTGCGTTGTTGCGCTACTTCAATCCGGTCGGAGCCCATCCCTCGGGGCTGATCGGCGAATCGCCCGGCGCAACGCCGAACAACCTGTTGCCTTACCTGCTGCGCGTGGCCGACGGTCAGTTGCCGGTGCTGCCGGTATATGGCGGCGACTATGCGACGGTGGATGGCAGTGGCGTACGGGATTACATCCACGTGCAGGATCTGGTCGCCGGACACCTCGATGCATTGCGCTACCTGCGCACCCACAACGGAGTCCGCGCCTGGAATCTGGGCACCGGCATCGACCATTCGGTGCTGCAAGTGGTGAGTGCATTCGAGAAAGTCACGGGCATGAAGGTGCCGGTGCAAATGTGCGAACGGCGTCCGGGCGACGTAGCGCAATGCTGGGCCGATCCGTCCCGGGCTCAGCGGGAACTGGGCTGGGTTGCCCGCCATGACCTGGAAACCATGCTGCGCGATGCCTGGCACTGGCAGTGCACAAGCCCCGAAGGTTACGAAGACGGGCTGGCTACGGTGCAGGCACAGATACCCGGCGTTTCGTTGGCGGGAGAGTATCCCGGCATTACCTGAACACACTCTGATGTCGATCATAATCAAAGCATTGACATCTATGATTATGATCAACATCATAAGCCGTTGCAGCTACGTATCAGACCGCGCCAGCGCTGGAGCGAACGGCGAGGACCCAGCGAGACCCGAGTCCATCATCCCCGGGAACTCGCCCGATTGTGTATGGCGTAGCTTGAGGCTCAAGCCCTGATTACCTGCAATCGCAGCATTCGTCGACACCAGCACGATACGCACCCTGTGGAGATAGGCATGAACTACAAAACGTTTGGCAATACCGGTCTCAGCGTTTCCGAACTCGCACTGGGCACGGGAAATTTCGGCACTGGCTGGGGTTATGGAGCAGATCCCGATACCAGCAAGGCGATTTTCAACGCTTACGCAGAAGCTGGTGGCAACTTCATCGATACCGCTGACACTTATCAATTCGGACAGTCCGAAGAATTGCTTGGCTCCCTGCTTGAGGGGCGCCGCGACAATTTCGTACTCGCCACAAAATTCACCAACGGCGCAGCAGCCAGCAATAATCGACTCGCCACAGGCAACAGCCGTAGGGCTTTGGTGACCTCGGTAGAGGCCAGCCTGAAACGCCTCAAGACAGACCGGATCGATCTTTACTGGGCACATCATCCAGACGGTGTAACCCCCATTGAAGAAATCGTCAGAGGCTTCGAGGATTTGGCGCGTGCGGGAAAAATCCTGTACGCCGGCCTCTCGAATTTCCCGGCATGGCGACTTTCCCGTGCGGTCACATTAGCCGAGCTCACCCACGCGCTGCCTATCGCAGCCGCTCAGTTTGAACACAGCCTGGTGCATCGCGAGCCCGAAGCCGACCTTTTTCAGGCATCAAACGCGCTGGGACTTGGCGTAGTGACCTGGTCTCCCCTGGGAGGCGGCATGCTGACCGGCAAATACCGGCAAGGTGAAAAGGGTCGCGCCGAAGGTTTTGGCGGCAAAGTATTCCAGGCGGAAAACTCGGCACAGCGCACGCTCATCCTGGATACAGTTCTGGAGATTGCGGGCGAACACGGCGTCAGTGCTGGCCAGGTCGCGATTGCATGGGCAGGCACACACGGGGCAGTTCCGATCATCGGGCCACGCTCCGGGCAGCAACTCGCAGACAACCTCGGTGCACTGTCAGTGAAGCTCTCGCATGAACAGGTCGGCAAGCTGGATATGGTTAGCCGCCTGGATCCTTCCGGGCCGGGAAGATTATCGGCCTATGAACCAGATGCGCCTCATTCCAGGATCATTGCCTAGCGTATACGACCTGAAGCAAAAAAAGCCCTGCATCTCGCAATGCAGGGCTTTCATTACAACGACGCTAAACCATCAGACCGCGACGGCTTGCCCGCTCATTGCCAGATCCAGCAACTCCCGGTTGGCGACCGCATACATGGCGTAGTCGGTGCCGCTGGCCGCACGCAGCTCGACCAGCATGGCGCGCCAGCGCTCGACCATCACTGAGTGCTGTTCCAGCCACAGGGCCAGACGCTCTTCCACGCCTGCCGGACCTTCCGGCATTTGCAGAACGGAGATGGTGATCGCCCGCTGTTGCCAGTCGATATCGTCACGGAACGCTTCACGAGCCAGTGCCTGCCAGTTGTTTTCCACCGGCAGGTTGCTGATCTGTTGCAGGTACCAGGTCACGTCCAGTGCGCTACCTACCGCGAAGTACACCTTGGCCACGTCGGCAGCATTGTGCCCGGTGACGTCGGAAGCTTCGATGATCGGCAACAGGGTGTACAAGTGGCTGGTGCCGGCAACCATGCGCGCCAGCAACTCGGGCACACCGGCTTCGACATAGGCTTCGTAACGGGCCTGCCAGACGTGACGGGTCGGTCCTTCCAGCAGTTCATCGAGCTTGAGGCCCAGCGCCGCGAGGTGCGGACCGAAGTGCGCGACGTCACGCCCGGCATCCAGCTCGTTGCGACGGCTGCGCAGGAACCAGCGCGTGGCACGACGACCCAGACGCATCAGCTCATCCATCAGCGACAGCTGGATTTCCGCCGGGACCTTGTAGTCCAGTGCTTCGATCTGACGGAACCAGTGCGGCAGGTGGAAGATATCGCGAACGGTCACGTAGGCCGCCGCCACATTGGCCGCGCTCATGCCGGTCGACTCCTTGAGCCGCTGCACAAAGGTAATGCCCATGTGGTTGACCAGATCGTTGGCGATCTGGGTGCTGACAATCTCGCGCTTGAGGCGGTGGGCACGCATGGCGGTCGAGAACTTGGCGCTCAGCGACGGCGGGAACGCCGTCTCCATGTCGCGGGTCAGGTAATCGTCATCCGGCACGCGGGATTCCAGCAGCGCTTCCTTGAGGTCGATCTTGCTGTAGGAAATCAGCACCGACAGCTCGGCACGGCTCAGGCCCTGACCGGCTGCAACCCGCTCGGCGATCTGGTCTTCGGCCGGCAGGAACTCGATGGCGCGATCCAGCTTGCCGCGACCTTCGAGGTCGTTCATCAGGCGCTTGTATTCCGCGATGCGGTCATAGGCACGACGTGCTGCCAGGGACAGCGCCTGGGTCTGCTTGTAGTTGTTGCCAAGCACCAGGTTGCCGACCTCGTCGGTCATGCTTTCGAGCAGCTGGTTACGCTGCTTCTCGGTCATGTCGCCAGCCTGCACCACTTCGTTGAGCAGGATCTTGATGTTCACTTCGTGGTCGGAACAGTCCACACCACCGGCGTTGTCGATAAAGTCGGTGTTGGTCGCGCCGCCATTGAGGCCGAACTCGACACGGCCCAACTGGGTCATGCCCAGGTTGCCGCCCTCGCCCACCACCTTGCAGCGCAACTCGTTGCCGTCGACGCGCAGTGCATCGTTGGCCTTGTCGCCCACATCGGCATGGGTTTCTTCGCTGGACTTGACGTAAGTACCGATACCGCCGTTCCACAGCAGATCGACCGGCGCCTTGAGCAGCGCGTGCAGCAGTTCGGTCGGGGTCAGCTTGTCAGCCTTGATGTCGAAGCGCGCTTTCATCTGCTCGGTGATCGCAATGCTCTTCGCGCTACGCGGGAAGATACCGCCGCCTGCCGACATGATGCTGGTGTCGTAGTCGGTCCAGGCCGAACGCGGCAGATTGAACAGACGCTGACGCTCGGCAAAGCTGCTGGCCGGCTCAGGGTTCGGATCGATGAAGATGTGCAGGTGGTTGAAGGCCGCGACCAGTTGCAGTTTGTCGGACATCAGCAAGCCGTTGCCGAACACGTCACCGGCCATGTCGCCGACACCGATCACACTGATGCTGTCCTGCTGGACATTGATGTCGCGCTCACGGAAGTGACGCTGCACACCAACCCATGCGCCCTTGGCGGTAATGCCCATCTTCTTGTGGTCATAACCGGCCGAGCCACCGGAAGCAAAGGCATCACCCAGCCAGAAGCCGTAATCGATGGCAATGCCGTTGGCGATGTCGGAGAAGGTCGCGGTGCCCTTGTCGGCCGCAACCACCAGATACGGATCGTCGTCATCGTGACGCACCACGTTGGCCGGCGGTACCAGCACGCCTTCCTTGAGGTTGTCGGTGATATCCAGCAGACCCGAGATGAAGATGCGGTAGCAGGCAATGCCTTCAGCCTGGATATCATCGCGGCTGCCGCCCAGCGGCAGGCGACGCGGCAGGAAACCACCCTTGGCGCCCACCGGCACGATGACCGAGTTTTTCACTTGCTGGGCTTTTACCAGGCCCAGCACTTCGGTACGGAAGTCTTCTTCACGATCCGACCAGCGCAGACCGCCACGGGCCACGTTGCCGAAGCGCAGGTGCACGCCTTCGACACGCGGCGAGTAGACGAAAATCTCGAACTTCGGCACAGGCTTGGGCAGCTCGGGAATCAGGCGCGGATTGAACTTGAAGCTGAAGTAGCTCTTGTTCTGGCCGTTGGCGTCGGTCTGGTAGAAGTTGGTGCGCAGGGTCGCCTTGATCAGGTCCAGATAACGACGCAGGATGCGGTCTTCGTTGAGCACCTGAACATCGTCCAGAGCGGTAAGAATCGCCTGCTCCAGACGCAGTTGCTTGTCGTCCAGATCGTCGGAACCCAGCTTGCGCGCCAGATAGAAACGGGTCTTGAACAGCCGGGTCAGTTCGCGGGCGATGTCGGTATGGTTGTTCAGGGTGCTGGCGATATAGCCCAGGTCGAAGCCCAGACGAATCTGCTTCAGGTAGCGGGCATAGGCACGCAGCAGCGCCACATCGCGCCATGGCAGGCCGGCGGTCAATACCAGACGGTTGAAGGCATCGTTCTCGGCATCGCCGCTGACGATATGCACGAAGGCATCCTGCAACGTGTCGTTGAGCTGCTGGATGTCGAGGTTCAGGCCTTCGGCGTAAGTAAAGGCAAAGTCGTGAATCCAGAACTCACGGCCATTGGCATGTTGCAGGCGGTACGGGAACTCGCCCAGCACGCGCAGGCCGAGGTTTTCCAGAATCGGCAGCACGTCCGAGAGCGCCAGCGGCGTGTCGGCGTGGTACAGCTTGCAGTGCAACTGCTGACGGCCACCCGCCAGCGGCTGGTAGAAGCTCATCACCAACGGATTGGCTTCGCTCAGGCTCAGCACATGCTGCATGTCCACCACAGCCGAGTGCGCGGCGAAGCGCTCGCGGTAACCTGCCGGGAAGCCTTTGGGGAAGTCAGCCAGTACATTGGTGCCGTGGGCTTCGCCGAAGCTCTCGACCACCAGGCTGGAGTAATCGTCTTTCCACGAACGGCAGGCCTGGATGACTTCGTTTTCCAGCTGGATCGGGTCGATATCCAGATTGACCTTGGGGTCCACGCGCAGGATCAACTGCACACGGGCCAGAACCGATTCGGAGAAGAAGGTCCAGAACTCGCAGTCGCTGGCCTTCAGGCGCTCCATCAATACCTGCTGGATCTTCTGCCGCACTTCGGTGGAATACACGTCACGCGGTACATAGGCCAGGCAGTAGCAGAAGCGGCCATACGGATCTTTGCGCAGGAACACGCGAATCTTGTTGCGCTCCTGGATCTGCACGATGGACATCACGGTGCTGAACAGCTCGTCCACCGGGGTCTGGAACAGATCGTCGCGTGGCAGCACTTCAACAACCTGGGCCAGTTCCTTGCCCAGGTGCGCCTTGGCATCGAAACCGGAACGACGTTCGATTTCCGCGACCTTGCGGCGGATGTACGGAATCTGCCGCACGCTCTCGCCATACACCGACGAGGTGTACAGGCCCATGAAGCGGCATTCCTTGATGACCTTGCCCGAGGCATCGATCTGACGGATCGAAACGTAGTCGGGATAAGCCGGACGATGGACACGGCTTGGATGCGCGGCCTTGGCGAACGACAGCAGCGTCGGATCCTGCAGGTAATTCACCGCATAGCCTTCGATATGCAGGTCTTCGCTGGAAAGCCCCGGACGCAGCAGCTTGGCCAGGCCCAGCAGCGACGATTCGTCGTAGATCAGTTGGCCGCCGTCGCCTTCGCCACGGACTTCAAACTCTTCATAGCCGAGGAAGGTGAAATGGTTGTTCACCAGCCATTGCAGGAAGACCTTGATCTCGGCCTTTTCCTGCTCATCGACGTTGTATTCGTTGGTGTCGATACTTGCCAGCAGCTCGTTCAAACGGGCTTTCATTGGCTCGAAATCTTCTACCGCAGCACGGACCTCACCCAGCACCTGCTCCAGCTCGCGTGCCAGCACACTCAGCTCGACAGTGTTGGCGCAGCGGTCGATTTCCAGATACATCAGCGATTCTTGCAGCACGCCTTCGCCGGTCGTGCCCTTGGGCAGCAGTTCAAGCAACTCACCGGCAGCACCGCGGCGCACACTCAATACGGTGGTTTGCAAGGTGTGGATGCTGTAACCGCGACGGTTCAGTTCGGTACGTACCGAGTCGACCAGGAATGGCAGGTCATGATGCAGCACTTCGACGGCACTGTGAGTCGATTGCCATCCATGACGCTCGTAATCGGGGTTGTAGACCCGTACCTGAGGCTGACCATGCTCGAAACGCTCCAGCAGGCGCCAGGCGGACAGGGTGCAGCCTGCCAGGTCGGAAAGACGACGCTGGGTCAGTTCATCCAGGGAAATAATGCCGAAGAATTGCTCAGCGAACAGCGCTACTTGTGGCAATGCCTGTTCGTTGATGTGCTGAGCCAGTGCCGATTTCAGTTGATGCTGGAAGTCGGACTTGCTGGCTGCGGTGAAGAACGCCATCTGTGGTACTCCGCTTTGCTTTTATAAGGAGGAAGCTTGATGGAAGTGTCTCGTACCAGACTGCACCGGGATGTAACGGGCAGAGGCACAGCATGGCAGAGTGTAAAGCTAAAGAAATAACGCTTGCCGCGAACGAGTCGTCACATTCGATCCGGAAAAAGGGATCGAAGCGCGAAGGAGCAGTTCTTTGACCGCTCATCTGATTGCAGCTTAAGAGAGCACGCTTGCGGATACTTACAGAGCTGCGACATATTCGGACATCCAGGAACAGCAGCCGTCAGACAATCCCTGCAGGACCGGTTTTATCCGGGAACACATGGTTTCGGACGACACAAATGCTCTGGATGTACGACCTCTTCCGGAAACATCCTGCACAGGAAGAATTACCTGATAATTTTCCTACATTACTGTGGCACTATCGTCCCCTAGCCCAGCCAGGATTCTGCCATGCAAACCAAGACTGCCCTGCTACTCGCCAACCCTTGCGACGACGAAAACGACGACATGGCGCTGCTTTGCTGCCATGACGAAAACAACGAGCTGTTTTCCCTGGCACGTTTTCCGGATGAGGATGAAGTCGAGATCACCGTCTGCGATGACACGGTGTATGTGACCAGCCTGAAGGTTTCCCTGAACGATAAACAGCTGGTGGTGGAGATTTCAGCCGAGGATGCAGAAGCCCTGGGTGGCGATACCCGCTACGAGATTCTGCATACCACTGCGGCCGATGATCTGAGCGAAGTGCACACGACCCTGCTGACCCTGCTCAAGGACGTCGGCACACTCGAAAGCCATCTCAATTGATCCCTCTGGAAGACTCGCCCTCTTCCACTGTTTTCACCAGTTTCTCCACCTCGGCGTTGAATACCTTGCCACCGTCCACGGCAAGGTATCTGACGTGCAGGATGATATCGCTCAGTGAGCCCAGGATTGCCTTTTGCCGCTCTGATTCGTGACGCGGGAAACTCAGGGTCCAGCGCGATACTGCACCGGTACCCTCGAACGGAAAGTAGCGTTCATCACCAAAATCGAGCATGAACATGCCATGGTCGTCGACCCCACTGGAAATACCGATCTGCTGATTGGCTCTGGGATTGAACACGATATGCGTCGGGTCGACCTCGCCCTCGTCCTGCGGCAACTCGCCCGCTTCCTTGTAGAAATAACGCACACCACCGATGTCAGGGCTCAACAACACACTGCTGGTCTGCTGGGTCAACAAGAGGTGAATATCCTCGTACGGCCCCAGCACTGCGGGAATCGAGACCGAAACGCGCACCAACTGACGAAGATACTGGCCCGGATAATCCTTGTCGAACAACGAGGATTTCAGGTCGAAAACAATCTCGCCCGTGGTTTCCAGTTGCGCAATCACCGCCTCCCAACCGGTTATCCGGGGCACAGCGCTCCAGGCCTGCGCGCCGGGATCGTAGTCCTTGAGCAGGGTTTTCAGGGATATCGTCTTGCTCAGCTCCAGTCGCCGTTCATGCCGGGACAGAAATGCCGATTCCATCTGCAACAGGCCCAGCTTCAACATCTCGCCCGCCGTCAGCCCATAGCGATTATCCGCCCAGGCATTGACCGGAACGAAGCGGGTATCGCGATCGCCGATTTCGTATTGCCAGCAAGCCTCGGTGCCCAGGCACATCGATAGCACCACATCGTAGGCCTGGAAATACAGGGTCGCCATCTGGCCAATCAACCATTGATACAACGCCGGACCCGTGGCGCGATTTTTCAGGAAGGTGTAGTAGACCTGCGCCTGCTCCTGGGCCTTGGTGGCTTGCGCCAGGCTGGTCCTGGCTGCCTCGATGGCAATATCCTGCACCTGGATCTGCTGATCGAGGGCTTCAAGATCCTGTTCGGCCTGACGGGCCAGGAACTGCCACTCGACACGCCGACGGCGGTACTGTTCGCTCATCAAGAGCAGGTCTGCATCTTTGGACTTTCCTAACGTGGCGATCTGAACGGCAGTTGCCGCGGCAAAGGCAAATCCGGAAGGACGTATACCGCCGTTTGAGGTACCGAAAATGGTCGGAACAGCGGCATCAAGAGCATGCCCCACCATTGTTATTCCCAAGGCCCCCATATCCATGAATTTGGCTTGATTATGCAATTCCATTGCCCGACTCTCGTCCTGGCTGACATCCTCCTGCTCAAGTTTACGGTAATACTCCTTGCGCGACTCAATGGCCGCACGGCTGCCCACCAGAGCCTCACGGGACTTGATTGCCTGCTCGATCATCTGCATCTGCAGGGTTTCGGTGAACACCGACAGTTCCAGTACATGGGCCTGTTGCAGCTCTTCCTGATCGGCACGATCACGCAACTCCATATAACCGCGCAGTTGCTCGCCATAGCGAATCAGTGTTTCGACGGCATTCTGTACCCGCGGCAACATGGCCCTGAAACGATACGGAGGAATGATCGCCAGCGAACCCAGACGCCGCTGGCCACTGCCACCGCCCGCTGCCTGGGCACGCAACAGGTCGGTCGGGTTTGCCGCAGGAGCGTAGAGAGGCAACGCAAGCGGCTTGCCATCCAGACTGAGGTTATGCCGCAGGTTGTAGAGCCTCAGTGCCAGCCGCTCCCAGAGATCGAGCAGCTTGTTGTTGACCGGCAGACGAAACCACGGCGCATCCAGCAGATGCAGCCAGAGCTGCCCGTCAGAATGATTCGGTATGTCACTGTTCAACCCCTCTAGCCCCGAAGCCTCGAAGTCGGCGAACAGCGTCTCGTCATGCGCGGCAGCTTCTTGCAGGGTCATCGGGGTCCAGCGGCTGATACTGCGACCTTTGGAAAGCGGCCCGAGCAGCGAAGCGGCACGGACATACAGGAGCTGCGCCTGATTCAGCGTATCGCGGGTCAATTGCCGGTAAAGCATGTCGCCATGGGCAATCAGGTTATTCAGGTAAAAGACGAAGATAGCCTTGCGGTAATGGGATGGCGCGCCGTAGGCGATGGCATCGGGATCGCCGAGCCCGCCCCACTCATATGCTGGATCGTTTTCAAAGGTCAGCGGACGGCTGGTCCAGTAGAAATGCTCTGCTACAGGTGGAGGGTATAAAGGCGCGATGCGTTCCAGAGGATTGAACAGGTAATGCAGCCAGCTTTCCGCCCCCAGATAATCGAACTCGGCGTGCAGCCTTTGGGCAACCAGATGCGGCACATGAAAGAACAGCTCCCAGAAATAACGACCGTTGGCCCCCTTGAAATCCAGCAGCACTTTCGCACCGCCGGGAGCGGGTGGTTCTTGTGTATGCTGCGCCTCCCAACTCAATACGTTTTCCAGCGAAAGCTCAGCCCTTTTCACAAGTTCCTTGGCGAATGTAGTGTTCATGCGCACGTAGCGTAATAAGGGCAGCTCGAGCGCCGCCAGATCCAGGAACTGCCCTCCGTCAGGCGTGGTAACAATGAGCGGCACTGGCTCGGGCTTCATGAATCTGGCGACGTGAAATTCGTTATACCCATACCCCGACCCCTTGGGCAAAGCGCCAAAGCGCAGGGTCTTTACAACTTCATCGCCTGTCCAGGGTATGGACTCCACCGGCGTTCTGGCCGCACCGTTGAGCACCAATTGACAAGACACGGCGGGGGATGACTCCCAAATATCGAAATCTTGAACGGCTGCGACGAGTGTTTCACTGTACTGGTTCGCTGGATTTGCCATGGGAAGTGGCCCCGCAAAATTCATAGTGAACTGGGCCCCGTTTCTTAATTCTTCGGCGGTCGGTGCAGCAAACGTTTCAGGATCAATGGTTAAAGCCTTGATTGCCTGATAAACGGTACGGTAACCAGGCTCAAGTACGATCCAGTCAAAATCGGAGGGATTAAAACCCGCCACCAAATCGCCAAACCTGGTTAAAGCGCCACTCGCACTTATGGGTACAGATGCATTCGCGTAATTACAGATGATCCTTACTTCCAGAGAAAATCCTGATTGACTACCTCGGACAGTAAATTGGTAAAGATCATTGCCATATTTCCGATTACTTGCGAGAAACAAGGAAAACTCGCTGCGCCGATATCTTTTTGCGTTACAAATACCTTGCACATCTAGCGAACACGCCGCTTCAGAACTATGCAACGTGACCGCAAGCTCAAGCGATTGGTTAACACCGCCTTCCGGGATGTCATTATCGCCAGCCGTGTTCCAGGTTACGCCCTCCAACTGCCACTCTCTGCGCCCATCAAGATATCTTCCCCCTATCGGATATTGCGCACGCGCTGGATTCGTAGCCAGCATAGTGATGGCAATCGCATACAACTGCATTTCCTCGGCATGGTCCAGCTGAACCCTATTGAAGAGCCTGTCGAACACCAGCAAAAACTGCTCAGGCTCTGCCGTTACTTCCAGTGCACTGATGTCAGCTCTGTACTGAAAGCAAACAATCATGCGAGGCTCGCCGACAAATCGCACATCCATACTGGCCATCAGTGTAAAGCGACCAGCCAGGACACTGTTTCCACTTCCGTCGCGGGCATCGAGATTGGTCTTATCGGTAAGCCCCTCATAAATCAGCGTCGTCGGTGACCACCTATCCGAGATGAATTTATAAGCCATTCTGGCACGATAAAAATACTTGCCGGTCTTGATACCTTCATCGTTGGTTTCAGCCTGCCCAAGCTCCACCCAGACCAAATGCAAGCGCCCCTCGACCACGACCGGACGGACATGCTGCACTTTCGCATCGAAAGCGACATCGATTTTTTTCCACTCACCCCACGCCGAGGGCAACACCCCAGTGCTCTCTAGCGCCAGATCGATGTTCGCCACGCGCCAGTAGTAATCAAAAGGCTCGACGTTTTTTCGACCTACAAAATAGTAGTCGGCGTGTCTAAAATCTTCGCCATCAACATAGCAGGCGACCACACGCAGATTACTAATATTCTCAAAACTGTCTAGGTAGTTTTTCAGTGCCGAGCTTACATTATCTTTACTGATTCGACTCTGCCCCAACTCCGACTCGAATGCCTGAAATTGACTGGTCTTGCCCAGACGCAGTGTCGGGTCGATATAGTTTTCCGGGTAATCCTCGATCATCTGGTAACCGGCCCAGACACTGTATTCGCTCATGCCTTCGCGCCAGAGCCGTAAGCGGTCCTCATCAAAACCACGTGTGTATCCCGGCTCCATACCGTGATAGATGGCATTGATATATTGCTGAATGCTGGCGATGCCTTGCGCAACACGACTGGTTTCCACCTCCCCACTGACCTGATTATCGATCAGCAAGTATTCGTATAAATCGTCAGGCGTGGTCAGGCCCAAGGGGGCCGAGGTTGCATTTGAAGGAACAAGCTGGCCTAGATAATAACCAACGAGGGCGTCGCGGCGTTGTTCTTCAAGCGTGGCGATTATTCCATTAATCATTTCAACACCTTCATCCCTGGCTAATGTCAGCCTTACCGAAACATCATGAGATCATGAACACTAAAACCAAGTTTAACTTACTGGCTCATCAGAGAAACAAAACAACCACTCGGCACAACAACAAGATGACCTTTCAGAAGTGTAGCGCGTGAACAGACTACCCAATCCCCGACTGCCAATCCTGAAGCGATCGGAGCTGCCATAACTCCCTTCATTAAACCACTGCGTTTAATATCCACTGAAATCGATGCTTGCCACCTCTGAACTTCAACAGCAAAGCCAAGCACCACAGAAAAACCCTGCGGAACATCCATCTCCTCCGACCCATGCCCCGTATTATTTAAAAGCAAATACCCAGATGTTTCCACGCGATGTCTATACAC
>NZ_RBRE01000068.1 GCF_003700275.1 Pseudomonas cichorii | reverse complement strand
GGGTCATTAGACCAGCTCACCGTCCCGACCATATCTTTCAATGACTTAGCCCAATCTGTGAAGATTGGGCTTTTTCATGTGTAGGGACTTTTGCGGGGGTTCATCCCATTTTCCTCCTCAAGATTGTCAGTGCTGGACCTCGCGAGTCGGTTGCCGACACCTTGTTTGCCTCCTCAATAAGCTGACCAAGCTCTGCTGTAGAATAGTGGCTTGTGATACTGCCATTCTTGTGTCCAAGTAGTGCATTTCGGTCTTCCAGCGTCACGCCCGCTGCACGTAGCCTTCTGCCAAAGGTGTGCTTGAGGTCGTGAACCCTTATCGATCTGAATCCAGGGTGCGCCGACGACTTCTGTTCTTTCTCCCATTTTGCTGCCGCCCGCACCCTGGCCTTCTTCCATGCAGTGTCGTTCAATGCAGTCGAAGTGGTTGAGTGATAGATTGGGTTTACCCACCCAAGGCAGGATGCTGAGAATGTCTACTGATGTTTATCGCTACAGAGCCATATGCCAGGAATGCGGTCATGAAGGCATAGAGATTCGTAGTTCAAGAGAGGATGCCAGCGAGACACTTAGCTGGGAGGGATTTAGCTCCGTTCCGAATGACCCCCTTCAGGTGTACCGGCAGCGAGTCCCGCCATTCCGAGCTGAGTGCAAGTGCGGCAGCCGGAAAATTGAACGCGCCCAGCTTATTGGTTGACCGATAGGATGCAGGCGCCCGGAGCCGCCCGGGAAGCATCTGGTCTGACCGGGTAGGTCCCGGATTCGCCTGCGTTGTTCGTTTTGCGTGAGAGCGGGCCTGCCCGAAGGCTGATGCGCGGTCACATTGATGGCCCTTATTTCCTGCTGCCTGTCAGGTATTGAGCGCAGTCTTCAGGCTTTCTGCGCCTCGCGGGTGAATCAGTGATCTACTTCATAGCTAAGCCCTCCGCTGCTCGCTCACTGGAAAGACAGTGGCCACCGTTGAAGCTGCATTGCACATGATCTACAACGGCGTAAAGCACGATGATGCGGAGGAGGAGAAGCCTGACCAGCATTCCTTCCTCATCCTGGCAATTACAGCCTTCGCGACCAGCATCGATGCACTTGCTGTGGGCGTAGGCCTAGCTTTTGTCGATGTGAATATTCTGGTGGCCGCATTTGCGATTGGCGTAGCCACAACGGTTATGGTGACGATCGGTGTGATGCCGGGTCGTGTGCTAGGTACTGTCGTTGGCAAGCGTGCTGAAATTGTCGGCGGCGTCGTGCTGATGCTGGTTGGTGCAACCATCCTCTACGAGCACTTGTCGGCTGTCTGATTTATGGGCAAGGCGCAGTAGTAGCCGAGGACTAAAACGAAAGCCCTGCGCTGGAGGTGTCTTGACTCCCGGCGTCAGGGCAAA
Organism: Pseudomonas cichorii; assembly: GCF_003700275.1. Lineage (GTDB taxonomy): Bacteria > Pseudomonadota > Gammaproteobacteria > Pseudomonadales > Pseudomonadaceae > Aquipseudomonas > Aquipseudomonas cichorii_B. The sequence continues at coordinate 68,520 of NZ_RBRE01000068.1, read as the reverse complement.
GTTGCGATTGCCTGGGCCAGTTGCATGTCGGACATAAGGGGCGAGACATAGGTAGAGCGGTAGTGCCGGGAAGCTTGTTCAAATTCCGCACCACGAATCTCGCCGCCTGAGCCGATGAACGTCAAGGCATCGGATTTGGCTGATTTGAAGGCCTCTGGCGGCTCGGTCGTGAGAGATGTGGTTGCCCCAATCAAAATGGTTGGAAGGGAAATTATGATAAATATCCCTGCAGCGATAGGGTTGGCACCGTCACCTGATACGGCCGGCGCGCTCACCGACACCATTACGGCGATTGCCATGGTTTTCCATAGGGTCATGCTTCGATGCTTCCACTGCGATCTGAGAGCGGCACCATAGCAGAGTAGGGGATGGCGGATACGAAAAGCCCGGCGCAGCACCGGGCATGAGTTAATGGGGATTAGTAAGTACGCCTGGCCATATCGTGGCGCATTGCGGATTCCGAAAAGAGCTCTTGAATCTGCTCGGCGTTACTAGAGAACTTGAATATTTCAGGCTTATTTGAGCGAAGAAGGAAGCTGCCTCCCCTTGGAGGGCTTACTCGGAACTGCACGTGCAGTCGGCCCAGGCGAGTGAGCGTGATCTGCATCCCTGGCGGGGTGCAGGGGGGTAGGTTTTTGGTGATGCTATCTTTGTATGACATGAGGCGCCTCCTTGGTTAAAAGTCGGAGGCTATGTGACTGGAACGACTCCGCAAGCCGTTTTCAAATTATTAATCATTGAAGATGGGCGAGGGCGAACACGAAAAGCCCGGCGATTGGCCGGGCTGAGGGTGCGGTAGAAAAATCTAAGCACTTGACGTATCCCAGTCGAACCACTGAGCGGTGGTGCGCTTGAACCATCCGATCTTACTTACATACTGATCCAGGTCATAAACGCGCCGATATTGGCGCAACCCCAGCCCTTGGGCTTGTAGGCGAAGGGCTGGAAAATCCTTTATCTATTGAGCTTGTCGAGGGCTTCGTTCAGCGCCGAAATTGCAGATAGAGCCCATACGTGATGCTGCTCTGTGCTGTGCCCGAGAGTGATGTCGTATCCGAGCATTGATGATGCGTGAGAACGCAGGCGTTCGATGTTTTCGCCAACGTATGGCGCGCGCTCTTCAAAATAGTCGTCCAATCCTTTCACAAGGATAGATATCGCGCTGAATGCCGCAGCGTGCAGAAACAGGTCATCCGTTCCGCGTGCGGCGCTGAGAAGATCCTCTATTTTATTGAGAGCCTGTTTTGGATCGTTCATAAGTAGATCTCGATGGGGAAGCCTCAAGCGAAGGCAGACGCTACTCCTCGATCTATCAGAGCGCTACTGGCATTCCATCCACGCTGGATGGGTGGACAGGGAAGAAGTGACGGTTCGACTAACAGAGAAAAGTGAAGATTTTGTTATTCGCATCCATTAAATATGATTCATTATTGTGAGCGAGGTGCTCTGTTAGGCTGAGGGTGGATCGCTGGTAGCTTGCGTGATCGTGAAGGAAATGTTGGAGGTAGGGATTCAAGTAATGCCAAGTCGGTTGTCAAGCTTCAGACGAATTCGGCCAAAATACTGGCTTACACAGGAGCTCTCACCCATTTGTCTACGATGGTCAGCCTGACTCCAAGGCAAAGTGAACAACTTAATACGCTGAGGGAGGCGAAACCCGACCAGCGCATAGCCTGAATCGACAAAGCGCTCGACCTCCTCAAGCAAGATGCGCTGGCCGATATGGGGCGGCTCGAACTATTGCACTCCTTTATCAACGGGGGCTACTTCTGCAAAATCAACCGAGAGCAATATTTGAAACCGGAAGATGTTGAACCCCTTTTAGAGCGGTGGGGCTCTTCTACACTAGTGTTTCCGGATTGGTTTTTCAGAGCCCGAAAGGTATCTGCGCTCGAAAACACTTCGTACAGAGCCTAAGTTCTGAATGCTCCGTTCATTTGAACGGCGCAGACCACAGCCACATCCCACTATCCATTTTCAGCAAACTTCTCCCACCCCCCCGCCATAGCGGAATGAAACTTGCCTCTCCATCTGTCTGCAAGCGTTGTGTGCTCAGCCAGGACAGGTCTATGAATAACAATAATCGAGGTATGGAAATCGTTACCGGTGCGCAGGACGTGAGTGCTGTGATTCGCCGCTATTGCACCAATGACATCGATCAGCACGCGCAGAATATGGGTGGCTGGCAGGTGCGTTATGACCAGTTGACGCCCGGGCGCTTTGAGGGGGAGTTGATCGAATTTCGTGCCGGCTGGATGCAGTTGGTGCGCGACCGCTCTAATCAGTCGATGCTCAAGAGTGGTAGCGCCTGGAAAGGAGCCATTACTTTCAGCGTGCCGCTGAGTTCGCAGGGGCCGGTATTTTGTGCCGGGCATCCGATTCATGAGCAGAGCCTGTTGGTGGCTCATGGTGATCACTTGCCGGATCTGCGCACTCCCGAGCACCTGGATCTGTTGGGCGTCGCGGTTGAGGCTGACGTCCTGGAGCATATGCTGGAACGCCAGGGGGCGAGGTTCCGAATTACCGATCTACCCAAGTGTTACCGCTTGGGGGCGGGTTCGGTGCAGGCGGAGTTGCTGGCGCTGTTCGATGAGCTGGCCAGGGCCGATCAGGTGCGCGACAGTCTGCTGGGCTATGAGGCGATCCGGCATGGCATCCGTGATGCCGTGATCGTGCAACTGCTGGAATTGGTTGCGCCGGATCAGGCGCCGCCGCTCAGTCCGACGGCGCGCAAGCGCATGGTTGATCGTGCCAGGGAGTATGCGTTGGCGCATCTTGATGAACCACTGTCGATTCTTGATCTGTGCAATCACATCGGTGCCAGCCGACGCAAACTTCAATACTGTTTTCAGGAGACGCTGGGAATCAATCCGGTGGCGTATTTGAGGGCGTTGCGCCTCAATGCAGTGCGCCGTGAACTGCGAGATCGTAGTGATGAACACGGTGTGCAAGAGGTGGCGGCACGTTGGGGTTTCTGGCATCTGAGTCGCTTTGCCGGCGATTACCGCGTTCTGTTCGGGGAGTCCCCATCACAGACCTTGCGTCGTCATTAACTGTGCTGAAAACGGATAACCCGCCTGTCATGGGCGTTACTAGGATGGCCCTCAGCATTTGGTCGGGAGGGGCATTCGATGATTTACAACAACAAGTCAAACATCAGTTGCACCACCTTGATAACCCTGGCTCTGTTCGGCCTGTGCAGTGCAGCCCAGGCCACTGAAAACGGCGCGCCGACCACCGCCGTAGGGGTTTACGACTTTGGTGCCGGGATGATGCCTCCGGCCACACCGTTCGGCACACTGGGGCTGCGCACGTCCTTCTATTCAGCCCATGTGCAGAAGGATCGTAACGGGCGTTCCCTGGATAACAATTTCTCTCTGAGTGTGTTGTCGATCGGTCTGGCCTACATGCGCATGACGGATTACACCGTGCTGGGCGCCAAGTACGGATTTGGCACAGTGGTGCCTTTTTTCAAGATGGACGCTTCTCTGCAGGTGCCGACGCCGGGCGGGCCCCTGAAGCTGGAGGCCGACCCGTTCCGCCAGGCCGATCTGCAATTGTTGCCGCTGATCCTGCAGTGGAACCTGTCGCCCAACCTGTTCATCAACACCCAGTTTCAGATTCAGGCGCCTACCGGCGACTACGATCGGGACCGGCTGATTTCTCCCGGTCTCAATCACTGGACGTTTTCCCCCATCGTCAACGCGACCTACATCAGCGACAGCGGTTTCGAGGTGTCGTCGAGTTTCGAGGTGGACATCAATACACGCAACCCGGACACCGACTACAAGAGCGGTGTTGAGTACCGTCACGAATTCGCTGTGGGGCAGCACTTCGGTCCGTGGACCGCCGGCATCGGCGGGTACTACTACCGACAGTTTACCGATGACGATGCGCCGGGTTTAAGCAGAGGCAATCGCGCTCGGGTGCTGGCCGTGGGGCCTGCGGTGAGTTACTTCAAACCGGGGCTGCCGCCAGTCTGGCTGCATGTTTACAAAGAGCAGGGCGCCCGCAACCGGGCAGAGGGTTACAGCATCGCACTGCGCATTTCGCAAAGTTTCTGAGGGCCTGAGCATGGCTTTGTGCGAATGGCCTCGACCTCGGTAATGCCACTCGAACCACGCCGCGCCATTCCAGCATTCGTTATTGAAGTAGATCCGGAGTATCAAACATGCAAGACATCCAGCAGATGTTGGACAAGGAAGACGCCACTGGCCTGGCCGCCTGGGTCAAGCGCGGCGAAGTGCAGCCTGTGGAGTTGGTCGAGGCGGTGATCGAACGCCTGGAGCGGGTCGAACCGCAACTCAATGCGGTGGCCGAACGACTCTACGAAACGGCCCGGGCTGCGGCGCTTGAACCTCAGGTTCGGGAAGGACTGTTCGCGGGTGTGCCGACCTTGATCAAGGATCTGTTCACGCCTGTGCAGGGTGCGGCGATGACCAATGGTTCGCTGTCGATGGGCGATGCTCGTGCGGATTTCGAGTCCGAGATGGTGACCCGTTTGCGTGGCGCCGGTTGCCTGATCGTCGGCACCAGCACGTCACCTGAATTCGGCACCTCCTATTCCACCGAGTCGACACGCTTCGGCGCCACTCGCAACCCGTGGAATACCGAGCGCAGCGCCGGCGGCTCCAGCGGCGGGGCGGCTGCGCTGGTGGCGGCACGGGTTGTACCTTTTGCGCATGGCAATGACGGCGGCGGTTCGTTGCGCGTGCCAGCATCCTGTTGTGGTGTCTTCGGGCTCAAGCCCAGCCGTGGCTTGCTGCCGTCCGGGCCGATGGTTGGCGAAGGCTGGGCAGGGATGGGTACGAACCACTGCATCACTTTGTCGGTGCGCGATAGCGCGGCGTTGCTCGACGCTACGGCAGGGATCGATCTGGGCGCGCCTTATGCCGCCCCGATGCCTGCGCAACCTTATGTGACGGCCTTGCACCAGGCGCCGCGGCCATTACGTATTGCTCTGGTCGAGCAGTGCGGGCCCTGGTCGACTTCCCCGCAAAGCCTGGAGGCGGTGCGTCAGGCCGCGGGTCTGTGTGAGTCGCTGGGGCATCGAGTTGAGCCTGCCCGGTTGCCGGTGGTGCTGCCTGAATTTCTTGATCAGGTGTTCACCATCATCGGTGCCAGCACGCGAAGCTACCTGGAGTTTTTGGGCAGCATGCGTGGTGCACCTGTGCAGCCTGAGGAACTGGAACCCCGCACCCGGATCATCCTGCGCAACAAGGGTGATGTCAGCGGCGCGCAATATGCGGCAGCGGTGGAGTGGATCCATGCTCTGGGTCGACGACTGGCATTTTTCATGCGCGATTACGATGTGATCTTGAGCCCGACTCTGGCCCGTGAGCCGGTACCGATCGGCGAGCTGGATCTGCAGGACGACAGCCTGAGCCTGGATGAGTTGATCGAGCGCTTTCACAGCTACTCGCCGTTTACCGCGTTATTCAATGCCAGTGGGCAACCTGCGATGTCGGTGCCGCTTTACTGGAGCGCGCAGGCCTTGCCTATGGGCGCGCACTTCGCCGGTCGTTTCGGCGAGGAGGCGACCTTGCTGGCGCTGGCCGCGCAACTTGAACAGGCCCAGCCCTGGCGCCAGCGGGTTCCGCCGGTGAATGCCTGCCAGCGCTCGTAGCGGTTACGGTTGATAGACTTTCTTGAGTAATCTGAGCAGTTCTTCGCGCTCCTGGCTGTCGAGGGCGGAGGCTGCGTCCATGTCGCTTTCGGCGGCGATCAGTTTCATTTCCTTGAGCAGGGCCTCACCGGTCTTGCTGAGGAAAATCCCGTAGGAGCGCTTGTCCGGTTTGCAACGCACCCGCACCGCCAGTGCCCGGCTTTCCAGTTTGTTCAGCAGCGGCACCACTTGCGGCGGCTCGATGGCCAGGGCCTTGGCCAGGTCGGACTGCATCAAGCCGGGGTTTTGCTCGATGATCGCCATTGCAGAGAACTGCGCCGGTCGCAAATCGTGTACCGAGAGCCGGTTTATGAGGTTCTGAAACATTTTCAGTTGCGCGCGCCGCATGGCGTAACCGAGCAGGTCGTCGAGGACGGAATCCAGTGGTTCTCCGGTTTCAGTACTGTCGACAGAAGTCACTGTGGCGGCAGGCTTGGCCATTGCAGGGTAAGTCCTTGGTCTAGCGGTTAATAAGGCTATCCAGTTTGCCGCGATTGACTGCGGATGGCCATGGGGTTGCGCTTTTTCCTGCGATTCTACGCCTGTTTCAGCGATAAAAAATATTGGTTAACTTTATTAATGGTTAATTGACATAACTAAATTTGCGGTTTAGTTTTTGCTCATCCAACCCCAATAACAAGTGAGCATCGCCATGAGCAATTACGAAGGTCGCTGGACAACGGTCAAGGTTGAAATCGAGGAAGGCATCGCCTGGGTCATCCTCAACCGCCCGGAAAAACGTAATGCCATGAGCCCGACCCTGAACCGCGAGATGATCGATGTTCTGGAGACTCTGGAGCAGGATCCCGACGCCGGTGTCCTGGTCTTGACCGGTGCCGGTGAAGCCTGGACCGCTGGCATGGATCTCAAGGAATACTTCCGCGAAGTGGATGCAGGCCCGGAAATTCTTCAGGAAAAGATCCGCCGCGAAGCTTCCCAGTGGCAATGGAAACTGCTGCGCATGTACGCCAAACCGACCATCGCCATGGTCAATGGCTGGTGCTTCGGTGGCGGCTTCAGCCCGCTGGTGGCCTGCGATCTGGCGATCTGTGCCGATGAAGCAACCTTCGGCCTTTCGGAAATCAACTGGGGCATCCCGCCTGGCAACCTGGTGAGCAAAGCCATGGCCGACACCGTGGGCCATCGCCAGTCGCTGTACTACATCATGACCGGCAAGACTTTTGGCGGGCAGAAAGCCGCGGAGATGGGGCTGGTCAACGAGAGTGTTCCTCTGGCGCAACTGCGCGACGTGACGATCGAGCTGGCGCGCAACCTGCTGGAGAAAAACCCGGTGGTGCTGCGAGCGGCCAAGCATGGCTTCAAGCGTTGCCGTGAACTGACCTGGGAGCAGAACGAAGATTACCTGTACGCCAAGCTCGATCAGTCACGCCTGCTGGACACCGAAGGCGGCCGCGAGCAGGGCATGAGGCAATTCCTCGACGACAAGAGCATCAAGCCCGGTTTGCAGGCTTACAAACGCTGAGTCTGAGCGGGCGGGCTGGTGGATCAAGCTTCCACCAGTCGTTGCCCTGGCGCCTTGGCGCTACTCTGAGCTACTTGAACGTGTTCCCGATAAAGACAATAAAGAGGAATCACAATGCTGGACGTTCCCCTGCTGATTGGCGGTCAGTCGTGCCCCGCCCGTGACGGTCGAACCTTCGAGCGGCGTAACCCGGTGACCGGGGAAGTCGTGTCGCGGGTTGCCGCCGCCACCCTGGAAGATGCCGACGCCGCTGTGGCTGCGGCCAAGGCGGCATTTCCGGCCTGGGCGGCACTGTCCGCCAATGAGCGACGTACCCGGTTGTTGCGTGCGGCCGAGCAGTTGCAGGCCTGTAGCGCGCAGTTCATCGCGGCGGCCGGTGAAACCGGAGCCATGGCCAACTGGTACGGCTTCAATGTGCAACTGGCGTCCAGCATGCTGCGAGAAGCTGCGTCCATGACCACCCAGATTACCGGCGAAGTCATTCCCTCCGATGTGCCCGGCAGTTTCGCCATGGCCTTGCGTCAGCCATGCGGCGTGGTGCTGGGTATCGCGCCGTGGAACGCTCCGGTGATCCTCGCAACCCGCGCCATCGCCATGCCGCTGGCGTGCGGCAATACCGTGGTGCTCAAGGCCTCGGAACTGAGCCCTGCGGCACACCGTTTGATCGGCCAGGTGTTGCAGGACTCAGGCCTGGGCGACGGAGTTGTGAATGTCATCAGCAACGCGCCCGAAGATGCGGCAGCGATTGTCGAGCGGTTGATCGCCAACCCGGCAGTGCGTCGGGTCAACTTCACCGGCTCGACCCATGTGGGGCGCATCGTCGGTGAGTTGTCGGCGCGTCATCTCAAGCCAGCGTTGCTGGAACTGGGAGGCAAGGCGCCGTTTCTGGTGCTGGAGGATGCCGACCTGGATGCAGCGGTCGAAGCTGCGGCCTTCGGTGCCTTCTTCAATCAGGGACAAATCTGCATGTCCACCGAGCGCCTGATCGTCGATGCCAGGGTTGCCGATGCCTTTGTCGTCAAGCTGGCCGGTAAGATCGCCAGCTTGCCTGCCGGCAATCCCAATGCCGAAGGTTCGGTCCTCGGCTCTCTGGTGGACAGCAGTGCGGGCGAGCGCATCAAGGTGCTGATCGACGATGCCCTCGACAAAGGTGCCACTCTGGTAACGGGTGGCCACCTGGAGGGCAGCATCTTGCAGCCGACCTTGCTTGATGGCGTCACTGCGGCCATGCGCTTGTACCACGAAGAGTCCTTTGGCCCGGTGGCAGTGGTGCTGCGCGGCGAGGGCGATGAGCAATTGCTGCGCCTGGCCAACGACTCCGAGTTCGGCCTGTCGTCGGCGATTTTCAGTCGCGATACTGGCCGCGCCCTGGCCCTGGCCCAGCGGGTCGAATCGGGTATCTGCCATATCAACGGCCCGACCGTACACGATGAAGCGCAGATGCCTTTCGGCGGGGTCAAGTCGAGCGGCTATGGCAGTTTTGGCGGCAAGGCTTCCATCGAGCAGTTTACCCAGTTGCGCTGGGTGACCTTGCAGAATGGGCCACGACACTACCCGATCTGAGCGATCAGACATATCAATGACAAGGCTGCTGTACCTGCGGTTGCACGCATTTCTGCGCGCCGTTGGTGTGCCTTGATGGAGGACAAGAACGTGAGCTCCGAATTCAGATCGCAACCCCTGGTCGAGGGCAGTGCGCCGCGCTATCGACAAGTGTCCATCGGCCGCCCTGCTGTGGAAGTCAGCGAAGAGCAGGGCATTTTGTCCATACGTTCCCTGGAGCCTTTGGCCGAGTTGCCCGCACGCTTGCTGGACCGTCTGGTGCATTGGGCCGAGGTCCGCCCGCAACAGACTTTTATCGCCGCTCGCCAGAACGGCGGCGAATGGCGCCGGGTGAGTTATGCCCAGATGCTGGAAAGCGTGCGCGCCATTGCCCAAAGCCTGCTCGGCTATGGTCTTTCGGCCGAACGCCCGCTGGCGATTCTTTCCGGTAACGACATCGAGCATTTACAGATTGCCCTGGGCGCCATGTACGCCGGTATTCCCTATAGCCCGATCTCGCCGGCCTATTCGTTGTTGTCCCAGGATTTTGCCAAGTTGCGACATGTCTGCGACTTGCTGCAACCAGGTCTGGTATTCGTCAGTGATGCCGCTCTCTATCAGCGGGCGATCAATGCCGTGTTGCCGGAGCAGACGACACTGATCAGCGTGCGCGGCATAATACCGGGCCGTCGCCAGACAAGCTTTGCCAGCCTGCTGTTACAGCCCGGCGGCGCCGAGGCCGATTTTGCCTTCAAGGCGACCGGGCCGGACAGCATCGCCAAGTTTCTGTTTACCTCAGGTTCAACCCGTTTGCCCAAGGCGGTGGTCACCACCCAGCGCATGCTCTGCGCCAACCAACAGATGCTGCTGCAGACCTTTCCGGTATTCGCCGAAGAACCGCCGGTGCTGGTCGACTGGTTGCCGTGGAATCACACTTTTGGCGGCAGCCACAACGTCGGCATCGTGTTGTACAACGGCGGCACTTTCTATCTGGACGACGGCAAGCCCACCGCCCAGGGCTTTGCCGAAACGCTGCGCAACCTCAAGGAAGTATCGCCCACCGCTTACCTGACCGTACCCAAGGGCTGGGAAGAGCTGGTCAATGCTCTGGAGCAGGACGCTGAGTTGCGTGAGCGTTTCTTCTCGCGCATGAAGCTGTTCTTTTTCGCCGCGGCCGGTTTATCCCAGCGAGTCTGGGACCGCCTGGACCAGGTCGCCGAACAGCATTGTGGCGAGCGTATCCGCATGATGGCCGGGCTTGGCATGACTGAAGCGGCGCCGTCCTGCACCTTTACCACCGGCCCCTTGTCCATGGCCGGTTATATCGGCCTGCCGGCGCCCGGTTGCGAAGTGCGGCTGGTCCCGGTGGACGGCAAGCTGGAAGGGCGCTTTCGCGGGCCGCACATCATGCCCGGTTACTGGCGCTCGCCGCAGCAGACTGCCGAGGTGTTCGATGCGCAGGGCTTCTACTGTTCTGGCGATGCGTTAAAGCTGGCCGACCCTGATGATCCGCAACTCGGGCTGATGTTCGACGGGCGCATTGCCGAGGATTTCAAACTGAGCTCCGGCGTATTTGTCAGCGTGGGGCCACTGCGCAATCGTGCGGTGCTCGAAGGTTCGCCGTATGTGCTGGATGTAGTGGTGGCTGCGCCGGATCGCGAGTGCCTGGGAGTGCTGGTTTTTCCCCGGTTGTACGAATGCCGGCGTCTGGCCGGTCTGGGCCAGGACGCCAGCGATGCCGAGGTTCTGGCCAGCGCGCCGGTGCGTCAGTGGTTCGCCGACTGGCTGCAACGGCTCAATCGCGATGCGACCGGCAATGCCAGTCGTCTGGAGTGGGCAGGATTGCTTGAGGAGCCCGCGTCCATCGACCGTGGTGAAATCACCGACAAGGGCTCGCTTAACCAGCGTGCAGTCCTGCAATGGCGAGCGGACAAGGTAGAGGCGCTGTATCGCGGCGAAGAACCTTCCATTCTGCGCGCCGGGCCTGCGCACTGAATGCCAAGCCCTTTGGCATGATCACTCTGGCTGACAATCTGCCGCAACGGCACTCTGTAAAGGCTGAAGCAAAACGCTGAGGCCTTGGCAGCCGTCAGCCGAATCCTTGTATGCCATCTTGCGTTACTATACAGGCCCACTTTTATGGAAGTTGCCTGGATGAGTAAGCCCGGTCAAACGGTGCTGGTCGCATTGCGCAAGATGATCGCTTCTGGCGAGCTGGCGGCTGGCGAGCGCTTGATGGAAATGCCTACGGCGCAAATGTTCGGCGTTTCGCGGATGCCGGTACGCATGGCCTTCCGGACGCTGGAGCAGGAAGGCTTGCTGGTGCGCTTTGGCGGACGCGGGTTTCAGGTGCGCTCGGTCAGCCTCGATGATATTGCCGGGGCGGTCGAAGTCCGGGGTGTACTTGAAGGTCTTGCCGCGCGTCAGGCCGCCGAGCGCGGACTATCTGAGCAGGCCCGCACGACCCTTGAGCAGTGCCTGATGGAGGGCGATCAACTGTTCGACAAGGGGTATGTGAGCATCGAGGATCTGGAGGTCTATCACGACCTCAACATGCGTTTTCATGAGGTGATCGTAGCAAGCAGCCACAACCCGGCGATAGCCGATGCCCTGGCGCGCAACGATCATCTGCCCTTCGCTTCGGTGACCGCGCTGGCGGTGGATCGCAACGATATGGTCCGGGAATACCGCCGCTTCAACTATGCCCACATGCAGCACCATTCGGTGTTCGATGCGATGGTCAATCGTCAGGGCGCCCGTGCCGAAGCGATCATGCGCGAACACGCCAATGCCACCCTGCGTTACGCCGAGATCTTCGGCTCGGCGGCAGCCGACGAGCGGATGAAGGTCATTCTCCGCTCGGAGTAAGTGCGGCCAATCAGATATCCAGCACCAGCAGCGGCGTCTTCGAGCGCGAGCAGCAAGGAGTGAACTGGTCGTTACAGGCCTGTTCATCCTCGGTGAGGAACAGGTCGCGATGTTCCGGCACGCCCTCCAGTACCCGAGTCAGGCAGGTGCCGCAAATACCTTGTTCGCAGGAAATGGCAATCTCGATGCCCTGGCTTTGCAATACCTGAACCACGCTCTTGTCGGCTGGCACCTCGAAGACCTGGCCGCTGCTGGCGACCTTGATCGAGAAACTGTCAGCGGCCTGCGAGTCGACGGGGGCTGCGGCGAAGTACTCGCGATGCAGGCATTGTTCCTGCCAGCCTTCGGCCCTGGCGGTATCCAGCACATGTTGCATGAAACCGCCGGGACCACACACGTACAAGTGGACGTCGCTCTGGGGCGTGGCCAGGACCCTGGCGGTATCCAGGGCCGTATCGGGCTCCTGATCGAAATGCAGAAACACACTATGGGCAAAGGGCGAGTTTTGCAGGCGTTCGACAAAGCCCGCGCGCTCCCGCGAGCGGGCACAGTAATGCAGCTCGAAATCCGCACCGCTGTGAGCCAGTTGCTCGGCCATGCACAGGATGGGAGTGATGCCGATACCGCCCGCAAACAGCAGGCTGCGCCGGGCTTCACTGGCCAATGGAAACAGGTTGCGCGGTTCGCTGATCTGCAGGCGCATGCCGACCTGGATCTGCTCATGCATGGCCCGCGAGCCGCCTCTAGATGTCGGGTCCTTGAGGACGCCGATCAGGTAGCGATGGCGTTCTTCAGGGTGATTGCACAAGGAGTATTGCCGGATCAAACCGCCGGGCAGGTGCACATCGATATGGGCGCCGGCGCTGAAGGCGGGCAGGGGATTGCCATCAGCACTGGCCAGCTCGTAACTGCAAATATCCAGGGCTTCGTCAGTGCGTGATTTCACCAGCACTTCGATCATGGCCTTGCCTCCTGCGAGGCGTTTTCCTGAGCAATCAGGCGTTCCAGAACGCGGCGTGACTGTACGCCGCCAGCGTCGATATTGAGTTTGAGCAAGTTGCGCTGGGGATGATCGAGCAGGTTCTGTTGCTGGCGTTCGAGCATCTCCAGATCTTCGCTGAAAATCTTCCCCTGGCCCTCGCGAATGCTTGCGGTAAGGGCTGCATCCTGCGGGTTGAAATTGCGCGCCATACCCCAGAAGTACCAGATCGACGTCTCGGTTTGCGGAGTGATGAAGTCGACGACGATGCTCGATGCCTTGAATTGCGGATCGGCGTTATAGCCGCCGTTGCCGGCATGGGCCACACCGACTTCGATCAATACATGGCTGGGCGGGGTGAAGCGGCAGATCTGCCAGCGGTCCACCGGTACATCGTCGGCCAGGTTGTTGCCGCGCAGGGCCATGCGCCAGAACGGCGGTGCCATGATGTTTTCCATGTGCCTGGCAGTTACCACTTCGTCGCCCTGGACGGTGGTCACCGGCGGCGCTTCATCAATTTCCTTCTGGCCGATGCTGGAGGCGTGAACATAGGTTTCGTGAGTCAGGTCCATCAGGTTGTCGATCATCAGGCGATAGTCGCACTGGATGTGGAACAGCCCGCCGCCGTAAGCCCATTCATCGCTGACCGCCCATTCCAGATGGTGGATCAGGGTTGCGTCGGCCAAGGCCTGATCGCCGGGCCAGACCCAGATGAATCCATAACGCTCGACCACGGCGAACGTCTTGTTGCAGGGAAAGCCGCGAACCCGTTGGCCGGGCATTTCCACTGTCTTGCCGTCGCAGCCCATTACCAGGCCGTGATAGCCGCATACCAGGTTGCCATTTTCCACATAGCCCAAGGACAGCGGTGCGCCGCGATGGGGGCAGAAGTCCTCGACGGCTGCCACCTTGCCTTCGTGTCCACGGTAAAAAACCATCTTTTCACCACAAATCTGACGGCCCAGTGGCTTGTCAGCGATCTCATCAGGTGTACAGGCGACATACCAGGTGTTCTTGGGGTACATGGAGATGCTCCAAGGAGGTTTTGTTATTAGTGGATCCATTAGAATTTGTTTTAGCGGTTTTCGTCAAATTAAATCGCTAATAAATAATTTAATGGATCCATTAACAGCCATTGCTCTCCTGGCTTGCACCGATCAGTAGCGGATCATTACCGATTTCAGCTCGGTGTAATCGTCGATGAAGGCGCTGCCGAACTCACGGCCGATACCCGAAGACTTGATGCCGCCGAATGGCACGGCCGGGTCGAGCATGGTGTGCATGTTGACCCACACCGTGCCGGCCTGAATGGCGGGCACCATACGCAAGGCCTTGCTCAGGTCATTGGTCCACAGGCTGGCGCTCAGGCCATAGGGCGTGTTGTTCATCAATTCCAGCAGCTCTTCCTCGGTGTCATAGGGCAGGAAGGTGGCGACAGGCCCGAAGGTTTCTTCGTTGAGCAGCGTGTCGTTCAGCGTGTTGGCGAGGATCACCGTCGGTTCGACATAACAGCCGGGGCGGTCGATCAGATTGCCGCCGTGAATGATCGTGTTGTTTTCCGCCCGCGCCTTGTCGAACAGCGCGCCGAGCTTGAGCTGATGTTGGCGGTTGGTAACCGGACCGAATTCGGTGCTCTCATCCAGAGGCGAACCGATGTTCAGCGCACTCAAGCGTTGTGACAGCTTGTTCATGACCGGTTCGATCTGCGAACGGTGGACGAAGAAGCGCTCGGCCGCGGCGCAGATTTGTCCGGAATGCAGGAAGCCGGCCTCGATGATGCCATTGACCGCCTTGTCCAGATCGACGTCGCGCAGGAATCCCGCAGAGTTCTTGCCACCCAGTTCCAGGGTCGCGCGCGTCAGCCCGGCATCCATGGCGCTACGCCCGACGGCGATGCCGGTAGGCACTGAACCGGTGAACGAAACCTTGTCGGTCCCCGGGTGTTCGATCAGCCCTTTGCCCACCTGGCCGCCACCGGTCAAGACGTTCAGCGCACCGGCAGGCAGCCCGGCCTCGATAGCCAGTTCGGCGATCCGCAGGATGGTCAGCGGCGTGAACTCGCTGGGTTTGATGATGATGCTGCAGCCGGTCACCAGCGCCGAGGCGAGTTTCCAGATGGCGATCATGGTGGAGAAATTCCACGGCACGATGCCCACTACCACGCCGACCGGTTCGCGCAGGGTGAACGCGGTGTACCGTTCGCCGGCAAAAGAGGGCAGCGACGGGGTGAGGGTCTGGCCGCTGATCTTGGTGGCCCAGCCGGCGTAATAGCGCAGGAAGTGTGCGGCCTGGTCGACTTCAAAAGCGCGTGAAATCTGGATGATCTTGCCCGACTGGCAGGTTTCGATTTGCGCCAGTTCTTCGCGGTTCTGTTCCAGCAGGTCGGCCAGTTTTAGCAGAACGTTGCCCCTGATCGCCGGTGCAACCTGGGACCAGTTTCTGAAGCCGCGCCTGGACGATTCCACTGCGGCGTCCAGATCGGCGGAATCGGCGTCCGCAACCTGAGCAATGACCTTGCCGGTGGCAGGGTTGATCACTTCCAGTGTCTGGCTGGAATGGCTCTGGACGTAGCCACCGTCGATAAACAATGCATGGCTTCTACTGAGGAAGGCTTCAACTTGAGGCAGCAGGGCAATATCGCTCATGGTTTTTTCCTGATCGTGAACAAGAGAAAAGCCCGAGGGTAATCAATGGTGGTTGTGTCGGCTTGACTGTGGCTGCCGGGTTGCATGTCTGTGGCTGCCAGATTGCTTGCAGGCTTTGCTCCGCGCTTGAGGCCTGGCTATGAAAAGTACAATCTTGGCTCTGGAAGGTGCATTTTTCAGCGTGATCGCTCGTCGCATACTGGCCCTGCATCCGGTGCAGCCTCTCGGTTCAACAGAGCCCCCGGACATCCAATAATAAGCAGGGCCGTCCATGAAAAAGCCAAACCCGCTCCTCGAAGATCTCAAGTCCATTCTGCCGACCATCGCTGCCAATGCCTTCCAGGCCGAGCAGGACCGCAAGGTGCCGGATGAGAACATTGCACTGCTCAAAGGCATCGGCATGCACCGAGCCTTCCAGCCGAAGAAATTCGGCGGCATGGAAATATCGCTGCCGCAGTTTGCCGACTGCATTGCCTTGCTCGCCGGCTCCTGTGCCAGCACGGCGTGGGCGATGAGCCTGCTGTGCACGCACAGCCATCAACTGGCACTGTTCCCGGCCAGACTGCAGCAGGAAGTCTGGGGTAATGATCCGGATGCCACGGCGAGCAGCAGCATCGCGCCGTTTGGCCGTACCGAAGAGACTGAAGGCGGTGTGCTGTTCAGCGGGGAAATGGGCTGGAGCAGCGGCTGCGATCATGCCGAATGGGCGATTGTCGGTTTCCGTCGCAAAAACGCTGAGGGCGGTCAGGACTATTGCTTCGCGGTACTGCCACGCAGCGACTATCAGATCCGTGATGACTGGTTCGCGGCGGGCATGAAGGGCAGTGGCACCAAGACCCTGATCATCGACAATGTACTGGTGCCTGAACACCGGATCCAGAAAGCCAGGGACATGATGGAAGGCAAGTCCGCAGGCTTCGGCCTGTATCCGGACAGCAAGATTTTCTACTCGCCGTATCGTCCTTATTTTGCCAGCGGTTTCTCCACTGTCAGCCTCGGGGTGGCGGAGAGAATGCTGGAGGTGTTCCGCGAAAAGACCAAAAACCGCGTGCGAGCGTATACCGGTGCAGCGGTCGGCGCGGCGACTCCGGCGTTGATGCGTCTGGCCGAGTCGACTCATCAGGTTGCTGCCGCCCGAGCGTTTCTTGAAAAGACCTGGCAGGAGCATGCCGAACACAGTGAGCAGCAGCGCTACCCAAGCCGCGAAACCCTGGCGTTCTGGCGTACCAATCAGGCGTACGCCACCAAGATGTGCATTCAGGCCGTGGACCGTCTGTTCGAGGCCGCCGGTGGCAACGCCTGGTTCGAGCACAACGAGATGCAGCGCCTGTTCCGCGACTCGCACATGACCGGTGCGCATGCCTACACCGACTACGACGTTTGTGCGCAGATCCTCGGTCGCGAGCTGATGGGCCTGGAACCCGATCCGAGCATGATCTGAGTCGCACCGTCACAAAGCCCCGATAACAACAATCAGGACTGCTCCTGCAGGCAGTCCGGGAGTCTTGCATGTCTGAGAACAGCGCTTGCGCAGCCACTGAAACGACCTTCGATCCACGGGCCTTTCGCCGGGCACTGGGCAATTTTGCCACCGGCGTCACGGTAGTAACCGCCACCGACAGTTCCGGGCGCAAGGTCGGCGTCACGGCCAACAGCTTTAATTCGGTGTCGCTTGACCCGCCGCTGGTGCTCTGGAGCATCGACAAGCGCTCCAGCAGTTACGAGGTGTTCGAGCAGGCCAGTCATTTTGCGGTCAATGTGCTGGCAGCGGATCAGATCGACCTGTCCAACAATTTCGCCCGCTCCAGGGATGATCGCTTCGCCGGGATCGAGTTCGAGACGGGCGAGGGCGGCTCACCGGTATTTGCCAATTGTTCGGCGCGTTTTCACTGTGAAAACCATCAGCAGGTGGACGGTGGCGATCACTGGATCATGATCGGCAAGGTCGTGGCCTTCGACGATTTCGGGCGCTCACCGCTGCTCTATCATCAGGGCGCCTATTCCATGGTCCTGCCGCACACCCGTATGACCCGACGCGACGAAAGTCAGCCGGGCAGCCATTTCCAGGGGCGTCTGAGCCACAACCTGTATTACCTGATGACCCAGGCGGTGCGTGCTTACCAATCCGCTTATCAGCCTCGGCAATTGTCCACCGGGCTGCGCACCAGCGAGGCGCGGATGTTGATGGTGCTGGAGAGTGACGCTGGCCTGAGCGTGAACGAACTGTTGCGGGAAGTGGCGATGCCGGTCCGGGAAATCGATGAGGCGGTGGCCAATCTCAAACGCAAGGGGCTGGTCGATGCCGATGACAGTCGGGTACGCCTGACCCCAGCCGGCATCGAACAGACCGAAGACTTGTGGACCATTGCCCGCGAGCAGCAGGACAAGGTATTCGCCGGTTTCAGCGAAGAGCAGGTCGAAACGTTCAAGACGGTATTGAAGCGACTGATCGAGGATTGCTGAGCGCCCAGCAATTGACCGTCTTCAGGAGCTGCCCGGGCAGCTCCTGAAAAACATTCAGAAAGGCACGGCCACGGTCAATTGACTGTAAACGTTGGTGCCGTTACCACCCACCTGATTGCCGCCCGTGTTTTCATCCTTGTCCGGCTTATACAGGCCCACCAGCGGTGTGATGATCAGGTGTTCGTTCACCGCCCACTCGGCATACAGATCCAGCTCACGACCATCGAGGTTCAGCGCGTCATTCCTGTGCAGGGTCTTGTAGTCGAAGAACAGCACGCCGACGGTCACCGGCTCCAGCGGCTTGAGCTTGAGCGCAACATGCTGGATCGCGCTGTTGCTGTTGAACGGGCCTGAATAGTTGCCGCTCACTTCTCCCTGGAACCAGGTGCCATAGCCACGGTTGACGCCATTGAACATCGAATCCCAGTCTTTCGAGTAGCGGCTGTAGCGATAGGTCAGGTCCGGTGACCAGGGCAGGTCGGCAAAGGTATAGCCTGCCTCGGTGTACCAGGCTTTTTGTGCGCCGGCGTCCTTGTCCTGCCAGGCATATTCAAAGGAAAAGTGGGCGTTCTCTATTCCTGCATTGCCCGCGCCCCGCAGGCTGTAGATGTTCATGCCCTGGCGTTGCTTCTGGAAGTCGCTGGCATACTGGTCGTCAACGTCAATGCCATGGATATAGGTCAGCCCCAGGGTTCCGGGCACTGCGGTGTATTCCAGCGTGCCGGCGGCCATTTCGGTACTGGCCTGGGCGCGGTTGTCCGACTTGATCCACATCAGGCTGCCGTGCACACCGTCCTTGCCGCCAAGACGCAGCACGGCCGTTTCGTCGAAGGCGTGGCGCGCGGCGAGATAGTAGGCGCCGCCGCGATTGAACTCACCGTCCGCTACGCCATTGCCCAGGTTCAGACCGTCATCGTTGATGATGAAACCATCGCCCAGAGTAATGATCTGGCGGCCGAACGATATATCCACGCCATCCTTGCCGAGTACCGGGAAAAGATCGCCGGAACGCCAGCCAGCGAAGGCTTCATCAAACTTTGTGGTGCGTTCCGTGCCGTCGGTAATGCCCGCGGCATCGCCATCGCCCCAGGTGCCGGAACTGACCAGATTGGCGGTGCCGTAGACACTACCCAGATCGCCCATGGTCTGATCGACGCTCAAGCCATATTTGATGAAGCCTTCGCGCCAGCTGGAACCACCGCTGGTGCCGTCGTAGTTCTTGCGACTGTTGAACATCCCGTAGACCGCAAGAAAGTTGCCGGTGACCCGAGTGTCGTTGTCGGCATACAGTTCATGGGCCTGGGCCGATGAGCCTGCGATCAACAACGCGATACCCAGGCCCACGGCCTCATACGGTGATCGTGTTTTCAGTGTGTGCTCCATGAATTTTCCCCGGTTTTTATTGGACAGCCCGATGGCTTGAGTGCGCATTAGGGCGATCAGCGCCGGAGGAAGTCTTTCATCTGCGTGCCAGGGAATTGATCCTGCCAGACACGCATCAAGCGCTGGCAGGCAGCAACAAGAGTGGCGGCAGACACAGGCAAGACGATGCGTATCTCTGGGGCGCAAAGTGATTCTGCATAGGGGCACCGTTTCGATCAGGGCCTTGCTGGTTCCTTGAGCAGCTCGCGGTATCCACACTAAAAATCCGCTTTCGAGTATCTGCACTATGTCGATCAATGACAGGCTCACTGAACATTTGAACCGGGGTACGGTTGGTTTTCCCACTGCGCTTGCCAGCACCATCGGCCTGATCATGGCCAGCCCGGTGATTCTCACTGCGACCATGGGGTTTGGCATCGGCGGTAGCGCCTTCGCGCTGGCCATGCTGATTGCGGTGGTGATGATGCTGGCCCAGGCGACAACCTTCGCTGAAGCCGCGTCGATCCTGCCGACTACCGGCTCGGTCTACGACTACATCAATTGTGGCATGGGCCGTTTTTTCGCGATCACTGGCACGTTGTCGGCCTATCTGATTGTCCATGTGTTTGCCGGCACAGCAGAAACCATTCTTTCCGGGGTCATGGCGCTGGTGAACTTCGAGCACCTGAACACCCTGGCCGAATCGGCTGGCGGCTCGTGGCTGCTTGGGGTGGGATTTGTCATCGTGTTCGGGGTTCTCAATATCTTCGGCGTCAGTGCGTTCGGCCGGGCCGAAATCATCCTGACCTTCGGGATGTGGACGACCCTGATGGTGTTCGGCGTACTGGGGCTGATCGCAGCACCGGCGGTAGAACTACAGGGCTGGTTCGGTGAGTCGCTGGTCGGCACCGACCTGATTACGATTCTGTCGCTGGTGGGCATGGCGATGTTCATGTTCGTCGGCTGTGAGTTCGTTACACCTCTGGCCCCGGATCTGCGCCAATCGGCGAAGGTCATGCCCAGGGCGATGATTCTGGGTTTGCTGGGCGTGATGACCTGCATGTTCATCTATGGCGCAGCAATGAAGCGCCAGGTGGAAAACGTCTTGTTGGACGCTGCCAGTGGTGTGCATCTGCTGGATACACCCATGGCGATTCCACGGTTTGCCGAGCAGGTCATGGGCGATATCGGTCCGATATGGCTGGGGATCGGTTTCCTGTTCGCCGGCGCGGCGACCATCAATACGCTGATGGCGGGAGTGCCGCGTATTCTCTATGGCATGGCAGTCGACGGCGCGTTGCCGAAGTTCTTCACGTATCTGCACCCGCGCTTCAAGACGCCGCTGCTGTGCATTCTGGTCGTGATGCTGATTCCCTGCCTGCATGCGCTGTATCTGGGCGGCAACGCCGACAACATCATTCCTCTGGTGCTGGCGGCCGTATGTGCCTGGAGTTTTTCCTATCTGCTGGTGACGCTGTCAGTGGTGATCCTGCGGATCCGTCGCCCCGACCTGCCGCGTGCCTATCGCTCGCCATTTTTCCCGCTGCCGCAGATTCTTTCCAGCGCCGGCATCCTGCTGGGCATGTGGTTCATCACGCCGCCCGGTATGAATCCGGCAGATATCTACATTCCTTTCGGCGTGATGCTCGGCTGCACCGCAGCCTATGCGCTGTTCTGGGCACTGGTGGTACAGAAAGTCCATCCATTCAAGCCAGCGTCGGTGGAGTCCGTGCTGACCAAGGAGTTTGCCAATGAGCCGGGTCACCTTCACAGCGCATCTGTCGAGCATGCTGCAAAAGCTGTCTGAGCTGTTCAGTGCCAGCCGCGCCCCGACCGGTTATCGACCGGGGGTGACCCTTGAGCACTTGCGCTGCAACCTGGGCCTGGCCAGTTTCGAGCAGACCGGGCCGATAACTGCCCGGCTGTCTGTGAACGATGACAGCCTGCAACTGGAGCTTGTCGAGCGCACCGAGTCTCAGTTGTTGATGCACCTGGTCATGACCGAGTTCGTGCTTTTTGTACCTGCTTCACGGCAGGGCACGGCACGTTTCGAGGTGCACCATGGCGGGACTTTTCGCCGCACCGGGATTCGCTGTCGGCAACGTCACGGAGACGCTGCACTGCTGGCCGCTTTGCAAGCCGGGTTGCAGACAGACAGCGTGCTGTATCAAGCGCTGATGCCGCTGGACTTCAAACGCTTGCGCATTGATCTGCAAGGACAGCAGTGGTGCGTACGGCTGGAGCATATGGGCGGTAGCGAGGTGGTCAACCGGATGCCGGCCTTTCGGCGTTACATTGCGTTGAGCCGCGATCAGCGTACCTGTCTGTTCGAGGCGTTGTCTGGATTGCAGCGGGTGCTGCGCATGCTCTGATCGGTGATTCTGGCATCATTAATGCTATCCACTTTGGCATCTACGTACTTGTTGCGCGCATATAGATAACATGTTAACTATTGCGCAACAAAAACAAAAAGCCAAGGTGGAGGCAACCATGAGCATTCAACAGAGTGTGCAAGACGGGCTGGAAAACTGGAGCCGGGATCTGCGCGCCGTTTGCGGCCACTTCGACACTGAACTGGCCTTCAATCGCTCGCTGTTCATCGGCAATGTTTCCAAGTTTTCCCGCGGTGGTTTGCCCCTGGCCAACCTGCGCACCAATGCCGGCGTGATCAAGCGCCCCGAAGCCAATGCCGACCACGATAACGACCAGCATTGCTTCCTCGTCAGCCAGCGCAGCGGCTATTGCCAGATCTCGCAGAACGGTCAGAGCATTCAACTGGCGCCGGGCGAGTTGCTGCTGATGGACTCGGTGGGCTCCATCGAAATCACCCCGTTCGGCCTTATCGAACATGCGTCGCTGTCCTTGTCCCGCGAAGAAGTGTGCAAGCAGTTTGGTGGTCATCCCAGGACTTTCGGCAAGATTTCCTCAAGCAAGGCCTGCGGCCGGATGCTGCATGTGCTGATGGACCAATTGTGCAAGGATGAGCTGGACGGCGAGGGCTTCCTTGGAGAAGGCCAGGCATTGCAGTGTGCATTCATATCGCTGCTCGGTTCGGCGTTTGAGCAGGACGGTGATGCGCGTGACGACAGCGCATCGTTGCAGGGCAGCAACCTGCGCAGTTATGTCCAGAAAGTCATTGATGAATCGCTGACCCAGCCCGGCCTGAGTCCGGTAGGGCTGGCCAATCGGCTGAATATCTCGGTGCGGCACTTGTACCGCTTGTTTGAAGAGCAGGACGACAGCGTCTGCCGCTACATTCAACGGGCACGCCTCAAACGTAGCGCCGATGACCTGACCAACCCGTTCTTGCGCAGCGAATCGATCACCTCGATTGCCTACAAATGGGGCTTCACTGATTCGGCGCATTTCAGCCGTTCGTTCAAGAAACAGTTCGAGCTGTCACCCAAGGATTTCCGTTCCAGCCATTTGCAGCAGGCGGTTGGCGCAGCTTGATTTCCATGCCCAAGCGGGGCCTGGAAAAGCCCCGCTTGGGCATGTGAAAAACGCCGTATCAAACCTCCGGCAAGGTCGAGCCACCGTCGACCACCAGCGTCTGGCCGGTGACATAAGCCGCCAGATCCGAGGCCAGAAACAGCATGGCCCCGGCAATATCCGCGGCCTTGCCAAGCCGTCCCAGTGGCACCCGACTGGCGATGTCCCTGTTCAACTGGTCGTCCCCCAGATTGCCCATCGCCGGTGTGGCGATCATGCCTGGCTCGACGCCATTGACCCGCACGTTGTAGCTGGCCAGCTCCAGTGCGGCATTGCGGATGAAGCCGTTGACTCCGGCCTTGGACGCCGCATAGTGGCTCAGTCCTGGATAGGCTACCCGCGGCCCGGTGACAGATGACGTCACCAGTACGCAGCCCTGGCCTTGGCGACGGAACATCGGCAGCGCTGCCTGAGTCAGCCAGAACAGCGCCGAAAGGTTGACCGCCAGGGTTCTGTCGAGAATCGAAGGGGTAATTTGCGCGAACGGCGTGAGAGGAAAGTAACCGGCGTTGTGCACCAGAATGTCCAGTCGTCCCAAGCGTTGTTCGAGCCCCTGAACCAGTGCAAACACCGCCGTGGATTCGGCCAGGTCAACGGCCACGGCTTCTACCTGACAGTCCTGCGCGGACAACTCGGCAGTCAGTGCCTGGGCCTTTTCCAGATCAAGGTCGGCGATTATCACGTGTGCGCCGCGTGATGCGAAGGCTTCGACGATCGCCCGGCCAATGCCTTGCGCCCCACCGGTGACCAGAGCGGTTTTGCCGCTGAAATCAAGATCAGACATGAGCCTGCTCCATGTGCACATAAGCCAGCGTCGGCACATCGACAATGCTCGAACCACCGTCGGCCACGATGGTGGCGCCGGTGATGATCGACGCATCGCTGGAGGCCAGGAAACGACAGACCTGGGCGATTTCCTCGGCGCTGGCGGGCCGCCGCAGCGGCACATCGGCGCTGACGCGGTCATAGGCTTGCTGCAGCGTCTCGCCATAGAACTCCATCAGCGGCTGCATTTCCTGATCGGCCATCGGCGTGCGAACCCAACCGGGGCATACGGCATTCACTCGCACGCCGCGTGGCCCGTAATCCCTGGCCAGCGAGCGATTCAGGCCGAGCAGCGCATGCTTGGCCGTGGTGTAGCCGCAGACTTCAGGCCCCGCCGCGAGTGACGCAATCGAGCCGATCAGGACAATATTGCCGGTATTTTCCAGTAGCAGCGGCAAACAGGCGCGGGCACTGTAGAAAGCGCTGTCCAGGTTGCTCCGCAATGCGGCCTCCCAGGTTTGCGGGCTGGTATCGGTGGCGCTGCCCAGGCCATGGCCGCCGGCACAGGCCAGCAATACATCGAGTCGGCCATAGCGTTGGCGAATCTGTGCCACGAACGTGTCCCAGGTGTCTGGACAGGCCGCATCGCCGACCAGAACCAGCCCGCCGGTTTCGCGGGCAACCTGTTCCAGTGGCTCGCGGCGGCGGCCGATCAGCACCAGATTTGCGCCTTCGGCGGCGTACAGTCGCGCGCAGGCGGCACCGATGCCAGTCCCGGCACCGGTGATTGCAATAGTGCGTGGCTCAGGCATCGGGATATTCCGTCTGGTTGAGAACCTGGCAGTAGGAACTGACCGGGAAGTTCGACAGCTCATCGAAAGACGACTGCGCATAACCGAAGATCTTGCCGTCGCTGCGGTGCTGCTGCAGATCGATCAGCACCACACCGAGGGTCGGAATGATCTTTTCGCGCCAGACGAACAGGTACAACTGGTCGGCAATCTTGTAGTAATGGCAGCGATCGGTATCGCATAAACCCTTTTCAACGCCCTCAAGGCACTGCCAGGAATAGAACTGCGAGTTGAGGTAGATGTGTTCGTAGACTTCACTCGGGCTGTAGCGATACAGGTTGCGCAGGCCGGTCAGCTCGCTGGTCGGTGCGTGCGGGCATTGTCCTTCCTGCCACGGACGATCAAGGCTGCCATGCAGGAACTCCACTTCGACCGAGGTCAGGTTCTTGCCGGCCAGTGCCCGGCTGTAAAGGCCTTCACGGGTCTGTTCCTGAGTCGGCATGCGGCCGATGACGGCGGTGAAAGACGCACTGGTGGTATCGAGCACCAGGCTGATCGACCAGGCCTGTCCGGCCTCGTGTTTGATGAAATCCACCAGATACAGGCCGGGGCGTACCGAGGTGGCCCGGTAGTTTGCCGTGCCTGTGGAGTGGCCATCGGCAGCGCTCCAGGACACGCTTTGTTGTTCGAAACGATGCTCGATCTTCCAGCCATTGGCGAAGTTCAATGTGAAGAACCTGCCGTTCAGGTCGGCCAGGCTTGGCAGGATGAATGCTTCGGGGGCGAAACCGTCGGCCAGGGCGCCAACAGTGATCCAGTCGGATGAGGTCGTCATTGCAATGCTCCGGTTGTATGAAATAACAACCTGAGCATGCGGGGCGCAGAGGTGCCTGCCTATCAACCGGATGGTTGAGTCGGGTCAGAGAAACAGCGTCCCGACCAGTTCCGTACGGCTGCTCACTCCGGTCTTGCGAAACAGGTTGATCAAGTGGGTCTTGACGGTTGGCAGACCGATATCCAGTTCCCTGGCCAGTTGCTTGTTGCTGGCGCCCTGGCGCAACAGCAAGGCGATCTGGCGCTCCTTGGACGTCAGGCCTGCCAGCGGATCTTCACATGACTGCATGTTGGCGACAGCCAGTTGCAGCAAGGTCTGCAAGGCCGCGAGCCGGGTCAGTTGGTCGCTGGTGAAGGCGCCTTGTTCGGCGGTGCGCAGCAGCGAGATGGCGGCCTGAGGCTGGCCGGCGCGGTGGGCAAGGATCTCCACCACGTCAACGACGCCATAGCGCTGCAGGAAATCCTGATAATGCTGGCTGTCCTGCCTCGGTTGCCGGGCCATGGCCAGGCCCAGAGGCACGACGCTGAGTCCGCTGGACATGCAGTTAAGCGGTCGCAGCGGGTCGAACTGGCGGTAGTTGTCCAGGTAATCGCGATGCATTTCACCGCTCATGCCGTACAACTGGAAATCACGCGCCTGCAGTTGGCGGTCGACACAGTAAAACGCAGCCTGGCTTACCGGGACAAGCTGAGTGAAAGCCTGCAGGCAATGGCCGGCGACTTCCCGGGCAGGGATTGCGTTCATGAGGGTTCACCTCGCCAAGGTGCTGCCGGTGGGTTCCGGCAGCCAACTGTATCAGGCGACAGCGAAATAGTGTTTGACGAAGCTTTCACTGACGATTTCCCAAAGCACTGGAGTGCCTTTGGTCACGAACCAGCTGTCACCTGCCTTGTAATGAGTGCGTTGGCCAGTGCTTTCGTCGGTCAGGATTACCTCGCCGGTGACTACTGTGGCTTGTTCGGCGAACGGATAGGTCATGCGGAACTTGCCTTTGGTCGTGCCGAAGTAGGCGCTACTGACCGGATCGGTTGGCGCGCCGAAGGTCATTTTGCCAAAGGCTTTGACTTCACCTTCGAGAATTTCCGAGCCAAGGTCGGCGACGGTGCCCCAGGCGTCGAGTTCTGACAGCTGGATATCTTTTTTGAGTGTGACGAGGGTCATGGCTGTTGCTCCTGATGAGTAAGAAGAAAAGATGAATGAGGTTTGCGAGGCGTCAACGACGCCCGTTCCAGTAACCCGAGGCCTGGTGCCAGGACTTGCCGGCCGTCAGTAACAGCGGACGAAGCAGGTCTTTGCCAATGATGGTCGGGCGCCTGATCGAACTGACCAGGTCATAGCGCGCCGAGCCTTCGCTCATGCCCTCGGCCAGCACCTTGCAGATGATGTGGCTTGGGGTTACGCCAAAGCCCGAGTAGCCCTGGACGAAGAAGGCGTTGCTGCGACCGGGCAGGGTGCCGATCTGCGGGAAAAGGTTCGGGCTGCAGGCCATCGGTCCGCCCCAGGCCAGATCGATTTTCACGTCCTTGAGGTACGGGAATATCTTCAGCATCAGGTTGCGGTTCCAGGCTTTCAGGTCCTGGGGTATATGCTCGACCAGCGGTGTGGCTGCGCCGAACAGCAAGCGGTTTTCGTTGGTGACGCGGTAATAGTCGATCACCGGACGAATGTCGCTATAGGCACCGCGGATCGGACTGATGCGCTGGATCAGCTCATCCGACAGTGGTTCGGTGACCATCTGGAAGGCGTAGGTGTTGATGGTCGAGCGGTGCAGTTCGGGTTCCAGTCTGTTGAGGAAACTGTCGCAGGCCCACAACAGCTTGCTGGCCTTGACCGAACCGCGTCCCGTCCGCACGGTAATCCGCTCGCCGTAGCTGACTTCCAGTGCCGGGCTGTTCTCGAAAATCCGCACGCCATGGCTGACCAGCGCCGTGGCTTCACCGAGCAGCAGGTTCAAGGAATGCACATGGCCGCCGCCCATGTGCAGCAAGGCGCTGCTGTATGCGTTGGAACCGATGATTTGCCTGACGTCCGAGCCGCCGAGAAAACGAATCTCGTGCTTGCTGTTGATCGACTTGAAGTCTTTTTCCCAGGCGCGCAGGGTCTTTTCCTGACGGGCGTTGAAACCCATGTAGCCATAGCCGTGGCAGAAGTCTGCATCGATGTTGTACTTGGCGATACGGTCCTTGATGATGTCCGCGCCCAGGTCGCTGATCTCGAAAACCTGGCGCAGGCCATCTTCACCCACGTCCTTCTTGATCTTCTCAAGGTCGTGACCGATACCGGCCATGATCTGCCCGCCATTGCGCCCGGTGCCACCGAAACCCAGATAGCGTGCCTCCAGCACGACGATATTGGTGATGCCTTTTTCGGCCAGTTCCAGCGCGGTATTGATGCCGGAGAAACCGCCGCCAATCACCACAACGTCAGCTTCCACATCCTGTTCCAGGGTCGGGAAAGCGAGATTGTATTTTTTGGTGGCCGTGTAATAGGTGGGCGTTTCGATATTGATCATGACGCAACCTGAAAAAGTGAAGGAATACGCTACGGCAGGGCTTCAAGAAGCTCTGTCCTGAATGATGCTTATTAAAGGGGCTGGCCGTCTGCAAGTCTTGATTCTCTGTGCCGGAGTTTTTGATTCAGCGCGCCAGTTGCGCAAGTCATAGCGTGTCCTGGCCGGGACAGTGGTAAAGTTTTGTTAAACTGTTAACTAACTCAACCGTGATCCCGAATCCAATGCTCAAACCCCGGCAATCCCTGACCTTGACTCTTCTGCAAGCCCGCGAAGCGGCGATGAGTTTCTTTCGTCCCTCGCTCAACCAGCACGGCCTGACTGAACAGCAATGGCGGGTCATCCGTATCCTCAGCCAGCATGGCGAGCTGGAGGTTTACCAATTGGCGGAACTCGCCTGCATTCTCAAGCCGAGCATGACCGGTGTGCTGGTGCGCATGGAGGTGGCCGGGTTGATCTGTCGGCGCAAGGCCGAGCAGGACCAGCGACGTGTGCTGGTAACCCTGGCAGAAAAGGGCGAGGCCTGTTTTGAATCCATGAGCCAATGCATGGAAGAGAACTATCAGCGCATACAAGAGCAACTGGGAGAGGAGAAGCTGAGGACCTTGCTCGGGCTGCTCGATGAGCTGAAGACCATCAAGCGCTGAGTGTCTCGATCGACTGTCGCGAGCGACTTGCCTCGCGACAGCGAATGGCGTGTGGTCAGTACACGCTGACGGAGCTGTTGGGTGGCGGGGCGTCCTTGAATCTGGCGGCGAGGGTTTGCAAGCCGCGCATCAGCACCGTGGTGTCGACACCGACGGCAACGAACGCGGCGCCCAGCTCGATATAGCGCCGGGCAAGTTTTTCGTCTGCGCTGAGAATGCCAGCGGCCTTGCCGGCCTTTTGAATCCGCACAATGGCGTCTTCGATGGCCGTCTGGACTTCGGGAGCGCCCGGATTGCCGCGATAGCCCATGGATGCACTCAAATCCGCCGGACCTATGAATACCCCGTCGACCCCTTCGACTGCGGCAATTGCATCCAGGTTGGCCAGGCCTTCGAGACTTTCGATCTGTACCAGCAGGCACATCTGTGCATCGGCCTGATCCAGGTAGCCGGGAATGCTGTTCCAGCGCGACGCACGGGCCAGGGCGCTACCGACTCCACGTTTTCCCTGTGGCGGATAGTGAATGGCGCGTACCAGTTCCTGTGCCTGCGCGGCACTTTCGACCATCGGCACCAGCAGCGTCTGGGCACCAATATCCAGTACCTGTTTGATCAGTGCGCTATCGCCGATCACCGGGCGGATAATCGCCTGGCTGGCGTAGGGCGCGACGGCTTGCAACTGGCTGAGCATGCCGCGCAAATCATTGGGCGCATGTTCACCGTCGATCAGCAGCCAGTCGAAGCCGGCATTTGCCGCCAGTTCCGCACAGTAGGCGTCGGCCAGTCCCAGCCAGAGGCCGATCTGTGCGTCGCCACTCTTCAGGCGCTGTTTGAACGTGTTGATGGGCATGTCCATGGAACAATCCTCCAGGAGTCAGACAAAGCGGCAGGAAATGGAACCCAGCATGTCGTAGTCGACATGAAAGGTATCGCCGGGGTTGGCCGCCACCGGGCGAGTAAAGGATCCGCCGAGAATGATTTGCCCCGCTTGCAGGGTGACGTCATAAGGCGCCAGTTTGTTCGCCAGCCAGGCGACACCCTTGGCCGGATGGTTCAGCACGGCGGCGGAGACGCCTGACTCTTCGATTACGCCGTTGCGGTAGAGCACGGCCGGCACCTTGCGCAGATCGATCTCGCCAGGCCGCACGGCGCGACCGCCCATGACCACGCCGGCATTGGCAGCGTTGTCGGAAATGGTGTCGAACACCTTGCGGGTGGCTTTGCTTTGCGGGTCGATCTGTTGAATCCGTGCGTCGATGATTTCCAGGGCCGGGATTACCCATTCAGTGGCGTCGAGCACGTCGAAAATCGTGCAGTTCGGGCCTTTGAGCGGCTTGCCGAGAATGAATGCCAGTTCCACTTCCACTCGCGGCACGATAAAGCGCTCGAACGGAATGTCGGTGCCTTCGTCGAAGAACATGTCGTCGAGCAGGGCGCCGTAATCCGGCTCGCTGATGTTCGAGGACACTTGCATGGCCCGCGAGGTCAGCCCGATCTTGTGCCCGACCAGCTTGCGTCCGTCCTTGATTTTCTGCGCGACCCAGGCGCGCTGGATGGCATAGGCGTCTTCGATGGTGATCGCCGGATGGTCGAGAGAGAATTGGCGCACCTGCTCTCTGGTGCGTTCTGCCCGGTCCAGTTGTGCGGCGGCTTGCAGGATGTGCTGTTGATCGAGCATGACGAAGATCTCTTACTGTGGATTGACGATGGCAGCGTGGGTACGCAGGACCAGAAAGGCGCCAAGGGCGATGAACAGCGCCAGCACATACAGGGCGAGGCTGGCGCTCTGGGTGGTGTCGCGCATCCAGCCGATCAGGTAGGGCGCGAGAAACGATGCGATGCTGCCGAACGAGCTGATCAGCGCGATGCCGGCGGCCTGGGTGCCGTTGGACAGAAAGGCCGG
Organism: Pseudomonas cichorii; assembly: GCF_003700275.1. Taxonomy (GTDB): domain Bacteria; phylum Pseudomonadota; class Gammaproteobacteria; order Pseudomonadales; family Pseudomonadaceae; genus Aquipseudomonas; species Aquipseudomonas cichorii_B. Next base: position 38,571 of record NZ_RBRE01000068.1, on the reverse strand, counting down.
CGGCAGTTGCCAGAACATCGGCAATGCGGCGCTGGCGCCCATCCCGGCGACGATCAGGCCTGCCAGAACCGGCAGCGGATTGCCCGGTGCCATGCCCGCCACGGCGATACCGGCGGCAGCCATCAGCAGCGGAATGCACAAGTGCCAGCGGCGCTCACGGTGGCGGTCCGATGAGCGTCCGCAACCAATCATGAAGAAGCAGCCAGCCAGATAGGGCAAGGCACTGAGCAGGCCGACCTGGCTGTCGCGGTCGATGCCGGCGCCGTGAATCAGGGTCGGCATCCAGAACGCCAGGGTGTTGACCGCCAGCATCACCGCAAAATAGATTGCCACCAGCAGCCACACCTGCGGATTACGTACGATGCCGCCGAGCGAGGTGATGGATTTGCGTTGCTCTTCACTGCTCAACTGCACACGCAATTGTTGTTTCTGCGTCGGGTCGAGCCATTTCACGGTTTCAAAGCTGTCCGGCAGGTACTTGAGTACCACCAGGCCCAGAATGACCACCGGCGCTCCTTCGATCAGGAACATCCACTGCCAGCCGCGCATGCCGCCCAGCTCGTGGAAGTTTTCCAGAATCGCACCGGACAACGGTCCGCCGATGACGCCGGCCATGGGCACGGCAATGGCAAACAAGGCGGTGACCTGGGCCCGGCGCCGGGCCGGGTACCAGCGGTTGAGATATACCAGGATTCCCGGAAAGAAACCGGCTTCGGCCATGCCCAGCAGGAAGCGCAGGGTATAGAAACCGCTGGCGCTTTCGACCCAGAGCATGCCGGTGGAAAGCATGCCCCAGACCACCATCAGGCTGGCGATCCAGCGTCGTGGCCCGACCCGGTCCAGTGCCATATTGCTTGGAACACCGAACAGTGCGTAGGCGATGAAGAACAGTCCGGCACCCAGGCCGTATACCGTGTCGCTGAAGTGCAGGTCGGCACTCATCTGCATCTTGGCAAAGCCGATATTGATCCTGTCCAGATGAGCGAACAGGTAACAGATCAGCAGTAATGGCATCAGTCGCCAGGTCACGATGCCGTGAGTGCGATCGTGTTCGGCCTGTGAGGGACTGTCGGCGGTATTGGCTGTGCTCATATTGTTGTACTTTTTGTTTGAGTGGCCGTTGGCGGAAGGCTGATGTCGATCAGCCCGCCTGTTTGTTCAGGAACGCATGTACGTTGTTCTGCTTGAAATTGAGTTCGGGGTGCAGCTCGATCATCTCGAACGAAAGCGCCAGCAGGCGTTGCGACTGTAATTCGGCGAAGTGCCCGGTGATCACCATGAACAGCGTTTCGGCGACGGCCTGGCGGGTAGGCAGATCCCGTCCGTGACCGACTTTCAGGGTCATGTGGACGAAGGCGTAATCGTGCTTGCCGTCGGCCATGCGCCAGGTGTCCAGGCGTACCCCGCGGCTGCGAATGCCGCCCAGGGGAAACACGCCGCTGTCTCCCAGGACGGTGTGAACCTTTGCGAACAGCGCGGGCAAATCGGCTTGCTGTTCGATGTTGTCGGTGTACTCGGCGATGAAATGCGGCATATGCGCTCCCGGCCGCGAGCAGCCGAAGGCTGCCCGCGAACCCATGTCAGAGGGGGAAAATGGCGTTGATCTGGCCGGTGCCGGAGCTGCCGAACGGCGGCGTGAGGATCTCGGCAGGTTTGTCGTATTCAGGTCCGCCGAGCAGTCCGAGGAGCATGGCGGTGTCGTGCATCTTGCCTTCACCGAAGCAATGCTCGGCGTAGTCCGGGAGCATCGCGCAGAACTCCTTGAAGCGGCCTTGCTTCCACATCTCGACCACGTGCAGGTCCATTTGCTTGTCGAATTCACGGGTCCAGTTGTGGATGTTGGCTTCGGCCTGGCGGTCATCCGAGAAACGGTGGGACAGTGAGCCGGAAGCCAGCACCAGCACCTTGCGATCACTCTTCTCGATGGCCCGGCGCACGGCCGCGCCAAAGGCAAAGCTGTCTTCCAGACGGTGCCAGGCACACCAGGCTGCAATGGAAATCACGCTGAGCTTTTTCTCGTCCGGGACGCCCATGTGCATGTAGCGCATCGGCACCAGCGTGCCGTATTCCAGCTCCAGGCTCGGGATGTTGTGAGCCATGCTGCGGACCCCGGCAAGATTGGCTTCGGCCGCGATCAGTTCGCCCAGTTCCGGGCAGCCGGGGTATTCGTACTCCATGTTCTTGATGAAGTGCGGCAGTTCGTTACTGGTGTAAGTACCCTTGAAATGCTCGCCACAATTGACGTGGTAACCGCTGTTGACCAGCCAGTGCACGTCGAATACCACAGCGGTATCGGCACCGAGCTCAAAGGCGCGACGGCCGATTTCCTTGTGTCCGGCAATCGCTGCCTCGCGACAACCGTGATGTTTGCCGGGCATCTCGGACAGATACATCGAGGGGACGTGGCAGATCTTCGCGGCCAGAACGACTTCGCCCATTATGACTCTCCTGTAATTGTTGTTTGATCAAGTCTGCCTGAGGTTCAGATGCCCCAGCGCGGAATATGATGACTGCCCATGGAAATGCAGACGTTCTTGATTTCGGCGAAGACTTCAAAACTGTATTGGCCGCCTTCGCGCCCGGTGCCGGAACCTTTCACGCCACCAAACGGCTGACGCAGGTCTCGCACGTTCTGGCTGTTGATGAATACCATGCCGGCTTCGATGCCGTAGGCCAGGCGATGTGCCTTGCCGATATCCTGGGTCCAGATATAGGACGCCAGCCCGTATTCGGTATCGTTGGCGAGTTGCAGAGCCTCGGCTTCATCCTTGAACGGGATCAGGCACACCACCGGGCCGAAGATTTCCTCCTGGGCGATACGCATCTTGTTGTTCACGTCGGCAAATACTGTGGGCTGGATGAACTGCCCGCGGCTCAGGTGTTGCGGCAGGTTGGCAGGGCGTTCCAGGCCCCCGGCGAGGAGGGTGGCGCCTTCTTCGAGGCCGATCCTGATGTAGCCGGTGACCTTGTCGTAATGGGCCTGGGTGATCATCGAACCGACCTGGGTTTTCGGGTCTTGCGGGTCACCGACGATCAGGCGTTTGGCGCGAGCGGCAAACTCGGCGACAAACTGCGGGTAGACGCTTTCCTGAATGAAAATCCGGCTGCCGGCGGTGCAACGCTCGCCGTTGAGCGAGAAGATGGTGAACAGTGCCGCATCGAGTGCGCGCTCCAGGTCGGCGTCTTCAAAGATCAGCACCGGCGACTTGCCGCCTAGCTCCATGGAGTACTTTTTCAGGCCGGCGGTCTGCATGATTTTCTTGCCGGTGGCGGTGCCGCCGGTGAAGGAAATCGCGCGCACGTCGGGGTGGCGAACCAGTGCGTCACCCGCGCTGGCACCGTAGCCCTGGATGACGTTCAACACGCCTTCTGGAATACCGGCCTCGACCGCCAGACGCCCCAGTTCATTGGCCGTCAACGGTGACAGCTCGGACATTTTCAATACCGCAGTGTTGCCCAGTGCCAGGCAGGGCGCGGTCTTCCAGGTCGCGGTCATGAACGGTACGTTCCATGGCGATACCAGCGCACAGACACCCACCGGCTGGTAAAGGGTGTAGTTGAGCATCTGGTCGTCGACCGGATAGCTGTGGCCGTCCATGCGGGTGCAGACTTCAGCGAAGAAGTCGAAGTTGTGCGATGCGCGGGGAATCAATACATTTTTGGTCTGATGGATCGGCAGGCCCGTGTCCAGGGTTTCCAGTTCTGCCAGGCGCGGAACGTTCTGTTCGATCAGTTCGCCGAGCTTGCGCATCAGGCGGGCGCGCTCTTTGGCCGGGGTATTGGCCCACTTCGGAAAGGCTTCCCTGGCCGCATCCACGGCCTGGGCGACTTCTTCGGCACCGCCGCTGGCGACTTCGCCGATGGCTTCGCCGGTGGCCGGGTTGTAATTGACGAAGGTGTCTTTGCTTTCGACCTCGCGGCCATTGATCCAGTGTTTGATCATGTTGCTCAAGCCTCTTTACGCGCGGAGAAGAATTCCGCTTCGCTGACAATTCTGTTGACCAGGCGACCTACGCCTTCCACTTCCACAATCACCTCATCGCCTGGCACCACATCGGCCAGACCTTCCGGCGTGCCGGTGGCGATCATGTCGCCCGGCTGCAGCGTCATGAAGCTGGACAGGTATTCGATCAGATAAGGAATGTCGAAAATCATGTCTTTGGTGCTGCCTTCCTGACGCAGCTCACCGTTGATCCAGGTGCGCAGTTTCAGGTCGCTTGCATCCGGCACATCGGCGACGTCGATGATCCACGGGCCGACTGGGGTCGTGGCGTCACGGTTTTTTACCCGCAGGTTGGGCCGGTAATAATTTTCCAGGTAGTCACGGATCGCGTAGTCGTTGCACACCGTGTAGCCAGCCAGGTATTCCAGAGCGTTTTCACGTTTGACGTTGCGCGCCGGCTTGCCGATGACGGCTACCAGTTCGCACTCGTAATGCATGTAGGCGACGTTATCCGGACGCCATGTGGCCTGGTTATGGCCGGTGTAGGTGCCGGGGGACTTGATGAATGCCAGCGGTTCGGTGGGTGGTGTGAAAGCCAGTTCAGCGGCGTGGTCGGCATAGTTCAGGCCCAGGGCGAACATGTTGCCGGTGGCCGGTGGCAGCCATTGCACCAGGTCTTCGGCCAGCAGGCGGCCGTCGGCCAGACGCACGGCGTTCTGTTCTTCGACCTGGACGCGGTGGACTTCGCCTTCAAAGCGGATTCGGGCGTGTTTCATGGGAGCTCCTGTTACTCGGCCACGATGTGGTTGACGAGGCGGCCCAGGCCGCTGATTTCGACTTCGACGGTGTCGCCGGGCTGCACATCGACGCGGCCTTCCGGAGTACCGGTAATCAGCACGTCGCCCTCATGCAGGGTCATGAACTCACTGATTTCGGCGAGCAGTCGGGGAATATTGCGTACGAAGTTGGCCGTGGAGTTTTGCTGGCGCAATTCACCGTTGACGAACAGTTTCAGACTGAGCTGATGCGGATTGGCGATCTGATCGCGGGCCACCAGTTCCGGGCCGAGCGAGCAGAAGCCGTCGCGGCACTTGGCTTTTACAGCCGGGCGGTAATAGGTGTCTTCCGGCAGGCTGAATTCATTGACGATGGTGTAGCCCGCCACATGTTCCAGGGCGTTTTCGATGCTGACCCGGCTGGCGCTCTTACCGATCACCACGCCCAGTGCCGGGCCCGGTTGCAGGCGCTCTCCCTGCGGATGAACCACGGCGCCGTCATGGCTGTTACGAGTGTTGGGCGTCTTGATGAACAGCACCGGCTTGATCGGTGGCTTCTGGTAAGGCGCTTGCTCGAATTCGGCGATACGTTGGTTCAGCAACCCCTGATAGTTCAGCGCAACGCCGAACAGGGTGCCGCTCGCAACATCATGCAGGGCACGGCTCATGCTTTTCTCCTGGCAGGGACGGGGCAGGGACTGCTCCGTGGAATATTCGTTAATGTGTTAATGTTATAATTAATATGTTAACTATCGTCAAGCGTGGCAAAATCCTCGGTAGTAGCCAGTCGCCGCAAACCGGTGCAGGATGAAAAACGGTGTACGGCCAATACCCTGAACAGGAAAACAATAAGAGAACGCCGCGATGATCGATCGTCAGCCGATCCCCAATATCAACATCGGTCAGGTCTACGACCAGCGCTACAGCGACGCCGAAGTGCATTACGACAAGCTCGGCAACCTGGCGGAGTTCTTCGGCCGCAACATGCCGGTGCATCGACACGACCGGTTTTTCCAGGTGCATTACGTGAAGAGCGGTGCGGTGCGTGTTTATCTGGACGATCAGCAGTACCTCGAATCGGGACCGATGTTTTTTTTCACGCCACCCACGGTGGCCCATTCCTTTGTGACTGAAGCGGATGCAGACGGCCATGTGCTGACAGTGCGCCAGCAACTGGTCTGGCAATTGATTGATGCCGATCCGAGCCTGGCTCGCGGTTCGCAGTTACCGGCAGCCTGTGTCGCGCTGGCACGGCTGGACCCGCAATTTCACCCGGAGATTCGCAGGCTCGAATTTCTCTTCGAGGAACTGTGCAGCGAGATCAATGCCGATGGATCTGGACGCGGTTCGGCACTCGACAGCCTGACGCGGCTGATCATGGTCAGCCTGCTCAGGCTCTGCATCAATTCTGTGGACGCGCGCCCGGCACGCCACGAAGACCTGCGAATCTTCCATCGCTTCAACGAACTGATCGAAGCGCACTACCTGCAACACTGGCCGCTACCGCGTTACGCCGACGGGATCGGGGTCACCGAAGCGCGGCTCAACGATGTCTGTCGGCGGATTGCCGACCTGCCCTCGAAGAGGTTGATCCTTGAAAGAATGATGCAGGAGGCCAAGCGCCTGTTGCTGTTCACCGGAAGCTCGGCCAACGAGATCTGCTATCAGTTGGGTTTCAAGGATCCGGCCTATTTCAGTCGGTTCTTTCAACGTTATGCGCAGATGACGCCAGGAGAATATCGCCAGCGAAAATCGGGTCTGCGTTGAGGCACTGAACCTCTCTGGAAGCGTCGATTGTCTGTGGGGTGAGCATGGTCGTATCCGCTGCCCTGAAAAATGCCTTTTAAAGCGAAAAGATTGCACTTTTCATCCCGTCCAGCGGCTAAAGACTGCAAGCTGGTGCCGATACAGTTGTTAACCTTCCTCGGATACACATAATGTTCAATTCCCATTTGAAAAAAGCCAATAAGGCACTGGAACTTCGTCTCGCCATGCTGGAGCAGGCAGGCAAGGTTCTGGATCTGGAAACTGTTGCCGCTGTTCTGGATAGCCGAGGGAAGGTGCAATCCATTAACGCTCTGTTCGAGACCGAACTTGGCTATTCGCCAAGCGAGATCGTCGGGCGCAGTCTTTTTGAGTTCAGCCCGTCAGAGCTGGGCAATGACACCCATCAGAAGCGCGCGCTTGCAGCGATTCGGGAAGGAAAGCATTTCAGCGGGACGCTGCGGCTGAACCATAAACAGGGCAGCAGGGTCTGGCTCAGGACGATTGTCGTACCCCTGAAGAATGAAACCGGTGGTATCGAGCAGGTGACGCTGTATTCGAGCGTTTTGACCCGCACGATCGAAGCGTCGCGGGAAAACGAGGCGCTGGTCAATGCGCTGCATCGTTCTACAGCGGTGATCGATTTTACCCTTGAGGGGAATGTGATCGGCGCCAATGAAAACTTTCTCAAATCCATGGGCTATGAACTGGCCCAGATCAAGGGCAAGCATCACAGTATCTTTTGCCTGCCCGAAGAGTCCGGTTCAGACGCCTATAAGAGCTTCTGGGAACGACTGCGCCGGGGCGAGTTCATCGTTGACCGTTTCCGACGGGTCGACAAGTACGGTCGCGATGTATGGCTTGAGGCTTCGTATAACCCGATTACCGATGCGAATGGCAAACTTTACAAGATTGCCAAATTCGCCACCGTCATCACCGATCAGGTCGAACGTGAAAAAGCGGTGACCGATGCTTCGGATATGGCCTATCGGACTTCTGTCCAGACGGACAGCACGGCTCAGCAGGGGCGGGAAGTTATCAAGAGTACGGTCGAAGTGCTGGACCGGTTGACCCGGTCCATGCAGGAAGCCACTCAAGGCATCGAAGCGCTGGACTCTCAGAGCCAGGCTATCGGCACCATCGTAAAAACGATCAGCAGCATTGCCGAGCAGACGAACCTGCTCGCGCTCAACGCTGCCATCGAGGCGGCCCGCGCGGGTGAGCAGGGCCGTGGTTTTGCCGTAGTGGCCGATGAAGTGCGGCAACTGGCTTCCCGCACCAGCAAGGCAACCGAAGAAATCATCAATGTGGTGAAGGAAAACCAGAACCTGGCGTCGGGTGCTGTGGGCGTGATCGTGCGCAGTACCGAACAGGCCACTGAGGCGCTGACACTCGCCAACGATGCCGACCGGGTGATCCAGGAAATTCAGGAAGGGGCGAATTCTGTGGTGCGTGCGGTCAGCAGTTTTGTGAATCACAACGCCAACTGAAATCTGTTGAAGGACTGAAAACCCTGGACTCTCGCATTGGCATTGCAGGAGTCCAGGCCTGGTTCTACACCCGTACTGCAGTGTAGAGCGCCTTGATCAGATCCGACTGGGTGATGATGCCCACCAGATGGCGCTGCTCGTCGATGATGGGCACGTGCCGATGGCCATTCTCCGAAAACACCGGCACCAGGTCGGTCAGCAGCCGGTCGGCGCTGGCGACGCGCACCTTGCGGGTCATGATTTCGCCGACGATGCTCGCCGGTTGCTTGCTGCGCGCCTGACGCAACAGTGCCCGCAGATGCCAGCTCACGCCGTCGTGGGCGTCCAGGTCGATCTGCTTCATGAAGTCCGCGACGGTGACGATACCCATCAGATGGCGCTGTCGGTCAATCACCGGCAAAGCCTTGATCCTGTGCCGACGCATCAAGGCCCACGCTTCGCGCAGGCTCATTTCCTGGCGCGCGACAATCGGCGTGGTGCTCATCACATCTGCGCAACGGATCTCGCCCATCTTTCGCTGATAGGCGGAAGCCTCCGCACGTTCCAGCAGCGCATGCAGGTCATCGCGGCTGACATCCAGTACCTGATTGTAATGGGTCAGGGCGGCGTCCAGATCCGCGTCACTGAAACGGCTGGCGGACGAGTCGCTTTTCACCTGTTGCACATGCGGCCAGGGGCGGCGGGTCAGATTGTTGTAGATCACACCGGCCAGTACCAGCAGCAATGAGTCGAGCATCACCGGGTTCAGCGCGTACTCGAATCGATCACAGCCGGTCACGACCATCAACAGCGCCGCCGCGCCTCCTGGCGGGTGCAGGCAGCGGGTCGCCAGCATGGCGGCAATCGCCAGGCTGACCGCCAGCGCCGCGGCCAGTGTTGCATCGGGAATCCATTTGGCGCAGGCAATGCCCACCAGCGCGGCAATCGTATTGCCGCCCACCACCGACCAGGGCTGCGCCAGCGGGCTCGATGGCACCGCGAACACCAATACTGCGCTGGCGCCGATGGGCGCAATTATGGCCATGGCCAGAAGACCGGGCTGCATGGCGATTGCCCCTTGCAGCCAGAGAGCCGCCAACGCGGCGACCAACAGAATGCCCAGCGCCGCACCGACACTGGCGCGTAATTTCTCCCGGGCATCGATGGCATGCGCAGCCGGCCACAGCGAACGCAAACGCGCAGTCAGGGAAGGGTGTTCGGGTGGCGGGGATGCAGGCATGACTTACTCCTGCTCGAAAGGCACGCGAAACCGCTTGCCAGCCGACTTGAGTTCTTCGCGGTGCAGAAAAGCCAGTTGCGCCAGCACCTCATTGCCTTTACCGGTCAGACTGACTTGCACTTCACGTCGATCCGCGCTGCTGCGTTGCGTCTGCACCAGCCCCAGAACGTCACAGCGCTTGACCAGCGCCGCCGCACCATGAGGCACGATCTGCAAACGTTCCGCCAACTCTCCCACAGTCGCCCAGTCGCGCCCGCTGAACCCTTGAGTGTGCAACATGAGCAGATATTGCTGAGGCGTCACGCCACAGGCCTGCACGGCCTCTTCGGAAAAACGCAGAAAACGCCGCAACTGGTAGCGGAATTCGGAGAGGGTTTCAAAATCCTGCTTGGGTAGGGCATCAGCCATTGGGCGCGGCATCTCTTCGGTTGAGGGAAGGGCGGCGTTTATATCATGACGTGATGTATTTTGGCGATGCCGAGTATTTCGGTCCGGGACCATTCATCGCCTGTCAGGCACTCTGTCCCTATTACCTCCTCTGAACTGAAAGCGCAGATTTCCTGCGCTCCAGCACGGAGAGTGGTCATGGATATTGACGAAAATGCACCGGGCAATATTTCCCAGAGCCCGGCTACCCGGCCGACCGATAATGAAACCGGGGTTGAGCCGGATGCTGATCCAGCAGTGGATTCGATCAGGAACGATCAGAGCGATGACCCTGACTTGCCGGTAAATCCACCGGTAGACGAGGATGAAGAGCCATCGCCGGGCAGCAGCGCCTGAGTTCACATGGCTTCGGTAGACACCGTCTCGTTTGTCCCGGGCAAGCCTCCTCCCAAAGGCCATGTTCAATCTGTGGGAGGGGCCTTGGCCGTGACGGCGGTGTTACAGATATCGTGCCCGTTCAACTCCAGGCAATCCCCAGCAACACCCAGCCCGCGCCACTAATGGCTACTGCCAGACGCATCGCATACGGCAGCAACAATACGAGCGCCAGGCCAGCCACCGATATCAGTCCAAGCCAGCCCACCGGCGCCATTGCCCAGCCCCAGAACTGGACACTGGCGAACAGGCTGCCTGCCAACGCCAGCCAGCCGCTGATGCGTAACATCTGTCGCAACCTGGTCGAAGGCAGGCGTTGGGTGAGTTGTTTGTAGTGCCGCTCCAGTCCCAGGCACAAACTCAGCATGCCGCTGTAGGCCAGAAGCAGGCTGGTGATCAAGGCGATGCTCATTCAATTGGCCTGCGCGATGGTGGTTTTGGTGAGGCGTTGTTTGTGCGGTTGGCCGATTTTCCAGCAGGTCCAGCCCAGCAGGAGCCCGAGGATCACACTGGTTATTTCCAGCGCACCATGTTCGCCGCGACTCGGGGTTGTCAGTGCCAGCAGCGGCAGGCCAATGCAGAGCAGGGCGCTCAGGCCCAGTTGTTCGCGCCAGGCCGATAGCCACGGACGAGCAATGGCGTGGCCGAGGCTCAGTAGCCAGACCAGGAAGAACACCCGTACTTCCCAATTGCCGCGCTGGGCCAGTTCGGTCGGCAGCAGGCGGTTGGCCCACATGAAGGCGATGCAGGCCAGTGCCAAGCCCGCCACGACAGTGACATTGAGGCGTTCGGCGGCGTGGTACAGCAAGGCACCAATGGCTCCTTCGCTGTCGTGGCGGCGACGCCGTTTGACGGTGAACAGCACCAGGCCTGTGGCAATCATGGCGCAACTGGCCAGGCCGCAGATGAAGTACAGCCAGCGCATCGGGTAGCCGCCGAACTGGGCGAAGTGCAGGCCAGCCATGACTTTCTGGGTCAGCAGGCTTGGGCGGCTTTCGCCGGGTTGGCGCAGGACTTTGCCGGTCACGCCGTCGAACAGCATGCTCTGGCCCTTGGTCAGTTCAATGCGGTTGCCCAGCACGGGGCGGACTTCGATTCTTGCCGCGCTGCTGCCGGGGTCGCGGATGGAGAAACCGGCCAGTGGTCCCATCCGTTGTTCGGCCTCGGCCAGTACTGGGCCCAATGCCGTCAGTGGTGCGGCGGTGACAGGTGCTTTTGCTGTCGCGCCACGTTCACCCGGGCCTGCACGTTGCGCCTGCTGCTCGATTGGCGGTGCGCCACGCATCGCACGGCTCATCGCTTCGCGGTCGCCATCGAACAGCGCATCCAGTGCCGCTGGCATATAGATCATGTAGAAAATCACCAGTCCCGTGTAGGTGATCATCAGGTGAAACGGCAATACCAGTACGGCTGTCGCGTTATGGCCGTCCAGCCATGAGCGTTGTCCCTTGGCGGGGCGGAAAGTGAAGAACTCCTTGAAGAATTTCTTGTGGATGACGATGCCGCTGATCAACGCTGCAAGCATGGCCATGGCAGCCAGGCCTACGATCCAGATGCCGATATTGCGGGGCAGGTTGAGGGTGAAGTGAAACAGGAAAAAGAACCCGCCGCCGGCCGTGGCGCGCACGTCCAGCGGTTCGCCGTTGTACGGGTCCAGGTAAGTGCCGGCGCCGCGTCGCGGTTCTCCGGCGTAGGCAGTCAAGGCGGATGAGCGCTCATTGGGCAGGCCGATGTTCCAGGCGCTGGCATCGGGGTGATGGGCTTGCAGGTAGTCGACTGCCCGTTGCGTCAGTTGCGCCTGATCGAGTCTGTGCGCAGGGATTTCCGGACGCATCCAGCCATCGATTTCCTTGTCGAACATTGCCAGCGTACCGGTGAGGAAGATTGCAAACAGCAGCCAGCCAAAGATCAGGCCGCTCCAGGTGTGCATCCAGGACAGCGATTGGGTGATGGTCTTGGCTTTCATGCCAGTTGCTCCAGCAATTGCGGCCAGAAACCGATGACCGCCAGCGGCAATGCCAGTGTCAGCCCGGCCCAGACTCTCCAGGCGCTGCGACCTGTGAAGGCCCAGAGGATGACGAGGGTGTACACCGCAAAGGACAGCAGGGTAGCGATGATCAGGGCATCGACCTCGTCCAGTGGCAGCAGGCGAGCCAGTGCGGCAGTGAAGGCATAGGTGAACAGATAGCCGCCAGGCAGTGCGGCGACGATCCTGGAGACGGTGGACCAGGCAAGGGATCTTGTTTTCATCTGTGATACTCATCAGGCAGTTGCGGGCCGCCGCATGAATGGACGACCCGCGCTGCTGGCATGCGCCAGCCCGACCCGGCATTGCCGAAAGCTCAGGCCGTACGCTTGTCGCTTCAGAACGAAGTGGTTATGGACGCATAGATCGAGCGCCCCGGCTCGTTGTAAGTGCTTGCGCCAGCGCTGGTACCGGCACCTTCCCGATAGATCCGCTTGTCGAACAGGTTGTTGAGGCCGGCACCAACCGACAGGTTCCTGTTGATTTCGTAAGTCCCGCCAATTCCCCAGATATGGTACGGATCGAGGGTCTGCATCTCGTTTTCTGCGGTGACCGCGACACCGCGCAGCGGGTTGGTGACGCGCGGTTCCTGCTTGCCGTAGTAAGTGCCGGTCAGGCTCAGGGACAGCGCTTCGGTGGCCTGCCAGTCCAGCATGGTGTTGACCGTGTATTCAGGCACCACCGACAGCGGGTTACCGTCATCGTCTTCGTTGGACTGCATGTAGGTGAGGTTGGTGTTCCAGCTCAGGATGTCGCCGTTCTGGCCCAGCAGCGGAATGCCGACATTGCCTTCCCAACCCTTGACCACGGCATCTTCGGCATTGTCCCAGCGCAGGATGGCTTCGTTGCTTGCCGTCCTGCCGACCAGATCGTTGGACGAGACGATCTTGTTCTCGTAGTCGTTACGGAAATAGGTAAGGCCAGCGCTCCAGCCATCTCTGGCAAAACTGATACCCAGCTCCTTGTTGATGCTGATTTCCGGGTCGAGGTTTTCATTGCCCAGTACATAGCAACCGGTCGAGTTCAGGCTTGGCGCACAGCCATTGCCGTTACTGCGATACAGATAGTTCGGGTTGGACTGGTACAGGTTGGGTGCCTTGAAGGCTCGGGCTACACCGCCCTTGAGGGTGATGTCCTCAGTCAGCTTGTAGGAAGAGTTGAGGCTCGGGCTCCAGTTGGCGCCGAACTGGTCGTGATGGTCGAGACGCAGGCCGGGAGTCAGGAACCACTTTGGTGTCAGCTCGATATTGTCCTCAAGGAACAGGGCCATGATGGTTGCATCCATGTCGGTCGGACGCGAGCCGGCTGCCGAGTTCGGCAGTGTGCTGCCGATGGAGCGGTCCATGGTGCTGGGATCGTCCAGCTCCTGGCGATTCCATTCCGCGCCGACAGTCAGCGTCTGCGGGCGCAGGAACTCCAGAGGAATGTCCAGTTGCCCTTGCAGCAGGTAGCTGTCATAGGTGCTGGTGCTCTTGTCCGCATTGGCGCTGATATCGCCATCGACGCTGCCGGTCTGTCCTTCCAGCAGCCGGTTGTTTCGGGTTTTTTCGTACTGGGCCAGCAGGCGTGAAGTACCGAATGCCCAGTCACCGTGATGAGTGACCGAGAAATTCTGCCGGTACATGGTGTTGGTTTCCCGACCCAGCCAGTTATTGACGGTGCTGCCATCGATCAGGGCTTCAGTGCCGCCAGTGCCGACATCACCGGTGTAGATATTGCCCTGGCGGCTGTAGCCGGCTTCAAAGTCGATGGTCTGGTTGGCATCCAGCGCCCAGCTCAGCAGGCCATTGATGTCCTTGTTGCGCACACCTTCACGGCCGGCAGCCAGCGAGGCTCCGGAAGCGGTATCGGTGTGAGCCTGGTTGATATCTGCATCGTCCGCATCGGTCTTGTTGAGATTGCCGTAGACGCGGAAGGTCAGGGCGTCGGTCAGCGGGCCGGCGAGACTGAAGGTGGTGCGTTTGGTCATGCCTTCCGCATCGTCTTCAGGCAGGTTGGTGTAGGCGGTGACGGAACCGCTGAGTGCTTCGGTCGGGCGCTTGGTGATGATGTTCACTACACCGCCCATGGAGCCGGAGCCATAACGGGCCGCTGCCGGACCGCGCAGCACTTCGATGCTTTCGACTTCGTTGGCCGGCACCCAGTTGCTGTCGCCACGGGTATCGCGTTCGCCGGAACGGGTGTAGCGCACCGAGTTGCGCGAGGTGACGGGCTTGCCGTCGATCAGGATCAGGGTGTTTTCCGGGCCCATGCCGCGCAGGTCGATCTGCCGGTTGTTGCCGCGTGCACCGCTGGCGCTGTTGCCGGTCAGGTTGACGCCCGGCATCTTGCGCACGATGTCGGAGAGGTCATTGACGGGAGGGCGTTTCTTGATGTCATCGGCGCTGATCAGCGATACACCGGATGCCTGTTTCAGCTCTTGCTCGGCCGTGGCCACCACATGGGTATCGGCCAGTTGTACGGAGTCATCGGTGTTCTCGGTCCGGGCTGCCCCCGCCGTATCGGCCAGCACCATCGACGGGCAGGCGGCCAGCAAGGCCAGGCAAAGGTGGCTGAGTTTGAATCGCGGATGCATCTGCAACACTCCTGTGACATTCATGCATGGCATGCGGAGAGGAGCGTTGCGGTGGCAAATGAGCGCTACTCAGCCCTCTCCGGGGCCGGGATGGGTGCAGATGATATTTATTCTCATATGTGAGTAAATCTTTTTTACACTTTATACACTTCTCAGGCGCAGATGCAGGCGCAGGCCGGGCGTAGCGTTCTCGGCCCAGATTTGACCACCTTGCAATTCCACCACGCTGCGGGCGATTGAAAGCCCGAGGCCGAATCCTTCACCGCCCGGTCGCGCAGCATTGAGGCGAGTGAATGGCTGGAAAATGTGCTCCAGCTTGTCGGGGTCGATGCCAGGCCCCTGATCTTCGAGACACAGGTGCCAGCAAGACCCTTCGCGGCAGCCAGTCAGGCGCACAATGCCATGCTCGGGGGAGTGGCGAATGGCGTTGCGCAGGAGGTTTTCCAGAACCTGCGCCAGGCCATTGAGGTTGCCATGCACGTAGCAATCGGCAGGCAAGTCGCAGGGCAGTCGCTCGGCGGGCCAGTTGGTTTCAAAGCAGACATCTTCACACAGCAGGTTCCACAGCTCGCGCATTTCCACGGTTTCCAGTGGCAGTGCAGGGCGCTCGGTATCCAGCCAGACCAGTTCCAGGGTGTCGCTGATCAGCTTTTCCATGATCCGCACTTCGCGCTCCTGACGCTGACGCATGGCATCGATATCCAGCTCGCGCTCGCCAGCGGCATGCAGGCGACTCAGCGGGGTGCGCAGTTCATGGGACAGCGTGCGTAACAGGTTACGCTGGAAGACCACGGTGTTTTCCAGGCGCCCGGCCATGTGATTGAAGGCACGGGCCAGTTCACCCAGTTCGTCGCGGCGCTGCGCTACCTTGGGTTCAACTCGTGCGGTCAGGTCGCCGGTGCTCAAGATGTTTGCCTGGCGATGCAGGGTCACGATGGGTGAGATCAGGATGCGATAGAGCAGGACGGCCAGGAGCAGCGCCAGGCTGGCGGGAAGAACTTTTTGCAGCAACAGGTCCCATAGATCATTGTTCTGGCGAGGATGAAAACGGCCGGGCAATTCCAGTACCAGGCGTGCTTCGATGTCTGTGAATGGCACATAGAAGGTTGGCAGGCTGCCGGGGCGGCCGACCATGCCATCCAGCTTGCGGACAAAGCTCAACCTGTCCCGGTCACTTTCCGTAAATGGTTGAGACGACAGCGAATTCTGCTGCTGGTCCACGACCACGGCCCAGACCTTTTCCCGACTGTGCAACTCATGAAGAACCTCGTCGACCCCGCTGGCGCCGCGTTGCTGCCAGGCCGCTTCGGCGCGTCGTGCATAGTCGGCAAGGCTGCTCTTGGCCGGCTCCGACAAGCGTTCGGTCGCCTCATTGAGTCTTCGGTTGAGACTGGTCTGCAGGCTGGCCATCAACAGGCAGAGCAGGGCCAGCCCGCCAATGAGCTTCCAGAGCAGCGAATGGCGATGAGGCAGCTTCATGGCGTCAACCGGGTCAGCACGTAACCCATGCCACGCACGGTTTCCAGGCGCTTGTCGTTATAGCCGATGGCCTGCAGTTTGCGGCGAATGCGGCTGACATGCATGTCCAGGCTGCGATCGTGCTGCGAGTACGCCCGATGCATGGCTTGCTGGTAGAGGAACGCCTTGCCCAGCACTTCGCCGATATGCCGGACCAGGGTTTCCAGAATCCGGTATTCGGTCGTGCTCAGGTCTGCCCATTGCTCGTTCAGGCAAACATCGGCGCGCTGCTCGTCGAAGCTCAATTGTGATTCGTCGCTGCCAATCCTGTTCTGCGCTTCATGTTCGTACGCTACGCGGCGCAGGATGGCGTCGATGCGCACATCCATCTCCTGCATGCTGAACGGCTTGGGCAGGTAATCATCCGCGCCCTGGCTGAACCCGACGATCCGGTCCTGTTCGGCGCCGAGTGCCGACATCAGGATTACCGGCAGGCGTTGCCGTTGACGCAGCCGGGCGAGAATTTCCAGGCCGCTGCTGTCGGGCAGCATGATGTCCATCAGGATCAGGTCGAAGGTTTCCGAGCGCACCAGTTCCAGGACTTCCTCACCGTCATGGCGCAGGGTAACCGTGAAACCGCGTTCGCTGAGATGGCTCTGCAGGTGAGCTGCCAGCAGTGGATCATCCTCGATGGCCAGAATGTGGGCGTGGGCGCCAGCGGGGCGATGGGCTTGCATGAGAAATACCTGCGGATGAGAACGGTTCCTTGTTCGGTATTCTGACCAATGTCGGTGAAGATTCCCATCTGCACCTTCCATATTCCGTCTGCCACAAACCGATTGTTACGGTATTGGTAATGGTCATTTTCATTTTTCGCGAGTGACAATCTGCCGCAGGCAGAGGGTTTTTTGTTATCGTTACCATTATTAACCGTTTAGTTAATAATTTTTGGCTAGCATCAACAACGATGCCCAGACCCTGAAAGCCCTTCAGTGGACTCTGTCCCAGAGCCGCTTGAAAGACTTCTTTTCTATCAAGCGTTCATGCCTCAGCAGGATCATGCAACATGACTAATTCTCAAGCTTCGGCATCCGTCAGTCGCTGGCCCATCTGGGTTGTCGCCTTTGGGGTGCTGCTATTTGGATTGCTTTTCGCCGCAGGTGGCGGCTATCTCGTGACTCTTGGCGGAAGTTGGTATTTCCTGCTCGCCGGCCTTGGCTTGCTCGCCTCTGGCGTGCTGCTCTTCAAGCAGCGTCTGGCGGGTGCCTGGCTGTTCGCCGCGACGATGCTGCTTACGGTGATCTGGGCGCTGGCCGATGCCGGGCTGAATTTCTGGCCGCTGATTTCGCGACTGTTCGCTCTGGGTGTCTTGAGCCTGTTGGTGGCGCTGGTTTACCCGAGCTTGCGCAAGACCAATGGCCTGGCGGCGGGACGTAGTGGCTACGCCTTGGGTGGCGTGCTGGCAGTTGCCATTATTGCCGGTGCTGCAGGAATGTTCGTGCCTCACGCTTCCGTTGCGCCCGATGGCAATGGTCCGGGGCTGACCCGTGTCGATCCGGCCAAGGCGCAGAAAGACTGGCAGCATTACGGTAACGATGAAGGTGGCAGCCGCTTCGCTGCGCTGGACCAGATCAATCGCAGCAACGTCTCCAGGCTGGTACCCGCGTGGACCTACAACACTGGCGACATCGCGATCAGTAACGGCAATGGTGCCGAGGATCAAAGCACGCCGTTGCAGATTGGCGACAAGGTCTTCATCTGCACGCCGCACAACAACATCATCGCGCTGGATGCCGACACCGGTAAAAAGCTGTGGAAGAACGAGATCAACGCTCAGGCGGCGGTCTGGCAGCGTTGCCGTGGTCTGGCCTACTTTGATGCGACGGCAGCCGTTGCCCAGCCAACAGATGGCAGCACGCCAGCCAAGGCGGTTGCGGTAGCGGCTGGCGCCAACTGCCAGCGTCGCCTGCTGACCAACACCATCGATGCGCGCCTGATTGCCGTCGATGCCGATACCGGTGAGTTCTGCCAGGGTTTCGGCAATAACGGCCAGGTCGATCTGAAAGCCGGTCTGGGCAATGTCCCCGATGCCTATTACCAGTTGTCTTCCGCGCCGCTTATGGCCGGCACCACCGTGGTGGTCGGCGGTCGGGTTGCCGACAACGTTCAGGCCGACATGCCGGGCGGTGTGATCCGTGGTTTCGACGTGGTGAGCGGCGAGATGCGCTGGGCATTCGATCCGGGTAACCCGCAAGACCGCAATGCGCCGGTGGCGGGCAGCACTTATGTGCGTAGTACGCCCAACAGCTGGGCGCCGATGTCTTATGACCCGGCGATGAATACCGTATTTCTGCCGATGGGCAGTTCATCCACCGACATCTACGGTGTCGAACGTACGGTGCTGGATCACAAGTACGGCGCTTCGGTGCTGGCGCTGAACGCGACCACCGGCGAAGAGAAGTGGGTTTACCAGACCGTCCACAACGACCTGTGGGACTTTGACCTGCCGATGCAACCCAGCCTGATCGACTTCACCAAGGCCGATGGCAACAAGGTGCCTGCGCTGGTGATCGGCACCAAGGCCGGTCAGATTTTCGTACTTGACCGCGCTACTGGCCAGCCGCTGACCAAGGTTGAAGATATTCCGGTCAAGCCGTCCAATATCCCCAACGAGCCTTACTCGAAGACCGAACCGTTGTCGGTCGGCATGCCACAGATCGGCGCGCCGCACCTGACCGAATCGGATATGTGGGGCGCGACGCCGTTCGATCAGATGCTGTGCCGCATCTCGTTCAGGAAAATGCGTTACGAAGGCCTGTACACCGCGCCCGGCACCGATGTTTCGCTGAGCTTTCCCGGTTCGCTGGGTGGCATGAACTGGGGCGGTATTTCCACTGATCCGGTGCACGGTTTCATCTTCGTCAACGACATGCGCCTGGGGCTGTGGATCCAGATGGTTCCGCAGGAGAAGGACGCCAAAGCTTCTTCCGGCGGTGAAGCGCTGAACACCGGCATGGGTGCAGTGCCGCTCAAGGGCACGCCGTATGCGGTGAACAAGAACCGCTTCCTGTCGGTCGCCGGTATTCCGTGCCAGGCACCGCCTTTCGGCACCTTGACCGCCATCGACATGAAGACCCGGAAGGTTGCCTGGCAAGTACCGGTGGGCACCGTCGAAGACACCGGTCCCATGGGCATCAAGATGAACCTGCCACTGCCGATCGGCATGCCGACGCTGGGCGGTACGCTGTCAACCCAGGGTGGCCTGGTGTTCATCGCCGGTACTCAGGACTACTACCTGCGCGCTTTCAACTCCGCCAACGGCGAGGAAGCCTGGAAAGCCCGCCTGCCGGTGGGCAGCCAGGGTGGCCCGATGACTTATGTCTCGCCAAAGACCGGCAAGCAGTACATCGTCATCACGGCCGGTGGTGCACGTCAGTCGCCGGATCGTGGCGATTATGTGATCGCCTACGCGCTGCCTGACAGCAAGTAGACCCGCCGCCAGAGAAACCCGCTGTCACCCTTTACGGGGGGCCGCGGGTTTTTTGTTGACTGTCATATTTGTCATCTAGCTCTGTGTCATGGAGTCGTCTAGGCTAGTGCTGCTGGCGCAAGTCAACCGGTATGGATAGCGGTAACTTGATTGTCGGTAACAAGCACTGCCGTGAGAGCGGAGCCCGGTACGCAACCGTGGGCTCTGTATATGCCATAGACATCATCTGTCGCGGTTCGGGTTTGAGGCCTGGCCGGGCAGCAGGATGCAGAAGACCAAGAGGTAGCAGTACATGTCAACCGAATCGAAATGTCCGTTCAACCATGCGGCTGGCGGTGGTACAACGAACCGTGACTGGTGGCCTGAGCAACTGAATCTGAAGATCCTGCACCAGCATTCGTCCCTGTCCGATCCCATGGGCGAAGCCTTCGATTATGCCGAGGCGTTCAAGAGCCTCGATCTGGATGCAGTGAAAAAAGACCTGCATGCCCTGATGACTGATTCGCAAGACTGGTGGCCGGCTGACTTCGGTCATTACGGTCCGCTGTTCGTGCGCATGGCCTGGCACAGTGCCGGGACTTATCGTACCGCCGATGGCCGTGGTGGCGCCGGTGCGGGTCAGCAGCGCTTTGCGCCGCTCAACAGCTGGCCGGACAACGTCAGCCTGGACAAGGCGCGGCGTCTGATCTGGCCGATCAAACAGAAGTACGGCCGCAAGATTTCCTGGGCTGACCTGATCATCCTCACCGGCAACGTTGCGCTGGAGTCCATGGGCTTCAAGACCTTCGGCTTCTCCGGTGGTCGTCCGGACGTCTGGGAACCCGAGGAAGATGTGTACTGGGGTGCCGAGAAGACCTGGCTGGGCGGCGACACGCGCTATGGCAAGGACGCGCAGCCGCCGGGCGAAGGCGTGCTGGTAGCCGAACCTGAACTGCATGGCAGTGAAGAAAAGCGTACCGACAGCCAGGGCCGCAATCTGGAGAACCCGCTGGCGGCAGTGCAGATGGGTCTGATCTACGTGAACCCGGAAGGTCCGGAAGGTAACCCGGACCCGGTCGAGTCGGCCAAGGACATTCGCGAAACATTCGGCCGCATGGCCATGAACGATGAAGAAACCGTGGCCTTGATCGCTGGCGGTCACGCTTTCGGCAAGACTCACGGTGCCGGTCCAGCCAGCAACGTGGGCGCCGAGCCTGAGGCGGCTGGCCTGGAAGAGCAGGGCTTTGGCTGGAAAAACAGCTTTGGTACCGGCAAGGGCGGCGACACCATCACCAGCGGCCTTGAAGTGACCTGGACCTCGACACCGACCCGGTGGAGCAACGAGTATCTGGAGAACATGTTCCGCTTCGACTGGGAACTGACCAAAAGCCCGGCCGGCGCCCATCAGTGGACACCGAAGAACGGTGGCGGCGCAGGTACCGTGCCCGATGCCCACGACGCTTCCAGGCGCCATGCGCCGAGCATGCTGACTTCCGACCTGGCGCTGCGTTTCGACCCGATCTATGAACCGATTTCCCGGCGTTTCCTCGCTAACCCGGATCAACTGGCCGATGCCTTCGCCCGCGCCTGGTTCAAGCTGACCCACCGCGACATGGGCCCGCTGGCCCGTTATCTGGGGCCGGAAATGCCGGCTGAAGAACTGCTCTGGCAAGATCCGTTGCCTGCGCTCGATCATGCCCTGGTCGATGATGGCGACATTGCATCGCTCAAGAGCAAGATCCTTGCTTCAGGCCTGTCGGTTTCGGAACTGGTTTCCACTGCCTGGGCATCGGCCTCGACCTTCCGTGGTTCCGACAAGCGCGGTGGCGCCAATGGTGCGCGTATCCGTCTGGCACCGCAGAAAGACTGGCCGGTAAACCAGCCCGAGCAACTGGCGAAAGTGCTGAAAGCCCTCGAAGGCATTCAGGCCGGTTTCAACGGTGCGCAGTCGGGCGGCAAGAAGGTTTCCCTGGCCGACCTGATTGTGCTGGCAGGCAGTGCGGGCATCGAAAAAGCCGCCAGCAACGCCGGGCATAGCGTCACGGTGCCTTTCACTCCGGGTCGTACCGATGCTTCACAAGAGCAGACAGACGTCGAATCCTTCGCGTTCCTCGAACCGATTGCCGATGGCTTCCGTAATTACCTCAAAGGCAATTACAAGGTGTCCGCCGAGGCGCTGCTGGTAGACAAGGCGCAACTGCTGACCCTGAGCGCGCCGGAAATGACCGTACTGCTGGCAGGCCTGCGGGTATTGAACATCAATGCCGACAAGAGCCAGCATGGCGTGTTTACCCAGCGGCCAGAAGCATTGAGCAATGACTTCTTCGTCAACCTGCTCGATATGGGCACCGCCTGGAACGCGGCTTCAGGGAGCAACGACAGCTTCCAGGGCCGTGATCGCAAGACCGGTCAGGTGAAATGGACCGGTACTCGCGTCGACCTGGTATTCGGTTCACACGCTCAACTGCGGGCGGTGTCCGAGGTCTATGCCAGTGCTGATGCGCAGGAGAAGTTTGTCAGCGACTTCGTTGCGGTCTGGACCAAGGTGATGAACCTGGATCGTTTCGACGTGACGGTTTAAACCGGTCTTGTGAGAAACAGCCTGAGGCGGCGTGAGCCGCTTCAGGTCAGTTCATTTTCCGTCAGGGCTGCGGTTCGCCGGCGCAGGTCGGTTTGATCGACACTTCATCCATGGCTTCGCGCAGCATACGTTGCACTTCGACAGCATTGTTTGCAGCGTAAACCCGGCCTCCGGTGTTTTCGGCAATGCAGTCGGACAGCGCGCTATCACTGATATTCACCACGTTCACCCGCAGCCTTGGCTGTTGACGGGCGATACGTGCCGACACTTCGCAAGCGTTCTGCTCACAGCCATCCTCTCCGTCGACAAACATCACCACCACAGCATCCTTGAAGCGTCCATCGACCTTGCTGGCAGCCTGTTCAAGGCTGGCGGCCAACGGCGTGCCCGAGTCCGCCTGGAGCTGGTTGACCCCGGCAATCAATTGCGGCCGGGCATCGCGCCCGAATAGACCCTGATCAATCGTATGGGTACAGCCCTGGAAGGTAATGAGGCGAATATCGATGTCCGGGTGCAGTTGATCGATCATGCTCGCAAATGATTGCTTGGCCACCGCCAACCGAGTCGGTTCGGCCATCAGGCGAGCCTTTCTCGGATTGTTGTCCGGCAAGTTCGCGCCGCCCTTGAGGAGCCATTCTTCATCTTCGGCCGTTGCATTGATATTGATGTTCATCGAGCCAGAGGTGTCCAGCACCACCACGAAATCCGGTTTGGCAGCACCTGCGGTGCATGCGTAACTTTCTATCGGGGTAGGGTAAAGCAGATTCCACAAGCCACCGCGCCAGGACCAGAGCAGCCACAACAACAGGAGCAGCAAAGGCAGCAACAGCAACCACAGGGGAATACGCAGCCACCAGTGTCGTGACTGTATCAGGGAGGCTGCTGCAGGCGTCGAAGCGGGGACCGAGGCGGGCGGGGCGACGGGCGCTGACTTGGGCTGCAGGCCCCAGCGGACGACGACTGGCTCATCGTTCAGGCTGTAGAGGTTGTTCAGGTCTGGAGCGCCAATCAGCGTTTCCAGAGCCTGGGACTCCTCGGATTTGCCACGCGCCCGCAGCTCATCCACCAACCGCTGGATAGCCAGCTGGCGCTGTTGGTAGCGAGCCAGTAACGCCTGCTGTGCGGTGGCGTCGAGGTTGTGATAGGGCAGCGGCTGGCCTCCAAGCTCCGACCACCACTGCAAGGCGTCCTGAGTTCCCGTGCGCGGAATGGCGTAAAGGCTGGCAACGCTGGGCGGGAAGTGACGGTGGAGCAGTTCGACTTTGCTTTCCAGGCTGCGCAGCAGCTCTGCAGAAGGAGATGTAGCGTCGCGTGTGATGCGTTGCATGGCGCGGGTCCAGAACAGGACGAGGCCCCGCAGGGCCTCAAGAAAGGGTCATTCGTAGCCGAGGCTGAGTTGCAGCCTTGATACCTTTTGCTGCAGGGTCTTGAGTTCCTGTTTGCGGGCTTCGATCACCGCCGGATCGGTGCTGGCGGTGAGCTTTTTCTGGGCAGCCATCTGTTTTTCCAGATCGGCGATCTGTTGCTGGACCTGGGCCTTGTTGGCGTGGCGGGTCTTCAGTTGGCCCAGCAACTTGCTCATGGAGGTGTTCAGCACCGCCTGCTGGCGCTGCTGCTCGGCGAGGCTTTTGCTGGTGGCTTGCTGCTGGGCAACCAGGTTGTCGTAGACCTGATGAAAAGCGGCATTCTCGTTGCGTGCGGCCACCAGTGCCTGCTCACGCTGACGGATCTGGTCGCTGTAACCGCCTGAGTGGTCGCAATTCATCTTGGCGATCAGGCTGGCTTCGGTATTGTTTGAGTCACAGCTACCCGGTTGGGTGGCGCAACCACCCAACAGCAGCAGACCCGAGCTGACCAGCAGTGCTCGAATGATCATGTCTACCTCAACCCAGAGTGATTGCTGAACGCTGGCTGTAAAGGCCGTCGACTTCTTTTTGCAGGGACGCGACCTTGGTGTTCATCTTGGCGATCTCACCGTCGATTTCAGTGACTTGCTTGCCGCCACCATTGGTACGTTCCAACTGTGCGGTCTTCTGGTATTCGGTCACTTTGGTGCGCATGCCATCCAGGTCCTTGCGCATTTGCACCAGGTTACTGTCGACACTGGCGATTTCCTGCTGGGCCTTGGCCTTGTCCAGCGTCTTGCTCTGAATGGATTTCTGGATGCCGGCGATGCGCTCCTTGTCGTCGCTGATCACCTGCTGCAGGGTCGCGGTGCGTACGGCGACTTTTTCGGTGTCGGCCTTCACTTCGTCATTCATCATTTGCAGACGTTGTGCGGTGTCGGAGTACTTGCTGCGGCGATAGTCATAGTAATAGTTGGCGCCCATGGCCACGCCGCAGGCGGCGATACCGGCGACGACCATGCATTTGACCTTGTCGTTGGGGCTCGCTACTGCGCAGGCCAGAATGCCCACGCCGGCAGCCCCGGCACAGGCTGTCAGGCCGGAGGTGGAGAAGAACTTGGCATCGGCGCTCTGAGTCAGGCGCGGGTCTGGAGCCGTGCCGGTTTCGCCGAGCAGGTTACTACCGGTGTGGGCGCAACCACCCAGAACCAGGCTGATGGAAAGAAACAGACCGAGCATGGCCTTGGGTAAATAATCACATACATGTTTCATGCTGCTGCTCCTGATGATGAACGTTGTTTCCAGTTACTGATTGACGGCCTTGCAGCGGCCAAGCCAGGCATCGGTGTCGATTTTCTGGGTTTTTAGAAAGGCCTGCTGATTGACCCAGTGGGTCTGCAGATAAGGCTTGAGCTCTTTGAGTTGTTCGTTGCGGGCAACGATTTCGCCCATGACCGGCACTTGTCTGGCCAGCAGTGGTTCGCCATAAAGCGTGGCGGAATCCACCAGGCTGCTGGCGTAGTAGCGGCTGAGTTTGTGCAGGCGATCCTTCTGCTCGTCGAGCTTGCCCTTGCGCATCGGGCAACTGCTGTCTTGCTCGTTGGCCGAGCAGTTGAGGTCGTAGTTCTTCTGCAGGAAGTCCAGGTATTTGCCGTCATCGAGCATTTTGGTGCACAGGAATGCACCCAGATTGAGGCTGGCGCGGATTGCCTGGTCGCGGGTTTCTTCCTGCTGCTGGTTACTGGCGCGCAACTGGTTTTCCAGCGTCTTGAGCTGTTCTTTCAAACTTTCGTCGGCGACACCGGAAGCCAGTGTGCCAAGCGCCTGCACGGCACTTTTGTCGTTGCCCGCAGCAGAACTTTCGTCGCTGCCTGTGCCGAGCTTTTTCCAGCTGCTCTCGATACTGCTGACCCGCTCGCGGGACGTCAGGGTGCTGGATACCACGGCCAGGCGCAGACCGGTGGTCTTGCTGGTGGCTGCGGCCTTGCTGTCGTAGTAATTGCGCTCCTTGCGCAAGGCACTGCGCAACTCACCCTGAGCGGTGCGATAGTCGCCTCCGCGCACCACATAGCCGCCAGCCTGACCGTGTTGGCGGTCGAGCTTGTTGAGGCGGAACGGCTCGAACATCATTTCATCGACGTTGCCGAGCATATCGTGCAGCCCAAGAGGGTTGGGCTTGAGCAGTCCTGCCAATTGCAGTTGACCGTTGGACGACTGCGCACCGGCGAACCATTCATAGGCGTTCAGCCCGTCCGGCATCGGATAGCGCAGGTCACGGAACTCTGCGGTGCTGACGTTCAGCCCGCCACGTGCGGCAAACTCCCATTCCACTTCGGTCGGCAAGCGCATGAAACCGGCCACGCCGTCTTCCCTGGGCAGCTTGTCGGCGGCATTCTGGCGTAGCCACAGGTTGTATTTGTCGGCGGCTTCCATGGCCTGCATCCAGCTTAGCGATACCACTGGCAGCCGTTGTTTGTTGGAGGGCGTCGGGCATTCGGCCTGCGTCAGGGCGCGATACTGCAGGTCGGTCATCTCGTATTTGGCCAACAGGTAGTAGCGCGACTTGGCGGCTTTCTCGGCGGTGAAGCTGCCAGCAATGAAAGCCGGATGGGTCTGTTCCACATAGCCCCATTCACTGTTGTCGCCGCCGATATTGATCGGGTAGTCGTCCAGCGGGCCTGCCAGCGGAATGAATACCTTGCGAAATACCATGGCGCCGTCGCAGGGCATGGGCAGAACCACGTCCTCCGCGTCAGGCATCGGGTTGTAGAGTTTTTCCTCCCAGGCAGCCGAAGCCTTGAGGCTGGCCAGGGCCAGTGGCACAAACAGCAGGTGGCGCCAGTGTCTAGAGTTCACGCAGACTCTCCGCAGGTTGGATTCTGATGGCACGGGTGGCTCCGACCAGCGCGACCAGCGCCGCGACCGCAAGGGCGAGCGCCAGCGCTGCAAGGCCATGCCAGAAGGTGATGTGGCATACGAAATTACCGGTGATACGCTGGCCACCGAGTAGCTGATTGAAGGTCTGACTGCCGACAAGGTAGAAGCACAGGCCGCCGATATAGCCGGTCAAGGCCAGCACTACGGCCTGCAAGACTACATAGCCGGCAACCGCCGGGCCGGTGAAGCCCAATAGCCGCAACAAGGCCAGGCTGCGGCGCTTGCGGTCGATGTTGGCGAGAAAGGCTCCCACCAGCGAAGCCACACAACCCAGCAAGGCCGCAGCGGCGATAACCCCGAAAATCACGCCGAGCACGTGATTGATCGCTTTGACGTTCTCGATATCGGCCAGTCGACTGCCGGTTTCGATGTGTTGCGCGTTCAGCCAGCGCTCAAGCGGCGCGACACTGTCGATGTCCTTTGCATACAGGCGGGCGCGGGCATAGCGGGGCACCAGTTGATCGGTTGGCTGGCCGCTTGTCGCGCCGAGAGTACTGACGGCATAACCATCGCGGAAGCGTTCCAGTTGCAGCAGCAGATCGGGATGAATGAACGCCGCTGGACGTGAAAAGCTGGTTGCGGGCAGGATCGCGCTCAGGGTCAGGACTGTTTCGCCTCTTTCGGATGCTCCGTCCAGACGTCGTTGTACTCTCAGGCGCAGCGTATCGCCGATGGTCAGTGCAAGGCGTTCGGCAGCGGCCGAGCTGAGAATCACCTGGCCGGGTGCAAGGGCGCTGGCAGGCATGTTCAACAGCGGATCGGCTTCACGTGTCGGAATGGTTTCGGCGTTTTCGACAAAGCGCCCCTGACTGCCGATCAGGTCTGCCTGGGTGTTGAGTGAGCGAGTCAGGCCGATGGCAAAGCCGGTTTCGGGCCGTTGCTGCAGTTCGCTCAACCATTGCTCGTTATAGTTGCCACTGCTCAGGAGTTTGATTTCCAGATTGCGCGGGTCACGCAGCAGTTCATCCTGCAACTGGCTGACCACGCCATGCTTGAGTCCGAATAACAGCAGTAGCGGAGCGATCACGGCCACCAGCGAGGCGGCAATGCACAAGGATACCTTGCGGTCGTGCCAGAGATCGGCCAAGGCCAGGCTTGCCAGCAGGCCAAGGCGCTCAAAGGGCCGCTTCAAAGCGCGTCTCCCCAGGCAGATTGACGGCACTCAGGCGCGGCAGGCCGAAACTGTCCACCAGAGCCCAGTCGTGGGATACCACCAGTGCGCTGAGGCCCAGTTTGTCGACCAGGCCCAGCAACAACTCAAACAGCTGTCGCGCATTGTGCGGATCCAGAGCGGCGGTGGGTTCGTCGGCCAGCAGGAGCTGCGGCTGGTGGGCGATGGCGCGAACGCAGGCAACCCGTTGCCGCTCACCGATGGACAATTCCTGAGGCAGCTTGTCCAGCAACGGCTGCAGATGCAGAGCGGCAATGGCCCGCTCCACATGATCGCTCTTGAGGCTCAAACCCAGCAGACGCCTGGGCAGGCTGATGTTGTCGCGTACCTTGAGAAACGGCAGCAGTCCGCCGCTTTGCAGGATAAAACCCAGCGAGCTAGCCCGCACGTCGGCCAGCGCCGCCTGGTCGTCGGCAGCCAGCAAGGCGGCGACGTCTTGGGTGCCCAGGCGATAGTGCTCAAGCGCTTCGGGAGCCAGCAGCAGGCCGAGCGTTTCCAGCAATGTGCTCTTGCCGCAACCGCTTTCGCCGGTAATGGCCAGCACCGAACCGCGTGCCAGAGTCAACTCGGGCAGATGGACCCGGTGGGCCTGTACGCCGTTCCCTCGCTGTATTTTCAGTCCCTTGATTTGCAGCATCTCAGGGCATCATTTCCAGCGGCACCGGGTAGACGTTTTCACGCGCATCGCTGCCTTCGGCCAGTGATACCCAGCGATCGACATCGGCGTTGTACACCTGGTAATGGCGTAGCTTGGTCGACAGCGTGCGGATGAATTTCTCCTGTGCCAGGCCGTCCCAGCTTTTCCAGGTTTCCTCATCCAGATTCAGCACTTCGCTGTGGTAGGGCAGGTCTTCCAGATATTCCCCCAGCACACCGAGTTCAGAGAGCTTGGCCGTACCGTTCTGCTTGAGCTGGTTGGGATCGGTGCCCATGGTGGCGGCAACCGAGCGCAGGCGGTCGAACATTTCGCTGGGAGAGATCAGGCCTTCGTTGGCGGCATCCAGGATTTTCTTCAGTACGTCGCTGAGATCGCTGAGCTGCGCCTTGGTCAGCAGCACCCGGACGTCGGTAGTCGGGACGTTCTGCTTGATCGGATCGCGGTCGGCGATCCATGCCTGAAATACCGGAGGCGCCTGGCTGCCAGTCTTCTCGCCCAGATAGGCCAGGCGCATGGCATGGCCGATCAGGGCCGCATCGTCGATCATCTTCTGCTCGGCGGGGGAAGCCTTGGCGTTCATGGCGCTGCCAATCGCATCTTCACCCATGTAAGCGGCTTTCACCTGCTGGGTAATGGCGCTGGCCAGAGTATCGACCTTGCTGCCAAAGGTATTCACATCCCCGGCATCCACCGGGTAGTACAGCGAGGTGTTGGTGCCGGAGTACGTGGACAGCGCCTGATATTGCGCTTCGGCCTTGGCGTGATCCTTGGCTCCGGCAGCGGTCTTCAGGTGCAGGGTGTAGATCGCCACGCCCGGGTTACTGGCTTCGATGCGCACCTGCTCGGCATTCAGTCCGGTCTTGGACAGCTTGTCGTCGCCTTCCAGAGCGCCAGCATCGGTAATCAGGACTACATAGCGAGCGCCGTAAGGGCTCCAGTCGACCTGATCGATTGCCTGCATGACCCCGGCATACGAGTCTTCGTCGAAGCTTTTGCTCGAGACTTTCGCCTGCTTGAGATCGGCGGCCTTGGCCAGGAAGTCGTCGCCGTCCTTGACGGTGTTGGGATCGGCATACATCTTGGTCACGTATTCCAGGCCCGGCACCGCCTGGGTACTGGAACGAAACGCCACCAGACCGAACTTCACCTGACGACCGAGGTTTTCCTTGGCGATCTGTGCGTAGACCTTGCTGATGGCCTCGCGGGTACGCTCGATGTACGGGTCCATGGAAATGGTCGAATCGATCACGAACACCACCGCCGCACTGAATTCCTTGAGCTGGCTGGTGGCGTCTGCGACGGCCTGGCCTTGACCCTGGGCAGTCGAGGTCTGACCGGCTTGTCCGGCTGTCGCTGGATCAGCCTTGCTCACCGAGGCAACATTGAGGATGCGGGTACGAAAACCCGCCTCGGTCATGACTTCCTCGCCGCTGAGTACCGGCAGCAGGTAAAACTGCTTTTGCATGTCGATGAAATATTCCGGCTCCTGGGCCAGTACTCCCGGTGCCAGGGTGTTCTGCTTGAGCTTGGCACGCAGCGGGGCCACATGGCTCACCGGATCCGGTGCGTCGAGAATGCCTTCAAGTGTCTTGCGCTCCTTGAAAAACATCAGTCGGTCGCGGTTGGCCGGGTTGGTGAAGGCCAGGGTCAATTGCATCTTCCAGTCCACGGTACAGGCTGCCGGCAACCAGCCGGAAGTCTTGCCGAAGCTGTCTGGCCCGACCTTGAGCCACTCTGCATTGCCAGCACTGGCATGTTCATAGACATAGAAACGACTGAACGCCGGTTGCTCCGCCCCGGCAGGTGCACCGGCAGCAGGGCTCAAATGGCATCCCGGTGTGGTGAGCACTCGCTGGAACAGGGTTTTCTTGCCGTCCTGCAGCAGCGGTTTGTCTGCGGCCAGAGCGTAGCCTGTGCTCAGGCACAGGCAGGCGGCGAGGGACAGCGATACATGGCGCAGGGTCACGGCTTGAGCTCCTTCAGACGCTGCGCCGCTTCGGCGTTGTCAGCCTGATAGCTGAGAATGGTTTCATACCAGTAGACCGCGGTAGCGTTGTCGGCGGTGGTGAAGCAGGCGCTGGGTTGCAGGTACTTGGGGTCATATTCGCGGGCATAGGCCTGGGCGACTTCGACATTGCCAGCCTGGGCGCGGTTGGCGTACAGCCGCTGAGCTACACCGCACTGCTTGTTGGCCTTGGCCAGCTCGATGACCTTGAGCAGCGCGGCGCTGTCCGGTGATTGCTTGATACAACCCTGGACGAAGTTCAGTTCAGTCTCGCTGCTCAGGGCTTCAACGCTGCAGGGCGCTGCGCTCACGGGCGCAGCGGGGGCAGCGACAGGCGCTGCTGGAACCGGTGCTGCAACAGGTTCCGGGGCTTTTGGCTGCTTTAGCCAGAACCACAGACCTGCCGCGATAGCCAGCAACAGCACAATGCCGAGCAGCAGCAGCCCCGTGCGGCTTTTGGCTGCTGCTGGTTGTGCCGGTGGAGCTTGCTCGACGACAGGTTCTGGCTGCGGCTCAGGTTCAGCGGGTGGCGCTTCGACAGGTTCGATAAGCGGCTCGGGTGCCGCTGGAGGTGGCGTCAGGCTGACCGTGCTTTCTGCGGCCCCAGCGCCCGTCGAACTGCCCGCCAGGGATGAGTTCAGCCCGGCAGCAAGGCGCATGGGGTTCTCATCTTCGGCGCTGCCGTCCGGGCTGCGCAGGCGGAAATTGAACATGCCGGTGGCCGAACTCAACAGCAGTGGATCGACGATTTCCGGCCCTACCTGATAGCTGATCGAGTCGCCATCAGCATCTTCCACGAAATGCTGGGCGAACCAGCAGGGTGCATTACCCCATTGCCGGTCGTGTTGCAGGTAGTGGTCATCCTGATTGCGCTGGATGGCGAACTCCAGATTGCCAGCATCATGTTCCCAGCCACGGACCTGAAGAAAGGCGTGCCCGGGAACGGGCGTGGCCAGTGGAGAAAGCTTGATCGTGATGGACATGAATTATCTCGCTTTGAAGGCCTGGATGACGCGGCCCAGGGCCTCGTTCTGCTCGGGCGTGATTTCTTTGCCCTTGCGATGGCCCACGTTGTTCTGGGTGTGGATGGCAATGCCGGAAATCCAGTCGTTGGCAAAAATCACGCTCTGGTCGTCGGCTTGCGGAGCCAGCAGCGGGAAGCGCCCTGGCATTTCCTGCTGGTAGAAAGAGAACAGCGGCTGTTTGGCACCCAGCAGGCCTGTCGGCCGCTGACTGGCAGGCTCTGCGGTATGACCGAACCAGGCTGCGAAGTCATTGAGCAGCAATTGCGCGGTCAGCACCTGGCGCTGAACCAGACTTTCCCGGCGCACACCGCTCTGGGCGCGCTTGAGCAGGGCCTGGCTGAGTTGCAATGGCAGGTCCAGGCGTTCTGCGCAGACCACCAGTTCCTTGACCAGCAAGGCAATCGCTTCGGCGGGCAGCTCCAGCATGTCCAACAAGTGTTGGCGACGGCTGAGGCCGCGCAAATGTGTTGCCCACAGGTTGAACGCCGCCCGGGCAAAACGGTGCTCATGGCTCTGGTATTGCGGAACTGCCACGGCTACAGGTGGCGCATCCGCAACTGGAGCGACGGCCTCGCCGAAAATGTCATATTCCACTTCCGGTTCCTGGCTGGCCGGTGCCGCTTCGGTGGCTTCCGTTGCCGGGCTGTCGAAGTCGCCGTTCAGGTACAGATCGCGCAGTTGCTCTTCCGGTACTGCCATATAGGCGAGCAATTCCCCCAGCACGTGCTTACCGTTCTTGGTGGTCGCGAAAGGGCGGACGATCAGGTTGGCGATGGCTTTTTTCTTGGCCCGTTCGTCTTCGCCACCGGCTTCGTAATACTCCTCCAGCAGTGGCAGCAACTGCACCATCAAGTCGTCCAGTTGCTGCCTGATACGGCCCAGCTTGAAGTCGATATTGGCTACCGGCGTGAAAGCCGAACTGAAACGGTTCATGCCACCATCGTTGAGCTGCATCATCGCCTGCCAGGCATCCTGCGGCTCGGCGACATGGCGCTTGACCAGTTCGCTATTGCTGAACGCCTGTTTCAAGGCTTCCAGGGCCGGCTCTGACTGCTTGTTGAGGTTGTCCTCTTGACCATTTTCATTCAGATCGATGAAGTTGGTCTTGAAGCGTGGCTTGCGCACCAGATAGGTATTCTTGAACGGCGTGCTGCCCCACTGTTTCATCCAGTCTTCGTTGCCGAAGCGTTCGATCATGGTCAGCTTGAGCATGTTGTCGCAGGATTCCGGGAACTGCACGATCTCGCCGTTGAGCGCGCCGCCGATGAAGCCGTCGCACATGGTCAGCGCCCAGATCAACCCGTTGCGACCGTCCCGCTCTTGTGCACTGCTGCCCTGGGTCTTGTCGATCCAGCTTTTGAGTACCGGGCCTACGCTGACCACTTCGCTCTGCTTGAAGCTGCTGGTACACATGACCAGCGCATTCATTTCCTGCTCATCGGTGTAGCGCTCGAACAGGTAGGCGACCTTGCCGCGCAGCAACAACTTGGCAACCGGATTATTGGTCGCGCCATTGCTGTCCACTTCGCTGGCTTCGTCGATGCTCATCAGCTTCTGGCGACTGCGATAGCCAGGGAAATCCAGCAGGTCGACGCTGTTGACGATAGCGTTGGCCGGTTCATTGTCGAGACGGAAAATCAGCTCGTTGGTGAGGGCTGCCAGTTCGGCTCTGCCGACCGATACTGGCGCGTGCAGGTTGCCTTCACTGGCCGGGCGCACTTCCAGTGCGCTATCGGCGCTACCACCCAGGCGGCTGAGAATGTCCACGTTGATGATGCTGTTGGTCTGCACCATCTGCCCGTCACGCTGGCTGACCAGTGCAGTCAGGGGCGCGAAGACCGTTTCGGCGAGGCCGAGGCGGTGCAGGGCGGTCGCCAGTTGTTCGTAGGTCTCGGTCATCTTGCCGATGCCGCCCCACAGCAGGGAGAACAATTGAGCGCGTTCACGGACCGACAGTCGCGGTGCCAGCTTGACCACCCGCGGCCAGTAGCGTGCATTCAGTGGACGTACGGCGTTGGGATAGTTGTGCTCGAGGTAATCCCACAGCAAGACCACATCATCACTGTTGACGCCTGGAGTCGCGGCAGACGCCGAGTGCTCTTCAAAGCGTTGCAGTTGGGCGTCGATCTGTGCATTGGTGATCTGGCTGTTCAGGCGCTGATGGTCGAAGTCCTCGAACCAGGCGTTGGCCAGGATAATGGCGATCTCGACCTCACGGAACAGGCGCAACTCCACCGGAAACTGTGGGTCCTGGCTGGGCTCGGCACGGCGCGTGAAACGTGTCACCAGCCCCGTGGCTTCCTTGCCGCCTCCCACCGGGTTGACGTGCTTGATGAAGTCCAGCGGCTGAGTGCCGAACTGGGTCAGCAACTGGCCTTTATCGTCGGCGGCCAGCGCTGAAATCAGGTAGCTCTTGCCCGCCTGGGACAAGCCGAAGAAACCAATGCCCATGGGCGTTTTGGAAACCCGGCCGAGGCTGCGGGCCAGATTGCGGGCGCGGTACAGGTCACGGCTGAGGATGTCGGCCTTGTTCGCCACTTCCTCGACTTTTTCGGCGACTTCGGCCACCCAGTCCAGGGCCAGGCCGGCGCCTTTGTGCACGGATGTCCACGCATAGGCGAGTTGAATCTGTTCGGTGGTCAGAGTAGTCATTTCGGACTCACGCTCCCGCTGTCGAGCCAATAGTTGGAGGCACCGCCTTCAGCACTCAACATGGTGTAGAGCTGCAGCCTCACGTCCTTGCGGTCGAAGGATTGATCCTGGACGTTGCTTTCGATGTTGTCGTCGATCACCAGTGTCTCGGCGATGATGTCGGCGTCGCTACGGTCTGCGTCGGCGCTTTCAACGCGAAAACGCAACAGCAGGCAGGCTTCCTTGCCGTCGGTCGTCGGTTTGCCGACCAGTTTGCGAGTGCCACGCTCGGTGAGTTCGATCAGGTACAGCGGCGCCGCTACCCAGCGCTCGGCGTTCAGTTGGCGATAACCCAGGCGGGTCTTGCCCAGCACCCGCAGTTGTGGTCCGTCGAGCTGGGGTTCGTGCAATTGCAGGAACTCGTTGCCCTGGGCATCACTCTTGATCACGTCCCGGTACAGCATGTCGTGATCGATGACGAGGTTGTTCTCATCCAGTTTGCCGATATGACGCATGGTCGAGTACGGCTTGAGACGGCCAACGCTGAAGTAGAAGTTCGACACCTTGCGCTGCTCGCTGAGCAGACACAGCATGGCGCCAACGGCCGCCGTGCTCTTGGGGTCGTCGATCTGGCCATTGCGGTGGAAGGGGTACCAGCCACCGGTGCGATAACCGTTCATGGGCACGATGCGTCCCGGCGGCAATGGCACCTTGCGGCGGATGTAAGCCTGCACTCCCGGCAGCCGCGATGGGCGGCCGGTCAGTAGCAATGCGTCGCAAGGGTACTGGAATACCACCTCGCACAGCGCATCGAGAATCTTGATCAGGTTGATCTGGCCTTTGAGGAAGGCCTGATGAATGGCTGGCAAGTCGATGCGTAACATCACCTGACCGATATCGAAACCATCGCGACCACCGTCGATGCGGCGTACGCCACCGGCCACGTATTCGCGGATGCGTTCGCTGATCGCGTCTTTTTCCAGAAGCTCGGTGAAGCTGTAGTCATGCACCGGGCTTGGCAGTTCCGGGTCGTATGTCTCGTAATCCTTGAGCAGGCGCAGGCCCAGGGGCACGAAGACTTGCAGGTTCAGTTGCTGGCGCAGGATGGCGTCCTGGGCACTGGTGCTTTCATCGCCGCACAGGCGCGAAAGCAGAGAGCGCGGAGATATCACGCCAAAGTCTTTCAGTGCCTGCTCCAGCGGAGGTATTACGAAGCGCTGAATGATATCCAGCAGAATGTCATCCCCGGCAACCTTGAAGCTGTCGCGGAATCGCTGTTCGGGAATGATCGAAACGTTACTGCCGCTCGCCTGTTCGGCACCGCGCTCCAGTGCGTAATCGGTGATTACCAGATCCGTGGTGCCGCCGCCGATGTCGATGCTGGCCAGCGTGATTTGCTCACGGTCGATCTTGTCGGGACGTGCCAGGGTGTCGAAGAACTCTTGCGCATGGCCGGCAAAGTTTTCGCGGATTTCGGTGTACAGGTAAACCAACTGGCCGCAGGTGGCTTCATCCCATTCCACTTTTACCCGTGGCAAGGGCACACGTGGTGCCGGGACAGGCGAGTTCATGCCCTTGGCCTTGCTCGGGTCGAGGTCGCCGTCGTGCCAGCCCATGCATTTCCAGACCAGCGCCAAGGCTTGCAGCAAGCGGTCATTGAGCAGGCTGCGCTCGACTTGCGGCATGCCTGGCGGCACGGTGAGGGAAATGCTGGGCGTGTGGCCCATGCGGGTACGCTGGGCCGGGCTGTTCATTTGCGACAAGGCCTGGGTCAATACCTCGGCGAGCATGAAGGTCATCAACGAGCTGCGCGAATATTGCGGGGAGAAGGCCGGGAGGCGATCGTCCTCGTTCTTGAGCTTGTAGAATGCCTGGCCGAGCTTGGTGATCTTGTGCGAGAAGGGTGCGGCAGTGGCCTTGGGTTCACTGTCGGTCTGCACGTAGGAATTGTTGAAGCGCCAGCCGTGCGTATAGGCGTTTTCATCCCATAGATAACGCTTGGGGCTGGACAGGCCGGTAGAACCTTCAGTGCCACGGCGCCGCGCGGACAAACGCCCGGCCTCGACACCGACGCGGGCGATGGTCGGCCACTGGAACGCATCATGGCGCCCGCTCTGTACCGAGAAATTTTCCTTGCCGAAAGCAGCCTGGGAAAACTCCACCCGACTTTCAAACGGCTGGTTGTAAACCCGTTCCGGGCGTACGAGATCACGGATCTGCAGGATGTAGTTGTGCTTCATCCCGTCGCCGGACTGGCCGTGATTCTCGATCAGGATGCCACAGGTGCGCGAGTTGCCGACGTCCAGTACCAGATCCACCGGAATTGGCGGATCGATGGAGTCGACGCCATTGGCGGTGAGCTTGACTTCCGGCACTTCGATGCGTGCAGGCTCACTGGTGCGTTGCTCTGGAATCGGCCGGGCCATGAGGCTCAGCAGGTTCAGGTAATGACCAATGTGGCGCTGCTCAAGCAGTTCTTCGTCGAGATCTTCGCTGGGGCGGTGCTTGTTGCCTTCGCGATAGATTTCCGTAAGCCAGTCCTGAACCCACTTCTGGTCCAGAAACCAGCGGCTCTGGCGAGCATGGCAAGCCAGGCGGAAAGACGAACCGGCATTGATATCGTCCCGGGTTGGGGCCAGGTACTGCATGCCGGCGGCCGATGCCATTGCACGGGTGTCGAATGCCAGTGTCAGGCGATGGGTATTGCCGTCTACATCGGCCTGTTCCAGTTCGACCAGACGTACTCTGGCCCAGTTGGTCGGGCCTTCGTCGTAACGCTCTGGCGGCAGGAAGCGAAAGAAGGGTACGGGCAGCCACAATCCATCCAGCAGCCTGAGGCTGGTCTGCATGCTCAAGGTCAGGTCTTCGTCGTCGACTTCGCTGACCAGACGTTCCTGGGCCTGTGACTGCGCCAGTCGCTCGCCAGACTGGCTGGCTGTGCCCACTGGCCCGAAATGGAAATACTGTTTGCTTTCCTGATTCTGCAGCAGGCGTGCGATCAGTGTGTTACCCATCCTGGCAAAGCGCCCGGCGGGCTCGTTACGCAGATCAAGTTTGACGGCGAAGTCCATGAACTGGAGCCCGCTGTCATTGATCAAGTGGACGGTTTCTTCAAATTGCGTAAGTTCTGGCAGCATGGGTACAGCCTTTATTCGCGCCGCATGGACATGGGAAATTGGGTGTTGCCGTAATTGCCCTGGCAATCGGCGATGCTTTGGGCTCCTGGCTTGCAGGACACCTGGGGCATGTCGTAGCGGCTGCCGTCGGTGCAGTTGGCTTGATCCTGGCTATTGATGCCCAGATTGCCGCCATTCATCGCAGCATTGACCGGGCCGGTGCAGGACACGCCATCAGGACGGCGGATGGTGACGTTGCCATTGCCCTTCTCGAAGGCATATTCAAGGCGCAATGGCTTGGAAGTTTTGGCATCCATGATGCCGGCTCCCGCGCGGTAATTACCGTTGAGGAACTCTGCCGGACCTTCGGCGCTGCCCGGGGGAATATTCAAGGGCTCGCCAGGAGTACCGGTTTGCGGTGTCTGGGTATTGGCTGTCGGCTGCTCTGCCGGCAGTTCAGGAGGCGCTGGCGGTGTAGGTTCGGTCGCAACCGGTTCGTTGGCGGGCGCTTGGGCCTCTGGTGCTGCTGGAGGTGTCGCCGGGACGGGCTGTTCGGTCGGTACTTGCGGCTGCTGGTCAGCGACTGCAGATCCTTCGGTGACGGGCAGTGTCGTATCGCTGGCGATGACACTGTCCACAGGCGGATTGTCCAGACGGATGTCAGGAGTTGCCGTAGACATGTCGATGGCAGGAGGTGTCAGATTGACGACAGGCAGCGTAGCGCCCGGGACGCAACCGCGCAGCAGACCGAACAGTAGCAGCGCGAGCAACAACAGCAGCAACGGCCACAGCCACCAGAAACGGCGCCACCAGGGGCGGACCAGAATATCCGGCGTAGCGACCGGCGGCACGGCGGCAGGGCTCGCAGCGGGTGTCGGCGTCAGCAAAGGCTCAGGGCGCGCTGGTCGTGGGGTCAGGAAGTACAACGGATCACGATGACGATCGCCTTCGTGTTGCACGAAGCCCCAGAAGCTCAATACCGGCTGGTTGTAGTGTTCGGTTTGGCCATCGGCATTTGTGCGACTGGTCTGGACCAGATACAGATAACTTTCGGATGGTGCATGGGGCACCAGGCCCAGCAGCTTGCCAAAGATGATCTGGTCGCTCTGGCCGCCTTTGTTGCCAGCTTGCACCAGCGCCTGACTCATGTCGGCGATGGCGTCCTTGAAACGGATCAGTTGAATCCTGGCGTCTTCGCGTTCGTCTTCGCTCGCCGAGCTCCAGGGCACTACATCGCCGGGAACCGGACTGTACCAGTCGATGACGCTGCCTTGCTCGTTGCTTTTTGGCACGGCAAGGAATCTGACAAGTGCGGGATCTTTGCGGGTGAGGGCGGCTATCAACTGCAGGGCGGCTTTGTAGACGGGTTGCCCGGTTTCGCCCACGGCGATGAATTCGTCACTTTTACCCGTACGAAGCAGCGCACCGTGCATGCAAACATTCCCTTGAAAATTCAATCCGTTGGCTAAGCATGACGCTGCCTGAGGCGGCACAGTAATGGCAAAATGATGCTTTCGTCAATTTTTATACAAACAAGTTCCTGAGCTGGTCTAATGACC
>NZ_RBRE01000090.1 GCF_003700275.1 Pseudomonas cichorii | reverse complement strand
TTTGTTTTTATGGCCTTATATGCGAGACTAAAGCGCGGCCTTTCTATATATAAATAAGTAATTTAAATAAATAAAAGCTTAAGAAAGGTGAAATTGAAATTTCACATTATTCAGAAGGATTTTAAAGTGTTGGAGCTAAGAGCAAAAGCACACACCATTCTGGTGCGCTTCGCGCTTGAAAGGCAGGATAGTAGAGCATAACGTCAGGTTTGACGTACTAAAGGCCGTTTTTAGCTCTTAAAGCTGTTCAAAGGTCAAATTGCATGACCAAAAGAAATAAGAGCCTAAAAACCCTATTTTTGTGTCAAAAAACCCCACAAACGGCACTTGTGCCGCCCAGCACAAAAAATACTTATTTTTACTATGTAGGACGTACTGATGGGTTAAAGGAATTATCCGGCCCCAAAAGCACGGGTACAAGTCCCCGTGCCTTTGGCTGCCCCTGTTAAAAACGCTCAGAATGCTATGTGGGCGAGGACCAATGGGTAAATTTTTGGGTAGAAAGGATGAAG
This sequence comes from Pseudomonas cichorii, assembly GCF_003700275.1. GTDB lineage: Bacteria > Pseudomonadota > Gammaproteobacteria > Pseudomonadales > Pseudomonadaceae > Aquipseudomonas > Aquipseudomonas cichorii_B. The sequence continues at coordinate 71,795 of NZ_RBRE01000090.1, read as the reverse complement.
ATATTTCTTGCTGTCCGTTGCTAAAATTTTTGATTTAGTCTTTGCCGTCATGGCCTAAAAGGTTAGTGTTGTAGCTGGTCATGTGAGGTATGATGTTTTGGCAATTTGAAACGAAATGGTTTGTCATGCTAGCGTTTTGAGTCGAAAAGTGCATTTGCATGCCGAACCAGTTGTTATTGTAATTTTGTTGAGTGGCTGCATTGTTGTTGTTTAAGTTTATATTAAAGTTTGTATTGTTTGTGTGCATGGTTGACTGTAGCTGTGCGTCAATTTCAGCAAGTTTTACGCTTTTTTCTGTATCCTCTCTCTGAATTTCAACGTCGCACTTAATTTTTAGAGCGACTAAGTCTGCATGCTTAATGATAAGTTCAACGTTCTCCGGATGCTTTGAGATAGCCTTTTCAAGAATCTCAATGCGCTTGGTGAATTCTTCGTCGGTCATGGTGATCTTCGCCTCGGTATACCCCAGTTACCTAAATGGATCATACCCCAGTGGTGCCTTTGTGGGGCATTGATGAGCGCTTAGGGCTTCCTCCGGCATACAGGGGCTTGAGGGGCTTGGCGTAGGAGGTTTGCTCTGACGGCGAGCTTTGTCAGGTCGGTTGCGGGGAGAGCTGGGGGCAATGCAACCAAAAGGCACGAGGTTGCGTGCCAAGGCGGGCTTTGAGGAGGGGAAGGAGGGGAAAAAGGATAGATTTTTTGGATAGAAAAAGGTGTAGAAATTTCTTTCTACCCCTTCTCTAAGTCCTTGAAAACAAGGAATATGATGGTGCCCCGAGGGAGACTCGAACTCCCACTCCTTTCGAAAACGGATTTTGAATCCGCCGCGTCTACCAATTCCGCCATCAGGGCTCAATGGCGGCGAAGTATAGGGATGCGCATATCATTGGTCAACAAGGTTTTTTGCAGGTTTTTTACTAATCCTTCCAAACCGGATAAACTCCCCGGCCCTGCTTATCGAACACCATCATGCGCGTTGCTGACTTTACCTTCGATCTTCCTGATTCCCTGATTGCTCGCCACCCGCTGGCCGAGCGGCGCAGTAGTCGTCTGTTGACCCTGGATGGGGTGAGCGGCGCGCTGGCGCATCGTCAATTCACTGATTTGCTTGAACATTTGCGCCCCGGCGATCTGATGGTGTTCAACAATACCCGCGTCATTCCCGCACGGCTGTTCGGGCAGAAGGCGTCCGGCGGCAAGCTGGAGATTCTGGTGGAGCGGGTGCTGGACAGCCATCGGGTGCTGGCGCATGTGCGGTCGAGCAAGTCGCCCAAGCCGGGTTCGTCGATTCTGATCGACGGCGGTGGCGAGGCCGAGATGGTGGCGCGCCATGACACGCTGTTCGAGTTGCGCTTTGCCGAAGAGGTGTTGCCGCTGCTTGATCGGGTCGGGCATATGCCGTTGCCTCCTTATATAGATCGTCCGGACGAAGGCGCGGACCGCGAGCGTTATCAGACGGTCTATGCGCAGCGTGCCGGTGCGGTGGCTGCGCCAACCGCGGGCCTGCATTTCGATCAGCCGCTGCTGGAGGCGATTGCCGCCAAGGGCGTCGAGACGGCGTTCGTGACGCTGCATGTGGGCGCTGGCACCTTTCAGCCGGTGCGTGTCGATCGCATTGAAGATCACCACATGCACAACGAATGGCTGGAAGTCAGTCAGGAAGTGGTCGATGCCGTGGCGGCGTGTCGTGCGCGTGGCGGGCGGGTGGTTGCGGTCGGGACCACCAGCGTGCGTTCGCTGGAGAGTGCCGCCCGTGATGGCGTGCTGAAACCGTTCAGTGGCGACACCGATATCTTTATTTACCCGGGCCGACCGTTTCATGTGGTCGATGCCCTGGTGACCAATTTCCATTTGCCTGAATCCACGCTGTTGATGCTGGTTTCGGCGTTCGCCGGTTATCCCGAAACCATGGCGGCCTACGCGGCGGCCATCGAGCATGGGTACCGCTTCTTCAGTTACGGTGATGCGATGTTCATCACCCGCAATCCTGCGCCGACCGCCCCGCAGCAATCGGCCCCAGAGGATCAAGCATGAGTCGCACCTGTCGTATGTCTTTCGAGTTGCTGGCCACCGACGGCAAGGCCCGTCGCGGCCGCTTGACCTTCCCCCGTGGCGTGGTGGAAACCCCGGCGTTCATGCCGGTGGGCACCTATGGCACGGTCAAGGGCATGCTGCCTCGCGATATCGAGGCCACCGGCGCGCAGATCATTCTGGGTAACACCTTTCACCTGTGGCTGCGTCCGGGCACCGAGGTCATCAAGGGCCACGGCGACCTGCACGATTTCATGCAGTGGAAAGGCCCGATCCTGACCGACTCCGGCGGTTTCCAGGTGTTCAGCCTCGGCGCGATGCGCAAGATCAAGGAGGAGGGCGTGACCTTCGCTTCTCCGGTCGACGGTTCCAAGGTGTTCATGGGCCCGGAAGAGTCGATGCAGGTCCAGCGCGATCTGGGCTCGGATATCGTGATGATCTTCGACGAATGCACGCCGTACCCGGCGGATGAAGATGTGGCGCGGGTGTCGATGGAGCTGTCGCTGCGCTGGGCCAAGCGCTCGAAAGTCGCCCATGGCGAGAGCACTGCGGCGCTGTTCGGTATCGTGCAGGGCGGTATGCATGAAAACCTGCGCATGCGTTCGCTCGAAGGCCTGGATCAGATCGGCTTCGATGGCCTGGCCATTGGCGGCCTGTCGGTGGGCGAGCCCAAGCACGAGATGATCAAGGTGCTGGATTATCTGCCAGGCCAAATGCCAGCAGACAAACCTCGTTACCTTATGGGGGTAGGCAAGCCCGAAGATCTGGTTGAGGGTGTGCGCCGCGGAGTCGACATGTTCGACTGCGTGATGCCGACTCGCAATGCCCGCAACGGTCATCTGTTCATCGACACCGGTGTGCTGAAGATCCGTAATGCGTTCCATCGCCATGATGATTCGCCGCTGGATCCGACCTGTGACTGCTACACCTGCCAGAACTTCTCCCGCGCTTATCTGCATCATTTGGACAAGTGCGGTGAAATGTTGGGGAGCATGCTCAATACGATCCACAATTTGCGGCATTACCAGCTACTTATGGCTGGTTTGCGTGAGGCTATTCAACAAGGTACATTGGCCGCCTTCGTCGATGCCTTCTATGCCAAACGCGGCCTTCCAACGCCGCCGCTTGGCTGAAACAGAACCGATTTTTCGTGTTTCTTATACTAATTATGCAATTGGAGCGCTAAATGAGCTTTTTCATCTCTCCCGCTTTCGCGGATGCTGCTGCACCGGCTGCCGGTCCTGCGGGCACCGGTTTTGAGTGGATCTTCCTGGTCGGTTTCCTGGTCATCTTCTATCTGATGATCTGGCGCCCACAGGCCAAGCGCGCCAAGGAGCAGAAAAGCCTGCTCAGCAACCTGCAGAAAGGCGATGAAGTCGTGACCACTGGCGGTATCGCCGGCAAGATCACCAAGGTTACCGATGACTTCGTTGTTATCGAGGCTTCCGACACTGTCGAGCTGAAAATCCAGAAGGGCGCTGTCGCTGCCACTCTGCCAAAGGGCACCCTGAAAGCGATCTGAGTACCATCTTTTACCAATCGACGGGGCGCGCAAGGCGCCCCGCGTTCTAAGCGGGCGGCGTGATGCTGAACAAATACCCTCTGTGGAAATACGTACTGATCCTGGCGGTGCTGGCGATCGGTTTCATTTATTCCGCACCCAATCTCTACCCTGACGATTCGGCTATCCAGATCAGCGGCGCCAGTACTGCGCTGCAGGTCAGTCAGGCTGATCTGGATCGTGCAGGCAAGGCGCTTGCCGATGCCGGTATCTCGGTCAAGGCCTCTTCTCTGGCTGAGAATGGCAAGGGCGGTTTGTTGCGTCTGAGCAAGCAGGAAGATCAATTGCCAGCCAAGGATGTGGTGCGCAAGGCTTTGGGTGATGACTATGTCGTCGCGCTCAACCTGGCCCGTACTACCCCGACATGGTTGCGTAACCTGGGCGCAAGCCCGATGAAGCTGGGTCTGGACCTTTCCGGTGGTGTGCACTTCCTGCTGGAAGTGGACATGGACAAGGCCATCGATGCACGCCTGAAAGTCTATGAAGGCGAAGTCAAGACACTGCTGCGCAAGGAAAAGACGCGCTATCGCAGTCTTCCACAAGTCAACAATGTCATTCAGTTGGGTTTCACTGATGATGCCGAGCGTGAACAGGCGCGTGCCCTGATCCGCAAGAGCTTCACCGACTTTGAAGTCACGCCTGCCGAGTTGAACGGTATTCCTGTTCTGCGTCTGGCCCTGACTGCACCCAAGCTGGCTGAAATTCGTGAATACTCCATCAAGCAGAACCTGACCACGGTACGTAACCGGGTCAACGAGCTGGGTGTAGCCGAGCCTCTGGTCCAGCGTCAGGGCGCCAACCGTATCGTGGTTGAGCTGCCGGGCGTGCAGGACACTGCCGAAGCCAAGCGTATTCTCGGCAAGACTGCCAACCTCGAGTTCCGCCTGGGCGCAGGTCCTGAGGACTCCAAGGGCGCTACCGAGATGTTCGAGTTCCGCGAAGGCGGACGTCCGGCTGCCGCGGTCGAGCGTGGCCTGATCATCACCGGTGACCAGGTGACCGACGCCAAGGCGAGCTTCGACGAGCATGGTCGTCCACAGGTGAACATCAACCTCGATGGTCACGGTGGCGAGCTGATGAGCCGCGCAACCCGCAGCAATGTGGGTCGCAGCATGGCAGTGATCTTCATCGAGCAGCGTCCGACCACGACCTATGTCAAGCAGATGGTCGATGGCGTCGAGAAAGACGTGGCGGTGCAGACCTTCAAGGAAGACAAGAAAATCATCAGTCTGGCGACCATCCAGTCGCCGCTGGGCAGTCAGTTCCGGATTACCGGGCTGAACGGCCAGGGTGAATCTTCCGAGCTGGCGCTGCTGCTGCGTGCCGGTGGTCTGGCTGCGCCGATGTACTTCGCTGAAGAACGCACCATCGGTCCAAGCCTGGGTGCCGACAACATCACCAAGGGTGTCGATGCTTCCCTGTGGGGCATGTTGTTCGTTTCGCTGTTCATCATGGCGATCTACCGCTTCTTCGGTCTGATCGCGACTGTTGCGCTGGCCTTCAACATGGTCATGCTGCTGGCCTTGATGTCCTTGCTGGGTGCGACACTGACCCTGCCGGGTATTGCCGGTATCGTCTTGACCATGGGTATGGCGGTCGACGCCAACGTGCTGATCTTCTCGCGGATTCGTGAGGAAATCGCCAATGGCATGAGCGTGCAGCGTGCAATCAACGAAGGTTTCGATCGTGCCTACACGGCGATCCTCGACGCCAACCTGACGACGCTGCTGGTCGGCGGCATTCTCTTTGCGATGGGCACCGGCCCCGTCAAAGGGTTTGCGGTGACCATGTCGCTCGGGATCTTTACCTCGATGTTCACGGCCATCATGGTGACCCGCGCAATGGTCAACCTGATCTACGGCGGTCGTGACTTCAAGAAGTTGTGGATTTAAGGGGCTGCCATGTTACGTACCATCAACTTCATGGGCGTTCGCAATGTTGCGTTCGCCATTACCATGCTCCTTACCGCACTGGCGTTGTTCAGCTGGTTCCATAAAGGGCTCAACTTCGGTCTGGACTTCACCGGCGGTACGCTGATCGAGCTGACCTACGAGCGTCCTGCCGACCTCGGCAAGGTGCGTGAGGAGCTGGCTTCGGCGGGTTACCACGACGCCGTGGTGCAGAGCTTCGGCGCGACCACCGACTTGCTGGTGCGCATGCCGGGTGAAGACCCGCAACTGGGCACTCAGGTCGCTGAAGCGCTGCGCAAGGTAGGTGCCGATAACCCGGCAACCGTCAAGCGTGTCGAGTTCGTGGGGCCACAGGTCGGCGAGGAGCTGCGTGACCAGGGCGGTATCGGCATGCTGCTGGCGCTCGGCGGCGTTCTGCTCTATCTGGCGTTCCGCTTCCAGTGGAAGTTTGCGGTCGGCGCGATCATCTCGCTGATTCACGACGTGGTCGTGACCCTGGGTATCCTGTCGTTCTTCCAGATCACCTTCGACCTGACGGTGCTGGCGGCGGTGCTGGCGATCATCGGTTACTCGCTGAACGACACCATCGTGGTCTTCGACCGGGTCCGTGAAAACTTCCGCCTGCTGCGCAAGGCTTCGCTGATCGAGAACATCAACATTTCCACCACCCAGACCTTGCTGCGTACCATCGCGACATCGGTTTCCACCTTGCTGGCAATCATTGCGCTGTGGGTGTTCGGTGGCGACAGCCTGGAAGGCTTCTCCATTGCGCTGTTCATCGGTGTTCTGGCGGGTACTTACTCGTCCATCTACATCGCCAACGTGATGCTGATCTGGCTGAACCTCACCACTGAGGATCTGATTCCTCCGGTTGTGACGGAGAAGGTTGACGATCAGCCATGATCCTGGTGGCAGCGAATTCATTGGCGAATGCCCTGATATTTGAATGATCGGGGATGTTCGCGGATGAATCCGCTCCTACGGGGTTGTGTGGATTTGTTCACGAAAACAACACGTTGTAACGAAAAAGGCGCGAGTTCGGAACTCGCGCCTTTTTTCATGCTCCAAGGCTAGGCAGTGCGTAGGAAAGAATCTACGCGTCCGTAGGTCAGGAGGTTCAAAGTGAACAAGTCTCTGTTGGTTGGTGCTGTGCTGGGTGCTGCTGTCGTTACCGCTGGTGGCGCTGTTGCCACCTACAGCCTGGTCAAGGGCGGCCCAGAGTATGCAGATGTATTGGCCGTCGAGCCGATAAAAGAGCAAATCAAGACCCCGCGTGAGGTCTGCAAGGATGTAGCCGTTACCCATCGTGCTCCCGTGAAGGACGAGCATCAGATCGTGGGTAGCGTGATCGGCGCTGTGGCGGGTGGCTTGCTGGGTAATCAGGTTGGCGGTGGTAATGGCAAGAAGATTGCTACGGTGGCCGGTGCTGTTGGTGGTGGTTATGCCGGTAACAAGGTTCAGGAAGGTATGCAGAACCGCGACACCTACACCACGACTGAAACCCGTTGCAATACCGTCAACGATATCAGCGACAAGGTTGTGGGTTACAACGTCAAGTACAAGTTGAACGAGAAAGTCGGTCAGGTTCGTATGGAAAATGACCCGGGTAATCAGATCCCTGTGGACAAGAATGGTCAGTTGGTTCTGAGTCAGGCTCAATAAGTTGTGATGTGGGAGCGGATTTATCCGCGAAAGATCGCGAATGAATTCGCTCCTGCAGTGTTCAGGGCATAAAAAAACCGGCTTTCGCCGGTTTTTTTATATCTGCTGCTTAGCGTTTCAGCGAAGGTGGCAGGTGTGGAGCGATGGCGGTCAGAACAGCCTTGAAGCATTTAGTGTTGCCAGCAACGATATGGCCTTTTTCCAAGAAGTCGTGACCGCCTGTGAAATCGCTGACCAGACCGCCTGCTTCCTGAATCAGCAGGGCGCCTGCAGCCATGTCCCATTCGGACAGGCCCGATTCCCAGAATGCATCGAAGCGACCGGCTGCAACATAAGCCAGGTCCAGGCTGGCGGAGCCTGCGCGGCGGATGCCGGCGGTCTGGCCAACCAGGCTGCGGAACATGCCTAGGTAGTTTTCCAGGCCGTCCATCTGCTCGTCGCGGAACGGGAAGCCGGTGCCCAGCAATGCGCCTTCAAGGCTCTTGCGCTGGCTGACGCGCAGGCGACGACCGTTCAGTGCGGCGCCACGGCCGCGGCTGGCGGTGAATTCTTCCTGGCGAACCGGGTCGAGAACGACGGCGTGCTCAAGACGGCCGCGGTATTTGCAGGCGATGCTGACAGCGAAATGCGGGATGCCGCGAACGAAGTTGGTGGTGCCGTCCAGCGGATCGATGATCCACAGGTAATCGGTGCCTTCGCCGCTGCCTGCGTGCAGGCCGCTTTCTTCGCCGAGGATGCCGTGGGTAGGGTAAGCCTTGCGCAGGGCGGTGATGATGCTCTGCTCGGCGGCACGGTCGATTTCCGTGACGTAGTCTTTGGCTTCTTTTTCGTCAACCTTGATGGTATCCAGGCGCTCGATGGAGCGGAAAATCAATTCGCTGGCGCTGCGGGCGGCGCGCAGCGCGATATTCAGCATGGGCTGCATGGACATTTCACCTAAGGTTGTTAAAGAGAGCCGGACATTCTATGGGTTACATCAAATTATTTCCAGCCCTGACGTTGTCGTCCTGATCAGGTTTTGTGCTTTTTGAGGGTGCTCGATTGATGGTCCGGGTTCGCAAGCCTTCAAGGGTTCATAGCGTTAACGGGGCAGGTTCTGTAATATTTCCACCCCTAAATTTGGTCAGTGAGCGCTCGCATTGCTGCAGAACATTCGTGTTGTCCTGGTCGGCACTACCCATCCCGGAAATATCGGTGGGGCTGCGCGTGCCATGAAAAACATGGGGCTTTCGCGCCTGGTACTGGTTGAGCCGCGCGTTTTCCCTTCTCCCGATGCCGATGCGCGAGCGTCCGGTGCTGGCGATATTCTGGAGGGCGCGCAGGTAGTGGCGACTCTCGAAGAGGCGCTGGTCGGCTGTAGTCTGGTGCTGGGCACCAGTGCCCGTGACCGCAGCTTGCCATGGCCGATGCTGGATCCGCGTGAGTCCGGCGTGAAGGTCGTCGAGCAGGCAGGGCAGGGCGCCGAGGTGGCGCTGGTCTTTGGTCGTGAGCACGCCGGCCTGACCAACGAAGAGTTACAGCGCTGTCATTACCATGTGCATATTCCGTCCGACCCGACATTCAGCTCGCTGAATCTGGCGGCTGCGGTCCAGGTGCTGAGCTATGAGGTACGCATGTCCTGGCTGGCGGCGCAACAGTCGTCGCAGGACGGAGAGGTGGTTCAGGCTGCTTCGGCGCGCAATGCCGAGTTGGCGACCATGGACGAGATGGAAGGCTTTTATGCACATCTGGAAGCGTCACTGGTCGCCATTGGCTTTCTCGATCCGGAAAAGCCCCGGCACTTGATGGCGCGGCTGCGCCGGCTGTATGGCCGCAGCGAAGTGGAGCGCTCCGAGTTGAGCATTCTGCGCGGCATTCTCACCGAGACCCAGAAAGCGGCTCGTGGTGAACCCTACAAGCGAAAGGATCAGTGATGTTCGAGCGTTTGCGAGAAGATATTCAAAGTGTGTTCCATCGTGATCCTGCTGCACGCAATGCTTTCGATGTACTGACCTGCTATCCGGGCATGCACGCCATCTGGCTGCACCGGATGGCGCACATTCTGTGGCGCAATGGCTGGAAGTGGCTGGCGCGGATGGTTTCCAACTTCGGTCGCTGGATGACCGGCATCGAGATACATCCGGGGGCGCGGATCGGTCGTCGTTTCTTCATCGATCACGGGATGGGAATCGTGATCGGCGAAACCGCCGAGATCGGCAACGATGTCACGCTCTATCAGGGCGTAACTCTGGGCGGCACCAGCTGGAATGCCGGCAAGCGTCACCCGACGCTGGAAGACGGTGTGGTGGTCGGTGCCGGTGCCAAGGTGCTGGGGCCGTTTACCGTTGGTGCAGGCGCCAAGATCGGTTCCAATGCGGTGGTCACCAAGGCCGTGCCGGCCGGTGCGACGGCGGTGGGTATTCCGGGGCGTATCATTGTGAAGTCCGATGACGAGGTGGAAGCCCGGCGCAAGGCGATGGCAGAAAAGCTGGGCTTCGATGCCTATGGCGTCAGCGCCGACATGCCGGACCCGGTTGCGCGGGCCATTGGTCAGTTGCTCGATCATCTGCAGGCCGTGGATGCGCGCCTGGAAGACATGGGCGGTGCTCTGGGCAGGCTGGGCAGCGATTACTGCGCCAGGGAGCTGCCGGAGTTGCGTGATGAGGTCTTCGACTGCGTCAAGGACAAGAGCGAAGAGAAGGCTGGCTAGCGCTCGCCGTACATGAGGCGTGTCAATACGACGCGCCTTTGCTATGATACTGCCCGCTATTTTAGCTAATCCCGACTATTCCACTAGGTCTAATAGTTGACTTAAATACTCGGGAATAGCATACTCGCTCCCATTCCGAACCTCTGCGGTACATGTCATGCGACTGACTACAAAAGGCCGATACGCTGTAACAGCAATGCTTGACCTGGCATTGCATGCGCAGCACGGGCCAGTGTCTCTGGCCGATATCTCCGAGCGGCAAGGCATTTCCCTGTCTTACCTTGAGCAACTGTTCGCCAAGCTGCGTCGTGGCAATCTGGTTTCCAGCGTGCGCGGTCCTGGTGGTGGTTACCAGTTGTCCCGCGACATGCAGGGCATCCAGGTCGCCCAGGTGGTCGATGCGGTCAATGAGTCGGTCGATGCCACTCGTTGCCAGGGTTTGGGTGACTGTCACGCTGGCGATACCTGCCTGACCCACCATTTGTGGTGTGACCTCAGCCAGCAGATTCACGAATTTCTAAGCGGTATCAGCTTGGCGGATCTTGTTACTCGCCGTGAGGTGCAGGAAGTCGCCCAGCGCCAGGATCTGCGCCGCAGTAATAACAGTGCGTCGCAGCTGGGTAAGATTGAAACGTCCGCCGTCGAATGAACGCAGATGAATGAGCGGTGCGCCTGCCTGATAGGAGAGATTCAATGAAGTTGCCGATTTACCTCGATTACTCCGCGACGACGCCGGTCGATCCGCGCGTAGCGCAGAAAATGATGGATTGCCTGCTGGTTGACGGAAACTTCGGCAACCCGGCCTCGCGTTCCCACGTGTTTGGCTGGAAGGCCGAAGAGTCGGTCGAGAACGCCCGCCGTCAGGTCGCCGACCTGATCAACGCCGACCCGCGTGAAATCGTCTGGACATCCGGTGCGACCGAGTCCGATAACCTGGCGATCAAGGGCGTTGCGCATTTCTACGCCACCAAGGGCAAGCACATCATCACCTCCAAGGTCGAGCACAAGGCTGTTCTCGACACCACGCGCCAACTGGAGCGTGAAGGTTTTGAAGTGACCTACATCGAGCCGGGCGAAGACGGCCTGATCACTCCTGCGATGATCGAAGCTGCCCTGCGTGACGACACCATTCTGGTTTCGGTCATGCACGTCAACAACGAGATCGGCACCATCAACGACATCGCGGCCATCGGTGAGCTGACCCGTTCACGCGGCGTGTTGTTCCATGTCGATGCTGCACAGTCCACCGGCAAGGTTGAAATCGATCTGGCCAGCCTCAAGGTTGACCTGATGTCGTTCTCGGCCCACAAGACCTACGGTCCGAAGGGTATCGGTGCTCTGTACGTAAGTCGCAAGCCGCGTGTTCGCCTCGAAGCGACCATGCACGGCGGCGGTCACGAGCGCGGCATGCGCTCCGGCACCCTGGCAACTCACCAGATCGTCGGCATGGGCGAAGCGTTCCGTATCGCCAAGGAAGAGATGGCCAGCGAGAACGTCCGTATCAAGGCCCTGAGCGACCGCTTCTTCAAGCAGGTCGAGGATCTGGAAGAGCTGTACGTCAACGGCAGCCTGACTGCTCGCGTACCGCACAACCTGAATCTGAGCTTCAACTATGTCGAAGGCGAGTCGCTGATCATGGCACTCAAGGATCTGGCGGTTTCGTCCGGTTCGGCCTGTACTTCGGCATCGCTTGAGCCGTCCTACGTGCTACGCGCCCTTGGTCGTAATGACGAACTGGCACATAGCTCGATACGCTTCACCTTTGGTCGTTTCACTACCGAAGAAGAAATCGATTACGCCGCGCAGAAGGTTTGCGAGGCTGTTACCAAGCTGCGCGCTCTTTCGCCGCTGTGGGACATGTTCAAAGACGGCGTCGATATCTCCAAGATCGAGTGGGCGGCGCACTAATTTAAAGTCGCCGCCAGACAGGCCGGGTGCAACGTTGTTGGCCTGGTCTGTAGAGCGACTCCCTGATGTGAGAGGAACAGAATCATGGCTTACAGCGAAAAGGTCATTGACCACTACGAGAACCCGCGCAACGTTGGCAAGATGAACGCGGAAGATCCTGATGTTGGCACCGGCATGGTCGGCGCTCCGGCTTGCGGCGACGTAATGCGCCTGCAGATCAAGGTCAACGAGCAGGGCGTCATCGAAGACGCCAAGTTCAAGACCTACGGCTGCGGCTCGGCAATCGCTTCCAGCTCCCTGGCGACCGAGTGGATGAAAGGCAAGACTCTGGATGAAGCAGAGACCATCAAGAACACTCAGCTGGCTGAAGAGCTTGCTCTGCCTCCGGTAAAGATTCACTGCTCGGTACTCGCGGAAGACGCCATCAAGGCGGCAGTTCGTGACTACAAGCAGAAGAAAGGCTTGCTGTAACAAGCGGTCTTTTCAGAAAAGCTGGCGACAAGAAAGGAGTTCCGATGGCTATCAGCATGACAGAAGCTGCCGCTAACCACGTACGTCGTTCCCTTGACGGGCGCGGCAAGGGTGATGGCATTCGTCTTGGTGTTCGTACTACAGGCTGTTCAGGTCTTGCCTATGTGCTCGAGTTCGTCGATGAGGCGGGCAACGAGGACACCGTGTTCGAGATGCATGGCGTGAAAGTGATCATCGACCCTAAAAGTCTGGTCTACCTCGACGGCACCGAACTCGATTTCGTCAAGGAAGGTTTGAACGAAGGCTTCAAGTTCAATAACCCCAACTCGCGCGGTGAGTGCGGCTGCGGCGAAAGCTTCAACGTCTGAGGCTTTTATTCGTGGGTACTCCTTGTCACTTTGCCCTGTTCGATCTCAAGCCCGATTTCCGTCTTGATCTCGACCAGTTGGCGACGCGCTACCGTGAGCTGGCGCGCAGCGTACATCCGGACCGTTTTGCTGATGCCTCCGAGCATGAGCAGCGTCTGGCGCTTGAGCAGTCCGCACGCCTCAATGATGCCTATCAGACCCTCAGGAGTGCTCCGAAAAGAGCGCGTTACCTGCTGGTCATGAAAGGCGATGAGGTGCCGCTGGAAGTCACCGTGCATGATCCCGATTTTCTTCTGCAGCAGATGCAGTGGCGCGAAGAGTTGGAAGATCTGCAGGACGAGGCTGATCTGGCCGGTGTCGCGGTTTTCAAGCGCCGCCTCAAAAGCGCTCAGGATGAACTGAACGATAGCTTCGCCGCCTGTTGGGACGATGCTGCACAGCGCGAGCACGCCGAACGGCTGATGCGGCGTATGCAGTTCCTCGACAAGCTCTCTTACGAAGTGCGCCAGCTTGAAGAGCGCCTCGACGATTAACCCCGTGCCGCCCCGGCCGCACGCCTGTGATTATTCAGAAAAGCATGGCCTTACTGCAGATCGCTGAACCCGGGCAAAGTCCTAAACCGCACCAGCGCCGTCTGGCTGTCGGCATTGACCTGGGGACTACCAATTCGCTGGTCGCTGCCTTGCGCAGCGGTCTTTCCGAGCCTCTGGCCGACGCGCAAGGGCAGGTCATCCTGCCGTCCGCCGTGCGCTACCACGCCGACCGTGTCGAAGTGGGGCTGTCAGCCAAGGCTGCCGCTTCGGTCGATCCGTTCAATACCGTGCTGTCGGTAAAGCGTCTCATGGGGCGCGGCTTGTCCGACGTGAAGCAATTGGGCGAGCAGCTGCCTTATCGCTTTGTCGAAGGCGAATCGCACATGCCGTTCATCGACACCATCCAAGGGCCGAAAAGCCCGGTCGAGGTGTCGGCGGATATTCTCAAGGTCTTGCGTCAGCGTGCCGAGGCCGCTTTGGGTGGCGATCTGGTTGGTGCGGTGATAACCGTGCCGGCCTATTTCGATGACGCCCAGCGTCAGGCGACCAAGGATGCCGCAAGGCTGGCGGGCCTCAATGTGCTGCGCCTGCTCAATGAGCCAACCGCGGCTGCCGTGGCCTATGGCCTGGACCAGAAAGCCGAAGGCGTTGTCGCCATCTACGATCTGGGCGGCGGAACCTTCGATATTTCCATTCTGCGCCTGACTGGCGGTGTCTTCGAGGTGTTGGCCACTGGCGGTGATACTGCATTGGGTGGCGACGATTTCGACCACGCGATTGCCAGCTGGATCATTGCCGATGCCGGTTTGTCGTCGAGCCTCGATCCTGCCGTGCAGCGCAGCCTGTTGCAGGCTGCGTGTGCGGCCAAGGAAGCACTGACCGATGCCGATTCGGTCGAAGTCGTGCATGGCGACTGGCGTGGCGTGCTGACCCGCGAAGCGTTCAATGCCTTGATCGAGCCGATGGTAGCGCGCAGCCTCAAGTCCTGCCGCCGTGCCGTTCGTGACTCGAACATCGAGCTGGAAGAAGTCGAGGCGGTGGTCATGGTCGGTGGTTCGACCCGTGTGCCGCGTGTTCGCGAAGCAGTGGCCGAGTTGTTCGCTCGCCAGCCGCTGACCAGTATCGATCCGGATCAGGTGGTGGCCATCGGTGCTGCGGTCCAGGCCGATACCCTGGCCGGCAACAAGCGCGATGGCGAAGAATTGTTGCTGCTCGATGTGATTCCGCTCTCGCTGGGGCTGGAAACCATGGGTGGCCTGATGGAAAAGGTCATTCCGCGCAACACCACCATTCCAGTGGCTCGCGCCCAGGAGTTCACCACCTACAAGGACGGCCAGTCGGCCATGATGATTCATGTCCTGCAGGGCGAGCGTGAACTCATCAGCGATTGCCGTTCCCTGGCGCGCTTTGAGCTGCGCGGCATCCCGCCTATGGTGGCTGGTGCGGCGAAGATTCGGGTCACCTTCCAGGTCGACGCCGATGGTTTGCTCAGTGTGTCTGCCCGCGAACTGGGTTCGGGTATCGAGTCGAGCATTCAGGTCAAGCCGTCCTATGGCCTGACTGATGGCGAGATTACCCGCATGCTCAAGGATTCGTTCGAGTACGCCGGTGACGACAAGGTTGCCCGGGTGCTGCGTGAACAGCAGGTCGATGCCCAGCGTCTGGTCGAGGCGGTCGAGGCGGCGCTTGAAGTTGACGGCGAGCGTCTGCTCGATGCCGAAGAGCGGATGGTGATCGAGCTGCAACTGAAAGATTTGCGTGAATTGATGCAAGGCACCGATGGCCCGGCCATCGAGCAACAGACCCGACGTCTGTCGCAGGTGACCGATGCATTTGCTGCCCGACGCATGAATTCGACGGTGAAAGCCGCACTCGCGGGGCGCAACCTGAATGATATTGAGGAATAAGTAATGCCGCAGGTGATTTTTCTGCCCCACGCCGAGCATTGCCCGGATGGGTTGGTTGTAGAGGTTGAGCCCGGTACGTCTATTCTTGAAATCGCTCACGATAACCATATCGAGATCGAGAGTGCCTGTGGCGGTGTCTGTGCCTGCACAACCTGCCACTGCATCATTCGCGAGGGTTTCAACTCGCTGAACGAGGCGGACGAGCTGGAAGAAGATATGCTGGACAAGGCCTGGGGCCTTGAAGTGCATTCTCGCCTGTCCTGTCAGGCAATCGTCGGAAATGAAGACCTGACCGTTGAAATTCCGAAGTATTCGCTCAACCATGCTGCCGAAGCGCCGCATTGATTCAAGGAACGCTCATGAGTCTGAAATGGGTCGATGTGCTGGAAATCGCGATTCAGTTGTCTGAAACCAGACCTGATGTCGATCCGCGCTACGTGAATTTTGTCGATCTGCGCAACTGGGTAGCCGAGCTGCCCGGCTTCGACGACGAACTCAATCGCGGCGGAGAAAAGGTCCTGGAAGCCATTCAGGCGGCCTGGATCGAAGAAGCTGACTGAACCTGTAACGCAAGCAGTTAGGCAATACACCAGAACCCGCGTATAATTCGCGGGTTTAATTTTTCGCTTTAATCACCGTTTCTGGAGTTTCACATGGCTGTTCAACGTACTTTCTCCATCATCAAGCCTGACGCCGTTGCTAAAAACGTAATCGGCGAGATCACCACTCGTTTCGAAAAAGCCGGTCTGCGCGTCGTTGCTTCCAAGCTGAAGCAACTGTCCAAGGCTGAAGCTGAAGGTTTCTACGCTGAGCACAGCGCTCGTGGCTTCTTCGGCGACCTGGTTGCCTTCATGATCTCCGGTCCTGTCGTTGTTCAGGTTCTGGAAGGCGAAAACGCTATCGCTCTGAACCGTGAGCTGATGGGCGCTACCAACCCTAAAGAAGCTGCTGCCGGCACCATCCGTGCTGACTTCGCTGATTCCATCGACGCCAACGCTGTTCACGGCTCGGACTCCGAAGCTGCTGCCGCTCGCGAAATTTCGTACTTCTTCGCAGCTACAGAGGTAACCGCTCGCTAAGTCCTGCCGACTAACGAGTGAAGGGTGAATTCATGATTGCATCGACTGGTAAAACCAACCTCCTGGGCCTGACTCAGCAGGAAATGGAGAAATTCTTCGACTCTATCGGGGAGAAGCGCTTCCGTGCCGGTCAGGTCATGAAGTGGATTCACCACTTTGGCGTCGATGATTTCGACGCCATGACCAACGTCAGCAAGGCATTGCGCGAAAAGCTCAAGGCCTGTTCCGAAATCCGTGGTCCTGAAGTCGTCAGCGAGGACATTTCCAGCGATGGCACCCGTAAATGGGTAGTGCGTGTGGAGTCCGGCAGCTGCGTCGAAACCGTCTATATCCCCCAGGGCAAGCGCGGCACCTTGTGTGTTTCGTCCCAGGCGGGCTGTGCCCTGGATTGCAGTTTCTGCTCCACCGGCAAACAAGGCTTCAATAGCAACCTGACCGCCGCCGAAGTCATCGGCCAGGTCTGGATTGCCAACAAATCCTTTGGCAGTGTCCCGGCAACCGTCGACCGTGCCATCACCAACGTGGTGATGATGGGCATGGGTGAGCCGCTGCTGAACTTCGACAATGTCATTGCCGCCATGCATCTGATGATGGATGACCTGGGCTATGGCATTTCCAAACGCCGCGTGACCTTGTCCACTTCCGGCGTGGTACCGATGATCGATGAGCTGTCCAAGCACATCGACGTGTCGCTGGCCCTGTCGCTGCATGCGCCCAATGACGCACTGCGCAACCAGTTGGTGCCAATCAACAAGAAATACCCGCTGAGTGTCCTGCTCGATTCCTGCCGTCGCTACATGTCCAGCCTGGGCGAGAAGCGCGTGCTGACCGTCGAGTACACCCTGCTCAAGGATGTCAACGACAAGGTCGAGCATGCCATCGAGATGATCGAGCTGCTCAAGGACACCCCGTGCAAGATCAACCTGATCCCGTTCAACCCGTTCCCGCATTCCGGTTACGAGCGTCCGAGCAACAATGCGATACGTCGTTTTCAGGACCTTTTGCATCAGGCAGGCTATAACGTCACTGTGCGTACTACTCGTGGCGAGGACATCGATGCTGCATGCGGCCAGCTGGTCGGGCAGGTAATGGACCGCACACGCCGTAGCGAACGCTATATTGCAGTGCGTGAGTTGCATGCCGACGCCGACGTGGCTCCAGGCACTGCTGCTCGAACCTGACCGAGAGGACTCCATGTCTGTGCGTGCCTTGTTGTTGTCATGCTTCGTTATCTTGCTGGTAGGGTGCGTTTCGACAGGGCATGTCGATCCCCTCAAGACCCCTCAGGGGCGTGACGAGGCTCGCAAGGCATATGTGCAGCTGGGGCTTGGCTATTTTCAGCAGGGCCAGACCGAACGCGCCAAGGTTCCGCTGAAAAAGGCGCTGGAGCTCGACAGCTCCGACCCTGCCGCCAATGCTGCGCTGGCGCTGGTGTTCCAGGCTGAAATGGAACCCGAACTGGCCAACCAGCATTTTCTCAAGGCACTTTCCGCAAGCAACAACGACGCCCGTATCGTCAACAACTACGGCAGTTTCCTCTACGAACAGAAGCGTTATCAGGAAGCCTACGAACGTTTCCAGCAGGCAGCTGCCGACAACCTGTATCCTGAGCGGTCACGGGTCTTTGAAAGCCTGGGCATGACCGCCCTGAAGCTGAACAAGCGCGAGGAAGCGCGGGAACACTTCACCAAGGCCCTGCGCCTTGATCGTCAACAGCCACGTTCCTTGCTGGAAATGGCTGAGTTGTCTTACGAAGACGGGCATTATGTGCCGTCGCGTGACTATTACGACCGTTTTAGCCAACTCAGCGAGCAGAATGCACGTAGTCTGTTGCTCGGCATTCGATTGGCCAAGGTCTATGACGACCGTAACAAGGCAGCCAGTTTTGGCTTGCAACTAAAAAGACTCTATCCCGGTACGCCGGAATATCAGCAATACCTGTCGGAGCAATGATGAAAGCGGCGCATCCCGAAGTTGTAGCAACCACTCGCGTGAATCCTGGTGAAACCTTGCGTCAGGTCCGTGAGAGCAAAAACTGGTCGCTGCCAGATGTGGCTTTGAGGCTGAATCTCACCGTGACTTCCCTGACCCATCTGGAGAACGGGAATTTCGACAAGCTGCCCGGCCATACCTTTGCCCGGGGCTATGTGCGTGCCTACGCCAAACTGCTGGAGCTCGATCAGGCCGCGCTGGTCGATCAGTTCGATCAATACACCGGTACCGACGGCAAGGGCAGCTCCGTGCATGCTCTGGGCCGTATCGAAGAGCCGGTGCGTCTTTCCCACAACATCCTGCGCATTGTCAGCCTTCTGCTGTTGATGGTTCTGGTCGGTGGTGGCTTCTTCTGGTGGCAGGATCAGACGTCCATGCGTGGCAAGGATCAGGCTGGTCTGAGTCTGGAGCATGTCGAGGTCGAAAGCGCCGATGGCACCACCCAGATCCATCCGCTGGATGAGGCGGAAGACCAGGCCGTTGCCGAGAACAAGCCGGCCAACGAAGCGCCACTGCCTCTGACGCCAAGCGCGCCAACTGAAACCCCGGCTACTGCGCCAGCGCCACAGGCTCAGGCACCGGTTGCCCCTGCACCGACTGCTCCGGCACCTGCTCCGACTCCAGCAGCGCCTGCGGTTGCCGCTACACCTGCGCCGTCTGTCGCGCCGGTTGCCCCGGTCGTGCCTTCAACGCCTGCCGAGCCTGTCGAATCAGCATCGATACCTGCCGGTTCCGGCCAGATCAAGGTGCAGTTCACTGCCGATTGCTGGACCCAGGTTACCGATGGCAATGGCAAGGTGCTGATGAGCGGCCTCAAGCGCAAGGGTGATAATCTGGACGTCGCTGGCAAGCCGCCGCTGACCTTGCGTCTTGGTTACGCACGGGGTGCGCAAGTCAGTTATAACGGCGAGCCTGTAGACGTAGCTCCCTTTACCAGCGGCGAAACTGCTCGCCTGAAACTAGGGCAATAAGTCATGCACGGCGAATCTCCCATCAAGCGTCGCGAATCCCGCAAGATCTGGGTCGGCTCCGTTCCAGTCGGCGGCGATGCGCCGATTGCCGTTCAAAGTATGACCAACAGCGACACCAACGATGTCGCTGCCACCGTTGCGCAGATCAATCGTCTTGAAGCCGCTGGCGTCGATATCGTGCGGGTTTCTGTCCCCGATATGGACGCTGCCGAGGCATTCGGCCGGATCAAGCAACTGGTCAAGGTTCCCCTGGTCGCCGATATCCACTTCGATTACCGCATTGCCTTGCGCGTGGCCGAGCTGGGTGTCGACTGCCTGCGTATCAACCCCGGCAACATTGGCCGCGAAGACCGTGTGCGCGCGGTGGTCGATGCCGCCCGTGATCGCGGCATCCCGATCCGCATCGGCGTGAACGCCGGTTCGCTGGAAAAGGATCTGCAGAAGAAGTACGGCGAGCCAACGCCCGCAGCCCTGGTCGAGTCTGCCATGCGCCATGTCGAGCATCTGGATCGCCTGGATTTCCAGGACTTCAAGGTCAGTGTCAAGGCGTCCGACGTGTTCATGGCCGTCGAAGCCTATCGCCTGCTGGCCAAACAGATTGTCCAGCCGCTGCACCTGGGTATCACCGAAGCTGGCGGATTGCGCTCAGGCACGGTGAAATCGGCGGTCGGCCTCGGTATGCTGCTTGCCGAAGGGATTGGCGATACTATCCGCATCTCGCTGGCCGCTGATCCGGTCGAAGAGGTGAAAGTCGGCTACGACATCCTCAAGTCCCTGCACCTGCGTTCCCGTGGTATCAACTTCATCGCCTGCCCGAGTTGTTCGCGGCAGAACTTCGATGTGGTCAAGACCATGAACGAGCTGGAAGGGCGTCTTGAAGATCTGCTGGTGCCGCTGGACGTGGCGGTCATCGGTTGTGTGGTCAACGGTCCCGGCGAAGCCAAGGAGGCGCATATCGGCCTCACGGGTGGTACGCCGAACCTGATCTACATCGACGGCAAGCCTGCGCAGAAACTGACCAACGACAATCTTGTGAACGAGCTTGAACGCTTGATTCGCGAGAAAGCGGCCGAAAAAGCTGAAGCCGACGCATCCGTTATCGTGCGTGGCTAATCAAGATTGCTAAGGATTTTTTGTGAGTAAGTCTCTGCAAGCCATTCGTGGCATGAACGACATCCTGCCCGAGCAGACCCCGCTGTGGCGTCATTTCGAGGGCACTGTTGCGCGTTTGCTGGATAACTACGGTTATCGGCAGATCCGTATGCCGATCGTCGAGTTCACCGACCTGTTCAAGCGCTCCATCGGCGAAGTCACCGATATCGTCGAAAAAGAGATGTACACCTTTGCCGACCGCAACGGTGATTCCCTGACCCTGCGCCCCGAAGGCACTGCCGCGTGCGTGCGTGCGGTTCTTGAGCACGGCATCACCGGTGGCGGTCAGGTGCAGAAACTGTGGTACATCGGCCCGATGTTCCGCCACGAACGTCCTCAGAAAGGCCGTTATCGCCAGTTTCACCAGATCGGTGTCGAAGTCTTCAACCTCGACGGTCCCGATATCGATGCCGAGCTGATTGTCCTGACCTGGCGCCTGTGGGGCCTGTTGGGTATCCGCAATGCCGTCAAGCTGGAGCTCAACAGCCTGGGCACCAGCGAAGCGCGTGCGCGCTATCGCGATGCGCTGGTGGAGTTCCTGTCGGCGCGTCTGGAGCAACTGGACGAAGACAGCCAGCGTCGCCTCAAGACCAACCCGCTGCGGGTGCTGGATACCAAGCATCCGGATACCCAGGCCGTACTGGTCGATGCGCCGAAGCTGGCCGACTATCTGGACGACGAGTCGCGCATTCACTTTGAAGGCCTCAAGGCGCGTCTGGATGCTGCCGGTATTCCTTATGTCATCAACCCGAAACTGGTGCGTGGCCTGGATTACTACAGCAAGACCGTTTTCGAGTGGGTGACCGATCAACTGGGCGCTCAGGGCACTGTATGTGCCGGTGGCCGTTACGACGGTCTGGTCGAGCAGATGGGCGGCAAGCCGACGGCAGGCGTTGGTTTCGCCATGGGCATCGAGCGTCTGGTGCTGCTGCTGGAAACCCTTGAACAGGTCCCGGAAGAAATCTCCCGCCAGGTCGATGTCTACCTGTGTGCCTTCGGTGAAGCTGCCGAACTGGCTGCACTGACACTGGCCGAGCGTGTGCGTGACCAGTTGCCGAATCTGCGCTTGCAGGTCAATGCCGGGGCTGGCAGCTTCAAGAGCCAGTTCAAGAAGGCCGACAAGAGCGGTGCGCTGTATGCGCTGATCCTCGGTGACGAAGAACTTGCCCGGCAGCAGATAGGCGTCAAGCCGCTGCGTGGGCAGGGCGAACAACAAGATATTGCCTGGGATGCTCTGTCCGAGCACCTGGCCTCCTGCGTCGTGCAGGGTTGAAGCTGATTAACAGCCGATTTAGCGAATAGGAGTATTGGGGTGTCGCGTACCGAAGATGAAGAGCTGGCGGTAATGAAGGACTGGTGGCAGCGTAACGGCAAACCCCTGGTAACTGGCGGTCTGCTGGCGTTGGTCGTGGTCTTTGGCTGGCAGGCATGGCAGAAGTATCATAGCAACCAGTCGCAAGGCGCCTCGATGCTTTACCAGCAACTGCTGGAAACCTCGCTGACGCCAAGTGGCCAGGCCGATACTGCTCAGGTTGCCGAAATTGCCGGCAAGCTCAAGAGCGAATTCGGTGGCACTGCCTACGCCCAGTTCGGTAGCCTGTTCGTCGCCAAGGTTGCGGTCGATGCCGGCAAGCTCGACGATGCCGCGGCCGAATTGAAGACCGTGGCCGACAAGCCTGCCAGCGAGACACTGGGTGAAATCGCCCGTCAGCGTCTTGCCCGTGTGCTGGCTGCCCAGAACAAGGCCGATGATGCACTGAAGCTGCTTGCAGGCGATGCCCAAAAGGCGTTCCTGGCCAGCCGCGAAGAACTCAAGGGTGACCTGCTGGTGCAACTGGGTCGTACCGACGAGGCACATGCCGCATACCAAAAGGCCAAGTCCGCTTTGTCTGAAGACGCAGCGGTAGGTGGCCTGCAAATGAAGCTCGATGACCTGGCGAAAGGGGATGCGTGACGTGATTCGTTGGAAACATGCAGCATTGCTGGCTCTGGCCATTCTGGCCGCGGGTTGCAGCAGCAACAGTAAAAAGGAATTGCCTCCGGCCGAGCTGACCGACTTCAAGGAAGAAGTGGTTCTGCAAAAGCAATGGAGCCGCTCCATCGGTGACGGCCAGGGCAAGACCTACAACATGCTGGTTCCAGCTGTTGACGGTGACCGGATCTACGCTTCGGATGTGACCGGGATCATCATGTCCCTGGATCGCCTGAACGGTGACGTGATCTGGAAGAAGGATCTCGAGCTGCCTGTTTCCGGCGCTGTCGGCGTCGCCTATGGCCTGGTCACGATCGGTACCGAGAAAGGTGAAGTGGTTGCCCTGGATTCCTCCACCGGTGAGGAAAAATGGCGCGCCCATGTGACCAGCGAAGTCCTGGCTCCGCCTGCGAACAACGGCGATGTAGTCGTGGTTCAGACTCAGGACGACCGTGTCATCGGCCTGGATGCCGTTACCGGCTCCCAGCGCTGGATCTACGAAAGCACGCCAGCGGTCCTGACCCTGCGCGGCACCGGTGCTCCGGTGGTGACCAACCGTCTTGCCGTTGCAGGCCTGTCGACCGGTAAGGTCGTGGCCCTGGACATCAGCAATGGCGTGCCGGTCTGGGAGCAGCGTGTTGCTATCCCGCAAGGCCGTTCCGAACTGGATCGTGTAGTCGACATTGACGGCGGCCTGCTGCTGTCGGGCGGTACTCTGTACGTTGCCAGCTATCAGGGCCGGGTTGCCGGTCTGGATCTGGAAAGCGGCCGTGTGCTTTGGCAGCGCGATGCGTCAAGCTACGCGGGTGTTGCTCAGGGTTTCGGTAGCGTTTACGTGAGTCTGGCCTCCGGCACTGTCGAAGGTATCGACGAGCGTTCGTCCACAGCACTGTGGAGCAACGAATCGCTGGCTCGCCGTCAGTTGGGCGCGCCGGAAGTGTTTTCCAGCTACGTGGCGGTTGGCGACCTGGAAGGTTATCTGCACCTGCTGAGTCAGGTAGATGGCCGTTTCGTAGGGCGTGAGCGCATCGACAGCGATGGCTTGCGTGCGCGTCCGCTGGTGGTTGGTGACATGATTTATGTGTTTGGTAACAGTGGCAAACTGGAAGCCCTGACCATCAAGTGATGATTGTCCAAGCCCGCGGCCAAGGCTGCGGGCGACCTTGCTTCGGCAAGGCTGCGGCGCCCGCGGGCGCTGCTCCGAACTCCGGCCGCTGCCCTGCAGCGGCTTTTGTATTTTCTGAAATAACGAAGTGGAGAGCCGCATGGTTCCCGTAATTGCCCTGGTGGGTCGACCGAACGTCGGCAAGTCCACCATGTTCAACCGCCTGACCAGGACCCGCGACGCCATTGTCGGCGATCTGTCCGGTCTGACCCGTGATCGCCAGTACGGCGAGGCGAAGTGGCAAGGGCGCTCTTATATTCTGATCGACACCGGCGGTATTTCCGGCGACGAGCATGGCATGGATGAAAAGATGGCCGAGCAGTCGCTGCTGGCCATCGAAGAAGCCGATGTCGTGCTGTTCCTGGTAGACGCCAAGGCGGGTTACACCGCTGCCGACCAGATGATCGGTGAGCACCTGCGCAAGCGCAACAAGCGTTCCTACGTGGTTGCCAACAAGATCGACAACATCGACGAAAACCTGGCCCGCGCCGAGTTCAGCCCGATGGGCCTGGGCGATGCGATCCCGGTTGCCGGTGCTCATGGTCGCGGCATCTCCCAGATGCTGGAAATCGCCCTGAAGGATTTCCCCAAGGACGATGACGAGATCGAAGAAGGCGAAGCCGAGGACGTCGCAGAAGGCGAGGAAGCCAAGCGCATTCCTGGCCCGAGCGAAAAGGACGGCATCAAGATCGCGATCATCGGTCGCCCGAACGTCGGCAAGTCGACACTGGTCAACCGCATGCTCGGTGAAGACCGGGTTATCGTCTATGACCAGCCGGGCACCACGCGCGACAGTATCTACATCCCGTTCGAGCGTAACGACGAGAAGTACACGCTGATCGACACCGCGGGTGTGCGCAAGCGCGGCAAGATCCACGAGGAAGTCGAGAAGTTCTCGGTGGTCAAGACGTTGCAGGCCATCAAGGACGCCAACGTGGTGATCTTCGTGATGGACGCCCGTGAAGGTGTGGTCGATCACGACCTCAACCTGCTGGGTTTTGCACTGGAAGCCGGTCGGGCAATGGTTATCGCACTGAACAAGTGGGATGGCATGACGCCGGGCGAGCGTGACTACGTGAAGACCGAGCTGGAACGCCGGCTGTTCTTCGTCGACTTCGCCGACATTCACTTTATCTCGGCCTTGCACGGCACGGGCGTGGGTAACCTGTATCAGTCGGTACAGAACTCCTTCAAGTCGGCGGTTACCCGCTGGCCGACCAGCCGCCTGACCCAGATTCTCGAAGATGCGGTCAGCGAGCACGCGCCACCGATGGTGGGCAGCCGCCGTATCAAGCTGCGCTATGCGCACTTGGGTGGCGCCAACCCGCCATTGATCGTGATCCACGGTAACCAGGTCGAGAAGGTACCCAAGTCCTACGTCCGTTACCTGGAAAACACTTATCGCCGGGTTCTGAAACTGGTCGGTACGCCGATCCGGATCGAATTCAAGGGCGGTGAGAACCCGTACGAAGGCAACAAGAACACGCTGACCGACCGCCAGGTCAACAAGAAGCGTCGCTTGATGTCGCACCACAAGAAGGCTGACAAGAAGCGCCGCGACAAGCGCTGAGTCTTCTTCAGAAAAAGGCACCTTCAGCGGTGCCTTTTTTTATGCGCACTCGATGGGCTATCCTGCTGGACCCGCGCCGCCGTGATGCCGGGGGTATTGCAGGGAAGGGCCCTATGATCGACAGCAAGTTGCCTAATGTTGGCACCACCATTTTCACCGTCATGTCTCAGCTCGCCGCCGAAACCGGCGCAATCAATCTGTCCCAGGGCTTTCCCGATTTCGATGGGCCGCAGGCGCTGCGCGATGCCTTGAGCCGCCACGTCGCAGAAGGCCATAACCAGTATTCACCGATGACCGGCCTGCCAGCGCTGCGTCAGCAGGTTGCCGCCAAGATTGCCTGCAGTTACGGGTGCCAGGTTAGCCCGGACAGTGAAGTCACGATTACGCCGGGGGCGACCCAGGCGATCTTCTGTGCGATTCAGGCCGTGATTCGTCCCGGCGATGAAGTGATCGTCTTCGACCCGTGCTACGACAGCTATGAACCCGCTGTGGAGCTGGCCGGTGGCCGTTGCGTGCATGTGCAACTGGGCCTGAACGATTTCTCCATCGATTGGCAAAAGCTGGGCGATGCCTTGAGCCCGCGTACGCGGATGATCATTCTCAACAGTCCGCATAACCCAAGCGGTGCCCTGATCAGCCGTGCCGAGCTGGACCAGTTGGCCGCGCTGATCGCCAGTCGCGACATCTATCTGATCAGTGACGAAGTGTACGAACATCTGGTGTTCGATGGCGTCCGGCACGTCAGCGTATTGGCCCATGAAGAGCTCTATCAGCGTGCCTTTGTGGTCAGTTCGTTCGGCAAGACCTATCACGTGACGGGCTGGAAGACCGGTTATGTCGTCGCACCACCGGCCTTGAGCGCCGAGCTGCGCAAGGTCCATCAGTATGTGAGCTTCTGTGGCGTCACGCCGTTGCAGTGGGCGCTGGCTGACTTCATGGCCGAGCATCCCGAACATGTCGAGGAACTGCCGGCGTTCTATCAGGCCAAGCGTGATTTCTTCTGCGACCAGTTGGCGTCGTCGCGTTTCAGTTTCGAGCGCGTTGGCGGCACTTATTTCCAGTTGGTGGATTACTCGCAGATCCGTCCGGACCTCAACGATGTCGATATGTCGTTGTGGATGACCCGTGAGCACGGTGTGGCCAGCATTCCGGTATCGGTGTTTTACCAGACCCCGCCCGAAGGCCAGCGGCTGATTCGCCTGTGCTTCGCCAAACGAGAGGAGACGCTGCGTCAGGCAGCGGAAAAACTATGCGCGATTTGAGCCAGTTGCCGGATCTGAATCTGGCATTGATCCAGACCACCCTCGTCTGGCATGACCGGCAGGCCAATCTCGACCATTTCAGTGCGTTGCTGGAGCCGGTAAAGGATGTCGATCTGGTGATTCTGCCGGAGATGTTCACTACCGGATTTTCCATGGACTCCGAAACCCAGGCTGAGCCCGAGGGCGGCCCGACTTCAGAGTGGATGGTGGAGCAGGCCAGGCGCATTCAGGCGGTGATTACCGGCAGCGTGATCATTCGTGCCGCCGATGGCAGCCATCGCAACCGTCTGCTCTGGGCGCGTCCCGATGGCGAGGTGCTGTATTACGACAAACGCCACCTGTTCCGCATGGCCAATGAGCATGAGCATTACAGCCCTGGCGAGCGGCAGGTGATGTTCGAGTTGAATGGCTGGCGGATTCGCCCGCTGATTTGCTATGACCTGCGCTTTCCGGTCTGGAGCCGTGATGCGCAGGACACCGATCTGTTGCTCTACACCGCGAACTGGCCGGGTGCGCGGCGTCAGCACTGGAATCGTCTGCTGCCGGCTCGTGCAATCGAAAACCTTTGCTATGTGGCGGCAGTGAACCGGGTTGGCAGTGATGGCAAGGGCTTTACCTATACCGGTGATAGCCAGGTGCTGGATTTCGAGGGTGAAAGACTGCTCGACAGCGGCGATGCCGATGGAGTCTTTCAGGTATGCCTGAGTGCTGCGAAGCTGCGCGAATATCGCACGCGCTTTCCGGCCAATCTGGATGCCGATACATTCGAGATACAATAAATTCATAAAGTTGTGTGTAAATGTGTCGATATCGGTCTCATATAGCCAGGAGTTCGTCATGACTACTATCAACACTGCATCACTGAGTGCCTATTCAAGCGCTTTGACGCTGACCGTCAAGAGCAAGGACGCCGAGAAGGTGACTTCGACTGCAACCGACAGTGCGCAAGAGACAGGTGTAAGCGTTTCGTTTGAGGGGGCCAAGGTGGGTGGTGCTGCTTCGGCGGGTGGTGCAGGTGGTTCTTCCAGTGCTACTGGGGTTGATAAAACCATCGAAAGGATCAAAGAGCAGATCAAGCAGGCCCAACAGCAACTGGTTCAGCAGCAGGCTCAACTGGCTGCCGCTCAGAACAGCAAAGGCTCGGCAGAGGAAAAGGCTGCACGTATTCTGGCCATTCAAGGACAGATCGCCCAGACCTCCTCAACGATACAGACCCTGCAGGGGACCTTGATTGAGCTGACAACCAGTGGCGGTATCAAAACCACGGCCTGACAGCACAGAAAATAAAGCCTCCATCCGGAGGCTTTTTTATCGCTTCAATTGGTCAGTACAGCGCTCTCACTCGTTCACGTTCATGAACTTTTTGGCCCACTCAACATAATCTTCAGGTTGGGTGTAAGTGTGGGTCAGTTCTGTGGCGTTCATGTCGCTGGTGCTGCTTAGAATCTGGCGCTGTTCTCTCAGGCAATCGTAGGTTGCCTTGATCGATGCGAAATAGGCTGCATGGCCATGCACGCAGATTCGCACGCCCATCTCGGCCAGACGCTTGTTGTCGTGCAGCTCCGGGTTGCCGTAAGTCACCAGCATCAAGGGAATGGTCAGCCCTTCGGAAATCTGTTCCAGGTGCTCGAAGTCACGCACGCCGACGATGGTAATGCCGTCTGCACCTGCGCTCTGATACTGCTGAACCCGGCTGATGGTTTCCTGCACGGGAATGATGGCAGCGTTGGTACGGGCAAAGATCGACAGTTCAGGATCGACGCGAGCTTCCAGGGCTGCGCGGATCTTGCCGACGCCTTCTGCAGTGGAAATCAGGTCGGTGGACTTGCGGCCGAACTGCGCGGGCAGCAGGGTATCTTCGATGGTCAGTGCAGCAACGCCTGCTCGTTCCAGTTCGGTGATGGTGCGCATGACATTCAGCGCGTTGCCATAACCGTGGTCGGCATCTGCGATGAAGGGAAGCTCTGCGACACGGCCGATGCGGGTGGCCTGTTCTACGAATTCGCTGAGGGTAATCAGCGCGAAATCGGGGGCTGCCAGTACTTGCAGCGAGGCGACGGAGCCACCGAGGATGCCCACTTCAAAACCCAGGTCCGCGGCGATGCGTGCAGACATCGGGTCGAACACAGAGGCTGTGTGGTAGCAGGAAGTCGAGGAAGTCAGCGCGCGAAAGTTGCGGCGCAGATCTTGATGGGAAGCCTTAGGCATAATCGCTCCAAATATGATTGGATCAGCTCAGCGTTACCGAGGCCGATGGTTTTTCAATGCACGGTTGGTCTGCCCGTGCATTCTTTTCGTCCGAAAATCAATGCAGTAGTCATCATGGTTTGTAGGAAAGAGTATTGCTTGGCAGGCAAATACGATCAGGTCCCGATAGCGAAAAGTTGCTATCGGCAAAAGGGCCGGATCATTTAAAGGCAGCATGCTACCACAGCATAAATGAAAAGATTATGCCGAATATGCGCATGGTTATGCGCATATTGAAAGGCGCAAGGGGAGAGGTTTTTCGAGCAAATGCAGTGTGTTACAGCCTGTTGGAGCATGACGGGCAGGGTGCCCGTCATGCTCCTTCCTGGGGTCAGGCGGCCTTGGCTTGTGCCTGGCTCAGCGAGCGGTTCAGGGCGCTGAACAGGGCGCGGAAGCTGGCGGTGGTGATGTTCTCGTCGATACCGACGCCATGCACGGCGCGATCACCGTTGACGCGCAATTCGATGTAGGCAGCGGCCTTGGCCGTGGTGCCGGAACCGATGGCGTGTTCGTTGTAGTCCATGATCTCCACGGAAACAGGCAGGCCGGCAACCAGGGCTTCCAGTGCGCCTTTGCCCTTGCCGCGCCAGTGCTGGGTCTCACCGTCGACATGCACTTCGGCATCGACCGAACTGTTGCCGTTTTCTTCCTGCAGCTTGTGGCTGATCAGTGCATAAGGCGTGTTGGCTTGCAGGTATTCGCGGCGCAGCAGGGAGTGGATCTGCTCGGCGCTCATTTCCAGGCCCAGACGATCGGTTTCACCCTGAACCACCTGGCTGAACTCGATCTGCATGCGACGTGGCAGCGAGATACCGTATTCCTGCTCCAGCAGGTAAGTGATGCCGCCCTTGCCCGACTGGCTGTTGACGCGAATCACTGCCTCGTAGCTGCGACCGATATCGGCCGGGTCGATCGGCAGGTAAGGCACTTCCCACAAGGCGCCGTCTTTCTGCTGGGCGAAGCCCTTGCGGATGGCGTCCTGGTGCGAGCCGGAGAACGCGGTGTGGACCAGATCGCCGACATACGGAGCGCGTGGGTGGACCGGAATCTGGTTGCACTCTTCGACGACCTTGCGCACGCCGTCGATGTCCGAGAAGTCCAGGCCAGGGTTGATGCCCTGGGTGTACATGTTCAGAGCCACGGTCACCAGATCCACGTTACCGGTACGCTCGCCGTTGCCGAACAGGCAGCCTTCGACACGGTCTGCACCGGCCATCAGGCCCAGTTCGGTGGCAGCAACGCCAGTGCCACGGTCGTTGTGGGTGTGCAGGCTGATGATGACGCTGTCGCGGCGGGTGATATTGCGGCCGAACCACTCGATCTGGTCGGCATAGACGTTGGGAGTCGCGACCTCAACAGTGGCTGGCAGGTTGAGGATTACCTTGTTCTCGGGTGTCGGGTTCCATACCTCGATTACCGCGTCGCAGACTTCCTTGGCGAACTCCAGCTCGGTTGCGCTGAAGGTCTCTGGCGAGTATTCAAAGGTCCACTGGGTTTCCGGCTGCTGGGCTGCGTATTTCACGAACAGCTTGGCGGCGTTCACGGCGATTTCTTTTACGCCGGACTTTTCCTGATTGAAAACGATGCGGCGGAACGACGGGCTGGTGGCGTTGTACAGGTGAACGATGGCTTTTTTCGCGCCGCGCAGGGATTCAAAGGTACGGGCAATCAGGTCTTCACGCGCCTGGGTCAGTACCTGAATGGTGGTGTCGTCCGGAATGTGGCCGTCTTCAATCAGGGTGCGCACGAAGTCGAAGTCGGTTTGCGATGCTGCCGGGAACGATGCTTCGATTTCCTTGACGCCGACCTTGACCAGCGTGTTCCAGAAACGCAGCTTCTTGACCGAATCCATTGGCTCGATCAGCGATTGGTTACCGTCGCGCAAGTCGGAGCTGCACCAGATCGGCACTTCAGTAATGGCTTTGGAAGGCCAGGTACGATCAGGCAGGTCGATGGTCGGAAACGCACGGTACTTCTTCGAGGGATCTTTGAGCATGGTCATGTGTTTAGTCCTTTGTACTGAATCGGCCGAAAAAAGGCGGCCAGCCATTGACGCGCTAGACAGGGGCGAGGCACCGCAATCTAGCCTGGCAGTCGAGAACTGACCAGGCGCAGACACCGATGTTGGCGCAGCAGGATGAGGGTTTGAGAGGTTTTCATGAGGCCAACCGTAACCATTGAGGTGAAAGTTGGCAAGTACCTGGAAAAAATTGAGATAAGTTCTCGTATTCAGGTTTTTTGCGAGTTTTTATCGCTGTTTAAAAGTGTTTGGCGCTTGGTTATTGTTCGGAAATCTCCGGGAGCGAATTCATTCGCAAAGAGGGCGGTACATCCACAAGCAATTCATTGTTCGCAATATCGTCTTCGCGGATGAATCCGCTCCCACAGAGTTTGCACTTTGGGGAGGCTTGCCGGCGGCGGGGCAAGACGGTATTCACATTCTGGTTACGGCTGAAAGGCGCCGATGAAAATGGCCGGGTCTACCCGGGCATCGTTCAGGCTGACGTTCCAGTGCAGGTGCGGGCCGGTGGCGCGGCCGGTTGAGCCGACTTTACCCAGCACTCCGCCGCGTGGAACCAGATCGCCGGTCTTCACGTCGATTTTCGACAGGTGACAGAACATGCTGATCAACCCCTGGCCGTGATCGACATACACCGTATTGCCATTAAAGAAGAAATTGCCGGTCAGGATCACCTTGCCCGCTGCCGGGGCTTTGATCGGTGTGCCTGTCGGGACCGCGAAATCCAGGCCCGAGTGCGGATTGCGCTCTTCGCCATTGAAGAATCGACGCACGCCGAACTTGCTCGATAGCGGGCCGTTCACCGGCTTGTCAAAAATCAGGTTGCTGGGCGTGCCCGGGCTGAATACGGCATAACCGCCCAGCAGTTTCGGTGTTTCGCTGTTGATGCGCTTGGTGTCCTCGGGGTTCGGGTTGACCTGACGCTTGTTCTGCAACTTGATGTGCTGTTCCGGGTATTTCTTGCTGCCGACCGTGAAGCTCAGGTTGCGTCCCCCCGATACCAGTTGCTGCGTGCCGGGCTTGGTGGTCAGCGGCAAACCTACGATGGCCAGCCAGCGAATGCCCTGTTCCTTGACCACCAGCACCGGTTTGCCCTGAAACGTGGCTTTGGGTGGCTGGTTACTGTTGCCCAGATCGATCACCGCAACGCCGCCGGGTACCGGTTTGTTGAGGGCGCGGGTGATGTAGCTATCGGCATGCGCAGGCAGGCACAGGAGAAGGGCGAACAGCGGGGCGATAAAACGTAGCATCGATCGGTCAGTCCAGAAGAGAAAGGGTCACGGGCGTCAGGTGGTTATCCTCGACGCGCACCTGCAATTCGCCTTCGCCCAGCCGGGCAGTGAGGCGTTGACCGGGCCGGGTCTGTGAGGCGTTGCGGATTGCATGGCCGCGTTCGTCGAGCAGGATACTGTAGCCGCGTCCCAGTGTTGCCAGGGGACTTACTACATGAAGTGTCTGAATCTGGCTTTGCAGTTGTAGCTTGCGAGTCTTGATCTGTTCGCGCATGGCTCGCGGCAAGAGTTCGGCCAGCACGTCCAGTCGCTGGCGCAGGAACGCCAGGGTGCGGCCCGGATGCTGGGCGGCGAGGCGGCTTTCCATATGCGCCAGACGTACCAGACGCTGATGCATGCCTTGCTCGAAGGCGCGGCGCATGCGCATGTCCAGATCGTCGAGACGCTGGGCCTGCTGGCGCAAGCGTTCGCCGGGATGACGCAGGCGACGGGAAACACCTTCAAGGCGCAAGCGCTCGCGCATCAGTCGGTCGCGCATGCGGCTGATCAGGCGACGATTCAGGTTCTCGACCCGGCGATGCAGATCGCTGGAGTCCGGAGCCAGCAACTCGGCAGCCGCAGACGGCGTTGGTGCCCGCACATCGGCGACGAAATCGCTGATGGAAACGTCGGTTTCATGGCCTACCGCGCTGACGATAGGCGTCACACAGGCATCAATGGCCCGGGCCACCGCTTCTTCGTTGAAGCACCAGAGGTCTTCCAGCGAGCCGCCACCGCGGGCGAGTATCAAGGCATCGAAGCCTCTGGAATCGGCCAGCTTGAGGGCGCGCACGATCTGCGCGATCGCCTCGCGACCTTGCACGGCAGTGGGGATCAGGGTCAGTTCGACTTGCGGTGCACGCCGGCGGAATACGCTGATGATGTCGCGTATCACCGCGCCGGTCGGAGAACTGATAATGCCGATACGTTGCGGATGCAACGGCAGCGCCACCTTGCGCTCGGCACTGAACAGGCCTTCGTCGCTGAGCTTGGCCTTGAGGGCATCGAAGGCCAGACGCAACGCACCGTCGCCTGCGGGTTCGACGGTGTCGAGAATCAGTTGATAGTCGCCACGTCCCTCGAACAGCGAAACCTTGCCGCGAACCTTGAC
The DNA here is from genome assembly GCF_003700275.1 of Pseudomonas cichorii. Taxonomy (GTDB): domain Bacteria; phylum Pseudomonadota; class Gammaproteobacteria; order Pseudomonadales; family Pseudomonadaceae; genus Aquipseudomonas; species Aquipseudomonas cichorii_B. The sequence goes on along the minus strand of NZ_RBRE01000090.1, from coordinate 38,943 downwards.
CTGCAAGCCGTCCTTGAGTGCCTGGCGTACCCGCGCCGCGCTCTGGCGAAACAGCGCGCAACGTACCTGCGCGCCGGAATCCTTGAGCGTGAAGTAGACATGCCCGGAGGCCGGGCGCGAAAGATTGGATATCTCGCCCTCGACCCAGATGCTGCTGAACACATCTTCCAGCAACACTCGGGCGCGGCCGTTGAGCTGGCTGACAGTGAGGACTTCCCGGTCGAGGCCGAGTCTTGCGAAGGGATCTTTAATCATGGCGGCATGATAAAGGGATTTGCCCGGCCACCACCACTGGCGGTTTTCAGGTGACGCAGCTATATAAGCTGCGCGAAGTGCATTCAGGGAGAGGCGTGTGGCTGCAGTCGAATGGTTAAACCAGTTGGGCTTTGCGCCGCTGGAGCTGCTGTGGATCGAGCTGGCGGTGGTGGCAGCTTATATAGTGTTTGGCATTGCCGGTTTCGGTACGGCACTGGTGGCCGGGCCGATCCTGATTCATTTCATGCCGCTGTCGAGGATCATCCCGCTGCTGGTGATGCTGGATTTCCTGGCGGCCTTCGGCAATCTGCTGCCTTCCCGACAGTCGGTGGTCAGGGCGGAGCTGTTGCGTCTGTTGCCGTGCATGGCCGTGGGCTGCACCATGGGCGTGCTGTTTCTGCTTAATCTGAAATCCGACGTGCTGCTCTTGTTGATGGGGCTGTTTGTCACCGCTTATGCGCTTTACAGCCTTGTGGTCAAGGTACGGCCGACGCAACTGGCGGCTGGCTGGGCGATCCCGATGGGCACGATTGGCGGTCTGTTCGGGGCCTTGTTTGGCAGCGGCGGCTTTCTCTACGCGATCTATCTCAACAGTCGCCTGACCTCCAAGGAGCAGGCGCGTGCTACGCAAAGTGCCCTGATCAGTTGCAGCACCGTGGTGCGGCTCGGCCTTTTTTTGCTGGCTGGCGTCTATGCCGAGATTCCGCTGCTGCTTCTGGCCGCTTGCCTGTTGCCTGCGATGTTGCTGGGCTCGTGGATCGGCAGGTCGCTGGTAATGAAGCTGTCGCGCGAGACGTTTGTGCGACTGGTGACCTGGCTGGTGCTGGTCAGCGGGCTGGCGCTGATCGCCCGCTACATGGCCGGATGATGGTCCGGGATTTGTCCCTGACCTGTTAAGCTGCCGCCCTCGACCAGCTTTCAGCGACACATTGCCATGAACACCCAAAGCATCATCGTCCCGCAAATCTCCAGTTTTCCCGGACGCGAGGCCAGGGCGCGCCTGATCCTGCGCTGGCTGGTGAAGCTTGATGTGGTCGAACCCGAGCTGAGCACCTGCGGCCGCACCGGCAACCGAATGGCCTACGCCATTGCGCCGGGAGCCCGACGAGTCGTGGCCAGGCCTGAAGCTTTGCCGTTCGGGCAGGCGGTCAATGGTCTGGAAATCGTCACCAAGCGCTGCATTTTCACGCCGCTGAGCAATTTTGCCGAAGAGGCCGGTTGCCCGGAATGCCGCCGGGAAATCGGTGAGGCGCTGTTCGACAGCCTGGAAGACTGGATGCCCGGGCATACCGATAACTTCATGTGCCCGGAATGCCGTCATGAGGACGATATCAACGGCTTTCTGTTTCTCGATGCCTGCGGTTTTTCCAATCTGGGATTCATCTTCAACGACTGGCTGGATGCCTCGTTCACCCAGAGCTTTCTGGATGACTTCGCCGAACGTCTGGATCGCCCGGTTTCACTGGTCAAGGTGCGACTCTAGGCTCGTTTGATATTAGGCTGAGGTTTGCATTGAGCCTGTGCGGGTGTATAGGTATAATGGCGCGCTTCCAATTTTCCCGCCCGGGAGCCCCCGCGATGCTGCGTATCAGTCAAGAAGCCCTTACATTCGACGACATTCTCCTTGTGCCCGGTTATTCCGAGGTACTGCCCAACGAAGTCAGTCTGAAAACCCGTTTGACCCGTGGCATTGAACTGAATATCCCTTTGGTTTCCGCTGCAATGGACACCGTCACTGAAGCCCGTCTGGCCATCGCCATGGCTCAGGAAGGCGGTATCGGTATCATCCACAAGAACATGACCATCGAACAGCAGGCTGCTGAAGTTCGCAAGGTCAAGAAGTTCGAGGCCGGCGTCGTCAAGGACCCGATCACCATCGAGGCAGATGCCACGGTACGTGACCTGTTCGAGCTGACCCGCCTGCACAACATCTCCGGCGTACCGGTACTGCATGATGGCGACCTGGTCGGCATCGTGACTTCCCGCGACGTGCGCTTTGAAAACCGTCTGGATATCCCTGTCCGCGAAGTGATGACGCCAAAAGAGCGTCTGGTCACCGTGCGTGAAGGCGCCGACAAGAACGAAGTGCGTGAGCTGCTGCACAAACACCGCCTGGAAAAAGTCCTGATCGTCGACGCCAAGTTCGCGCTCAAGGGCATGATGACCGTCAAGGACATCGAAAAGGCCAAGGCTTATCCGCTGGCTAGCAAGGACGACCAGGGTCGTCTGCGTGTCGGCGCTGCAGTCGGCACCGGCAAGGACACTGGCGACCGCGTCAGCGCACTGGTTGCTGCCGGTGTTGACGTGGTCGTAGTCGATACTGCCCACGGTCACTCCAAAGGCGTGATCGACCGCGTTCGCTGGGTCAAGGAAAACTTCCCTGACGTGCAGGTCATCGGCGGCAACATCGCCACTGGCGCTGCTGCCAAGGCACTGGCTGCCGCTGGCGCCGATGCGGTCAAGGTCGGTATCGGTCCTGGCTCTATCTGCACCACCCGCATCGTTGCCGGTGTCGGCGTGCCGCAGATCAGCGCCATCGCCAACGTTGCCGCAGCCCTTGAAGGCACAGGCGTTCCACTGATCGCCGACGGCGGCATCCGTTTCTCGGGTGACCTGTCCAAGGCCATCGTTGCCGGCGCAAGCTGCGTGATGATGGGTTCGATGTTTGCCGGTACTGAAGAAGCGCCTGGCGAAATCGAACTGTTCCAGGGCCGTTCCTACAAGGCTTATCGCGGCATGGGTTCGCTGGGCGCCATGTCCCAGGCCCAGGGTTCTTCGGACCGTTACTTCCAGGATTCGTCCGCAGGCGCCGAGAAACTGGTGCCGGAAGGTATCGAAGGCCGTGTGGCCTACAAGGGTTCGCTGTCAGCCATCATCCATCAACTGATGGGCGGCCTGCGTTCTTCCATGGGCTACACCGGTAGCGCCGATATCGAAGAAATGCGTACCAAGCCCGAGTTCGTGCGTATCACCGGTGCCGGCATGGCCGAGTCTCACGTCCACGACGTGCAGATCACTAAAGAAGCTCCGAATTATCGCGTCGGCTAAGGCCGCCAGCTACGAGCCTCAAGCTACAAGCGGTAGCTGCCCCGAGCAGCTACCGCATGATCCCGACAACTTGCAGCTTGCAGCTTAAAGCTTGCAACTGCTCTTTAGAGCTTCCCCCCATGGCCCTCGATATTCACGCCCACCGTATTCTGATCCTCGATTTCGGTTCCCAGTACACCCAGTTGATCGCCCGTCGTGTGCGTGAAATCGGTGTTTACTGCGAGCTGCATCCGTTTGACATGGATGACGAAGCGATTCGCGAATTCGCCCCGCGCGGGATCATCCTCGCTGGCGGCCCCGAGTCCGTGCACGAAGCCAACAGCCCGCGTGCTCCGCAGGCCGTATTCGACCTCAACGTACCGGTCTTCGGCATCTGCTACGGTATGCAGACCATGGCCGAGCAGTTGGGTGGCCGTGTTGAAGGCTCCGACCTGCGCGAGTTCGGCTACGCCCGTGTCGATGTGGTCGGCAAGAGCCGCGTACTCGACGGCATCGAAGACCATATAGACGCCGATGGCGTGTTTGGCCTTGATGTGTGGATGAGCCACGGCGACAAGGTTACCGAAATCCCGGACGGCTTCCACGTCCTGGCCAGCACCCCGAGCTGCCCGATTGCCGGCATGGCTGACGACACCCGTGGCTACTACGGCGTGCAGTTCCACCCGGAAGTGACCCACACCAAGCAGGGCGGCCGCATCCTGTCGCGCTTCATCCTCGACATCTGTGGTTGTGAAGCTCTGTGGACGCCTTCGCACATTGCTGACGATGCGATTGCCAACATCCGTGCCCAGGTCGGCACCGACAACGTTCTGCTGGGCCTGTCCGGCGGCGTTGACTCCTCGGTTGTTGCCGCTTTGCTGCACAAGGCCATTGGCGACCAACTGACCTGCGTCTTCGTCGACAACGGCTTGCTGCGTCTGCACGAAGGCGAGCAGGTCATGGCCATGTTCGCCGAGAACATGGGCGTCAAGGTGATCCGCGCCAACGCCGAAGAGCAGTTCCTGAACAACCTGGCTGGCGAAAGCGACCCGGAGAAAAAGCGCAAGATCATCGGTCGCACCTTCATCGACGTGTTCGATGCCGAATCCTGCAAGCTGGACAACATCAAGTATCTGGCGCAAGGCACCATCTACCCGGACGTGATCGAGTCGGCTGGCGCGAAAAGCGGCAAGGCTCACGTCATCAAGTCGCACCACAACGTGGGCGGCCTGCCGGAAGAAATGAACCTCAAGCTGGTCGAGCCACTGCGCGAACTGTTCAAGGACGAGGTCCGTCGCCTCGGCCTGGAACTCGGCCTGCCATACGACATGGTCTACCGCCACCCATTCCCGGGCCCGGGCCTGGGCGTGCGGATCCTCGGTGAAGTGAAGAAGGAATACGCCGACCTGCTGCGTCGCGCCGACCACATCTTCATCGAAGAGCTGCGCAAGGCCGACTGGTACCACAAGGTCAGCCAGGCATTCGTGGTATTCCAGCCGGTCAAATCGGTTGGCGTCGTAGGCGATGGCCGCCGCTACGCCTGGGTCGTCGCCCTGCGCGCCGTGGAAACCATCGACTTCATGACCGCACGTTGGGCACACCTGCCTTACGAACTGCTGGAAACCGTCAGCGGGCGGATCATCAACGAGATCGATGGGATTTCGCGGGTGACTTATGACGTTTCGAGCAAGCCGCCGGCGACGATTGAGTGGGAATGATCCCGCGTCCGGCACTGCCCGGCACGATCTAGCAAAAAATGCCCTGAAGCCCGCGTAATTGCGGGCTTTTGGCTTTCCTAAGAAACACCCTCCGTTGGCTGAAGAGTGAAACCAAATTCGGCAGCACAGCGATGTAGACACTTTACGACCCGCTCCCGATATCTCTGTTCATACTGGTCTGCTCCGGGGTCTTGATAGCTCATACCGAAACGCATCGCGTTGTAGTACAGAACCGCAATTTTTCGGGCGGTCGCGGTGACTGCTTTGGCTTTTCCGATTCGAGCGGCAAGGCGTCTATAGAAGGCCCCAAGCGCAGTACTCGTTTTCCCTACTGTGACAGCAGCCAAGCGCAACTGGGCAGTAACTCGATTCTTGGTTTTCCGAGTATGAGCGGAAAGCACCTTACCGCCGCTGATCCTACATCCCGGCAAGCGTCAACCACGAAGTAAAATGATGATAAGTGCGCCATCGGCTCAGATCTGTACCGTATTCGGCGACCAGCCGCAGTGCCAGAAAGGGGTCAATGCCATGTATTTGCGTGAGGTTTACGCCGACCAGTTGATAGAGCAACGTGCGAACATCGAAGTTAAGTGCATTCGGTTGCCGGGTTTTATGACGTGGTTTAGGCAATGGTTCTGACGGACGCAACTTTTCCTGTGAAAGCTTGATGAGCACTTGTGCAATTTGCTGATCGCAGATGAGGAGCTGCGCTTGGTAAGCGTCATACATTGTCAGTGCTTGTGACAGGGCAAATATGTGCTCCGGCTGATAATTGCCGACTAGCGCAGCTTCAATGACATTGATACCGGCTTTACAGCGGGTATCGCTCATGGCAGCCAGTACTGACGGGCTTCGCTCACTGGCCACAATGGCCCGAATTATTCGCATGCCGGTCACTCCGGTGACATTCGCCACGACATGGTGCGGTTGCAAATTCATATGGGTGAGCGCTTTTTGCATGTGCTGAATATGTGCGGCCGCGTAGTCAAGGTGGCGCTCTCGTAATCTTAAATAGCTGCGTAAAGCCGAGATTTCGTGATCTGGACGGAAGCTAGCTCGAAGCAATCCGGCAGGAATGGAGTCGTTGAATCCACTGCGCATCATTCACGTCGGTTTTACGCCCTGGCACTGCGCGAGCATCTCGGGCATTAGCAAGTACTACATGAAGCCGTGCGTTTCGAGTATCTCGTAAACCGGAATCCAATAAACGCCGGTCGACTCCATGGCGACTGTCGAGATGCCGAGGCTCACCAGCCAATTAGCCATCCGCTCAGGATCAGCGGTGAAGGCATTAAAGGTTTGAATCGGATCGTGCGCGAGATCAGCTGGAACGGCGACAACATGAAAGCGTGAATTAATATCAATGCCGGCCGCTCGAATATTAATTACCGGTAACCCTCTGCTTTTTAAGTCAGACTTTTTCATACGCACCTCCAGTCAAGGGCAGGACTGGACGGGGACTCGGATCAAATCACATTCCTAAACGGGTTCATGAAAGCGCCACCACTAACGGGTCCGCAGCTTCCCCTGGGTCAAGTTTTTTGACGGAGACTTAGCCTCCAAAAAGCCAGCGACCACTGTCCAGAAATGTAAATGTAGTACGTAGTGTTTCTAGCCCAATGGGCCGCGGAGTGCCGGGGAGGCGGTTTTTTAAAATGGATTTCTCCCTTTCAAGAGGAGCGATCCGGGCTTCCAGCTCCTGGATCTTCTGCTGCTCGGGCGTCAGAGCCTTGCTTTGAGGCGTAACGCCAGCGCGTTCCTGCTGAAGCTGGTTGACCCAGCGGCGCAGTGCAGACTCGACAACCCCGAGTGAACGACTGGCTTCGATATGGCTATAGCCTTGATCGAGCACGAGGCCTGCGGCCTCGCGTTTGAATTCAGCGGAAAAGGAACGACGTTGTTTGGTCATCAGACACCTCTATCTGGCGATATTCTCGCCTAAATGGGTGTCCGGAATCATTAGACCACTACACTAGATATGAACCGTTCGCAAAGATACGCATGTATTTGCGTCGAATCGGACGGCAAGATGTGTGTTGGTAGGGTACGGGTAAGCCTGCACCCTACCAACACGTCCCCTCATTCGCCTTCGGCTCAACGGTTCTTGGTCTGCGAGGTATACAGTTGCCACCGCGAAATTGAGAAATGTTAAAGCGAAGTTTGCATAATGCTGAAACAGCATGTAAGTGCTGTGGGCGCTTTTCTGAAAAATAGTAAAGATTGGAAGTTTAGCCGATTTATTTAATTGTTTCGATTAAATATTTTTTGAAAGAAAAAATAAGCGCATATGCAACAGAATTAAGTTGATGGTGTGTATTGATACAGGGATATCGAGGTGTTATGAGTTTTTTGGTAAGTGGTAATGAAGTATGGGGAGCGAATTAAATAATATTATGATAGTGTCGTTCACTTGCCAGTAGTGTCGACTGAAATGAGTAACAGATTGTCTTTCTGTCCTGTTGTTGGGTTACGTGCCGTTTACTGAGTTTTTGGATTAGAGTGGATTTGAATATCTTGAGCTCACTAAGCTGTTTAAGTTTTAAGTCAGTATTTTATTTTGCTCTTTTTGATTAGGTATTTTCAGGTTTGGAGGGGCGGCCCTCAGTTGGGCCGCCGCTTCGTACTTAGCAAAAAAGTGAAGTGATATGGTTGTGATAAGTATATATCCAACCCAGTAGCACGGTTGCAACGATTATGCCCAAGTATGTTTCATACCAACGAAAAATTGACGTAAAGGTTACTGGTGACCTTTTTTTACCGTGGACCGCAACCTCGATTTCTGATTCATCCTTTCTATATTTTAGCCACGATGCAACGCCTCCTATCAAAAGCGTTAGTATTAATGTGCTAAGTGCAATTATCATTGCTAAAAGGCAGCTGGAAAAAAAAGAAGCGAGTTCTTTTGTTATGGTTAGACCTCTCCAAAGGGTAATTACGTTGTATTGCCCTGCGGCGAGCGCTAAGAGAAGCACTTGATATATGGCGGCAATCTTAAAAGTTGCTTCATTTAAGTGCTGTTTTCTTAGAAGAATGTATTTGTAGCGTTCCAGTAAAAAAATATTTTTGTCGTACATTTTAAATCCTTTTAATTTTCTTCGGATGATCCACGACGTTTCCAAGCGAATGGATTAAATACTTTGTCTTTACTTAAGCTGATTGCTTCGACAATTTTATTTAAGTCGATAAACTCTTCGATGAATTCATAGTTGCTATTGATTATTATTCTTTCAATTAGCTCGATTGTGTATTGGTCTTTTTTTATCCCGTATCCTCTTAGTAAATCAAAGATAGAGGCATAGCCAAGAACTACCTTTTCATAGTTGTTAACTTGTGAGGTCCAGATGTTTTTTAAGAATTTAGATACGGAGTCGTTGGGTTGAAGGAATGTATGCTTGTCTGATATGACGGCGCTGTACTCATCTAAGTTATTAACTAATATATCATCGATTGCAAATAGTGTAGGGCGAACCTCAATGCCTCTCCTGTCCCTATGATGCGAGCCAATTACCCAAAATCTTCTGTCCTGTAGTCCTACACTTGTCAATAATTTTTCGGTATTTATCCATTTTTCTTTTTCAACTATTTTATCCCATCGCATCGTAACGTTTCGTGCGCCTTCATTTGCTTCAATAAGTGCTGGTTCAAAAGTCTTTCTGATAGCTTCGTCTAAATGGGGTGTGTTTCCAAAATTGCAAAATATTGCTCCGTTGGGCATAGATAGAGGACCATCCTGCAAACTTTCTAGAATTGTTGCTGCAGTTATATCTTTTGGTGCCTCTCGGACGAAATATTCGATTGATGAGTTTAGAGAGGAGTTTATAGTCCAAAAAGAATCTTTTTTGCAGAGTTCCATAAAGGAGATGTTGGTGCGTTTTCCAAGATCTTCTATGATAATAAATGGCACTTGCTCCAGTTTCTCTGATAGGAGGTTGGGCCGAATTGCCGCCACATTGTCGTGCACAAGCGGTGATGCTATATAAGGTGCTTGTTCTACTGCCCTAGAGAGAGAGTATTCATTAGTGCTGGAAAGTCTATCTATTTCTGTGTGAATGTGTTTGGTATAGAGCCCATATATTTTTTGTAATGAGTCTTTATATTCTGCCGTATCCTCAATTGCGGATCTAGCTACGTTGGTTTTTGGTGCATTACTTCCTACGATGTTAGCGATTGCTAGTATTCCCGGAGCCCTAAAGCCAGGTGTGTTGAAATCGACTCCAACACCTTCAATGCATGTCGCTACAAAGCTGTTTTCTTCTTCTTGAGGTTCAAAGCGCAGCTTTTCACTCCTCATAACAAAACTCCAGTCTTTATAGAGTTCGTCTCGGATAACAGCATAGGCTAATGTTACTCCTCCATCCATTAATTCTCTAACCTCAACTCGTTCACTCGCTCTTACGGAGGTGTAGCTAAGGTTTTTCAGTTGTTCTTCTACAGCTTCTTTTGGTGATTTATATCCGATAGATACTGGTTCATGATCGTCGACCTTGACTGTCACTTTGCAACGAGGAAATAGCAGCCACATTTTAGCTATATCTAAAACATTATCGATTGATGCAGTTGTTCGTAATGTTAGTTTTACTCTCGATCCATGAGGATGAACACCAATCTGATCGCGCTCCCTGATTTTATCCAGTAGTTTAATTAGATACTTACCATGAACAGATCTGAGCGAAATTTGTCTGGCCTCGGGATCCTCGACGCTGCACGTAGTTATTTCGACTTGGTCTGCTACCATGAAGGCTGAAAGAACACCAATACCAAAGCGACTTATTGAAGAAAAATTAGGGTGCTCCTCTCGAAATTTTGGGTCTTGATATCGTGATGAGCCAACCTTAAGCAGGTGGGCTTCAATAACTTCTTGAGACATACCTGTCCCGTTGTCCCTTACTTCTAATGTGCGATCTTTAGAGTTCCAGATTATATCAATTTTTCCAAAGTTATCAGAGTTATCTTTTATTAGCTCTGCTTGGAGTCGCACTGCATCTAATGCGTTTTGGGTAAGTTCCCTAATTACCACATTAGTGTCATTATACAACGTGTGTCCGGTTAGTAAGTCAAGGATTTTTTGCTGGTCTAACTTGAAGCCAAATGCTTTTGTTAAAAAACCCTCTGCTTCTACTCCAGTATCATCAATATGTTTCCAAGGAAATAAAGGCGGATCAGGGATGGTTTTGGATGTTTGTTTCAGTGCATCTTGACATGCTTGGAGTTGGCTTTTGGCGTAGGCGATATAACTGGTTAATCCAAAAAAGCCATCCGACTTTTCAAATCTCGCGTGAATTTCTATTGTGTCGGACACTGCCTTAGTAGATGCCTGACCGTCTCGATCAATTCCTGGTGCTGCCCTTACTGTTCGTACAGCACCTTGTTTTTGCCACTCAAGCTGGCTGATAGGGTCTTGGGGATTGATTATTTTATATAATATTGACGGCGCTCGTCCTTGTGTGATTTGAAGAAGATCAACTGTACGAAGGATTACTGCTAAATACTGAAGATTAGCTGTCTCAGTAGGATTATTGCCGTAAGGCATTGATACCTTATATTTGTGGGCGTCGGCAATGTCATCTATAGTGTGACTCTCACATAAAAGTGCTAAGTCACGCTTTACAATTATATCAAGTTTTCCAATTAGACCTTGAATGGCTTCCTTTGTTTCTGCTGTGGTATCGTCACTTCTATCCTTCCCAAGTATCCACTCTTTTACTCGCGCTCCATGTGTACGCCTTACAAATTCTTGATAGTTTATTTTGTCGCGCATCTCCTCTGAGAGCATAGCTATTTTTGCGCTATACTCATCATCTGCGCTATTAAATCGTTGCTCTCTCATGTAACTTTGAAAGTCGGTATTTTTATATCTTAGGTTAAATTCATTTTGAGTAACCAGTAAGCCTAGGTCGTGAAAATAAATACTCAAAGTCAAAAGAAGATAGTCAGCAGGTTGTAGTCTTGCTTTAGTCTGCTCTGGTATTATCCAGTCGGCCATATTTAGCATGGATTCGACATGATCGAAATTGTGATTGGTGTACTCGTTAAAGAAACCATATCGTTGCACTTCGTTTAGCAGTAATCTAACTTGTTCTCTGATGTCATGTATGTTTATGGGGAAAGCAGATAGTTTCGTAGCTTCTTCTGCACGTAACTCAATTTTTGTTAATTCTGCCACTATGATATCCCTTCATTTTTAAAAAAACTGAACCAGAGTTATAAAATATTGCGCAGTCCGAATGGCTAATGAATTCGCAACGCCTAAATATCTCATTAGTGATGGCAAAAGGCAATCACGGTAAAGCTGCTAAGAATGGACATCGATGTCACGCCGAGGATCGTTGCACGAATATCTTGGTCTACGCTAATTTCACCAGATTATCGACCGCGATCATTCATCTAGCGAGGAGTCGGCATGGAGCCTAAAGGGCGATGTGAAATACGACCTTCGGATACCCTCATGGAACAGGCTATTTCTGCATTGAAGCTTTACAGAGATGCTGAATCTGCGGGCCGACCAAATGAAGAAATCGAGCGGCTGCGACGATCCGCTGAGTTTTCATTTCAAGCCATCTCAGACTGGAATCTGTGGATGCTTTGACGAGAGACGCCTGAGGAGGCGAACTGACCGATCTCCTATATAAAGGCACCCATATGAAGGTGATTCTTAATCTCTCAAGTGCTGGCATGAGCTACTTGGCACTGCGGGATCTGGTTGATTGGTTTGCATGCGTTGGCGGGGCTGTTTCATCATTGGATGAAGGACAATCGCTGGAAAGGATGTTGATTGAGCGAAATTCATCAAGGACAGCTATTGGCCGATTCTGTCGGAGAAGTCGGACATGGTTTTCACGGCAGAAAAGTACGCGTCTGAGATTGAAGTCTTGAATCACCACACAGGTATTTATACTCGGGTTTCACGCCGCAGCTTGCTGAACGGCGCTTTCATGAGTCAATCCGCTGGCGGTTTGAGAAAATCGACGTTTTCAACAGAATAGGCCGATTTCTGTCAGTCGTCACAAGCAGTACAGGCCAGAAACTGACGGATTTGTAATGCCCTGAGCAGCTATTCTTGAGGCTGAGGGCATTTACGAACAGGGGGCGATTGATGAAAGACCGTAGTCACGATGAGGCAATGGTAGAGCTTTTCCATGCCGATCCGTCTTTTGCGGCGGAGCTGCTGGCAGAGGTTGTTCGTGATGGTAATGCGGATGAGTTGGCCATCCTAGAGAGGCATCTATCGGCAGCCTTTGCCACGAAAGAGGCTAAGCCGACTTCTTGAACGTTTTACTTTGCGTGGCTTTTTTCATGGTTGTTTCCTAAGACTCTGTTTTATAAGTTTTTTCTGACCAATTGATAATAGAGTGGGAATATCCCGCGTCCGGCACTGCCCGGCACGATCTAGCAAAAAATCCCCTGAAGCCCGCGTAATTGCGGGCTTTTGGCTTTTTGGGTCTGGCAAATTCTGGCAGCGTTCTGCCTCCCACAGCCTTACCAGCGCTATACCAGAGACACCACACACTTAACGAGTACAGAGCCATGACATTCGCAAGGGTACGAAGTTGAATCAGGGGCTGTTGCCGGGGCACAAGCGCGAGTTGCGCCTTGCCCTGTCGGCGGATTAAACCGCCTGCACCCTGGCCAGTTGCTCGCTTTCAAGCCAGGTGCTGATGTCGCTGGCGCGCATGGGTTTGGAGAACAGGTAGCCCTGGGCCCATGCGCAGCCAAGGTTTTTCAGGGCGTCGAGTTCTGCGGCGGTTTCCACGCCTTCGACGATGCATTCCAGCTGCATGTCCTGGCACAGGGCAATCAGCGACTTGACGATCTTGAAGCTGGCCGGGTCGAGGTGGATGTTGGTGACGAAGGTGCGGTCCACCTTCAGTTTGGTCAGCGACAGCGCGTGGATCTGGCTCAGGCTGGAATAGCCGGTGCCGAAGTCGTCGAGGGAAATGCCGCAGCCCAGTTCGCGAAACCGGCTGATCGCTCGCTGGGTCTGCGGCAGGTCCTGGATGACCGCGGTTTCGGTGATTTCCAGATCGAGACAGGTCGGGTCGAAACGGCTGTTCTTGATCAGTTCGACGATCTGCTGGGTGGCGTCCTCCGAACCACAGTCGTGGGCGGACAGGTTGAATGACAGGCGCATACCTGCAGGCCAGTTCGCGGCAGCGTCCAGTGCCTTGCTCAGCAACGGCACCGTGAGGCGATTGACCATGCCGACGCGCTCGGCAATCGGGATGAAATCACTGGGCGGCACGTTACCCAACTCCGGGCTTTCCCAGCGTGCCAGTGCCTCGAACGCAACTGTTTGCTGACTGTGAATATCCACGATGGGCTGGAACACCACGTGAAACTCACAATCCAGATCGGCCCTGCGCAGGGCCTGTTCGGTCAGTCCTTCGCGATTGAGCTGCTGGCGATGGGCTGCGCTGAACAGGCTGACCGTGCCGGGGCGGTGGCGCTTGCTCTGATACAGGGCATAGTCGGCGTATTCATACACTTGCGTGGCGTCGGATGCCTGATCCGGGAAGGTCGCGATGCCTAGTGATGCACTGATCTGAATAGGGATGTCCACCAGCAGAAACGGCTCGCGCATGCTTGCGCAGATTTTCTCGCCAAATGCCCGCAACTGATCGTCGCTCATGGCCTGAGTGATGATCAGGCCGAACTCGTCGCCTCCCAGTCGGGCCAGGTGCACATCTTCGTCGAGTAGCCCGGTCAGGCGCTGGCCAACCTGACAGAGCAGCTTGTCACCAATGCTATGGCCATACAGATCGTTGACCGGTTTGAAGCCATCCAGGTCGATCAGCCCCACGGCGAGGCGAATCTCCTGCTCGCGGGCGCGGGACAGCAGCGTATCGAGACGGGAAAAGAACTGCCGCCGATTGGCCAGTCCGGTCAGGCTGTCCTGATTGGCCAGGTGAAGGTTTTCCTCGCTGAGCTTTGCCGTATGTGCCTGCATGTTCACCAGCCGGGTGAAGTCGGCGTACTGCGCCTTGAGAATGATCAGCATGGCGATGGACACCAGCAGGACGTCAATCGCAGTGGCAATAAAGGTAATGATATTGGTGGACGCGAAGAACACCACGAATGCGGTGTTGACCACTGCTGTGGTTGCCAGGGCTGCTGGCAGCAGGTGCATCATGCAAAAAATGCAGCCGATGACGGTGATCGCCATATAAAAGGCGACATGCGCCTGGGTATAGCTGTCGCCATAGGGAAACAGCGCCAGCGACCAGGCAGTGAACGCCACGGCGACAAATGGCGCGAGCATATTGGTGCGTTTCAGCGCCGCCAGCATCTGTGCCGGGCTGCGCGTCCGCCCGCGCGTGCGCATCCATTCCGCCGCACGAATCACTCCGAACAACGTCATGATCAACGGGCAATACACTACCAGCCAGCGCGGCGCGACCGCAAAGTGGGTGCCCGCCAGCATCAGGGTGTTGATCAGCAGGATGAAATACATCATGGGCAATTGGCGAGACAGCGCGATGTATTGCGCCTTGACCAGACCAGGATTGTCCTTGGGGACAGACATTAATGCTCGCACGCCGAGCAGTGTTTTTTTCATCAGGCGACGCTCTGAAAATACAACCAGATAAATAACTGAACGGATTATCCTTTCCAGACCGGACCGAGTAGAGCCAAGCACTCCTCTCATGGGACCGTGTCGGCCAGACACTCTGGTTTCTACAATCTTTACGACTAGTGGCACTTTGATTTCGTTCCGTCAGTCGGCCGTAATAATTAGAGCGAGTCAAGCGCCGTCGAACAGCATCGACAGTTAACGCCCAGTGGGCTGTCATCTACGACGATTGGCGCTTTTTTCCGGAGGCGATGCTTGCCGCAATGAAAAACGTTGAAGAGGAATTAGGCACCGAGGAGTTTGGTTCGTGGTCCGGCTTTGAGTGAGTGATGATCAATGGCTACGTGGGGCTCAGATGGCCGACTCGCCTGGGAGATGCGCAGATCTGTTTACGAGAGCGAATTATCAATGGCGTTTTTAATGACGCACATTGCATGTATGTGAGAGAGCTACCTCGATACCATGTCACGGATAAGGAATGCCGGTATGGTATCGAGAACGCTAAGCAGCGCAGATGTCAGCAGCAACTGTTTTCCAGTCTCTACTATGGCCTTGAGCGCGCTGGATCAAATGCTTATCCGCTCACGTGGTCGTTGCCACCATGCGCCGCGATGAACATGGCGACGGCCGACCGGCAATAGGATTCGATTTCGTTGTCGTTCTCTGCTCTCGCTTCATCGAAGCGGGCGATGATCAGGAGATCGGATCCTTTGATAAGCGCGGCAAACAAGCGGGCGGACTGGATAGGGTCGGGTACGTTCAAAACGGCCTTCGCATGCAACTGACGCAACAGTGCCTCGATTTGGGCCATGACGTGGGCGGGGCCGGCTTCGTATTGGCGTTTGCTTAACGACTTTTGATTGGTCTTGTCGGCCATGATCATGACTTCGACACTACGGACGTCCGGGCTTAACAGCGTGCGAAGCAGAGATGACCCCACCGCCATGAGCTGATCTTCGGCCGAACCGTCGAAGCTTTCAAAAAGAGCCTGTGGTGCAAACTGATGGCAGCGGGCCGCGATGGTCGCGCTGAACAGCGCCTCCTTGTTCTCGAAGTGCCGATAGATGCTTAGCTTGGATATCTTCGCCCGCTGGGCGACCTTGTCCATGGTCGTTGCTTGAAAACCCAATTCCACAAAGAGTTCGTATGCGGCGTCGATGATCGTTTGGCCTAGCGCCTCGTTGGCGGGCCGGCCGCGCCGGCTCTGGCTGTCTTCGGTCATAAAAATTCCAGTACTTGACAGTATTTTAATTCTTTAATTATGGTACTTAAGAGTATCTTAAATCTGCAAGCCAATCTCTCTTCATCCATAGCGCGGAGCCTATCACCATGAATGACGTCATCATCATCGGCGGCAGCTTTGCCGGTCTTGCCGCCGCCCTGCAGCTTGGTCGTGCCCGGCGCAAAGTCATCGTTCTCGATACCGGTCTGCCGCGCAATCGTTTCGCTGGCCACTCGCATGGGTTGCTCGGTCACGATCACAAGCCTCCGCTGGACATCCTGGCCGAGGCGAGGCAGCAACTGGCGCGTTATCCCTCCATCAGGCTCATCAATGCCCGGGCCGAAAGCGTCTCCGGTGCCATTGATAATTTTTGCGTACTCACTGGCGATGGTGAGGACCTTGGGGCGCGCCGCCTGATCCTGAGCTATGGCGTCGCCGACCAGATGCCTGATGTTCCGGGCTTTGCAGAAGGCTGGGGCACATCCATCGTACCCTGCCCATATTGCGACGGCTTTGAAGTCTCCGGCCAGCATTGGGGGCTCGTCTGGTCCGGCCCGCAGTCGCACAACTATGTCAGGCTGTACCACGACTGGACCGACGCGTTGACGGTTTTCGCCGATGGTCACGACATTCCGCCCGACATCCAGGCTGATCTGGCGCGCCGCCACATACCTGTTATCGATGATCGGATCACCGAAATCGTCCATCACGGGAGCCATGGTGCCACCGTCAGGCTCGATACCTGTCCCGATGTCGCGGTCGACATCCTGTTCGCGCATCCGCGCAACAAACCGTCCGCAAACCTGCATGAATCACTGGGTCTCGCCACCGTCAATACGCCCTTCGGCATCGCTCTCAAGGTCGACGAGCGCCGCGAAACCAGCGTGCCAGGCGTCTATGCCGCGGGCGACCTTGCGAACCCTCTCATGGCCTCCGTCACTCTGGCAATATCGCATGGAGCAACGGCGGGTATCTCCGCCCAGCAGTCGATGCTGGTTTGAAAAACGGCAAGCAAACCAAAGGCCGGATAACCCCAACGCTCCCATCCGGCCTTACACCTTCACACCTCAAGAAACATCCTTCATCCCCATCAACTTGAGCGATGTCGCCAACTCCCCCAGATTGTCAAAACGTCGACCGCTGATGGCCGGCCACCTCGGGCGTTCGATAAAGATTTTGCTGCGGCTGGTTTTGATGGCCGTGCGCACCACAGTGCCGTCCGAGGCGCGGTGGATCAGTAGCGGGCTGCTGGTGTTTTTATCGATGACGAACATTCCCGGAAGTATCAGGCGGCTTTCTATCGTCGGGCGTGGATACACCTTGTTGATGGCCGTCTGCATCCTGAAGTCGCTTTTGACCAGCGTGGGCAGGGTGCCGATTTCGCCTTCCATGACTCGTCCGGGATCAACCGAAAAGCCTTCGGGCTGGCCCAGGCTGACGTCTTCGGCGCGTATGCCGATGGCGCCTTCCAGTTCGCTGATGCCTGGGATGTCCTTGTAGGTATTGGCGTGGGCATTGCCGACCAGCGCCACCCATTTATCGGTCGGGCCAAGGCTGGGTATATCGCTCTGGATGGTGGTGTGGGCGAAGTAGTTCATCATTTTGATGCGCAGCAGGCGGTTCGAGTCTTCCATGCCGATAATCCGATAGCTGGCCATACAATCGATGGGCTGGATCCGGATGTGGTTTTCAGCTGCGGCTTTCACCAGTTCGAGAAAGGTGTATTGCCCCATGGGGTCGGTGTTGTGGCCAGCGTCGAGGCTTTTCAGATAGGTTTTCAGAGTGCTGGGCATGCGTCCTGACTGGGCAAGTTTTCTCAGGTCCTGCAGGTGAAAGTCGTTGAGCAGATGTTCCATGTACAGCGTTTTGACGTTGAGCTTTCTCAACAGACGCATGTTCTCGATGAGGAATTTCTTGCTGCCCAATTCGGCGTGGCTTTCCCCGATAACCAGGCCCGGAGCATTGGCCAATATTTTCTGCAGTGTGGATTTGCAGGTGTCAGAAGCTTCGAGTCGCGGCATTTTGGGTCTGGCCGGCACTTCCAGTTGCCTGAAGAACTCGAAGGCATCGCTACGCAATCGCTCCCGGATGACTCTGAATTCGATATAGGGATCTCTCCAGGTATCGTTCCTGACCCAGTCACCCTGCAAAACCCTGCGGTCTTCACCGTTGGCTGCATCGAGCAGGCTTGGCTTCATGCTTTCGGGAACATCGTAGACGCTGGCCCTGAGTGGATAATTGATGCGTGACAGGTTCAGGCGTGACGCCACCGGCCCGCCGCCCCTTAGGCCATTGTTATTGAGCGCTTCCCATTCCCCTGCTGCGTTGATGCGTATCGGCACATTCCGGTAGAACGAGAAAGGATTGTTGGGATCGATAATGGCCCAACCGTTCAGTTCGTTGATGTAGCGAACGCGATAAGTCTCGCCATGCATCGACACGTAGGTACTGCCGTCAGACAGTTGATAAATACCCCGCATCCGGCCACTTTTCGCCACCTGAGAGCCGCTGAGCGGGATTGAGGCATTGAAGTACTCGGGCAACTCCGGTGGGTCGGCAAGCTCGGGACTTGCATCAAGTGCCGTGACAGGGTCCATCGCTGCTTCAGCCTCGGCAGGAATGGGCGGTGCTACTTCGGGATCAATATGGGGCGGGTCTGTTTCCGGAAAGCCGCTGACCAGAAACAGGCTGTTGAACAGCACGTCGATGCCACTGGTGATAGCTCCGATAACCCCCGCCTTGCGCTCGGCGGTGCTATGGCCGTTGACTGCCTGATCGATGTTCAGGCCCATGTCCGCCAGCCCGGCACCCACCACAGCCAGTGCAATGGGCCAGTCGATTGCCGCCAGGGGGCCAAGAACATGGGAGAACGCATTCAGATAGCCGATCCACATCTGTTTGCGCAGGTCGGCATTGGAGCGCATGGACAGTTCGGCGTCGGCATGCATGCGGTTGCGGGCGCTGTCCCTGAGCCAGGTGAAGGCATCCATGCCCAGATCGCGATCATTTTGATTGATCAATGAGGCGCTGGCGGTAGGCATCAGGTCCATCAGGTGGTTGAGGCCGATGTCATTGCTGATTTCATGGCGCATTGAAAGCGGGAAGTGCGAGAGAAACCGCGCCCGGTCTTCGACTTTCGCTGTTGCGCTGATCAGCCATTCCATCAAGTGGTCATGGGTATCGAAAACCTGAATCGGCGATATTTCCCCGGGTATGTAGATAATCTGTCGGCCCCTGGGAGTAACGATGCGCAGGATATCGCTGGCTTCATGACCGCCGATATCAAAGCTTGTGACGCGCATTCTGGCAGGCGCGCTCGCGGTGGCGGTCAGCATCGACAACTGAAGCGGGGCGTGAATATTGCCCGCGACGGCCTGGATCAGCGACTGGAAATCCATGACGGACAAATGACCGCTGTGCCGATCATCCAGGGCCTTGGAGAGGAAGTTGGCTTTGGCGAGAGTACGAAAGTCCTCGGCGCAGTGTTGCCAGAAACTGGCAAGTTTCTCTTTGTATTGCGCGCTGAAATCGATAGCCCACAAATCGTTCATCACATCTGCAACGAGCATTTTTACTTCAGTGCGTTGATCGTAGGTACCGGCTTGCGGATCTGCTCTGTAAAAGCCGCTCATGGTGTCCAGCTCGTCTGCATTGTCCTGATCCCCTGCATTGAATCGATGCAGAATCAGCTGTGGCAGGGTCATGGACTCACTCGGCGGCCCATAATGTTGCCAGCCATTGAAGGTAACGCTGCTGCTGACCGAAGAGGGGAAGCGATGCCAGTAGATCGTGTCGGGAGAAACATCCTGGCCGGTATGTTTCTTGAGGATATTCCTGGCGTTTTCCAGGGCCTGTTGGCGCATGTCGGGGCAGCTTTCGGCCAGACGCCGGGCAATGGCTTCCAGGGTTGTCTGATCGCGGGAAGGAGGTGGCGCGGTTATGGAATTACTGGTCGGGCTCACAGGATTTACCTCGTGTATGGAATCCTGTGAGCGTGTCGCGACTTGTTGCAGGAGAAGCGCTAAATAGTTAATGCAGAATCAATACTTCCAGGTAACGGATGCCGTGAGATTGCGCGGTGCGCCATAGTTGGTGGAACCCGCCGATTGATACAGCGACAGCAGGTATTTGCGGTCGGTGACGTTGTTCATGTTCAGCGATGTGCTCCAGTGATCGTCGAAGTCGTAGCTGGCCATCAGGTCCACCAGAGCGTAGGCCTCTTGCCGGACATTACTGTTGGTATCCAGCTCGGTTGCGCTTTGCCATTGGATGCGCGTGCCGACTTTGGCCTGGGGCAGGCCGGGCAGGCGGTAAGTCAGGCTGCCGCGCAAGCTATGAGTGGGGATGTACTTGCGAGCGTTGTCCCCGTCGTCGTCTTCGATTCGCACAAAGGTATAGCCGCCAGACAGTTCCAGGTCCGGCAGTACCTCGCCGGAAGCACCCAGCTCGACGCCCCGGCTTTTGACGTTGGTGCCGCGATACACGTATTGGCCTCCGACTATCTCGCCGGTGAGTTCGGCGACGTTTTGCTGATCGGTCTTGAATACCGCAGCGGTGACAGTCAGTCGTTCATCGAGCAGAAGTCCTTTCACTCCGGCCTCGATGCTTTTTCCTTCAAGTGGCAGGATTATTCCGCCGCTGGTGCTGCGCACGTACTGGGGTTTGAAGATCTCGGTCCAACTGGTGTAAAGGCTCCATTGCGGGGTGAGGTCATAAACCAGGCCGGTGTATGGCGTTACCTTGCCGTGTACTCGCGTGTTGTGCGGCGAACCGTAGCCAGCCCCCTCGCCATCGGCGCTGAGCATGCGTGCCCCGGCGATCCAGTGCAGTTCATCCATAAGGCTGAAGCGCGCTCCGGCGAATATGCTTTTTTGTCGGTCGGTGAACAGTTGGGTATTGAGGTCGTCGGTGTAGGTCAAGGCAGGCTGTACCACGTTACCGGCCAGTGCATCGGCGAGGCTGACAAGCTGGTTGCCCGATGCATCTCTATAGTGTCCGCGCTCGTCATGATGGGTACGTCCGTAATTGGCGCCCAGGGTCAATTCGTGTTCGCGTCCGAGCAATCTGAAAGGCCCGGATAATCTCGCCTCACCCGTCACCTGATGTTCCGTGCTGGTGGTGCGGTTGATATAGGCGTAGGCATCGCTGGCCGTTGCCGGTATGGCGTAGAGCATTTTGGTATCGGAATCCTGACTCATTCCGGCAAGGGTGAGGGTGCTGGCCCAGCCATTGTCGAAAGCGTGTGTCAGTTCGACGAATGCACGTTTGGTATGCACGTCCCAGTAGGTCCAGGGTTGACCGACGCTGGAGCTGCGGCTGCTGTAGTGAATGCGGTTGCCCGCGTAATCGGCGATCGGCAAGGCGCCCCAGGTGCTGCCATTCGAGTAGCTGTTTTGCTGGGTAAAGCCGACGGTCAGGGTGTCGGCATCGGACAGGTCAAAGGCCAGCAGGCCTGCTGCCACGTTGACCTCGTGGCTATAGTGGTCAAGGTAGGAGTTACCCTGGTCGTGCGAAGTGATGAAGCGTCCGCGAACGTTGCCGCTGTCAGTCAGGGGGCCGGATACATCCAGACCCAGCCGGCGGTTGTCCCAGGAGCCGATGCTGCTGTCGATTCTGGCCTGGAAGTTATCGGTAGGCCGCTTGCGGACAAGATTGACCGTGGCCGACGGATCCCCCGTACCGCTCATGAGCCCGTTGGCGCCATGCAGCACGTCAACCTGCTCGAATTCGGTCATGTCCTGATCGCCGACCAGCACGCCGCCCGAGAAAGGCAGGCTCATGCCATCGTATTCAAAGTTTTCGATCTTGAAGCCACGGGAAGTAAAGGCGGTGCGATCAGTTTCAAACTGCTCGACAGTAACTGAAGGCGCGTTGCGCAGCGCCTCTTTCACACTGTTGAGTTTGAAATCGTCCATTTGCTCGCGGGTAACGACCGTGATCGCCTGCGGTGTGTCCTTGTCGCTCAGCCCCAGGCGCGTTGTGCTGGAGGAGGGTTTGCCTTGATAGCCCAGGCTCGAACCGTCGTCGTACATAGCCTGATTCTGAATCCGGGTAGGACCAAGGATGACCTGGTTGCCAGCATTCCTGTTGTCCACCGGGACAAGGTAGACCGTGGCCGCGTCGGTGCGGGCGAAGCTGTAACCGCTGTTTTGCAGTAACTTCAGCAATGCATCTTCGGCTGAATAGCTGCCGACGACGGCAGCGCTGCGCAAGCTCGCGTCCAGATTGCCGTCAAGCAGTACGTTCTGCCCGGACTGGCGACTGAAGTCCAGCAGAGCCTGACGCAGTTGTTGCGCAGGAATATTGAGCGATAGTTTTTCCGCTGTGGCCACAGTCGCGGGAGCTGATTCAGCATGAGCCTGAATGGCACCGGCAAGCAGGGTACACGCGAGTGCGGCGCTCAGGGCGGTGCGCTGCCAGCGTGTATCGATTCCGGGGCGTTGGTTGGGTTGCTTTGCCATTCAGGTGGTTCCTACGAGAGGTGCACAAGCGTGCGAATATCAATCAGTCTCGTTAAGACGCACGAGCAATCGCGATTCCTGATGGCGTTGTGAATTATTTGCGCGCTGGGTCTTGTTGCGGTTCAGACGGGATAGATCAGGGTAACCAGATCGGTATAGCGAGTGGTGCGCACCGGCAGGGCGCGGGCCAGCACGTCGAGCATCTGTTCGGGCTTGTTCAGATTGAGGATCAGGCTGACCCGGCGCGCAGCCAGTTGCTTGTCCATGATGAAGATCTTGCCCTCTCGCCAGCGCTGCAATTCATCGATCACCGTGAGCAGCGGGGTGTCGAAGAATGCCAAACGGCCATTGCGCCAGGCGAGTATCTGATCCAGTTCTGCGTGCTGAATGCTGCCGGTCTGGCTGGCGCTGAAACGCAACGACAGACCCTCTCCCAGGTCCGTCTGCTGTGTGGCGGTGACCACGCGCGCGGTTTTGCGACTGACTGCCAGTCGTGTGCTTGTGCTGTCGCAGGTCAGACAGAACTCGCCCTCGCCAGCCAGCACCCGGCCTGCCTCGGTTGTGACGCCGAACTCACCGGCAGCGCCCGCAACCACGTTGAAGAAGGCTTCGCCCTGAAGCAGCTCCACCGAGCGTCGGTTAGCTGAAAAGTCCAGATTCAGGGCCGTGTTACCGGCCAGGTCGACGCTCGATCCATCCGGCAGTTTTACCGTGCGGCGCTCGCCCACGGCGGTGCGCACGTCGGCAAAGGGCGAGCCCATCCCCTTGAGCCATAAACCCGTTGCGCCAGTCGTAACTGCCACCGCGCTGGCGGCTACTCCCAAACCGACAAAGCGGCGTCGCGAGAGGCGGACGGGCGCGACGGGCGCAGCGGGTTGCAGCAATTGCGCCGATGCCGCCCACAGACTTTCCAGTTGCGCATAGGCCTGCGCATGTTCGGGTGCCGCAGCGAGCCAGCTTGCCAGCTCGTCGCGCTCGGCCTGGGTCGGCGAGCCGCCATGCATCAACGCAAACCAGGCGCTGGCCTGGTGATCTACATCACCTGTCCGACGTGCGGATGAATCGAAGTGGGGCGGTTCGCAATTCATGGGCTGATCAATTCAACGGCAAAGAAGACTGGCGGGTTATTGTAATCCAGCCTGCGCATATAAGTCGGCTGTTCAGGCCGATACAGGCAAGTGCAACATTCACCGGGACATGCCGAGTTTCAATAACTCCAGGGCCTTGACCATGCGGCTATAGGCGGTTTTCGGCGAAATTCCGAGCCGTTCGCCAATCTCCGCGTAGGTCAGACCTTCAACCCGCACCATCAGAAACACTTCACGACAGGGCGCAGGCATGTCTTGAATCACCCGGTTCAAGGTCGCCAGTTGCTGATTGGCGATGGCAGTCCGCTCCAGCGTTGGCGTTTTCTGCCCGGCGCTGCTCAGGTCCTGCACTTCCAGAGGCTCGCTCTTGCGATGCTCCTGGCGTCGGGTGTGGTCGATAAACAGATTGCGTGCACTGGAAAACAGATAGGCACGGAAGTTTTCTATTCGCGTGCGGCCCATCTGCTCGGACAGGCGGATGAAGGTGTCCTGAGTCAGGTCGGCAGCGGTCTCCTTGCAACGCAAACGACGATCCAGATAATCCTGAATTTCTTCACGATGGGCGAGATAGAGCGCCTTGAGATCTGAACCGGACATAAAGCTACCTTGACGGGCATGCAAGCGAGCGCGGGAAAATATCACAAACGAGAATCGTTTGTATTGAGTGCAGTATCAAAGTGCGTTTTTAGCCGGTTTATTTCGGGAGATCTGGGTATGGGAGGCTATCAATTGACTCCGCCACGTCAGCCTTTTGGGAAGAGGACGCTTGTTTCTGATGGTGGTAAAATTGCCATTCGGTTTCGGGAGGTATGTGCATGACCCTTGAAGAGAAAGTGCGCAGGGCCATCAGTCATAGTTCGGGCAGCATCGTTCTGCGAGCCGATATCTCTGATCTGGGCAGTCGCTCCCAGGTTTCACTTGTGCTTTCCCGCTTGCAGAAGCAGGGAGAGCTTGTCCAGATGGGACAAGGCGTTTATGCCAAGTCCTTCAGGGAGCCAGCCACAGGCGCCATCACTCCTGTTCAAGACCTTGAGCGTCTGGCATTGGAGGCTCTTGGCAGGTTGGGTCACCATGCCTGGGTCCCCACTACAAACCTGTATAGAGCAGTGTCGGAAGTCTCTTCCGACAGCCCCGTAGAAATCTGTATTTCCGGTCGTCGGCGTATACGTCGCAAGCTGTCTATAGGTGAAAGATCGGTAGTTTACATTTATGGCCAGGTGCCTCCTGCAGAGTGTTCAGGCACAAGTCTGCGTGATTTGAAGACCGGTGATTTGAACATTCCTACGACCGGTGTTGGCCATTATGTCGTGAAGCTTGCCGAGAGCTTTGAGGTTTCCTATGTGAAAACCTACGCGGACGAGTGGGCCGAGAATGTGTCCAGGTTGGCAGATGACGATGTAGACACAGATCCTGTAGAGCAATTGGTCATTGCCTTGAGAAAACAGAACAAAGTCACGGGCAGTGAGATGCGGAAATTGCTGACCAACTATTTGAGGGAGAAAGAGAGTGTTTGATCCTTTCAAGGACTTTGAAGACAAGGGCTATCTGCGAAATTACGAAGGGGAGAAAAACCCCAATATTGTGAAGCGTCTTGAGCACAATCTGTTTACTGCAAACCTCTCGGATGCCATGACTTATCTCGCAGGGCGCCGCGTTATTGGCTACAGCGATTTTCTTCAGGTTCACAAGATATTGTTTGGTGATTTCTACCCTTGGGCCGGGCAGGACCGAATGCGGGTAGCGCCCGATATTGCTATTTCAAAAGCCGACACGCTGTTCTGTCACCCTCGGGATGCTCAAAGAGCTGTGGAGGAAGGTCTGCGCCTTGCTCAGGATGGTGTGACTCTCAAGGAGTCTCCCGGCCTGGTCATGGGGTTGTTCGCTTATGGGCATCCTTTTCTCGATGGCAATGGTCGCACTATGCTCACTGTCCACACTGTGCTGTGTCATCGTGCAGGTTTCTCGATTGATTGGGGCGGCACCTGCAAGTCGGCATACCTTTCGGCGTTGAGTGGGGAAATCGAAACACCCGATAAAGGTATTCTGGACGATTATTTGAAAGCCTTCATAAAGCCGCCTCTTGAGCCAGCTCGCTGGGGGATGGCCATTCAATCCATTCAAGGCCTTGATGGAGTCGCTTCCTCTAATACGGTTGAGGGAGCATTCAGCGATCCATCCGTCTCGCAAAAGTATGAGCAGTTCGATGAGCGCAGAGGTTATCGGATCACGTGAGCCACTTGCTCTGACCTTACTGTTTCTCATCCGCACGTGTATCGTATTCGCCCCTCGCATCTGCTCTCAGGTGCATCCCGCAGTCGTTTTTGAGGTGTTTGTTTCATGTCCTTTACCCGTCGACAAATACTCGGAGGCCTGGTCGGTCTTGCCGTTGTGGGGCTGGGCGCGGGTGGGGCTTCGCGTTACTGGCTGGGCCGGCGTGGGCCGGGCGAAGGGCATGATTTCGAGTTGATTGCTGCGCCGCTGGATGTCGAACTGGTTGCCGGGCACAAGACGCCGGCCTGGGCGTTTGGCGGTTCTGCGCCGGGTACCGAGTTGCGTGTGCGTCAGGGCGAGTGGCTGCGGTTGCGCTTCATCAACCAGCTACCGGTCGAAACCACCATTCACTGGCACGGTATCCGCTTGCCGCTGGAAATGGACGGCGTGCCTTATGTGTCGCAGTTGCCGGTCAAGCCGGGCGAGTATTTCGATTACAAGTTTCTGGTGCAGGATGCCGGCAGCTACTGGTATCACCCGCACGTCAGCAGCAGCGAAGAGCTGGGGCGCGGGCTGGTAGGGCCGCTGATTGTCGAAGAGCGCGAACCCACGGGTTTCCTGCACGAGCGCACGGTCAACCTGAAAAGCTGGCATGTGGACGAAGAGGGCGCTTTTACCGAGTTCAGTGTTCTGCGCGAAGCGGCCCGTGAAGGGACGGCGGGGCGGCTCTCGACACTGAACGGCATTGCGCAGGCGGTCATCGATCTGCCTGCCGGGCAGATTACCCGGGTGCGCCTGCTCAATCTCGACAACACCGTGACCTATCGCCTCAACCTGCCGGACGCCGAAGCGCAGATCTATGCGCTGGATGGCAATCCGGTCACGCCTCGTCCGTTCGGTGAGGAATACTGGTTAGGGCCGGGCATGCGTATCTGTCTGGCCATCAAGGCACCGGCTGCGGGCGAGGAAATTGCCTTGCGCAACGGTCCGGTACGCCTGGGGACGTTCCGTTCGGTGGCCAATAACGATGCGCCAGGCCAGTGGCCGCCCGAGTTGCCGGCCAATCCGATTGCCGAGCCGGATCTGGATAATGCCGAGAAGATCAATTTCAACTTCGAGTGGGTCGGCTCCATGTCGGTCAATACCGACAATGGCAAGCCGCCGAGCCTCTGGCAGATCAACGGCGAGGCCTGGGACATCACCGACAAGACCTGCGCGGACCGGCCTATCGCCCGGCTGCAGTTGGGCAAGAGTTACATCTTCGAGTTGAAGAACATGACTCAGTACCAGCACCCGATCCATTTGCATGGCATGAGTTTCAAGGTGATCGCTTCCAATCGCCGCAAAATCATCCCGTACTTCACCGATACCTTCCTGCTGGGCCGCAATGAGCGGGCGCGGGTTGCGCTGGTCGCGGATAATCCCGGTGTGTGGATGTTCCACTGCCATGTGATCGATCACATGGAAACCGGGCTCATGGCCGCGATAGAGGTTTCCTGATGCGTCAGCCACCGATCATCGATCGCAGTCGCGATCAGGATTTCATGCGCGAAGCGCTGGCGCTGGCTGCCGAAGGTGCGCGGCTGGGCGAAGTGCCGGTGGGAGCGGTGCTGGTGCAGGATGGCGCGATCATTGGCCGTGGCTATAACTGCCCGATCAGCGGCAGCGATCCCAGCGCCCATGCCGAGATGGTCGCCATCCGCGATGCGGCCAGGGCACTCGATAACTATCGCCTGCCCGGCAGTACGCTGTACGTGACGCTGGAGCCATGCAGCATGTGCGCGGGGCTGATCGTTCACTCGCGTGTGGCCCGTGTGGTTTACGGTGCGCTGGAACCCAAGGCAGGTATTGTGCAAAGCCAGGGGCAGTTTTTCACCCAGGGATTTCTCAACCATCGAGTGTTGTATGAAGGCGGCGTGCTGGCGGAGGAGTGCGGGACGATGTTGAGCGAGTTCTTCAGAATGCGCCGGGCTGCGAGCAAGGGCTAGGCTTGGCGTCGGTCAGAGTGCCGGCGTCTGTTTCTGCTCATCGGCCTGTGGTGTTTGAGTGGGCTTGGTCTTGTCGACGCCGGGTGCATGCAGATTGCTTTCTGCCACCTGATTGCCTTCCAGTTGTGGCTGCGTGACCCAGGTCAGAATGTCGTAGTAGCGGCGGATGTTGGCGACAAAATGCACCGGTTCGCCGCCGCGGGCATAGCCATAGCGGGTCTTGCTGTACCACTTCTTCTGGGACAGGCGGGGCAGCATCTTTTTCACGTCCAGCCATTTGTTGGGGTCCAGCCCTTCGTTCTCGGCCAGTTTGCGGGCATCTTCAAGGTGACCGCCGCCAACGTTGTAGGAAGCGAGAGCCAGCCAGGTACGATCTGGCTCTTGTATCTCTTCATCCAGTTGATCTTTGACGTAGGCGAAGTACTTGGCCCCACCCTGAATGCTTTGCTTGGCGTCGAGCCGGTTGGTCACGCCCATGGCCTGTGCGGTGTTCTGGGTCAGCATCATCAGGCCGCGAACGCCGGTCTTGGAGGTGACAGTGGGCTGCCATAGCGATTCCTGATAACCGATGGCGGCCAGCAGTCTCCAGTCGACCTGCTCTTTCTTGGCCGAGGCCTGGAAGTGTTTTTCGTATTTGGGCAGGCGTTCCTGCAGGTGCTGGGCGAAGGTATAGGCGCCCACATAGCCCAGAACATCGACGTGGCCGTAGTAACGGTCCTTGAGACGCTGCAGGGTGCCGTTCTTTTCAACCTTGTCCAGATAGGCGTTGATTTCGTTCAGCAGGCTGTTGTCTTCGCCCGGTGCCACGGCCCAGCGCTGTTCCCGGGCTTCGCCCAGGTCGAAGGCCACGCGCACGTTGGGGAAGTAGACCTGGTTCATGGCCAGTTCGTTGGAGTCGACCAGTGTCAGGTCGATCTGGCCTTCATCGACCATGCGCAGCAGGTCGACCACTTCGACGGCATCCGACTCTTCATATTCCAGGCCGGGATTCTGTGCCTTGAGAGCCGCGAGTTGTTCGGCATGACTGCTGCCCTTGAGCACCATGATGCGCTTGCCTGCCAGATCGCCGGTGTCGGTAGGGCGTGACTGGCCGTTGCGGTAGACAACCTGTGGCGTGACTTCCAGATAAGGATGCGAGAAGCGCGCCTGTTGCTTGCGCTCAACGGTATCGATCAGCCCGGCAGCCGCCAGCACAGGGCCGCCCGGCTTGTTCAACTGCTCGAACAGGTCGTCCAGGTTGTCGGCGGTTTCGATCTTGAGTTCTACGCCCAGATCTTCGGCAAAACGCTTGACCAGCTCATACTCGAAGCCGGTTTCACCGTTGCGATCCTGGAAATAAGTGGCGGGGCTGTTACGGGTGACAACGCGCAGAACGCCATCCTCCTTGACTCGCTCCAGTGTGCTGGGTTTATCCACACAGGCGCTGAGCATCAGGAAGAGTCCGGTTGCGATGAGCCATCTGGCGCAACGAGGGCGGAAATCTGCTAGGGAGAACATCGGTGCAGTATACGCAAAGCACCGGTGCCGCCATATCTCGACAGCAAGGCTTGTGTCTGATAGGAGAGGGTATTTTGCGAAAAAAGAAGGTGTTTTCTGCAAAGAAGCGACATTCGGGCACATTCAGGGTCGCCGTTTTGAGTGCTCAAAGGGCCGCTTTAGGCTAGAATGCGTGGCCTCAAAGCACACCCCCTTCCCGAGGCTGTCCCGAAGATGTTGATCCTGCGCGGTGCTCCTGCCCTTTCTGCCTTCCGCCACAGCAAATTACTAGAACAACTGAAACAAAAGGTTTCAGCTGTCAGTGGCTTGTACGCTGAATTCGCTCACTTCGCTGACGTCACTGGCGTTCTGTCCAGCGAAGAACAGCAGGTTCTCGACCGTCTTCTGAAATACGGCCCAAGCGTGCCGGTTCAAGAGCCGAGCGGTCGTCTGTTCCTGGTGTTGCCACGTTTTGGCACTATTTCGCCATGGTCGAGCAAGGCCAGCGATATCGCCCGCAACTGTGGCCTGGCCAAGATCCAGCGCCTGGAGCGTGGTATTGCCTTCTATGTAGAAGGCCAGTTCAGCGATGTCGAGGCTCAGGCAATTGCCGACAGCCTGCATGACCGCATGACCCAGCTGGTTCTGGACAACCTCGAACAGGCCGCCGGTCTGTTCAGCCATGCCGAACCAAGGCCGCTGACTGCCGTGGATATCCTCGGTGGCGGTCGCGCCGCACTGGAAAAAGCCAACGTCGAGCTGGGCCTGGCCCTTGCTGAAGACGAAATCGACTATCTGGTCACCAGCTTCAATGGTCTGGGGCGCAACCCTCACGACATCGAACTGATGATGTTCGCCCAGGCCAACTCCGAGCATTGCCGTCACAAGATCTTCAACGCCAGTTGGGATATCGACGGTCAAAGCCAGGAAAAAAGCCTGTTCGGCATGATCAAGAACACCTACCAGATGCACAGCGAAGGCGTTCTGTCTGCTTATAAGGACAACGCTTCGGTGATCGTCGGTAACGTGGCCGGACGTTTCTTCCCGGATCCTGAAACCCGCCAGTACGGCGCGGTGCAGGAGCCTGTGCATATCCTGATGAAAGTCGAGACGCACAACCACCCGACCGCCATTGCTCCGTTCCCGGGTGCATCGACCGGTTCCGGTGGCGAGATTCGCGACGAAGGCGCAACCGGCCGTGGCGCCAAGCCGAAGGCTGGCCTGACCGGTTTCACCGTATCCAACCTGCAGATTCCGGGCTTCGTACAGCCGTGGGAAGTGCCTTACGGCAAACCCGAGCGCATCGTGACCGCGCTGGACATCATGATTGAAGGCCCGCTGGGTGGCGCGGCGTTCAACAACGAGTTCGGCCGTCCGGCGCTGACCGGTTACTTCCGTACTTTCGAGCAGTCCATCAGCACCCCGCACGGCGACGAAGTTCGCGGTTACCACAAGCCGATCATGCTGGCTGGCGGTATGGGTAACATTCGTGCCGAGCACGTCCAGAAAGGCGAGATCGAGGTCGGTTCCAAACTGATCGTCCTCGGCGGCCCGGCGATGCTGATCGGCCTGGGTGGCGGCGCAGCTTCGTCCATGGCGACCGGCACCAGTTCCGCCGACCTCGACTTCGCGTCCGTTCAGCGGGAAAACCCGGAAATGGAGCGTCGTTGCCAGGAAGTCATCGACCGTTGCTGGCAACTGGGCGACAGAAACCCGATCAGCTTCATCCACGATGTGGGCGCGGGCGGTCTGTCCAACGCTTTCCCTGAGCTGGTCAACGATGGTGGCCGTGGCGGTCGTTTCGAGCTGCGTAACGTACCCAACGACGAGCCGGGCATGGCCCCGCTGGAAATCTGGAGCAACGAGTCTCAGGAACGTTACGTCCTGGCCGTTTCCGCCACAGATTTCGAGCGTTTCAAGGCAATCTGCGAGCGCGAGCGCTGCCCTTTCGCGGTGGTCGGCGAAGCCACTGCCGAGCCGCAACTGACCGTTACCGACAGCCATTTCGGCAACAGCCCGGTGGACATGCCGCTGGAAGTGCTGTTGGGCAAGGCGCCACGCATGCACCGTTCGGTCGAGCGTGAAGCCGAGCAGGGCGATGATTTCGACCCGAGCACGCTGAGCATCGAAGACAGCGTGCAACGTGTCCTGCGTCACCCGGCGGTAGCCAGCAAGAGCTTCCTGATCACCATCGGCGACCGCAGCATCACCGGTCTGGTGGCCCGCGATCAGATGGTCGGTCCGTGGCAGGTGCCTGTGGCCGACTGCGCCGTGACTGCAACCAGTTTCGACGTCAACACCGGCGAAGCCATGGCCATGGGCGAGCGTACTCCGCTGGCGCTGCTGGATGCTCCGGCGTCCGGTCGTATGGCCATCGGTGAAACCCTCACCAACATCGCTGCCTCGCGCATTGAAAAGCTGTCCGACATCAAACTGTCGGCCAACTGGATGTCGGCTGCCGGTCACCCGGGTGAAGACGCGCGTCTGTACGACACGGTCAAGGCCGTTGGTATGGAACTGTGCCCTGAGCTGGGCCTGACCATTCCGGTGGGCAAGGACTCGATGTCCATGAAGACCCGCTGGAGCGATGAGGGCACCGAGAAGAGCGTGACCTCGCCGCTGTCGCTGATCGTGACCGGCTTCGCCCCTGTTTCCGATATTCGCAAGACCCTGACTCCAGAGCTGCGCATGGACAAGGGCGAAACCGACCTGATCCTGATCGACCTGGGTCGTGGCCAGAACCGCATGGGCGCCTCGATCCTGTCCCAGGTTCACGGCAAGCTCGGTCGTGTTGCGCCGGATGTCGATGACGCCGAAGACCTCAAGGCGTTCTTCGCCGTCATCCAGGGCCTGAATGCCGACGGTCACCTGCTGGCTTACCACGACCGTTCCGACGGTGGTCTGCTGGTCAGCGTGCTGGAAATGGCCTTTGCCGGTCATTGCGGCCTGAACCTGTACCTCGACAGCCTGGCTGAAACCTCTGCCGAACTGGCCTCGATCCTGTTCAACGAAGAACTGGGTGCGGTCATCCAGGTTCGTCAGGACGCGACTCCACTGGTTCTGGCCCAGTTCAGCGCTGCCGGTCTGGAAGACTGCGTATCGGTCATCGGCAAGCCGGTGAACAACGACGAAGTTGCCATCAGCTTCGCCGGCGAGTCGGTATTCAGCGGCCAGCGCCGTCTGCTGCAGCGTCAATGGTCGGAAACCAGCTACCAGATCCAGCGTCTGCGCGATAACGCCGAGTGCGCTGATCAGGAGTTCGATGCTCTTCTCGAAGAAGACAATCCGGGCCTGACCGTCAAGCTGGGCTTCGACGTCAACGATGACATCGCGGCACCGTACATCAAGAAAGGCGTTCGTCCTCAGGTTGCCGTGTTGCGCGAGCAGGGTGTCAACGGTCAGGTCGAGATGGCGGCAGCGTTCGACCGCGCCGGCTTCAATGCCATCGACGTGCACATGAGCGACATCCTGGCCGGTCGTGTCGACCTGAACGACTTCAAGGGCATGGTTGCCTGCGGCGGCTTCTCTTACGGCGACGTACTGGGTGCCGGTGAGGGCTGGGCCAAGTCGGCCTTGTTCAACAGCCGTGCCCGCGATGCGTTCCAGGGCTTCTTCGAGCGTACCGACAGCTTCACCCTCGGTGTCTGCAACGGCTGCCAGATGTTGTCCAACCTGCACGAGCTGATTCCGGGCAGCGAGTTCTGGCCGCACTTCGTGCGTAACCGTTCCGAGCAGTTCGAGGCGCGTGTTGCCATGGTCCAGATCCAGGAGTCGCCATCGATCTTCCTGCAAGGCATGGCCGGTTCGCGTATGCCGATCGCCATCGCTCACGGTGAAGGTCATGCCGAGTTCCAGCACGACGATGCACTGCTCGAAGCCGATATCTCCGGCACCGTTGCTCTGCGCTTCGTGGACAACCACGGCAAGGTCACCGAAACCTATCCGGCCAACCCGAACGGCTCGCCGCGCGGTATTGGCGGCATGACCACTCGCGACGGGCGCGTCACCATCATGATGCCGCACCCTGAGCGCGTGTTCCGTGCCGTGCAGAACTCCTGGCGTCCGGAAGAGTGGAGCGAAGACGGCGCCTGGATGCGCATGTTCCGCAACGCTCGGGTCTGGGTTAACTAAGCGGTCATGTACAAGCTCGCCTTTTTTGTTCCTGCGAGCCATGTAGAGCAGGTCAAGAGTGCCGTATTCGCTGCTGGGGCAGGGCGAATCGGCGCTTATGATCACTGTTCATGGCAAGTGCTCGGTCAGGGCCAGTTCCGCCCGCTGGATGGCAGTCAGCCATTTATTGGGCAGGGTGGCGTGGTCGAGACGGTCGAGGAGTGGAAAGTCGAGATGGTCGTGGCCGATGAGTTGATTCATCAGGCAGTGGTGGCTCTCAAGCAAAGCCACCCGTATGAAACGCCAGCTTATGAAGTGTGGCGGTTGGAAGCGTTTTAGAAGAAGTTGCCTCTATGTTCGCGAATGAATTCGCTCCTGCTGTAGGAGCGAATTCATTCGCGAAAATGTATCTACGGCCTGATCTCGATCATCGTGCCGTCCTTCACCAGATTCCAGACTTCGCGCATGTCGTTGTTCTTCAGCGCGATGCAGCCATTGGTCCAGTCCAGGGTATGGAAATACCACTCCGGATACTCTTCATCCACGGGCGTGCCGTGCAGCATGATCATGCTGCCAGGCTTGACGCCTTCGCGACGCGCGCGCGCTGCATCGGAAATGTTCGGGTAGGAGATATGCATCGACAGGTTGTAGTTGTTGCTGGGCTTGCGCCAGTCGATCCAGTAGAAACCTTCCGGCGTGCGTTGGTCGCCTTCCTGCAGCTTGGTCCCCTTGGGGTTTCGGCCCAGGGAAATGCGATAGGTCTTGAGCGCTTCGCCATCGCTGATCAGTTGTAACTGACGTGCCGATTTCAGGACCAGCACCTTGTCGATTTTCCGGTCGGCAATGCTTTGTGTGTTGATGACCTTGTTATCGATGATTTTCTGTTCGCTGCCCTTGGGCACGATGGTCTGGGTAAAGGCCGCTTGCGACAGCGGAACGAACGTCATGCAGAAGAAAGCGAACAGCCAGCGCATTGCGATATCCCTGAAAGCATTGAGGTACAGGTTCGATCAGTTTTCTTGTATCGGTCGCGAGGCTGGCAGGGCGCTGGTATGCACCGGGTAAGCCTGCTGGCGTCTGTCCGCGAAGAAGTATTCTAGGGTACGCCTGACTGTCATGAAAGCCAGGTCCTGCCATGGAATGTCTGCTTCGTCGAATAATTGCACTTCCAGGCTTTCGACCCCGGCGGCGAATTCTGCAGTCGCGAGCTCGCTACGGTAGAACACATGCACCTGATTGATATGCGGTACGTCGATCAAGGCATACAGATGTAGCTCGGTCAGCGTGGCGCAGGCTTCCTCGATGGTTTCGCGGCGCGCCGCCTGCTCGATGGTTTCGCCGTTTTCCATGAACCCGGCCGGCAGCGTCCAGAACCCGTGGCGCGGCTCGATGGCGCGGCGGCACAGCAGGATCTTGTCGCCATGCGTGACCAGGCAGCCAGCAACGATATTCGGGTTCTGGTAATGAATGGTGTGGCACTGTTCACATACATGCCGCAGGCGACTGTCGCCTTCGGGAATGCGCAGGATGACCGGGTTACCGCACTGACTGCAGAATTTCATGTTTTCGTTCAATCCGTTAAAGCCGACGCTATCTTGGCTTGCGGCAAGGCAGATCGGCAAGTTTTGCGATTGTATGACAGTCCTGCATGGGGGTTGGGCAGTTCGTCGCTTTGGTGCATGATGCCTGGAGTGCAACAGATCGAGACTTCCCATGCTGGATGAGCTACTTCTGCGGGTAAGCAGTCATACGCCAGATACTCTTGAGACGGATCGTCAATTCCCCGAGGCGGCGGTGTTGCTGCCCGTCACCCGCAATGACGAACCCGAGTTGATCCTGACCCTGCGCGCCAGCGGGCTTTCCACCCATGGCGGGGAAGTGGCCTTTCCTGGCGGGCGGCGCGATCCGGGAGATCCCGATCTGGTCTTTACGGCCCTGCGCGAGGCAGAAGAGGAAATCGGCTTGCCGCCGGGGCTGGTCGAGATTGTTGGCCCGTTGAGCCCGCTCATTTCCAAGCATGGCATCAAGGTCACGCCTTATGTCGGAGTGATTCCCGATTTTGTCGAATACCGGCCCAATGATGCGGAAATCGCTGCAGTTTT
This sequence comes from Pseudomonas cichorii, assembly GCF_003700275.1. Lineage (GTDB taxonomy): Bacteria > Pseudomonadota > Gammaproteobacteria > Pseudomonadales > Pseudomonadaceae > Aquipseudomonas > Aquipseudomonas cichorii_B. The sequence continues at coordinate 3,717 of NZ_RBRE01000090.1, read as the reverse complement.
CAGCGTGCCTCTGGAATTCTTCCGCCAGGATACTCGCGAACACACCCACCGGATCGACTATGAAGGTCGCAGTTGGTATGTGCCGAGCTATCGTTATGGCGGATACAAGATCTGGGGGCTGACGGCAATCATGATCGTCGAGCTGGTCAATGTGCTGTATGACGCGAAGATCAGCCTGCATCACCCGCCCGAGCGTTCTACCACCTGAGTGGCCATTCATAACGAACCGTGCCGTCGAGCACGGTCATCAGCCTGAGGAAACACCATGAAATATCGCCTGGGAGACTCCCGTGTCGAGACCGATCCGCAAAGCTGGGTCGCGCCCAATGCGGTGCTGATCGGCAAGGTCAGGCTGGAGGCCGGGGCGAGTGTCTGGTTCAACGCCGTGCTGCGCGGCGATAACGAATTGATTCATATCGGCGAGAACAGCAATGTGCAGGACGGCACGGTGATGCACACCGATATGGGCTCGCCGCTGCAGATAGGCAAAGGTGTCACTATCGGCCACAACGTCATGCTGCATGGTTGCAGCGTCGACGATTACAGCCTGATCGGCATCAACTCGGTGATTCTCAACGGCGCAAGGATTGGCAAATACTGCATCATTGGCGCCAATTCGCTGATTGGTGAAGGCAAGATCATTCCCGATGGCTCTCTGGTGATGGGCTCGCCGGGCAAGGTGGTGCGTGAACTCACCGATATCCAGAAGAAAATGCTCGAAGCCAGCGCCGCGCATTATGTTCACAACGCCCAGCGTTACGCCCGTGACCTCGCGGTGCAGGAAGATTGATGAGCACTGAATCGATAACTGAAAAGCCCGTCCGCTCACCTTGCGTCAGCATCTGCGCCCTGGACGATGACGATATCTGCACCGGCTGCCAGCGGACAGTAGGCGAGATCACTGGCTGGAGCCGCATGAGCAATGAAGAGCGGCGCGCTGTGCTGGGGTTGTGTGAGGAGCGGGCCCGGGCCAGCGGAGTGGTCTGGAGCGTTGGCTGAGGTGTTTCTCTACCCGGTGGGAGCCAGTTCATTCGCGAAGAGCCGGTACATTCAGTAGAAAATCCAGCGCCTGGAATACTGTCTTCGCGGATAAACCCGCTCCCACGCAGCTATGAAGCGCCCTTTGCCTGGGCATTCGCCAGTCCGCCATTCTGCTACCATTGCCGTCTTTTCTCTCCAAGACCTTGCCCCATGCTTTTCCTGATCGCCTACATCAGCAGTGTCGTGCTGATCAACTTCGCCTTTTCCACCGCTCCGCATCTGGACATCATCTGGTCGGCCTGGGGCGGGCTGGTGTTTGTCCTGCGCGATATGGTGCAGACCCGTTTCGGGCATGGCGCGATTCTCGCCATGCTGGTGGCGTTGATGCTGTCCTACGTCACCAGCGAGCCAGCCATCGCCCTGGCCAGCGCCACGGCCTTTGCCGTTTCCGAATGCATCGACTGGCTGGTGTTCAGCATCACCAAGCGCCCGCTGCATGATCGCCTGTGGATCAGTTCCGCGCTGAGCATTCCGCTGGACACCTTTATTTTCTTTGGCATGATCGACGCCCTGACGGCGCCTGTGCTGTTGACTGCGCTGGGCTCCAAGTTTGCTGGCGTGACGGCTGTCTGGCTGATCATGGCCTGGCGTATCCGCAAGAACGCCTGTCCGGGTTGAGCCCCCATTTGCAGGGCTTCGTGGTAAATTGCGCGCCTTTCTTCCTAGCGGTCGCTCGCATACGGCGGGCTGCCATCGATATCTGCTTCACGAGGACCTGAGATGACTCAAATCGGAACTCCACTTTCGCCTACCGCGACCCGCGTACTGTTCTGCGGCAGTGGCGAGCTGGGCAAGGAAGTCGTGATCGAGCTGCAACGCCTGGGCGTCGAAGTGATCGCCGTTGACCGTTATGCCGATGCGCCGGCCATGCAGGTCGCGCATCGCAGCCATGTGATCAACATGCTTGACGGTGCAGCGCTGCGTGCCGTGGTCGAGGCCGAGAAGCCGCACTTCATCGTTCCGGAAATCGAAGCCATCGCCACTGCGACCCTGGTCGAGCTGGAGTCTGAAGGTTTTACCGTCATCCCGACGGCCCGTGCTGCACAGCTGACCATGAACCGTGAAGGCATTCGTCGTCTGGCCGCTGAAGAGCTGAAGCTGCCGACGTCGCCGTATCACTTTGCCGATACCTTCGAGGACTACAGCAAAGCGGTCCTTGACCTGGGTTTCCCTTGCGTGGTCAAGCCGGTCATGAGTTCGTCGGGCAAGGGCCAAAGCCTGCTCAAGAGCGCCGATGACATCCAGAAAGCCTGGGATTACGCGCAGGAAGGCGGTCGTGCCGGTAAAGGTCGGGTTATCGTCGAAGGCTTTATCGATTTCGATTATGAAATCACTCTGCTGACCGTGCGCCATGTCGGTGGCACCACGTTCTGTGCGCCGGTTGGTCATCGCCAGGAGAAGGGCGATTATCAGGAATCCTGGCAGCCACAGGCCATGAGCCCGGTTGCGCTGGCTGAGTCCGAGCGGGTTGCCAAGGCGGTGACCGAAGCTCTGGGTGGTCGTGGCATCTTTGGTGTCGAGTTGTTCATCAAGGGTGATCAGGTATGGTTCAGCGAAGTTTCGCCGCGCCCGCATGACACCGGTCTGGTGACCCTGATTTCCCAGGACCTGTCGCAGTTCGCCCTGCATGCCCGCGCCATTCTCGGCCTGCCCGTGCCGCTGATCCGTCAGTTCGGGCCATCGGCTTCGTCGGTGATTCTGGTTGAAGGTCAGTCCACGCAAACCGCCTTCGCCAATCTGGGCGCTGCCCTGGCCGAGCCTGATACCGCCTTGCGTCTGTTCGGCAAGCCCGAAGTCAACGGCCAGCGCCGCATGGGCGTAGCCCTGGCTCGCGACGAGTCCATCGAAGCTGCCCGCGCCAAGGCAACCCGTGCTTCGGCGGCGGTTAACGTTATTCTGTAAGCAATTAGTCTCTGTGGGAGCGAATCGGACGGCGCTCCGCTCATTCGCGAAGTTTTCGCGAATAAATAGCTCCCACACAGTCTCCACCTTTCGCGAAGATTACAGCTCCTTGTCCCGCGTCTCTTTCAGGCACAGCACAGCCAGCAGGCTGATCAGCGCTGCTGCCGACACGTAACCGCCGACCCAGCTCAAACCGCCCATTGCCACCAGTTTCTGTGCGAAGAAAGGCGCAACCGAGGCGCCGACTATTCCGCCCAGGTTGTAGGCTGCCGATGCGCCGGTATAGCGCACGTGGGTCGGGAACAGTTCCGGCAGCAGCGCGCCCATTGGGGCGAAGGTCACGCCCATCAGGAATAGCTCGATACACAGAAACAGCGCAACGCCCCAGGTCGAGCCCTGGGTGAGCAGGGGCTCCATGAGAAAGCCGGAGATAATCGCCAGTATGCCGCCGACAATCAGCACCGGCTTGCGCCCGAAGCGATCACTTGCCAGTGCCGACAGCGGCGTTGCTGCCGCCATGAACAGCACCGCGAAGCACAGCAGGCCAAGGAAGGTTTCCCGGCTGTAGCCCAGGGTGGAAACCCCGTAGCTCAGCGAAAACACCGTCGATATATAAAACAGCGCGTAGCACACCACCATCGAGGCGGCCCCCAGCAGCATGGGTTTCCAGTGCTGGCTGAAGGTTTCCACGATCGGCATCCTGACCCGTTCATGACGCGCAATGGCCTTGGCGAAGACCGGGGTTTCCTCCAGTTTCAGGCGCACATATAAACC
>NZ_RBRE01000026.1 GCF_003700275.1 Pseudomonas cichorii | reverse complement strand
AAAAGTTGACCACTACAATCCATTTTCACGAATGAATTCGTTCCCACAAACAATAGGCCGGTGCCTCAGTGTTCCGCCATTCGCTGCCGGTTCGGTGACAGCGCCAGTGCCAGTTGGGTGCGGTTATGCATGTGGGTCAGGCGCAGCACTTGGGAGACATAGAGTTTGACGGTGTTTTCCGTGATGCCCAGTTCGCAGGCGATCTGGTAATTGGTCTGGCCTTTGCTGACCAGCCTGGCGACGGCGAGTTGCCGGGGCGAGAGCTGTGCGAACAGCTTGCTCTCGGTATCGAGGCCCTCTTTTTCGTCCGCTGGGCCGGGCTGTTTTTTATCCAGATTCTTGTACAGGTCATCGATGGACGCTGCCAGATACTGGAGCTTTTCGTTGAGCAGCCCCAACTGCTGCAGGTTTTTCTGCCGCTCTTGCAGAGCCAGTTCCTGAGTCTGGATGCCCAGCAGCAACTCATCCAGGTCGACGGGTTTCTGGTAGTAGTCGGCGATTCCGGCACGCAGGGCCTTGATGACGTCTTTCTTCTCGGCAAGCCCGGTCAGCATGATGGCCTCGAACAGGTGCTGCTTGCCGCCCACCCGCTTCATGGTTTCGACCATCTCGATGCCGTTCATGCCCGGCATGTCCAGATCGCACAGCACAATGCCGATGCTCTCGTCGTTGCGAAACTGTTCGAGAGCTTCCGCGCCTGAATGGCAAGGAATGCAGTGATAGCTGTTGTTTTCGAGAAAGTCGCTCAGTTCCTCAACGATAAGAGGCTGGTCGTCGACAACCAGAACTTTTACAGCCGAATACTTGTTCACGCGCTACTCCATGCCGGCGAGTCCGATAACTGACAAACGCCCGGTCCATATCAGCAAAACAAGGTTTACGATTTAACGTAGTCGTACTTTCCGACTATGTACATAGCACTAACGTACGAGTCGACTAGTGGATGCACAGTGCCGCCAATAAAAAGCCGGCGAATATAAAGGGCGAGAAGGGATGTTTATTTGTCGCTTCGGCATTCATGTAAACATAACGCTGCGTAAACCTTTGTCCCATAAGGGGCCAGACCTTCTGACGCACTGCCAGCCATACCAGCATGGCCAGCCCGGCACCGATAAAAGTGCCCAGCAAGTACAGGCTGCCGCTCGCCAGAGCCAGCGTTGCGAGCAGCTTCACATCGCCGGCGCCCAGCCTGCCAAGGGCATAGCCGGGAAGGGTCAGGGCCACGGCCAGTAACAGTGCCCAGCCTGCATCGGCGGATTCAAGCCCCAGCCAGCTATGGCCGCTGTACAACAGATAGCCCAGCGCCAGAGCAAAGCCACCCAGGGTCAGCCCGTTGGATATCTGCCGTTGCCGGGCGTCTTGTTCCGCGCATATGGCGAGCCAGGCGAGTAGGAAAAGTAATTCCATTGTATAAAAAACATCCTGTTTTTCTGAAAGAACCTATGCTGTCTAGAGGTAGTAAATGTCAGGGTGGACGTCGACATGCCAACAGCCTTTCATAAAACTTCCCGACGAAAGCAGAAGGGGGCCGCTGCAATCGAGTTTGCCGTGGTGTTCGTGGCGTTCTTCGCTGTTTTCTACGGTGTAGTGAGTTATAGCCTGCCATTGCTGATGGTGCAGTCTTTCAATGCCGCCACCAGTGAAGCGGTACGCCGCAGCGTAGCGTTGAGCCCGACCGTGGCCAACTACGACACCCTGATAAAAAGCCAGGCGCTAACGGTCCTGAACAAGCAACTGGAATGGATACCCACAAGCCTGAACTTCAATGCCTCCGACATTACGATCACCTACACGGCTGGTGTCCTGACCGTGAGCATTCACTACCCGAAGAGCAAGCTGACCAGAATTCTGCCGGTGTTGACCCTGCCAGGAATCGGCGAAGTACCGAACCTGCCGACCAACCTTTCTGCCCAAGCGAGTCTGCAACTTGTCCCTTGATAAAACACGTTTGAGTCGCTGGCTGGGGCGTTCCGAGGCGCCGCCCGCTGCGCAACCGCAGGTAGCGGCAGTCGAGCCCGAAGCGATTGGCGCCGATCTCTATCTGCTGCTCGATGGCGAGGGCCGAATGCTGAGCAGCAGCCCGCATCTGCTCTCGCGCCTGGGGATCACGGCCCAGCATGTGACGATGCAGCGTCTGATGCACCTGCTGCTGCCCAACAGCGCGCTGGTGATCGAAGGCGTGCCCTCGGATTGGGTGGGGCATATGCTCGACCTGGATTTCAGAAGTGCGGATGCCCACACCCTGCATGCACGCGGCTGGGTGCAGGCGCACGGCAAGGACTGGCTGTTGCAGTTGCTTGACATCAGCGACTTGATGGAGGAGGCCAGCGCTGCCCGCAGTCGTCAGCAATGCCTGCGCCTTGCCGGACAGATCGCCGAAAAGATACGGGTGTGCAGCGTCGACCGGCTGGCTGCCGTGGTGACCGAGCAGCTTGAAGAACTGGCGCAGCTCTGGCACATCCCCTGTGTGGCAGTGGTGTTGCCGGAGATCAACGGCGTGGGCTGGCGAGTCTATGCCCAGTATCACGCCCATACCGCGCCGGAGTTGTGGCAGGTCGGGCAGCGCCTGGGCGTGGAGCTGGACCGGCTGGATGCCAACATCAGTCATCAGTTGGCGTTCGGTGCCGGTACTGATCTGGTGCAATTGCAAAGCGCCTTTGGCAATGCCGACGGTTTCGTCATGCCGCACAGCCGCGACAGAGTTGCCAAGGCCTGGTTGATGTTCGGCTTCTATAATGCCCAGCAGCAAGCGCCTGACCTGGGCGAGCGCGAGTGGCTGAACCTGTGTTCGGCGCTGGCTGGCCCGGTGCTGTTTCGTTTGTCGGAGCAGCATAACCGTCACCATGTCGAGCGTCTGGCGGTGCTGCAGGATTTGCTGGGTACCGGCTGGTGGGAATTGCTGCCCGGCAGCGACGAGGTTCTTCTGGCTCCCCAACTGGCGCGCAGCCTGCGCCTGAGCGACCGGGTCGACCGCCTGCCACGTCAGGACTGGCTGGCGATGATTCACCCCGCCGACCGCCAGGAATTATCGACGCGCCTGATGCAGTTGCGCGACAAGGGCACGCCGATGCTGTTGTGTGTGCGTCTGCTGCAGGCCGATCCGGCCCAGGAAAACATCTGGTTTCGTATTCAGGGGCAGGCGTTGATCAGTGGTCAGGTGCAGCGCGTCCTGGGGTTCATGCTCGATGTCAGCGATATCAAGAATCAGGAAACCGATGCAGCTGCGGCCCATGCGCGACTGGATAACCTGATCGCCAGCTCGCCTGCGGTGATCTATGTCCAGCGCTATGACCAGGGCAACCTCGAACCGAGCTTTTTCAGCGACAGCCTCACGCCGCTGCTGGGCTGGACACTGGCCGATTGTGTCGACGGGCAGCTTGCCGGATACATTCATCCCGACGATCAGGACATCTGGTTCGATCGCAACCGCCAATTGTTGCGCGAGGGATTCGTCAGCCGTCGTTACCGGCTGCGCGACAAGAAGGGCGATTATCACTGGTTGCTGGACGAGGCGCGGCTGCTGCGCGATGACCTGGGCATGCCGGTCGAGGCAGTCGGCCTGTGGCTGGACGTGACCGAAGCCACGCTGGCGGCAGAACAGGTGCGCAAGAGCGAGGAACGCTACCGGATTCTGGTCGAGGACTCACCCGCGATGATCTGCCGCTACACACCGGATCTGGTGCTCAGTTTCGGCAACCGCCCGCTGGCCAATTACATGGAGTGCACGCCGGAACAACTGACTGGCATCAATCTGGGCGACTGGCTCTCGGATGAACAGCGTGAGGCGTTCAAGAAGCGCATTGCGCTGTTGACTCCCGAGGCGCCGATGAGCACCGAGGAAATCTGTATCGAGCTGCCGGGTCGTGAGTACGCCTGGTGGGTATGGGCCGACCGGGGCGTATTCGACGAAGACGGCAAGCTGGTCGAGATTCAGGCGGTCGGGCGTGATAACACCGACGTGCGCCGTTCACGGATGCAACTGAACCAGAGTGCGAAAATGGCCACTCTGGGCGAAATGGCCACCGGGCTGGCGCATGAAATCAACCAGCCGCTCAATGTCATGCGCATGGCGGTGGTCAACGTACTCAAGCGGCTGGGCAAGGGCGATGTGGACATCGATTACCTTACCGAAAAGCTCAATCGCATCGACACCCAGGTGCAGCGCGCCGCTCGGGTGGTCGACCATATGCGGGTGTTTGGCCGTCGTTCCGAGATCGAGGAGCAGCTATTCAATCCGATCCAGGCCGTTGAGGGCACCATCTCCATGCTTTCCGAAGGCATGAAGGGCAAGGGGGTGCAGATCCGCATCGGTGAGATGTGCGCATCGGTACAAGTGCGCGGGCATGTGGATCAACTGGAGCAAGTGCTGATCAACCTGATGGTCAACGCGCGCGATGCCTTGCTGTCCCGCCGGGAAAAGGACCGGGAGTTCGAGCCATGGATCAGTCTTGGCGTGGAGGAGGATGAAAACATCATTCGGCTGACGGTCCAGGACAATGGTGGCGGTATCGACCCACGCTTGCTGGAGCGGATTTTCGAGCCGTTCTTCACCACCAAACCGGTGGGCGTCGGTACCGGCCTGGGGTTATCGGTCAGTTATGGCATCGTCGATCAGATGGGCGGGCAACTGAGCGTCAGCAATGTCGACGAAGGCGCGCGCTTCCAGATCGAATTGCCGATTTACAAACACGCTTAAATCACCAGGGTTGCCTGGCCGAAGTTACAGCTCAGATTGGCGCCCACCTCGGCGGGTGCCAGATCGAGCCCCAATGCGTCGAGCAACGGGTCCACCACAGAGGTCAGCAATGGTCGCAGGGTATTGGCGACGATGGTGTCCAGGCTGCTGGTGATGGAGGCGAGCAGCGAGGCTGTGACGGTTATCAGGTTTCCCAGGCCATTGGGGCTGGTGGTCGATGGCTTGTAGACGCTGACCTTGGCTCCCGAGATGACCCCATCGAGCAGAGTGCTGGCCAGAACCGAGGCTGTAGGATTTGTTAGAAAACCAGGCGGGCTATTGATTTCCGGCGGCGAGCTGAAGGTGCTGTTGGTCGAGGCGGAGCTGCCCAGCGGCGACTGGTTGATCGGATCAAAACTGATGCCGACACCGCCACCGCCAAAAGGTACGCGGGTGGTGCAGCTTCCCAGCAGGCCGAGAATCTTCTGGCAGGTCTGGGTGCCGATATCGATCACCGGGATGGGCAGGGCCGTGATTGCTGAAGGATCGGTGCTGGCCGGAAACGCCGAGGCGCTATCGATCAGGCCGATCTTGGTGCTGATCAATGCTGTGTCGGTGTGCACGCTCAGGGTCTTGTTGGTATTGCTGGTGCAGGTGTAGCCGGTCACGTAGCTGTCTGCGCTGGCCAGTGAAATGCTCAGGTCGATACGCGGACCGGCGCTTGAGGATGAGCTTGAGGTCAGCAGCTTGATATCCGACACCATGCAACTGGTCAGGCCCAGCGCGCAGGTGGTCGAGCCCAGTACTCCGGCAAGGTTCAGACTCAGTGCGCTGTTGAGGATGGGGGTGAGGCTGCTGACCAGCGAGGTGGCGGTATTCACCAGTGGGGTAATTGCCCCCAGGACCGGCAGATTGATCGAAATCAGCGCTCGCGTCTGGGCGGTACGCACATAGAGCCTGTTGGCACCGGTCTTGGGGTTGAGCGGGTCGATCAGGCTCGGATCGCCCACTGCCGACAGTTGCGGTGGCTCGACAACCTGCACCCGGGCCGTGACCTGCGCCAGTCCGGCCAGGTTGATCTGTGCGGCCGCCGAAACACCGTTCTTGTCATTGGCCAGTTGTGCGAGGCCTTGTATCAGGTCGAGCAGACGCAGGTTGGTATTGAGCGCGGCAATGTCCGAACTGCCTTGTACCGAGAGTAAATCGCCCAGCAGAACCGTGGTCGCGCCCGCCGCAATCTTTACGGCGCGCAGACCGGCTATCGTCGCGGTGGCGCTGAGTGTCCCGGCAGGGTCCAGGACATTGATCGCGGTCTGGATCAACTGGCTGACAGCGACATTGCTGTTCAGCACATCGGTATAACCCACGGCGTTGATGTTCAGATCGGTCTTGAGCCTGTTCAGGTAACTGAGCACGCTCAGATCGGTGGTGGCGATTCCCTGCCAGTTGGCGACGCTGAGGTTCAGGGAGCCGCCGAGCAGGCTGCCGACAATCGGGTTGAGCAGTGAGGCCTTGGTGCTGTCGATCGTCATTGCTGCGCTGCGGATGGTCAGGGCGGCCAGAGGCGGTGTGCTTGCCGCGACGGCTGTGGCGCTGAGTTGGGTATTGGGCGGCGTTGGTGTCTTGTCGAACAGCTCGCCGATGCCCGCTGCGATGCTTTTGGGAACGACATGGCTGACAACGACCTGGATCGCCACGGGCTTGGTCGAGTCGGCGACGAACGTCCGTCGGCTGTCCACATCCAGCCCCAGAGTGCCGCAGTTGACCGTCAGTGTCCGGCTGTCGCTGCCGACCGGGAAATTGTTACGGGTGGCGCTCTGAGTGGCGTAGGCCGTGGCGGTGTTGCTTGAGGCACAGGTGCCCTTGCGGCTGGCGGCTTCCAGCGCGGCCATGTCAGCCACGCGCTGCAGCGAGCGTTTTTCCAGATACAGCCTGCCGCTGTCGATGACCAGCAGTGTGCACAGCAGGGCAAGACCCAGGGTCAAGGCCGCAAGCAGACTAAGGGCACCGCGTTGCCGGGCCGGGAACGCGGCATAACCATTCAGGGGAGACATCAGCACTCCTTCGGCCAAGCCGTCGCTCACTCGCCTGTCTGCAAGGGAGTGTAGTCAAGGCCTGAGGAGTGCGTGGGGTTCGCTTGTTCCGGGGGTGTTATTTTTCGCGAATGAATTTGCTCCGGCCGGGATTCCTGGGAGCGAACTCATTCGCGAACAGACATTTCAGCGCGGCGGATACTGCTCCAGTATCCGGGCCACGGTTTCGCGAACGATGTTGTCACGGGCACTCGGGTTGCCCGCGTTGTCGCTCAGGATACGTTCGGTGCTGCCACGCCAGACCAGTTTGCCGTCCTTGCCGTCGAACAGGTCGATCTGCAAGGTGGTGACCTTGTAATCCACGCTGCGGGTTTCAGTAGGGAACGGGCCGCCCCAATAGCCATAACTGCCCCATGGCCCCCAACCGGCATTGTTATTGGTGCTGACCAGTTGCTGGCGGCTTTCGACGATCAGCCAGGCTTGCACCTGCAGGTCGGCATTGGTTCCGCTCGGCGCCATGCGCAGGCCACGTTGCTCCAGCTGGTCGTTGATCGACTGGCGAATCCGCTGCTCGGTGAGATCACTCTTGATCCGCGGATCTTCGGGCTGATACTGCACGCCGGGCTCTTTCCAGCTCCAGTTGCGATAGCCGCCGAAGTCGCGTCTGGCGTCGAAGTCACGATTGATCTGGGTGTTCTGGCAGGCCGTGAGCAGCAGGGCAAGCGAAAGCAGGGCGAGGCGGCGGAACATGGCAGTTCTCCGAAAGGGTTACCGGGGAGGATACGCCGTCAGTGCCTGTTGCACAGCCTGACGCAAGGCTTTGCTGCGCGAAGCTTCATCGTTGCTGCCTACGGTGTCTGCACTGGCGCTCCACACCGGTTGGCCGGTGCTGGCATCGAACATGCTGATCTGCACCACCATCACTTTCTCCTGGTAGGTACGCACGATCGGCACGCTGGCATAACCGCCATAACCCTGACGGTAGCCGTTGTAACGGCCATAGCCCACACCACCACCGTAGTAGGGATCGTGATAATCGTCACGTACCTGCCGCAGCCGGGTTTCCTGGCGAACCGCAGCGCTGACATACACGTCTGCCGGTTGCCCGTTGCGGCTGGGGCGTAGCCCGCGCTGGTCCAGCCCATTGCTGACCGCATCGGCAACCTGCGCCGAATCCATCCACGCCGTGCCTGCTGGCAGATGGCCGTTGAGCCAGGCCCAGTTGCGATAGCGGGCGTAATCCCGCGGCGCTGCCGGATAGGCGCTCATGTCCAGGGTGTTTGCCGCCTGCGGGGGAGCAGGCGGCAGAGGTGCCGAACTGGCGACATAGGGATTGTCGCTCTGGCAGGCTGTGATGCTCAGAAACATGGCGATCAAGGCGAGGCGGCGTTTCATGCTGATCTCCGCGTGGTGTCAGACCGGACGGCATATCCAGTGCAGGTATCGACCCAAACCTGCAAAGCCGGGGTGGCGTCGATGGGCCAGTTCCATCTCCAGCAGGTCTTCAAGTCCGGCTCGCGCCTGGAATTCGACCGGCATGTAATCGTGGAACACCCGTACGCCGCTCTGGGTTTCGACCCGCCACAACCCTTCAAGTTGCGCAGCCAGTTCCCGTGGGTCGAGCGGTTGTTGCGGCGTCAGGCTCTGTTTTTCGCCGGCCATGTCGTTCTTGCGCATCTTGCGGAAGTGGCCCTTGAGCAAGTTGCGATAAATCAGCGCATCCCGGTTATAAAACGCCAGCGACAACCAGCCATCAGCCTTGGTCAATCGATGCAGCACCGGCAGGATGGCATGTGGCTCGGCCAGCCATTCCAGTACCGCATGACACAGCACCAGATCGTAAGGCTCGTTCAAACGTTCAGGCAGATCCTGCCAGGGCGCCTGAATGAAAGTCGCTTCCTGTCCGGCCTCGGCAAAACGCTGGCGTGCGCCTTCGAGCATCGGCTCCGCCGGCTCGGCCAGAGTGACGTGATGACCACGCTCGGCCAGCCACAACGACATGTGTCCCAGACCGGCGCCGATATCCAGCACGCGCAAAGGACGCTCGGGCAAGGCTTCGGTCAGGTCAGCCTGCAACACCGCAAGACGGATGGCACCCTTGGCACCGCCGTAGATCTTTTCCGCGAAGCGGGTGGCCAACTGGTCGAAATGACGATCACTCACTTGGCGAATCTCCGCTCGCTGTCCGCCAGCTTGCTGCGTACAACATCTTCCATGCTCAGCCCAAGCTCGCTGCACAGAAGCAGAAGGTAGAGCACGATATCGCCCACTTCCTGGCCTGCATGGGCCAATTTTTCCGGCGGCAACTCGCGGGACTGGTCTTCGCGCAGCCACTGGAAGATTTCTACCAGCTCGGCCATCTCCACGCTGGCCGCCATGGCCAGGTTCTTGGGGCTGTGAAACTGTTTCCAGTCATTCTGATCGCGAATGCGGTGCAGACGCTGGGTCAATTCGTCGAGGTTCATGATGCTCTCCTGAAGGCGCATAGCTTCAGGGGCCAGGAGGTTTCAAGCAAGTCTTCGTGAATGAATTCGCTCCACAGCCTGTACGGGATGAAGTGGAAGCGAATTCATTCGCGAAAAGGCGATCACTCCTGGAGTGGCTGCCAGTTTCCGATCATGTGCACGATGCCTTGTTCGCCTTCGACGCGCAGTTGGCCATGGGAACCGGCTGCGCTTGCCGATAGCAGCACGTCGCCGGGCAGGCGCAGCGGTTTCTGGAATTGCACGTTGATCTCGACGTTCGACGCAGGCAGGTGATCGTCCAGGGTCGCCAGTGTCTGGGCCTTGAGCCACATGCCGTGGGCAATGGCCCTGGGGAAACCGAACAGCTTGGCACTCGGCGCACTCAAGTGAATAGGGTTGTAATCGCCCGATACCTTGGCGTACTGCCGGCCAATATGCGCCGGCGCCTGCCAGCGTGCCAGTTCGCTCATCGCCAGGGACGCCGGCTCGAATTCGCCGCTGACCTCGCCGTCCAGTTTCACGCCCTTGCAGAGCATGGTGCTTTCTTCATCCCACAACAGTCCCAGACCGTCCTCGACTTGAGTGATCAGGCTGAAGGTCGCGCCTTTGGGATGCGGTTGCAGATTGTTCGCCTGGACACTGACATACAGCTGGTTGACGCCACCGAGCGGGCGATGGATCCGGATGCGGTTGGCAATGTGGATCAGGCCCAGCAACGGGAACGGAAACTCCCGCGAGGTCATCAACTGCATCTGCAACGCAAAGGCGAGCACATGTGGATAAGTCGGCGGCAGCAGGCTGCCATCCGCGAATCCACAGACGTTGCGATAGGCGGCCAGCTTGTCGGCGTCCACCGACATCCAACTGCGCAGGCCAAGGTCAGGTAGTTGCGTTCCGGTGACCTTGCGTCGCAGTGCCGCCTGGATGAACAGGTTGGGCAGAGGTTGCAGGGAATCCAGATAGCGCCAGTGAGCAGTCATTATCCATCTCCTTGAACGAATACGGGCTCAGGCCCCAATCACACTTTGGCCGCAGACCCGCAATACCTGGCCGGTTACCGCGCCGCTGCCGGGCTGGCTCAGCCAGGCTACGGCTTCGGCGACGTCCTGGGGCAGGCCACCCTGGCCCAGAGAGCTCATGCGGCGACCGGCTTCACGCAAGGTGAAAGGCATTTCGGCGGTCATGCGGGTTTCGATAAAACCGGGTGCTACGGCATTGATGCTGATACTGCGCTGACGCAACGCGGGCGCCATGGCTCGGGCAAGACCGATCAGGCCAGCCTTGCTGGTGGTGTAGTTGGTCTGCCCGCGGTTACCGGCCAGGCCGCTGATCGAGGCCATCAGGACGATTCGGGCGTTGTCGTTCAGGCTGCCGTTATCCAGCAAGGCCTGAGTCAGTGTCTGCGGGGCTTCGAGATTGACCGCCAGCACCGAGTCCCAGAAGTTCTCCGGCATGTTGACCAGCGTCTTGTCGCGGGTGATGCCGGCGTTATGCACCAGAATGTCGATACCGCCCTGCAGGTGCTCCAGCAACTGGCTGGCGGCATCTTCACTGCAGATATCCAGGGCCAGCGCCCTGGCCCCCAGTCGTGCCGCCAGTGCTTCCAGGTCTGCGCGGGCTTGCGGTACATCCAGCAGGATCACCTCGGCGCCATCGCGGGTCAGGGTTTCGGCAATCGACGCGCCGATACCCCGCGCCGCGCCCGTGACCACCGCCTTGCGTCCGGCCAATGGGCGGCTCCAGTCCTGTACCTGTGCGGTGCCGGGGCTCAGGTGCAGAACCTGGCCGGAAATGAAGGCACTCTTGGGCGAAAGGAAGAATCGCAGCGCACCTTCCAGTTGATCCTCGGCGCCTTCGTCCACTTGCAGCAGTTGCACGGTTCCGCCGTTGCGCATTTCCTTGGCCAGCGAGCGGCTGAAACCTTCAACGGCCTGCTGGGTACTGGCCGCCAGCGGCTCTTGTAGCGTCGCAGGGGCGCGTCCGAGGATCACCACATGCGCGCAGTGGTCCAGATTGCGCAGCAGCGGCTGGAAGAATTCGTGCAACTGCTTGAGCTGTTCGGCACGCACCAGCAGGCTGGCGTCGAACACCACGGCCTTGAGTTTCGGGCCTTGCTCGGCAACCCAGGCTGTTGCGCCGGGGATTTCGCTGCCAAAACTGTAGAGTGAGTCGGTCAGGCGCTGGGCGAACAGCCTGATATGGTCGGCCAGAGGTCCGCCACTGATCAGCAGCGTTCCTTCTACAGGCCGCAAGCGCCCGGCTTGCCAACGCTCCAGGCGCGTCGGGCTCGGCAGGCCTGCGGCTTTCACCAAGCGACGACCCATGTCGGAGTTGGCGAAATTTATGTAGCGATCTGACGACATGGAACACTCTCCTTGAATCGGGGTTCAAAGAAGTGGACCACACTGAAGCGATGTTTGTTCTTGTTTCAGCACGCAGTTCATCACCCGCCCAGATAACGCTTGAAGAAAAGGAAGTTTTTCATGACGCAGCTACGTCGTGTCGCCATCATCGGCGGCAACCGGATTCCATTTGCCCGCTCCAGCGGTGCCTATGCCACCGCGAGCAATCAAGACATGCTGACCGCCGCTCTGGAAGGCTTGATCGAGCGCTTCAACCTGCATGGCCTGCGGGTCGGTGAAGTCGCTTGCGGCGCGGTGCTCAAGCATTCCCGGGACTTCAACCTGACCCGGGAATGCGTGCTGGGTTCGCGGCTGTCGGCGCAAACACCGGCCTACGATATCCAGCAGGCTTGCGGCACCGGCCTTGAGGCTGCATTGCTGGTAGCCAACAAGATTGCGCTGGGGCAGATCGAGTGCGGGATTGCTGGAGGTGTGGACACCACGTCCGATGCGCCGATCGGCGTTAATGAAGAGTTGCGCAATATTCTGTTGCAGATTAATCGCAGTAAAACCGCAGCCGACAAGTTCAAGGCTCTGCTGCAACTGCGACCCCAGCATCTCAAGCCGGAGCTGCCGCGCAATGGCGAGCCGCGCACCGGTTTGTCCATGGGCCAGCATTGCGAATTGATGGCACAGAAGTGGGGGATCGAGCGTGATGCTCAGGACCAGTTGGCACTGGAAAGCCATCTGAAAATGGCGGCCGCCTATGCCGAGGGCTGGCACAACGATCTGATGACGCCTTATCTGGGCCTGACCCGTGACAACAACCTGCGCCCTGATCTGAGCCTGGAAAAACTGGCCAGCCTCAAGCCGGCTTTCGAGCGCAGCGCCAAAGGCACATTGACGGCTGGCAATTCGACGCCGCTGACCGATGGCGCCTCGCTGGTGTTGCTCGGCAGTGAAGAGTGGGCCAGGGAGCGTGGTTTGCCGGTGCTGGCTTACTTGCGTGATGGCGAGACGGCAGCCGTGAATTTCGTCAATGGCGAGGAAGGCCTGCTGATGGCGCCGGTGTATGCGGTGCCACGCCTGCTGGCGCGCAACGGTTTGAGCTTGCAGGACTTCGACTACTACGAAATCCATGAAGCCTTCGCTGCGCAAGTGCTGTGTACGCTGAAGGCCTGGGAAGACCCCGAATACTGCAAGACGCGCCTGGGGCTTGAAGCGCCATTGGGCTCCATCGACCGCAGCAGAATGAATATCAAGGGCAGTTCATTGGCCGCGGGTCATCCATTTGCGGCCACCGGTGGGCGGATCGTTGCCAGCCTGGCCAAGCTGCTGGCGGCGGCCGGGCAGGGGCGTGGCTTGATTTCGATCTGTGCGGCGGGCGGGCAAGGGGTCACCGCTATTCTGGAGCGATGAGTACGCGATTCCCATCGTGAGCCGGCCAGCTCACGATGGGCAACGTCCTAGAAGTCCAGGCTCAGCGCGACATTCACGCCCTGTTGAGTTGCGTCGTCGTTCTTGCGCCAGTTGTAACCGGCGCGCAGGGTCAGATCGCGGCTCAGCTTCTGGCTCACGCCGAGGCTGGCGCGGTTGAGGTTGCGCTGCGGAGTGTAGCCTTCGAGGGTGAAATCGATGCCGGGCAAGGTGTTGAGGGCCATGGTCACGTTTTGCCGGTCGGTTTCAAACTCCCGCTCATGGGCAAACTCTCCCCAGATCTGGGTTGAGGATGTCAGCTGGAATTTGCCCTGCAAACCTACACCGGCACGCCGGGATTTGCGGGTCTGGTCACTGAAGGTCAAGGCAGTCGAACGGTTGCCCTGTTCCGAATAGCCATCCACATCGATGTGGGCGTAATCGGCACTGATGAACGGCGACAGATGCCAACGGCTTGCCGCGCCCGCAATGTCGAAGCCAAGCCGCGCGCTTGCAGCCCAGAGCTTGCCGTCGGTATCGCCCTTTTCCTGCCCTTCGCTGACGCCCAGCGCGAATTTGCGCTCGGCCTTGTCGTAATCCAGATGCCCGCCGGACGCTGCCAGATCCCCCCACCAATGGTTGGCCTGATATTGCACGAAGGCCGTCGCAATATAGCCGTCGAGCCTGTATTTCGAGTCCTGTGCGCCGGCTTCCAGGCTCTGACGATAAGCCCCGGCAACCAACCCGGCTCGCCAGTTTTCGGCGAAGCGGTAGCTGCCGCCGACAGTCAGGTTATAGCCGCGGCCGTCAGCTTTGGCAGACGAGTCCTGAGCATCGAAGTCGACTTTCTGACCGCCCGCGGCAACGATGCTGCGCCACTGGCCCACGGCCTGCCAATTGCCCCAGTCGGTCAGCCACTGGGCGCGAAGTTCGTCCTGTTGAGCCCGCAATGTGCTGTTGGCCATTTCCGGCAGCAAGGTGATTTCCCAGGGCGCGGCCAGCAACGAATAGGCGTAGTCGGCAAGCAGACGCTGGGCCGCTTCGGTCGGGTGGACTCGATCGTTGAAGAACAGCCGGTTCGGGTCCGGCGTGGCGCTGTCCAGGCCATATACGGCGTTCTCATCGCAGCCTGCGCCGTTGAAGCAGGTGCCCACCAGATCCTGATCGGCCGCGAAGCCGAAGCGTCCGGCGTCGGCCAGGGTTTCACTGATAAACAGCGGCACATTGAGCGGGATGATCTGCGCATCGATCTGTTCCAGGCGGCTGACCAGTTGCTCATTGAAAGCAGCGCTGAGTGCCGAGGTGATCGGTTGCAGGATGGTGCCGCTCAAGACGGGGGTCAGACCGATATCCGGCAGTAGCCAGACCATGATGTAGCGGGCCCCCGCCTGTTGCAGGACCTGCACGCTGTCAGCCAGATTATCGGCAGCGTCTGCTGCGGCACTGCTGCTCAGGACCTGGCCCTGCAGGAAGTCATTGCCGCCGCCGGTCAAGTAATACAGCGCGTTCGGGTCGGCCTGAAAGTTATTGCTCGGCAGATAGCCGGTGCGGGTGCGCAGAACCGTGCCTGAGTCGGGGTCGACCACTCGCGATTCCGAGGTAATGGCGTCGAAGATCTGATCGGTACGATCACCGCCCACCGCCCAGTTATTGCCGTCGGGCACTCCCGAGGCGGCATTGACGGGGGAGGTCGAGGCCGTCAGGTCACCGGCCGGGACATTGAGCCTCAAGCCCAGCAGCGTCGAAGAGTTCAGCCCGAAGATCTCGCCGCTGCCGTCCTGATAAGTGGGCCCGACCCGATTGGTAAACCGCAGGGTTGCCCCGGCGGGACCGTCTACATCGGGAAATTGCCCGGCATCGGCCAGGCTGTCGCCAAACACCACCATTGTCGAATAAGGCGCTGTGGCTGCGAAAGTCGAGGTGCAGGCCAGTGTGAGTAAACATGCCGTCAATGGCATGCGCAGTGAGGTTCCTGTCATGGAAAAAGCCCTTTTTTATTGTTTTGTCACTGTAGGGACCCTAGCAAGCATCCCCATTACTGCCAGAACTAAAAGGACTTACTGCCGGGCGGTGGTAGAACTTATCAACAGGATCAATAGATCCGTATGTGAACGTTTACAGTGTGAAGTCTTCTGCCAGCCCCGGTGAGGCTGGCAGTTCCCGCCCGGTCACGCGGCCTGGTTCTGGGCGATTGCATCCAGATAGGTAGCCAGTTCATGCAGATACACAAAGGGATGCCCCTGGCGGGTGCCTCCTGTGCGGTTGACTTTCAGGGCGATGCGCCCGGCGTTGATCTTGCGCAGGAGATTGCGATCATTCGAGATGTGCGAGAAATACCGCTCCCTGACCGCGCTGAGTGTCGGGCATGGGGTGGCGAATTCCTTGCGAAGCAGATCCAGAGTATTGCTCATGTAGGTTACTCCCTGTGGATAAAGGTCTGGGTCATATCCGTCTCCTTCCCAGGGCCATCCGCTACTGAACGGTGTTGCTGTATGGCGTGTTCATCTGTGAGGTGAGACGTGGAGCAACAATACGATATGTATTTCGGTCATGCAATACGTTTTGTATTTTAAGCTACGATTTGTATTTTTCATCGTCTTCGGACTCCACATACCAGGCAAGATGGATTGCATCTGCGCTGTCACGGGTGACGCTGACACCTTCGGCCTCCATGAGTTCTTCAACGATCTGCTCCCAATGCAGGAGTGATTCGCCGGGTTCCCGGTGTATGGATACCTGGTGCTCGATCTGCGCCCGGTCGCTGGTGATGAGTGCTTGAATACGTTGCGCCAATGCCAGATAGGCATCGTGCTGCGAAATATCAGGTATCCAGACAGACATGCTGCAATTCCTTTTTACTGTATGTGCATACAGTAATTCAGGTCTTTTTCCTACGCAACCGTGAAATGTGTCCGGCTTGCACGAAGAGCGAAGGTCAAGGATGGCGAAAACAAAAAAGCCCCGAAAAATTCGGGGCTTTCTGCCTGAAAGAATTGAGCTAGAGCCGCATGGTCATCTGCCTGATGACGCCGATCAGTTTGCAGTTTTCAGTGATGGGGATGGTTGGGTACGCTGGGTTCAGCGGCTTCAGAAAATAACGCCCTGCATCCTCGACCAGCTTCTTGAAGGTGGCTTCGTTGCTCTCTGGAAGCCTGGCAATCACCAGCTTGCCGGGAGTCGGCTCGATTCCGGTATCGACCAGAATCAGCATGCCTTCCGGAATGCTCTGGCCTGCCGTGGCAGTCATCGAGTCACCACGCACCACCAGCCAGAACGCACGGCCTTTGGCTTTGTAGTCAGTGAGTTCAAAGGTGTCCGAATAGCCCGCCGGATAAGGTTCGACGGCTTCGCTCCAGCCGCCAGCCTCTACCCAACTGATCACCGGATAGCGATAGAAGCGCGAAGGTTGAACTGTGGGCGCAACATTCTGCTGCCCCGGCTCGGAGGCGGGGAGCGAAGTTTCCAGAATGGGCAGGCCCAATTCGTCCAGAAACCGGTTGATAACGTCGACTTTCGGTTCGCGCTTGCCGTTTAGCCAATGCCCTACGGCACCAGGAGTCACACCCATTCGTTCAGCCATCTCTTCCTGGCTGATCGACTGGTTGTCCATGGCTTGCCTGGCGATTTCATACCATTTCTTCATGCGCGAAATACTACAGCCTGTAAGGGGTTCGACAATCGACACAGTGTAGCGGGTTGTGGTGGAATTAAGATACAAAATGTATTTAACTGTTTATACATACAGATAAACGGTTCCTTTCAGCAAGGAGGGGAAAATGATCGATGAAGTTGAAGCAGTGATGACCAATTGGGGCGAGCAGCGGATGCGCCTGGGTCTGGGTGGCGGGTTGAGCAGCCCCATGGCCGGCATCATGGAGTGGGGCGCTTATATCCCGCGTCGCACGCCGGGCTCCAGAGCCCTGGTTGGTAATGGCAGCGGTATGGATTACATCGGTAGCGAAGTCGAGGCAGCCGTCGCCGAACTGTCTCGTGGTCCGGCCAAGGGCAGAGGTCCCGAGCTGGCGAAACTGGCGCAGTACCGTTACGTCGATTTATTGCCCGCCCGTGAACAGATGCGTTTGCTCGGCATCAATGAAGGCGCCGACAGGACTTACCGCAACTGGGTGGAAAAACTGCATCAGCAGGTTTTGTCGATTCTGGCGGCACGTAGTGCAAGCCGCAGTAGCAAGCACAAGCTTCAGGCTTCTTGAGCGTCCTCCAAGCCCTTCTGTTTACTTGCCGCTCTGGCATGCCTGCATAACCCTTCCTGAATTGCGCATTACCTAGAGGGACCTGGTTCCCTCTCTCCTCTCAGTGTTGAACCGTTTTCGCGGATGAACCCGCTTACCTGCCTGCTCAGACTCGGGTGGGAGCGGATTCATACGCGAAGGAACACCCTGTCTCTACCCTGAAACCACACCACAACGAGCAACGTTTTTTACCGTTTATCCGGCCTGATTGTCGAAGCGTGGTCGAACTCCGGTTGAAGTCCGGTCGAACTCGACCCACCCCCAAAAAGGCCCTTTTCGTCCTTTCCGAACAGGGGTACAAAGGCACCACGATATGCGATTTGCGTCTGGGGACAACAACCCGGAACGTACTTCACAACCACATCCCGCCAGTTTCTGGCCGTTAGTAAACCCCGCCCCGGCGGGGTTTTCTTTCCCAAGTTCTTTTGGTCGCCTGAGGGCGGCCTTTTTTATTCTCGGAGTACCGATGGACCCAACTGACCTCGGCCCAGGCACAGCTACCTGGCTGGGCGGGACCGGCACCATCTTGCTTGGCGGCTTTCTCTGGCTGCGCAAGTTTCTCTCAAGAGACGCAGCTGACCGGGCAATGGATAACGCCGATATCGGCACGGTAAGACGCCTTAATGAATTGCTCGACTCCGAGCGCGAGGCTCGCAAGGAAGCAGAGGCCCGGGCTGATCAGTTTGCCAGGGAGCGCAACGAACTGGCCGCTGCGGTTGGCCGCATGGAGGGCAAGGTTGAAGTCCTCACCAATCAGATCGCTCAACTCACTGACAAGGTGACCACGCAAAGCGCCGAAATTGCCCGGCTTCGCTCTCAACTAGGAGGTTCCAAGGATGGACAGATGCGCAATTAACTTTATCGCTCGCCACTGGTGGCGCCGGGTAGAAATCTGGGTGATTGCCGCGCTGTTGACGGCGGGCAGTCTGACTCTGGGTTTTCAGGCCGGGCAGTGGTCGGCCAACTCCGAGCACACCCAGCAACTGGCCGAGGTGCGTCGGGCCTACGACGCCGCGATGGGCAAGCGCGACCTCAGTCTGGTGAAGCTGGCGCAAAGCGCGACTCAGGCAGTAGACAAGGCGGAAAGTGCGGCATCCGCGGCGACCGAAGCCGCGAACACGGCGAGTCGTGCGGCTGACAAGGCCGATGCGGCCTTGAGCAAGGCCAGACAGTAGCTCACCTGCTGCTGGCGGCTCCCCATTGGCTGAGCCGTTCGCAATACATGTCATGCGCCGCGTTTTACAGGCGCATTGGATCGATATCCGACACCTCTGGATTTACTCATGAAGATAACCCCGATCGTTGCCCATCTGCAGGCGACATGCCCGACCTTTGCCGGACGAATCAGCCCCGGCATCTATTGGAACGCTGTGGTGAACAGCACGACGTCCGGTTACCCCGCTGCCTACGTGATTGCCACGGGGGATTCGGCAACCGCCAATGACCTGACCAACGTGGTTCGCCAGAACATCACCGACCGGATTGACGTGGTCGTGGTGCTCGCCGGTAACGACGAAGGCGGTCAGGTGGCAAGTGAACAACTGCATGCCGTGCGTGCGGAACTCTGGCGTGCGCTGGTCGGCTGGAATGCCGGCAGCGATTACGAGCCGATGGAATACACCGGCGGTGCATTGCTCCAGGCCGGCACTGCGCAAGTGGCCTGGCGCTTTGGTTTCGCGGCCGAGTTTCAACTGGGCCGCAACACATCCGATCAGCCTGCCGAAACCTGGCATGAGGCGTATCTGGATGGTCTGCCGGGTTTCACCGGCGTGACCTTCGACATGGACTGTATTGATCCGGCAGATCCGAATCTGAAATCTCCCGGCCCCGATGGACGTATCGAAATGAAGTTCTCAGGAGACGTAACACCATGACTCAACGCATCACTGTGGTACCGGCCGCTGGCCGGGTTGTACCCGATCCGGAGGCTGGCGACCTGTTGCCGGCCGAAGGTCGTGAAGTCCGCTTCAACGCATGGTGGCAGCGCCGCTGCAACGATGGCGATGTCACCACTGCAACCTTGCAATCCCCAACCAACCAGGCCGTCACGGCCTAATCAAGAGGAAGCCAAACAATGGCTATCAGCTTCAATAACATTCCATCCGATGTTCGTGTCCCGCTGTTCTATGCGGAAATGGACAACTCTGCAGCCAACAGTGCCTCGGCCAGCATGCGCCGTCTGATCGTGGCTCAAGTCAACGACGATGCCGATGGTCCGGAAATCGGTTCGCTGGTACTGGTGCCCAGCGTAGCGCTGGCCAAAAACATCGGCGGCCAGGGTTCCATGCTGGCCTCGATGTACGAAACCTGGCGCAAGACTGACCCGACAGGTGAAGTCTGGTGTCTGCCGCTGCTCAGCACCGAAGGTGCCAAGTCCGCTGCAACCGTCACTCTTTCCGGTACGGCCAGCGAATCGGGCGTGCTGAACCTGTACGTCGGCGGTGTGCGAGTGCAGGCGACTGTGGTCAATGGTTCGACCGCAGCCCAGGCGGCCAGCGCGCTGTCGGTGAAAATCAATGCCACGCCGGATCTGCCGGTCAAGGCCGAGGTCGAGGCTGGCGTCGTGAAGCTGTCCTGCAAATGGACGGGTGAAAGCGGCAACGACATCCAGCTGGAAATCAATCGCCTGGGTAAAACCAATGGCGAAGTCACTCCGGCCGGTTTGACCGTGGTGACCACTGCCATGACGGGCGGTGTCGGCAGTCCTGATCAAGTGGCGGCACTGGCTGCGCTGGGCGACGAGCCTTTCGAGTTCCTGTGCCTGCCATGGTCCGATACCACCACGCTCGATGCCTGGAAATCGGCCATGGATGACAGCACCGGTCGCTGGAGCTGGGCCAAGCAACTGTATGGCCATGTCTACAGCGCCAAGCGCGGTACGGTCGGTACGCTGGTCGCCGCAGGTCAACTGCGCAACGACCAGCACGTGACCATCCAGGGTGTGGAAGTCGGTGTTCCGCAGCCAGTCTGGGTACAGGCTGCTGCGCTTGCAGCACGCACCGCAGTGTTCATCTCTGCCGATGCCAGCCGTCCGACCCAGACCGGCACCATGCCTGGCCTGGACCCGGCGCCTGCCAGTGCCCGCTTCACGCTCACCGAGCGCGAGTCGCTGCTGCGCTACGGCATCGCCACCGCGTACTACGAAGGCGGCTACGTGCGCATTCAGCGTTCGATCACCACCTATCAGAAAAACGCTTATGGCCAGGCTGACAATTCGTACCTGGACAGCGAAACCATGCACCAGTCGGCCTTCATCATTCGCCGCCTGCAAAGCGTGATCACCAGCAAGTATGGCCGCCACAAACTGGCCAACGATGGCACCCGTTTCGGCGCTGGCCAGCCAATCGTGACCCCGAGCACCATTCGCGGCGAGCTGATCGCTCAGTACGCCAGGCTGGAAGAGCAGGGCCACGTCGAAAACGCCGAGCTGTTCGCGCAGCACCTGATCGTGGAGCGCGACAGCCAGGACCCGAGCCGCGTGAACGTGATGTTCCCACCGGATTACATCAACGGTCTGCGGGTGTTCGCGCTGCTTAACCAGTTCCGTCTGCAATACGACGAAGCTGCCTGACTTCAACCTCAACATTCAAACCCGCCTTGTGCGGGTTTTTTCATTCTGGAGATAAACAACATGGCTCAAAAAGTAGCTGGTACCTGCTACATCAAGGTGGACGGAACTCAACTGACCATCAGCGGCGGCGGCGAAGCCCCTCTGATGAACGTCAAGCGCGAGACGGTCGTGCCGGGTTATTTCAAGGAACAGGACAAGGTGGCGTCGCTGAAATTCACAGCGGTTCATACCCCGGACTTTCCCTTGAAGGCCCTTACCACCGGTGTGGACATGACCATCACCTGTGAATTCCAGAACGGCAAGATCTACGTTCTGTCCGGTGCGTATCTGGTGGCCGAACCGGCCAGCAAAGGCGAAGAAGGCACCATCGAACTGCAATTCGACGGTAACCAGGGGAGCTGGCAATGAGTGAAGTCATCGAGTTGGCGAGCCCGATCGAGGCTCACGGCGAGTCCCTGGCGCAACTGACTTTCCGCCGCCCTACGGCGCAGGAAGCACGAGCGATCAAGGCGCTGCCTTACAAGATCGACAAGCATGAGGAAGTGTCCCTCGATCTTGATGTTGCAGCGAAATACATCGCGGTCTGCGCAGGCATTCCTCCGTCTTCGGTCGATCAACTGGATCTTTCCGATATCAACAAACTGAGCTGGAAGGTCGCGAGTTTTTTCATGGCAGCGGCATCAGGGACCTCGAAGGCCTGATCGCCGTCGTCTACGACCTTGCGTATTTCTGGAAGGTTGATCCCGAACTGATGATGTCCAGGTCTCTGGACATCATCACCGAATCGATCTTGCAGTCGCAGCGTATCAATCAGATCCTGCAGGGGGAGTGATGGCAAACCCATTCAAGCTTGAAACGCTGATTACCGGCGTGGACCAGCTGTCTCCAACTCTGGCGAACATGCGCAAGAATGTTGATGGTTTTCAAACCCGGCTGGAAAGCTCGGGTCTGGGAAACATCAACCTTGCAGGTGTGATCGAGGGGAACGCCTTTACGGCGCCCTTGATTGCCGGAGTAAAGGCAGCAATCGGTTTTGAAACATCCATGGCCAATGTGAAAAAGGTCGTGGCTTTTGAGACACCGCAGCAATTCCAGCAAATGAGCACCGACATCCTGGACTTGAGCGAACAGCTCCCGGAAAGTGCCAACGGCATTGCCGCACTTGTGGCGGCTGGCGCCAAGGCCAACGTGCCACGCGAAGAGTTGAAAGGCTTTGCGACCGACGCCGTGAAAATGGGTGTCGCGTTTGGCCAGACAGCGGCCGAGTCGGGCGACATGATGGGCAAGTGGCGATCCTCGCTGCAGCTCTCGCAACCCGAAGTCAACAAACTGGCCGAGCAGATCAATACCCTGGGCGGTAATGATCTGGAAAAGCAGATTGCAACCATGGTCACCGCGATGGGGCCGTTGGGCGCTGTTGCCGGCCAGGCTTCTGCGCAGGTCGCCGCCATGGGCGCCACACTGGCGAGCATGGATGTACCGGCGGATGTCGCCGCAACGGGCATGAAAAGCCTGGTGAAAACACTGAGCGAAGGCGGGACCGCGAGCGCAGGGGCTTTCCAGTCGCTGCAACTCGATGCCGCTCAGGTGGCTCAGGGCATGCAGGCAGATCCTTCTGCGACTATCGAGAAGGTTCTGACGGCAATCTCGCAGGTCGATCCTTCCAAGCAGACGGATGTGGTTTCGCAGCTGTTTGGTGCCGACTCGCTGGGCGCGATCACACCGCTGCTGAAGAATCTTGAGCTTTTGAAAGGCAACTTCGACAAGGTTGCCGAGGGCGCCAAATCCGCAGGTTCCATTGAACAGGAGTTTGCGGACAACGCTCAGACGACAGCTGTTGCGATACAGCAGATGCACAACCGTGTCGAACGGCTGGGCATCAATATCGGCGGCATATTTCTGCCAGCGCTGAACGATGCACTGGCGGTTATAGGCCCTATGATTTCCATGGTCGCTGCCCTGGCGGCCGAACATCCCGGGGTCATCAAGGGCGTGGTGGGTGCCGCCATTGCCTTTGGTGTGTTGCAAGTAGCGGTTCTCGCGGCGACCAATGCGACTCGTTTGCTGTCCATGGTCATGGGCATGTCGCCAGTAGGACTGATTGTGCGAGGCATTGCTCTGGCAGCGGGGGCGCTGATTGCCAACTGGTCTTCGGTCGCACCGTTCTTTGCCGCCATATGGGCCTCGATTGAAGGGCCGGTCACTGCGGTCTGGGAATTTCTGAAAGGTGCGTTCGCATGGTCGCCGCTGGGCATGATCACGGCCAACTGGCAGCCACTGACCGAGGTTTTTGCGGCACTGTGGGGAGTGATTGAAGCGCTGTCTACGCCGTTCTTCGAGTTCTTGAAAACGCTATTCGCCTGGTCGCCGCTCAGTCTTATCGTGGCGAACTGGGAGCCGCTCAGCGGTTTTTTTGGTGGCGTGTGGGAGATGATCAAAGCTCCTGCGCTTGTGTTCTTCGATGTGTTGAAGACGATGTTCAACTGGTCGCCTTTGGCGTTGATCATTGAGCACTGGGAACCGATCAGAACCTGGTTTACCGACTTGTGGCGCGAGGTGTCAGAGGGAATCAACTCGGCACTGGGCTTCCTGGGAGGCGGTGGGGTTCTTGGAACCATTACTCAAAAACTCAACGTGGTCGCAGATGAACAGAGAGTTCGTAATGCCGGCCCAGGTGGCGGTAGCGGCGCATTTTTGCTGGCCGATGCTGCGAGTACCAGCCGTCTGAATCAACAGCGCCTCAATGAGGCAACTGGCGTGCCGCCCACCAGCGATCTGCTCGGTGCTCCCAATATGCCTGCGCCTGGAAGCCTGCTTTTACAAGGGGCGGCTACCAATCGAAGGCTTGAAGGCGAGCTGAATATCCGTTTTGAAAATGCCCCTGCGGGCATGCGCCCCGGTGAAGTGCGAACCAATCAGCCAGGCCTGACGGTCTCGCCAAGTGTTGGTTTCCGAACCCTTGGATCAGGAGAAGTACCATGAGTACATGGCGTGACAGGCTGATGCCCGCTTCTTTCCGGGGTGTTGGTTTCTTCATCAACTCGGACAGTGTTCCGGTTGGGCGCAGGGGGCAGCTTCACGAGTTTCCACAACGTGACGAGCCTTATTTCGAGTCGTTGGGCAAGCAAGCGCAAATCCATACGATGAGCGCTTTTGTGATCGGTGCGGACTGTTTTGAGCGTCGTGACAAACTGCTTGAAGCGCTCGAAGCTGAAGGTGCTGGTGAGCTTGTTCACCCATGGCTAGGGCGCATGCAGGTGCAGGTTGGCAGTTGCACGATGAAGCACAACCGGGGCGAAGGTGGCATGGTCCAGTTGGATCTGGCGTTTTACCCGGATCAGCCGCTACGGTTTCCGACCTCCACCATCAATACTCGACGACAGCTTATGCAGGCATCCGATGGATTGCTGGATTCGGCGCTCAAGCGCTACCGGGCGATCATGGCGGCAGTGGACGCCGCGCGCATCAATATCCAGGCCTTGCGTAGCGCACTGTCGGGAGTATTTGCCACCGTTCAGCGGCAGTTCTCTCCGTTCATGACGATTTACTCGGACGTGACCAGTCTGGTGCATTCGCTGGTCAATGCGCCATTGACCTTGAGCACGCTGTTCTCCAGTTTCTTTGCCAGTTTTGAGGGTGATGAAAGTCGAGGCAGTACAGGCACTGGCACTGGACTGAGTTCAAGCCAGAGTGCGAGCAGCAGATCGTCAGATGTTGCAATCGTCAATTACAGGGCGACGATTTCCGAGGCTACCCAGCAAGCCGAAGCTGTGGCCAGTATCAATCTGGTCAATCAGGGGGGTGGGATCGATACCGGTTCGGCTGCTCTGGCGACGGCGAATCTGGTGCAGGATTCGTTGTTGGTCAAGGTTGCCCGGGTTGTAGCAAGCATGCCTGTTGCGACTGCCATGGTACCGATCATTGCCACGCCAGCGCTTGACCAGCAGTTGATCCTGCCGGTCGGTCGGGCGCAGGTTCCCGTTGCCGATGATGTGATCGAGCTGCGCGATACGCTCAGTTCGGCCATCTGGGAAGCCTCGCTGAAAGCCGATCCGGAGCATTACCTGATGCTCAACACTTTGCGTCAGGCACTGATCCGCCATCTGAACGCGGTGGCAGCATCCGGAGTGCGCCTGATCGACATCAAGGTGGCCGAGCCACTACCTGCGTTGGTGCTGGCTTATCGTCGTTTCGGTGACGCAACCCGCTCGTCTGAGGTCGTGCAGCGCAATCGTGTCCAGCACCCAGGCTTCATATCGCCCGGCACTTTGAAAGTCGCCCAGGAGTAACCCCATGGATAAGTCGAATGTTGTCACCTTGACGGTGGGCAACATGGATTATGGCGGCTGGAAATCAGTGTCCATTTCTGCCGGTATCGAGCGCCAGGCCCGCAGTTTCAATGTGAGCATTACCTGGCAGTGGCCAGGGCAGAGCACTTCGCGACCTATCAGTCAGGGGGAACGGTGTGAGGTTCGCATCGGGGGCGAGTTGATTCTCAGCGGTTGGGTCTTTGCTACACCGATCAGCTATGACGGCAAGCAGATCACTCTGACTATTTCCGGACGATCTCTGACGGCTGACTTGATTGATTGTGCCGCGCTCAACAAGCCGGTCCAATGGAAAAAGCAAAGTGTCCTGAGCATCGTCAAGGCGCTTGCAGGTCCTTATGGCGTGGGTGTCGTGAGCGAAATTGCTGAAACCGGCAAGATCTCCGACCACACCCTTGAGCCTGCCGAGACGGTATTCAAGTCAATTGATCGACTCTTGACGCTGTTTCGCATTTTCTCCACGGACGATGAAAAAGGCCGTCTGGTGTTGGCCATGCCAGGCAGCCAGGGACGGGCAGTGGATCGCCTGGAAGTGGGGCAGAACATTCTTTCGGCCACGGCACCGCTCGATTTTTCCGGTGTTTTTTCCGAGTACCGGGTGATCGGGCAACGCAGTGGCAACGATCAGACGTTCGCCAAGGATGCCAGCGAAGTATCGGCACTGGCAGTCGATGGCAGGATCAAGCGCAAGCGTGTCCTGATCATTCATGAGTCGGCGCCTGTCACTCCCGAACTGGCCCAGAGTCGTGCCAATTGGGAGCGCGTCAATCGCATGGGCAAGGCACAGGTCACCACCTACAAGGTGCAGGGCTGGCGGCAGTCCAATGGCGATCTCTGGCGGCACAACATGCTGGTGCGAGTCGTGGATCCAGTGGTCGGTTTCGACCAGGACATGTTGATCTCGGAAATCGCCTACACGCTCAACGAGCAAGGCACCGTGACCACGCTGGTTGTCGGTCCGCCTGAAACGTTCGATGCCGAACCCAACGATCCGAACAGGAAGGCGGGCAGCAAAGATACCGCCGCTGCAAAACCCGCCGACAAGGAAAAACCCTAATGAGCATACTCAATCGCATGCTGGTGCGTGGCACGGTGGTGCTCGCCAGGGCCACCAGCAAGATGCAGGCCCTGCAGATGCGCCTGACCGCAGGTGAAATCAAGGATGACATGGAGCACTTCGAGCCTTATGGCTTTACCAGCAATCCGCTGGCCGGCGCCGAAGGCATTGCTGCCTTCATCGGCGGTGATCGCTCCCATGGATTGCTGCTGGTGGTCGCTGATCGTCGTTATCGCCTCAAGGCTCTGGAGTCCGGTGAGGTAGCGATCTATACCGACGAGGGCGACAAGATTCACCTCAAGCGCAGCAAGGTCATCGACATCGAAACCAACACCCTGAACGTCAGGGCTGCGGTGGCGGTGAATTTTGAAACGCCACAGATCACCCAGACCGGGAAGATTATTTCCCAGGGTGATCAGGTGGCTGGCGGCATCAGCCAGATCAGCCATACACACGGCGGTGTACAAGGTGGCAACGGTCAGAGCGGTCCGCCCGTGGGAGGTGCCTGATGGTTATTGCAGGCTCTCTCGAAGCTTCGTTGCTGCGCTCGGTCATCATCAGTCTCTTCACCTGGCGTCGAGCCGGGCCTGACGATCAGGTGGACGATGACGAGCGTTATGGCTGGTGGGGCGACACCTATCCGGCAGTGACGGATGACCGTATCGGCTCCCGTCTGTGGCTGTTGCGCCGGGTGAAACTCACCGCCCAGACGCAGCGCGATGCCGAGTTCTACGCTCGCGAAGCGCTCGTCTGGCTGATTGAAGACGGCCATGTGCAGGACATCGAAATCCTTACCGAGCGGGTCCAGAACAACCGCTTGAATCTTGGCGTCGTGCTGGTCGTTTCGAGCGGCCAGACCGTGCGCTTCAACCCATCCGAACAGTGGCAGGTGATCTATGCCGTTTGAAACTCCTACGTTGCCTGAGCTGATTGGCCGGACCCAGGTAGATCTGGCCGACGAAGCGCTCCGCCAATCCGATGCTCAAGTGTTATCCCGCGCCCATAGTGGCGCGGCCTATGGGCTCTACGGCTATCAGAGCTGGATTGCCGACCAGATCCTGCCCGACACGGCCGATGAAGAAACCCTGCAGCGCCAGGCCACGCTTCGCTTGCGGCAACCGCGTAATGCCGCGCAACCGGCCAGCGGTTCGGTGCGTTTCACGGCGGCAGCCGGTGCGGTGCTGGATGCCGATACCGTGTTGCAGTTCAGTGATGGCCGCTCCTACCGCGTCACTCAGGGAGTGACCACGCTTGCCGGTAATAACGTGACAACGGTCGAAGCCGTGGATGCGGGCATTCTGGGTAACGCCGATGCCGGTCTGGTAATGACTGCGGTTCAGCCCATTGAAGGGATCGACAGCAGCTTCACGGTTTTGGCAGGTGGTCTGACTGGTGGCACGGCGCTGGAAAGTATCGAGTCGCTGCGCGCCCGTGTTGTGCGTTCCTACCGTGTCATCCCCCATGGCGGTAATCAGGATGATTACGTGACCTGGGCTCTGGAAGTGCCTGGCATTACCCGTGCATGGTGTGTGCGGCGTTATATGGGGCCTGGGACTGTGGCGGTTTTTGTCATGCGCGACAATGACGCTACTCCGGTGCCGGATGCCGATGAACTCACGCAAGTGGCTGCCTATATCGAGCCGCTGCGCCCGGTGACGGCTGAGTTGTACGTGCTGGCCCCGATACAGAAGCGCGTCGTCTACACCATCAAGCTGATGCCGGATACTTCTGCCGTGCGTGCCGCCGTTCAGGCGCAACTGATGGACCTGCACAATCGCGAGGC
Organism: Pseudomonas cichorii; assembly: GCF_003700275.1. Classification (GTDB taxonomy): domain Bacteria; phylum Pseudomonadota; class Gammaproteobacteria; order Pseudomonadales; family Pseudomonadaceae; genus Aquipseudomonas; species Aquipseudomonas cichorii_B. The sequence goes on along the minus strand of NZ_RBRE01000026.1, from coordinate 21,236 downwards.
CGGGCTTGGCGAGACACTGCTGCTGACTCATATCGCAGAAGCCATCAGCGGTGCGACGGGCGAAACCGATCATGTGCTGACCTCTCCCGTTGCCAATGTGCCAGCCAACGCCAATCAGTTGCTGGTATTCGGGGGGATCATATGGTCGTCCTGAGAACCGCCCGGCAATACGCCGATCAGCTACAAGCCCTGTTGCCCTCGGGACCTGCCTGGGATCCGGAGCGAGTCCCTGAGCTGCAGCAGGTGATCACCGGTTTGTCCGAGGAGTTTGCCCGCATCGATGGCCGGGCTTGCGCCCTGCTCAATGAGATGGACCCGGCCAGCGTCAGTGAGCTGGTGCCGGACTGGGAGCGGGTGATGAACCTGCCCGATCCATGCCTGGGCCTGAGCCCGTTGTTCGAGGACCGGCGTCTGTCGGTGCGCCAGCGGCTGGTTGCCGTAGGAGGGCAGAACCCGGCGTTCTACATCGACATTGCCATCAGCCAGGGCTATCCCAACCCCACTGTCACCGAACACCGAGCGCCCCGTATGGGGCGTTCTCGTTTTGGCAAGGCGCACTTCGGCACCTGGAACGCGCAATTCATGTGGACCCTGAACACCGGCGGGCGACGCAAGCTTGGTCGTCGTTTCGGTGCGAGCTACTGGGGCGAGCGCTTCGGCGTGAACCCGGGAACAGCTATCGAATGTTTGATCCGCCGCGCAGCACCTGCTCACACCGCTGAGTTCATTAATTTCAACTGAGGAGTAATACCGTGGACTACCCAAAAAGCGTCCCCAGCGTCGGGCTGGTGAATGGAAAGTTTGTTGATGAAAACACTGTTTCCGGTGCACCGGGATCATTGATTTCAGCTAGTTGGGGGAATGCGGTAACCGATGAGTTGCTGGCGGTTATCCGCGCTGCCCAGATCAACCCGAAAGAGGAAGATCTGGACCAGTTGCTGGAAGCCATCCGCTACATCATCCAGAACGATGCGTATACCAAGGGCCGTGTTTACAACAAGGAAGAAATTGATGCCTTGTTGAAACTCAGTAATGGGGTGCCCGTGGGCATGATGGCTGCGTTTCCAAAGGCAGCCGTTCCGCCCGGGTTTCTTGAAGTCGATGGCAGTTTGCTGAGTATCGACGCCTATCCCGATCTGGCTGCTTATCTGGGGACTTGGTACAACCAGGCAGGTGATCCGGCGGGTTACTTCCGTCTGCCTGAGTCGCGTGGTGAGTTTTTGCGTGGCTGGGACCATGGTCGGGGTGTTGATGCCGGACGAGGAGTTGGAGCTTTTCAAGATCAATTGCTGGGAGCCCATGTCCACAAGGAAACGGGTTTTGTCGATAACGTCGGAGCAGGCTCCGGTGCCAGTTCTGTGACAGGAGCAACGGCCTCTCCGGGTACATTTTTTGGCAAAGTTTACGGTGGCGCGTCTTCGACAACTGCGAAGGCTTATGTGGAAACATCGCCTGACTCGCTCGGCGGGTCTATTGCAGGTTTATTCTCCGGGAGCGCAGGTGGTAAGGAAACACGTCCGCGAAACATTGCGGTCATGTGGTGCATCAAGGCCTGGAATGAGCCGATCAATCAGGGAAATATCGATGTGGCTGCACTCGCAGCACTCGTTGTGCAGGCCTCTGAAGTTAATCGGGGATTGAGCCGATTGGCCAATCAAACCGAAGTCAATGCCGGTGTGGATGATGCAACAGTCGTTACACCCAAAAAAATGCGTTTTGGTTTCGCAATGAGTTTCACTGCTGCCAGTGGTTATGTCCTTTTTCCGACATGGCTGGGCGGTTTACTTATTCAGTATGGCCGGGCGACTTTGGCAGGTGACACCTTTGCGACGCTAACCTGGCCGCTGGCTTGGCCTGATGCGTGTTACGCCATTTCCGGAGCGGCACACTCTTCCGCGGCACGGGTTAATGATGGTGTTTCTGCGCAGTATAGAAACCTTACCAAAACCAGCGTGATTCTTGATCGACAAGATATTGTTGAGCTTTCCGCAGGAACCCGGGATTTATTCGTCATCGGTATAGGAAAATAATCATGACTATTTTGTATTGCGCCGAAACGGGTGGTTTCTATTTGTCCGGAATGCAGCCGGAAGGAAAAGACTGCAAAAAAATTACCGATGCGCAGCATGTTGAACTTCGTGCTGCGAATGCGGCCGGAAAGATTATCGCTGCGGATGCAGAGGGGCTCCCTGTTGCAATTGATCCGCCGGGCTTGAGCCCCGAGCAACTGCAGACCAAGGAGCGGGTCTGGCGGGATCGGGCCCTTATGGCTGCCTCTGGTGTAAGAGACCGTCATAGAGATCAGTTGGAGTTGAATCTGTCGACAACGCTGGGAACTGAGCAATTTACCGAGCTTCTGACTTATATCCAATCCTTGCGCGACTGGCCGCAGACTCCAGAGTTTCCCGATATTCTGTTTCGTCCTGTAGCGCCCGTCTGGTTCAAAGCCAATTGAGCTTGGCAATGATCGATATCGTGGGTCATGTAGAAGCCTATGGTTGCCGTTGATACTGATGGCCCCATTGATGTCGATCATTCTTGCAGGGGCAGCATAGCTCCATAACATCAGGCAGATTCTCTATTAATTGCCTGTTACGAAACACCAATCACATCGCAGCGAATGTTGTAAGCCATACCTTGTGGAGGACAGCTTTGTTTTGGTTCTTGCTATAAGTAATTTCGCAGGTAGATAAGGCTCTTGGCGATAACTCAGCGAGAGACGATGGGAATAGTCCACTCTGTCGGATGCGCTGGGTGATTCAGTCGAAAGAACAATATTACATGAGCGATGGAGAGGTCATCGAATTGCTTCACTAAGCAATAGCGACGCATTGCGGCGTTTTAATTAACCAAGTTAGGAGTTGAATATGGACTATCCAAAAAGTGTACCCGGTATTGGGTTGATGAATGGAAAGTTTGTCGATGAAGATGCTGTAAAGGGAACTCCTGGTTCCCTGATTCCTGCCAGTTGGGGGAATGCGGTAACCGATGAGGTGCTGGCGGTCATCCGCGCGGCCCAGATCAACCCGAAAGAGGACGATCTGGACCAGTTGCTGGAAGCCATCCGCTATATCGTCCAGAACGATGCGTATACCAGGGCGCGTGTTTACAACAAGGAAGAAATGGATGCCTTGTTGGGCAAACACAATGTGGTACCCATTGGCATGATGGTGCCTTTTCCAAAGGCAGCTGTTCCGCCTGGATATCTTGAAGTTGATGGCAGTCTGCAGAGTATTGCTGCCTATCCTCAACTGGCTGCCTATCTGGGGACCTGGTACAACCAGACCGGTGATCCGGCGGGTTACTTCCGTCTTCCCGAGTCGCGTGGCGAGTTTTTGCGTGGCTGGGATCATGGTCGGGGTGTTGATGAAGGTCGAGTGTTGGGTGGTTTTCAAACTGACGCTTTCAAGGCGCATAGCCACACGCAAACCGCAGACAATACCAGGGGGATATCCAGCATCGCCGTAGGAACAACCGCTGGTTCGGGGCAGTACGCGGTCACCAATGGTGGTGATGTGGTCGGTACTGCAGGAGGCACAGAAACCCGTCCGCGAAACATTGCGGTCATGTGGTGCATAAAAGCCTGGGATGTCCCGACCAATCAGGGAAATATCGATATCGCTGCAGTTGCAGCACTCGTCGTGCAGGCCACGGAAGTTAATCGGGGATTGAGCAGGTTGGCCACTCAGGCCGAGGTCAATGCCGGGTTGGATGATGTGACAGTCGTTACTCCCAGAAAAATTCGCAAGGGCTTCGCTATCAGCCTTGCACAGAATGGTTACATCGCTTTGCCCAGTTGGCTCGGAGGGCTGATTCTGCAATGGGGGCATACAACTGTAGCGGGATTTGACATCACGCATACCACAAGTTTCCCCCTGCGATTTCCTACAGAGTGTTTGTGTGCAATCGCGCAATCCAGTAATCCGACTTCAAACGGTTATATCGACTCTGGACCCCAGGTTGTCAGCTTTTCCTCCACGAATCTTTCCTGCTATATCCAGAACTATGTGGGTGGTGTAGAGCCACCTCACGGGTTCTATTGGTTTGGCGTGGGTTACTAAAAATCAAGGAAATATCATGCAACGTTTTTACAGTTCCACTACTGGTTGTACCTATCTGCCACAGGTCCATGGTGACCAGATCCCTGAGGATGCCGTGCAGATATCCGAAGAAATTTACACGTCTGTAATCGCCAATCCACCCGTGGGTAAGGTGCGTTCGCACGACGCTTCTGGTTTGCCGGTTCTGGTCGATCCGGTGCAGGTTATTCCGACTGCCGAGGAGCTGTGCGAGCAGATCGACTCCGTGCAGTTGGTCAGTGCACTCGAAGCCCTGCGGGCTCTGGAATACAGCCTTGCGTCATCGGAGGCTCAGGCCTTCAAGGTTGCCGGGTATCCCGTTGACGACGTTCCCCGTGCTGTGGCGGCCTATGTCATCAATGGCCGAACGCCGCAGGAGGCGGCTGATCTCATTCTGCAAGCATCGGCGGATAGCGCTGACATGGTTTACCGGATTCGCGAAGTGCGTCTCGCGGCAAAGGAACGGGTGCGTACCCTCGTTGCTGCTGGCGAACATGACCAGGCGAAGGCGGTTGTCATCGAGGCCATTGATCAGATCAAGGGACTGGCGACAGGAAGCTGATCAGGCACAGTAACAGCTTCCAGTCGGGGGCGTTTTTGCATGGAGAAAACCTGTGATAACTCAACCACAGCTACAACAAATCCTCCCCAACGCCGGCCCTAAAGCCGGCGTTTTTGTTTCCGCGCTCAACACGGCCATGACTCGCTACAGCATCGTCACTCGCTTGCAGATTGCGGCCTTCATCGCGCAGATCGGCCACGAGTCCGGTCAGTTGCGTTATGTCCGTGAGCTGGGAAGTGACGATTACCTGAAGCGTTATGACACAGGCCAACTGGCCCTGCGCCTGGGTAATACCCCCGAAGACGATGACGATGGACCGTTCTATCGTGGACGGGGGCTTATTCAGGTCACAGGGCGGGCGAACTATGGGGCGTGCGGGGAAGCGCTGGGGCTGGATCTGCTCAATCATCCCGAGTTGCTTGAGCTGCCGGAGCATGCCGCGATGTCGGCAGGCTGGTTCTGGGATCGGGCACGGCTCAACGCCTTGGCCGATCAAGGAAACTTCCTGTTGATCACCAAACGCATCAATGGTGGGACCAATGGTCTTGCCGAGCGTGAAGCCTTGTATGTGCGTGCCTTGCAGGTGTTGTCATGACGGCTCTGGATCTGCGCGCTGTGCTCCTGGCTCTGCTGTTCGGTCTGGGGCTTGGCGCCTGGGCTGCATGGCAATGGCAGGCGCGCAGCTACGGCCAGCAATTGGCCGAGCAGTCCGAGATCCATCAGCGCGAGCGTGAACTGGCGTCCAGGGCAGTCATCGCCTGGCAGGAAAACCAACAGAAACTGCGGCGGGACATGGAGGCCCGCCTGCACAGCAACGATGCAACTCACTACAAGGAATTGAGCGATGCACAGAAGCTACAGGCTCATTTGCGTAGCCGTCTGGCTACTTCTGATCTGCGGCTGTCAGTCCTCCTCGCCACTCCCGCCAGTGGCCGTGGAGAGTCAGCCGTTGCCACCTCCGGCAGCGTGGTTCATGGAGCCACGCGAGCCGAACTTGACCCGGCGGCTGCTCAACGAATTGTCGCCATCACCGACGACGGCGACCAGGGACTGATTGCCCTGAAGGCCTGTCAGGTCTATGTCCAGGAAATCTCCCGCTAAACTCCCCCCATCTCCCTCCCCAAAACCGTGTAGGAGCGGATTCATCCGCGATAAGGCAGCCAGGTTTTAGCCTGCCAGACACATTCTCGAATGAATTCGCTACCTACCGCTCCTTATCTATCCAGACACTGATCTGCCGCGTAAAAGGTCATCTGATCGGATACGTGGCCCGCTTTCCCCGGCACAATCATATTGCGCCGTGTGATTCGGTAAGTTAATGTCCCGAAACGTATAGATGAGACTCCTCCCGTGACGATTGTCAGCAAACTCTTGATGCGCGTTATCAAGGCCCACGCCCGTTGGCGTTGGCGCGCCTGACTATTTCCTTTCCGGCCAGCCCGGACCTGTACCTGTATGCCTTCAACCCTTTGATGTATGCCACCTGGTCATGTGTTGTGCCGTGACCGGCGCTGGATACGCAAGCGGGTGCCGAATCTGAAGGCTTGAATAAAGTCAGTAAATTCAAAAGGTTGATAGCAACATGCTGCTGATGATCGATAACTACGACTCCTTTACCTATAACGTCGTGCAGTACCTCGGTGAGCTGGGTGCCGACGTTAAAGTGATTCGTAACGACGAACTGACCATTGCTCAGATCGAAGCCTTGAACCCGGATCGCATCGTCGTTTCCCCTGGTCCTTGCACGCCCAACGAAGCCGGCGTCTCGCTGGAAGTGATCGCTCACTTCGCGGGCAAACTGCCGATTCTGGGTGTCTGCCTGGGCCATCAGTCGATTGGTCAGGCGTTTGGTGGCGATGTAGTGCGCGCCCGTCAGGTCATGCACGGCAAGACCAGCCCGGTGATCCATGAAGACCTGGGTGTATTCAATGGCCTGAACCATCCGCTGGTGGTGACTCGTTACCACTCGCTGGTGGTCAAGCTCGATACGCTGCCCGATTGCCTTGAAGTCACGGCCTGGACCGCGCTGGAAGACGGTTCGGTCGACGAGATCATGGGCCTGCGCCACAAGACCCTGAATATTGAAGGGGTGCAATTTCACCCCGAGTCGATCCTGACCGAACAGGGACATGAGCTGTTCGCCAACTTCCTCAAGCAGACCGGCGGCAGCCGTCAGGGTTAAGGACTTTTTATGAGTACACCAATGAATATCAAGGCTGCGCTTAACCGCGTCGTCAATCATCTCGATCTGAGCACGGACGAGATGCGCGATGTCATGCGTGAAATCATGACCGGCCAATGCACCGAAGCGCAGATCGGCGCTTTCCTGATGGGCATGCGCATGAAAAGCGAGAGTATCGACGAAATCGTCGGTGCGGTTTCGGTCATGCGCGAACTGGCCAACAAGGTTGAACTGCAGTCGCTGGACAAGGTTGTCGACATCGTCGGCACCGGTGGCGATGGTGCGAATATCTTCAATGTTTCCACGGCCTCGGCCTTCGTGATTTCGGCGGCGGGCTGCACGGTCGCCAAACACGGTAACCGAGCGGTGTCGGGCAAGAGCGGCAGTGCCGACCTGCTGGAAGCTGCGGGCGTGTACCTGAACCTTGATCCGGTCCAGGTTGCGCGCTGCATCGACAGCGTAGGCATCGGTTTCATGTTTGCCCAGTCCCATCACAGCGCCATGAAACATGCTGCCGGTCCAAGGCGCGATCTGGGGCTGCGTACCCTGTTCAATATGCTCGGCCCGCTTACGAATCCGGCTGGCGTCCGTCATCAGGTGGTGGGTGTGTTCAGCCAGGCGCTGTGTCGCCCACTGGCTGAAGTCCTGTCGCGCCTGGGCAGCAAGCATGTGCTGGTCGTGCACTCCCAGGATGGCCTGGATGAATTCAGCCTGGCGGCCCCGACCTTTGTCGCCGAACTGAAAAACGGCGAAATCACTGAATACTGGGTGCAACCTGAAGATCTGGGCATGAAAAGCCAGAGCCTGTACGGCCTGGTAGTCGAAAGCCCGGCGGCCTCGCTTGAGCTGATTCGTGACGCGCTGGGGCGTCGCAAGACCGAGAATGGCCAGAAAGCTGCCGAGATGATTGTGCTGAATGCCGGTGCAGCCCTCTATGCTGCTGATCATGCCTCCAGCCTCAAGGAAGGCGTAGAACTGGCACACGATTCCCTGCACACCGGCCTGGCCCGGGAAAAGCTGGACGAATTGGGTGCTTTCACCGCGGTATTCAAGCAGGAGAACGAAGGATGAGCGTGCCAACCGTACTGGAAAAAATTCTCGCCCGTAAAGCCGAGGAAGTGGCTGCTCGTCGTGCCATCGTTACCCTGGCAGAGCTGGAGCGGCAGGCGGCTGTGGCCGATGCGCCTCGCGGTTTTGCCAAGGCCTTGATCGAACAGGCCAAACTCAAACACCCGGCGGTCATCGCCGAGATCAAGAAAGCATCGCCGAGCAAAGGCGTGATCCGCGAAGACTTCAAGCCAGCCGAAATCGCCCAGAGCTATCAGGCTGGGGGCGCAACCTGCCTGTCGGTGCTGACCGATATCGACTTCTTCCAGGGCGCCGATGCCTACCTGCAGGAAGCGCGGGCTGCCTGCAAGTTGCCGGTGATTCGCAAGGACTTCATGATCGATCCGTATCAGGTGATCGAAGCCCGTGCTCTCGGCGCCGACTGCATCCTGCTGATCGTGGCGGCGCTGGATGACGTGAAAATGGCCGAGCTGGCGGCGGTTGCCAAGGGTGTTGGCCTGGACGTGCTGGTCGAGGTCCACGATGGCGATGAGCTGGAGCGCGCCCTGAAGACCCTCGATACGCCGCTGGTGGGGGTCAACAACCGCAACCTGCATACTTTCGAGGTCAGCCTGGAAACCACGCTGGACCTGCTGCCGCGTATTCCTCGCGATCGTCTGGTCATCACCGAGAGCGGCATTCTAAACCGTGCCGATGTCGAGTTGATGGAAATCAGCGATGTGTATTCATTCCTGGTCGGTGAGGCGTTCATGCGTGCCGAGCAACCGGGCGCAGAGTTGCAACGTCTGTTCTTCCCGGAGCGTAGCGTGCCGGTCAGTGGCTCGGCTCTGGATTGAGTCGTAGCGCATGACGGTAGTCGACATCGGCATCGAGAAAGGCCTGCAGGCCGAGCAGGACCTGCTGGCGTCCGTATGCGCCGGTGACGCGGAGCATGGGCTGCTGTTCTGGCGGCCCAATGATCGGGCGCTGGTCATGCCGCGCCGGATGAGCCGCTTGCCGGGCTTTGCCGAAGCCAGTGCAGTGCTGGCTGACAGTGGCTGGCCTGTGCTGCTGCGCGAAACCGGTGGTGAGCCGGTGCCGCAGTCGTGCGCAACCGTCAACATTGCCCTGGTTTACGCCCAACCTGGTACTGACTCCGACCGCGACAGAATAGAAACGGCCTACCGGCGTTTGTGTCAGCCGCTTCTCGACCTGTTGACCGGGCTGGGCGGCCACGCCTCATTGGGTGAAGTGGAGGGCGCCTTCTGCGACGGACGCTTCAACGTCAACCTCGATGGCCGCAAGATGGTCGGCACTGCCCAGCGCTGGCGACAGAGCCAGGGTGGATCACGGCCGGTGGTCTTGGCTCATGGCGCATTGCTGCTGGATAACGAGCGCCAGCAGATGGTGGCTGCGGTTAACCGGTTCAACGAACTGTGTGGGCTTGAGTCACGTGTGCGTGCGCAAAGCCATATTGCCCTGCATGAAGCCTTTCCCGAACATCCCGATGTACTTGAGCGCCTGAACCAGTCTTATCGGCAAATGCTGATCCGGCTCTGAGCAACACGGTCGTTCAACGGGTGCCGAACACCACCATGGTCTTGCCTTTGACGTCGACCAGTTGCTGTTCTTCCAGGGCCTTGAGCACGCGCCCGACCATTTCTCGCGAACAGCCCACGATGCGGCCTATTTCCTGACGGGTTACCTTGATTTGCATGCCGTCGGGATGGGTCATTGCATCGGGTTGTCGACACAGGTCCAGCAGCGTGCGGGCCACTCGTCCGGTGACGTCGAGAAACGCCAGATCGCCGACCTTGCGCGTGGTGTTGCGTAACCGCTCGGCCATCTGGGCGCCCAGGGCGTAGAGGATTTCCGGCTCCTGTTGCGCCAGCTCGCGGAACTTGCAGTAGGATATTTCAGCCACTTCGCATTCGGTCTTGGCGCGCACCCATGCGCTGCGCACGCTTTCACGACCTTCCGGCTCGAACAGTCCCAGTTCGCCGAAGAAATCTCCGCTGTTGAGATAAGCGACGATCATTTCCCGGCCTTCGTCGTCTTCAATCAGGATCGTCACCGAACCCTTGAGGATGATGAACAGCGACTCGGACTTCTCGCCAGCGCAGATGATATTGCTCTTGGCAGCGCAACGACGGCGCTGTGCATGGGGAAGCAGTTTTTCGAGACTCTTTATCTTGGGTGTCACGGTGATTGCGAGCATGGTGTATTCCGAAAAAGACCCTTCGCCATATGGCACTTTTATAGGTATCGGCTGCACTGGCATTCTCGCCAGCTTTTCGACGAGGGTTTGCCGTCATTTAAGAACTTTCCTACACAATGTCCGCAAAAGGCATTTCTGCTGAGCGTTCCAGTGAAATCCCGGGCCTGTGCTAAGCTGGCGACCCTTTTTTAGCAGTGGAGTCTGGCGATGAAAGCACGCATCCAATGGGCTGGCGAAGCCATGTTCCTCGGCGAGTCCGGTAGCGGTCATGTCGTGGTGATGGACGGCCCGCCTGAAAGCGGTGGTCGCAACCTGGGTGTCCGGCCCATGGAGATGGTGTTGATCGGTCTGGGCGGCTGCAGCAACTTCGACGTGGTCAGCATTCTCAAGAAGTCCCGTCAGCCGGTCGAAAGCTGCGAAGCCTTCCTTGAGGCCGAGCGCGCAAACGAAGATCCCAAGGTCTTTACAAAGATCCACCTGCACTTCGTCGTCAAGGGCCGCGGCCTGAAGGAAGCCCAGGTCAAGCGTGCCATCGAGCTGTCGGCCGAGAAGTACTGTTCTGCATCGATCATGCTGGGTAATGCCGGCGTAGAGATCACTCACGACTACGAAATAGTCGAGCTGGGCTGAGTCATCGACATCCAACGATCATAAAAACGGCGCACACTCTGGCAGATGGCTTCTTACGTCTGCATAATGCGCGACTTTTTCAGGCGCCGCGTGCATGGGTTTTCTGCCGCAGCGCCAGAACAGACAACCAAAATCGCCAACGCGAAGAGGTGTTAACCGTCCTACGCAGCTGAGCGCCGCTCATCTGACGGGCATGCTTGATCACGCGGCCGGCGCCGCATATATATAGAGAGTTTTTAACGGTGAAAAGCAAACTCAAGCTCCACGGGTTCAATAACCTGACAAAGACCTTGAGCTTCAATATCTATGACATCTGCTATGCGGAAACTCCGCAGGACCAGCAGGCCTACGTCGAATACATCAACAGTGTGTATGACGCCGAACGCCTGACGCGGATTCTGACCGATGTTGTCGATATCATTGGTGCCAATATCCTGAACATCGCTCGTCAGGATTACGATCCTCAGGGTGCCAGTGTGACCATTCTGATCTCCGAGCAGCCGGTAACGCCTACCGAAAGCCAGATCGAAGAGTCGCCAGGTCCGCTGCCGGAAACCATTCTGGCCCACCTGGACAAGAGCCACATCACGGTTCACACCTATCCGGAAATTCATCCGGTCGATGGCATCGCGACTTTCCGCGTGGACATCGATGTGTCGACCTGTGGCGTGATTTCACCGCTTAAAGCGCTGAACTACCTGATTCACAAGTTCGAGTCCGATATCGTGACCGTCGACTATCGCGTACGCGGCTTCACACGTGACGTCGAAGGCAAGAAACACTTCATCGATCACGAGATCAACTCGATCCAGAACTATCTCTCCGAAGACACGCGCAACGGTTACCAGATGACCGACGTCAACGTGTACCAGGAGAACCTGTTCCACACCAAAATGCTGCTCAAGGAGTTTGAACTGGATAACTACCTGTTCGGCGACGCGACCAGCAACCTCTCCGCTGAACAGCGTGAAGAGGTCACCGCCAAGGTGAAGCACGAAATGCTGGAAATCTTCTACGGCCGTAACGTGACCGTCTGACTCCAGTACAAACAAGAAAGGCGCCGATCAAGGCGCCTTTTTTGTGCGTGCATGCTTTTTGAGCGATCAGACCCGGTAAGTGCTCTTGGTCATGACCTTGGCCAGAATGCTCATGCCGAACTTGACCGGGGCAGGGAAGCGAAAGCCGCCTGCTTCCAGCGCCGTTTCGGCGTGCTGTTCTTCGTCCATGCGCATCTGCTCCAGAATCGCCCGGGACTTTTCATCCTCGGCCGGTAACTGCTCCAGATGTTCGTTCAGGTGTTTGCAGACCTGATCTTCGGTCGCGGCTACAAACCCCAGGCTGACCCTGTCGCTGATCAGGCCGGCAGCGGCGCCGATGCCGAAGGACAAGCCATAGAACAGCGGATTGAGCACGCTGGTATGACTGCCCAACTGATGAATGCGTTGTTCGCACCAGACCAGATGATCGATTTCTTCCTCGGCGGCATGTTCCATGGCCTTGCGTATCTTTGGCAGCCTGGCGGTCAGGGCCTGGCCCTGATACAACGCCTGTGCACAGACTTCGCCGGTATGGTTGATGCGCATCAGACCGGCCACATGCCGGGTATCGACATCATTCATCTTGTGCTCGGGGCGCAGGATGGCGGGGGATGGCCGATGAGAGTGTCCGCTGGAAGGCAGCAACGTGCGCATCGCGCTGTCGGCCTGCAGCAGCAGACGATCAAGGGGAGAGTAGTGACGTTCGGTAGCCATGGGCACCTCCGGATAGGTCCATGCTGGCCAGTTTACCCCAATCAGAGCGGTCCGGCTTGAGCTGGATCATCCTGTCAGGGCCAGCAAATGGGCCATTTAATGGCATCGACAGGATGCAAGCCATTGAAAAACCGGCTCAGCCCGGCGGCCAGTTCATCTGACGCTGACCCAGAACATGCATGTGAATGTGATAGACGGTCTGTCCACCAAGTTCATTGCAGTTCATGACCACCCGGAAACCCTCTTCGCAGCCCAGCTCCCTTGCCAGACGCTGGGCCGTGAAAAGAATGTGGCCCGCCAGACCCTTGTCTTCTTCGGTCAGGTCATTGAGGGTACGGATGGGTTTTTTCGGAATGACCAGAAAATGTACGGGCGCCTGAGGGGCGATATCGTGGAAGGCCAGTACCTGATCGTCTTCATAGATGATCCTGGCCGGTATTTCCCGGTTGATGATCTTGGTAAACAAAGTCTCCACAGCCGTTTGCTCCTTTTGGGGTGGATGGGTCAAAGCTTGAAGCAATGAGTTCGTGTTTGCCGGGCAATAACTATTTATTACTCAGCGTGGGCAGCAGGACTTATTGATAAAGCCGCTGATTTGCCGAACCAGCCAGCGCGAACCGAGCCGCGGGCCGAACGCCCATAATCTGTTTCGTAGCCTAGGGATGATAACAGCCTTGTTTTTTGCCAGCGCACGCACTGTATACAATGCCACCTCTTCGGGGGTCATCATCTTTTCGTCGTTCACCTTGAGCTGGGCAGTGCGAAAGAACGGCGTACGGGTTGGTCCAGGGCAGAGCACCGAAACCTTTACACCGTTTTTCTTCACCTCTTCGCGTAATCCTTCGGAAAAATGCAGTACGTAGGCTTTGCTCGCGTAATAAGTGCTCATCCAGGGGCCCGGCTGGAAAGCTGCAACCGAAGCTACGTTGAGAATCTGGCCGCCGCCCTGCAGCGCCATCAGGTTACCAACGGTGTGGCACAGGCGGGTGAGGGCAAGGATGTTCAGGTCGATCAGGTCCTGCTCGGCAGCCCACTCCTGGGCCAGAAACGGGCCGCAGGTCCCGATGCCGGCACTGTTGACCAGCAGGTCGATCTGATGCGCGCCATCTTCCAGTTCCAGCAGAAAGCCTGACAGACGCAGCGGTTCGCCCAGGTCGCAGGCACGAAACAGCACTTCCACGCCAAAACGCTGGGTCAGTTCGATGGCGATACTTTCCAGGCGATCGCGATGGCGGGCGACCAGCAGCAGATTGTGCCCGCGACGTGCCAGGGCTTCGGCCATGGCCAGGCCAATACCGCTGGAAGCGCCTGTGATCAGGGCGTAACGGGTCATGCATTTCTCCATTGAGCGTGTTGCTGCCAGCTTTCTTTGAGCTGTGTTGTGAGCAACGTATTACGTGATGTCCTGGTTAAAACATTTTACCGGGAGTCGGTGCGGCGGGCTGAGCCTCATTGCTGTCGGAATCATCGTCGTAGGGCAGGGATTGTTCGTATTCGCTGGCCGTGGTTTCGAGTTCTCTTTTCAAGACCTCGACACCGCTGTTGAGCATGATCGTGACGAACAGCGCAAGCAAGACAAGCCCGAGACCGACCAGCACCTTTACTGCGCGCGAGTTCGGCGGCGGTGGCGCGCCGTATTTGTTGGGCCCTGTGTTGCCCGGTATCAGCAGCATCAGGAACGGAAAGATACCGCCTATGAAGGGCGCGAGATTAAGCAGCAGAAGCCATCCGGACCAGCCTGCATCGTGAAGGCGCTGTGTGCCAATCTGCACGCTGACGATAACAAATGCTGCGAAGGCTATCGTGCTCAACAGCCCGCCGCCAACCAGTGACACGCTCAGGACGGCAAAGCAGATGCTTGTTGCCGCCAGGCTGGCGGCTATCAATGCCAGGCTCCAGGCCAGATAACGCAAGCGACCGATACGGCCCTGAATGCTGAATATCCGCAGCGTTGAATACCTGGGCAGGTCGCTTGTGACATCTGCCTTGGGTGGCGCATAGGGTGAGGACGCCTGAGCGTGTTCGACAGGGGCGCGATCAGGACGCGGCTGGTCGATCTCGTCCAGGCTCAGGCTGATCTCCGGATCGGGCTCGATGTGTGCTTCGACGCCTGCATCGTTGAGCGCCTGGATATATCGCTGGGCTTCTGTGTGAGACAGCCCGCGCTTGAGTGATACAGGATTGCCGTTGAACAGTCGCTCGACGGCCGGCGGTTCGCTCTTGAACAGCCGGGCCAGATTGAGTTTTGCGGTTTCCAGCTCAACGCCGGTGCGTAACTGCCCTTCAAACATGATCTTGAAGTGGGTATCGGCCATGAAGGGCTTTCCTTGTCTCGATATAAAAAGCGTAGTGCCTTGCCATCAATGCTGGGGTGGCTACCGGCACCGGTATGACCACCCCGGATTGATTAGAACGGTTTGACCACCACCAGAATGACGATAGCCAGCAGTATTACTACAGGGACTTCATTGAACCAGCGATAAAAAACATGGCTGCGACCTTTTTCTCCGCGGGCAAAGCGTTTGACCTGCGCGCCGCACATATGGTGATAGCCGATCAACAGTACGACCAGGGTCAGCTTTGCATGCATCCAGCCCTGGCTGAAATATCCGGACGGGCTGAAGCTGATCAGCCAGCCGCCGAAAATCAGGGTGGCGATCATGGCCGGTCCCATTATGGCCCGATACAGCTTGCGCTCCATCACACAGAAGCGCTCCCTGCTGGCAGCGTCTTCACTCATCGAGTGGTAGACGAACAGCCTTGGTAGATAGAAAAGACCTGCAAACCAGCAGACCATCGAAACGATGTGAAGCGCTTTGACCCATAAAAAGAGCATTTTTAGTTATTCCCAGGTTCACGGTGACCGAATAGTAGTGGCTTGAGCCTCCATACGTCACGTTGTCGGTTGTCGCAGAGGCGATAGGCTCATATCATCGACGGCTTTCCAGTTGTTTCGTTGAGGGCAGGTTATGGTCAAGGTCGGTATCGTCGGCGGCACGGGTTACACCGGAGTCGAGCTGCTGCGTCTGTTGGCACAGCATCCGCAAGCAGAAGTGGTGGTGATTACCTCTCGCTCGGAGGCCGGGCTTGCAGTCGCCGACATGTACCCGAACCTGCGAGGCCACTACGACGGCCTGGCCTTCAGCGTGCCGGACGTCAAGACGCTGGGCGCCTGTGATGTGGTGTTCTTCGCCACGCCCCACGGTGTCGCTCACGCTCTGGCCGGCGAGCTGCTGGCTGCTGGCACCAAGGTCATCGACCTGTCGGCTGACTTCCGTCTTCAGGATCCGGTCGAGTGGGCCAAATGGTACGGCCAGCCTCATGGCGCGCCGGAGCTGCTCAAGGATGCGGTATACGGCTTGCCTGAAGTCAATCGCGAGCAAATCAGGAATGCACGCCTGATTGCCGTGCCGGGTTGCTACCCGACCGCAACCCAATTGGGTTTCCTGCCGTTGCTGGAAGCCGGGCTTGCGGATAACTCGCGTCTGATTGCCGACTGCAAGTCGGGTGTCAGTGGCGCTGGTCGCGGCCTGAGCCTCGGTTCGCTGTACTCTGAGGCCAACGAAAGCTTCAAGGCTTACGCCGTCAAGGGGCATCGTCACCTGCCGGAAATCAGCCAGGGACTGCGTCGTGCTGCCGGTGGCGATGTCGGCCTGACCTTCGTGCCGCACCTGACCCCGATGATTCGCGGTATTCACTCCACCCTGTACGCGACAGTTGTCGACAAATCGGTGGACCTGCAGGCGCTGTTCGAGAAACGTTACGCCGATGAGCCTTTCGTCGATGTCATGCCAGCCGGCAGCCATCCGGAAACTCGCAGTGTGCGCGGTGCGAATGTCTGCCGGATTGCGGTGCATCGTCCTCAGGGCGGTGATCTGGTTGTCGTGCTTTCGGTTATCGACAATCTGGTCAAGGGCGCGTCGGGTCAGGCAGTACAGAACATGAACATTCTGTTCGGCCTGGACGAGCGTTCGGGCCTGTCGCATGCCGGTATGATGCCTTAAGTAAGGTAGCTACAAGCTACAAGCTATTTTCGGCTTGTAGCTTGACCGCTTGCCGCTACTCATCACATCAATAGTTGACCGGTTTTCTAGGAGAAGCGGATAATGTCCGTCATTACGCATTATGACGGCTTAACGCCGGGAGAACTCTGACATGAGCGTCGAATCCTTTACTCCCACGGCTCTGGAATTCACACCGGGAGCCGCGCACAAGGTGAAAACCCTGGTCGATGAAGAGGGCAATGACCGCCTCAAGCTGCGCGTTTTCGTGACTGGCGGTGGTTGTTCCGGTTTCCAGTATGGCTTCACCTTCGATGAAGATGTGGCCGATGACGACACCATCGTCGAGCGCGAAGGCGTCAGCCTGGTTGTCGATCCGATGAGCTTCCAGTACCTGGCTGGTGCTGAAGTGGATTATCAGGAAGGGCTGGAAGGTTCGCGTTTCGTGATCAAGAACCCGAATGCTTCCACGACCTGTGGCTGTGGCTCTTCGTTCTCGATCTGATCCATGCCTTGCTACACATGAAAACGCCGCGTATTTGAGCGGCGTTTTTCATTCTGCTTTCGATCAGGCCGGGTAGATGGCACCCAGTACCCGAAGCCCGCGAGCGCCGGTCACGGTTGGTCGGTTGGCCGGTACGCTTTCCAGACAGCAATGTGCCAGCCAGGCAAACGCCATGGCTTCGACCCAGTCCGGATCGACACCGAACTTTGCCGTGCTGCTGACTTTCGTCTCCGGCAACAGCGCTGCCAGTCGGTTCATCAGCGCGACGTTATGTGCGCCACCGCCACATACCAGCAGTTCGGTTGTGCTCGATTGAGCCGATTGCAGAGACTCGGTGATGGTCAGTGCAGTCAATTCAAGCAGGGTCGCCTGTACGTTTTCCGGCGCGACTGTCGGCAACTGGAACAGATGATGATGCAGCCATCCGAGGTTGAAGACTTCACGTCCGGTGCTCTTCGGTCCTTTGGTCAGGAAGAACTGATCGCTCAGCAGGCTTTTGAGCAGTGCCGGATCGACCTGGCCGCTGGCAGCCCATGCACCATCCTTGTCAAAGCTCTGGCTGCGCTGCGATTGTATCCAGGCATCCAGCAGGACATTTCCCGGCCCGCAGTCGAAGCCGGAGACCGGACGGTCGGACTCTATGATGCTCAGGTTGCTGAAACCACCGATGTTCAGCACGGCGCGACGATCCTTGTTGTCGTCGAACAGGGCTTCGTGGAAGGCTGGCACCAAGGGCGCACCCTGACCGCCAGCGGCGATATCGCGACGGCGGAAATCACTGACTACGGTGATTTCAGTCAGCTCTGCAAGCAGAGCAGGGTTGCCGATCTGAATGCTGAAGCCGCGTCCCGGCTCATGGCGAATGGTCTGGCCATGGCTGCCGATGGCCCGTATCTGGCCGGCAACCATGTTCTGTTCTTCCAGCAGGGTCATGATGCCCTGTGCGACCAGCTTGACCCATTTCTGCTCGGTGACGGCGGCTCTTGCGAGTTCGTCCGGGCCGCTGGAACACAGCCCGAGCAGCTCGGCATACAGCTCTTCCGGCATCGGAATGTAATGAGTCGCCAGTAATCTTGGACGATCATCCTGCTCCAATAGGGCGATATCTATCCCATCGAGGCTGCTGCCGGACATCACACCTATATAGAAGAAGGCCATGGATTACCTTTTATTGGAGGCCAGCGTGGTGGCCTTTTCCTGGTCCATACGCGCCATCAACGGTTGGCTTTGCTGAATGAACCGCTGTTTTTCGGATTTGGCGATCGGATCCGCCATTGGAAGTTTCTGACCGAGCGGATCGACGTGCACGCCATTGACCTGGAATTCATAGTGCAAGTGCGGGCCAGTCGACAGACCGGTTGTTCCAATATAGCCGATCACTTGACCTTGCTTGACGGTTCCGCCGGTTTGTACGCCTTTGGCGAAGCCTTGCATGTGTCCGTAAAGCGTACGGTAAGTCTCGCCATGCTGAATGATGACGGTATTGCCGTATCCACCACGACGCCCGGCCAGAAGTACCTTGCCATCACCGGTCGCCTTGATCGGCGTACCGCGTGGTGCTGCGTAGTCGACGCCTTTGTGAGCGCGGATCTTGTTCAGGATGGGGTGTTTGCGGCCCATGGAGAACATCGAGCTGATACGGGCGAAGTCGACCGGCGTGCGGATGAAAGCCTTGCGCATGCTGTTGCCGTCAGCGGTGTAGTAATTGGTATTGCCTTGCTTGTTGGTGTACCGGACAGCGGTGTAGGTCTTGCCGCGGTTGGTGAAGCGCGCAGACAGGATGTTGCCGGTGCCTACGGTTTTGCCATTGATCACTTTCTGCTCGTAAACCACATCGAATTCGTCGCCCTTGCGAATGTCCTGGGCGAAGTCGATGTCGTAGCCAAAGATATTGGCCATATCCATCGTCATGCTGTGGGACAGGCCGGCGCGTTGTGCCGACAACGAAAGCGAGCTGTTGATGACCGCGTGAGCATAGGTTTCACGTACGGTTGGCTTGCTGATTTCGCGATTGAAGGTGAAGCCGCCATCGGTTTTCGAGAGGCTGATGGTTTCCAGTTCGCTGAGCTTGCTATGCAGTTGCTTGAGCTGACCGTCGGACGAAAGCTCGAACTGGAGAACCTGGCCGTTCTGCAGCTTACTGAACTGCTTGGCCTGTTTGTCGCTGGCCATGACCTCATGCACCGTCGTTGCGGGCAGGCCGACCTTTTCAAACAGCGTGGACAGGGTATCGCCCTTGGCTACCACGACTTCCCTGTGGTTCGGGCTCTTTATGTCTGTTGCCGGGGATTGCGGCGCAGAAGCGTTTTCCGTGGACTGATCTTCGCCGTTATCGATCTGGGCGAAAGGTGAAACAGTGTCTTCGGGTGTGGCTTGAGTGGCTTGCTGAGCGTCTTGATCTTGTGCGCTCTGATCAGCAGGCGCTTCCAGATCAAGAACCAGATTGGTTCGTTTTGCTTCTACTTCGCTGGAAGGAAATACCAGGAGAGCCAGGCTGAGCAAGGCGGCAATGCCGCTTGCAGCGAGCAGGTGACTCTTCGGATAAAGCGGGGGCGCTTTAGGCGGTGGTGTGTCGATCATAGGTAATTTGACTTTGAAAAAGGTGAAATGGAAAAGATGAATGACATGATGAAGATGAAATAACTGTATAAAATATAACCAAATCCAGCTCGAAGCAACCCTGCTTACGTATCGGTGACCGATTCGTGGCTGTGTGTCGGGCAAAAACTTGTAATTGGGCTCTGATCTTGTATGGTTGGTTCCCTTTAAATTGGGGGCTGATATGAAGTCGGTTGAAGAGCAGCTTGCGCTGATCAAGCGTGGTGCGGATGAACTCCTGGTCGAGGCCGAACTGGTCGCCAAACTCAAGCGCGGTCAGCCGCTGCGTATCAAGGCAGGGTTCGACCCTACTGCGCCCGACCTGCATCTGGGTCATACCGTCCTTATTAACAAGCTGCGCCAGTTCCAGGATCTGGGGCATCAGGTCATATTCCTGATTGGCGACTTCACCGGCATGATCGGTGACCCAAGCGGTAAAAGCGCGACTCGTCCCCCGCTGACGCGCGAACAGGTTCTGGATTACGCCGAGACTTACAAGGCTCAGGTTTTCAAGATCCTCGACCCGGCCAAGACCGAAGTGGCGTTCAACTCCACGTGGATGGACAAGCTCAGCCCTGCGGACTTCATTCGCTTGTCTTCGCAGTACACCGTTGCGCGGATGCTGGAGCGTGACGACTTCGACAAGCGCTACACGACCAATCAGCCGATCGCCATTCATGAGTTCCTGTATCCGCTGGTACAAGGCTATGACTCCGTTGCATTGCGTGCGGATGTCGAGCTTGGCGGTACTGACCAGAAGTTCAACCTGCTGATGGGGCGCGAGCTGCAGCGTGCCTATGGCCAGGAAGCGCAGTGCATTCTGACCATGCCTTTGCTGGAAGGTCTGGACGGCGTCAAGAAGATGTCCAAGTCGCTGGGTAACTATGTAGGTATTCAGGAAGCGCCGGGTGTCATCTATAACAAGCTGGTTTCCATCCCGGATGCCTTGATGTGGCGTTACTTTGAATTGTTGAGCTTCCGCTCCATGGAAGAGATCAGTGAATTCAAGGCTGCCTGTGAAGCCGGCGCGAACCCGCGCGACATCAAGATCAAGCTTGCCGAAGAGATCGTGGCCCGTTTCCATGGTGAAGAGGCTGCAGCGACTGCGCATCGTTCGGCGGGTAACCGTATGAAGGATGGCGAGCTGCCGGACGACTTGCCGGAGATTTCGGTAGGTGGCCCTGAAGATATGCCTATCGCAGCCGTCCTTAATAAGGCAGGTCTGGTGAAGAACTCTGCCGGTGCTCGTGATCTGCTGGCGTCTGGTGGTGTGCGTATAGATGGTGAGGTTGTTGATCGCACCTTTATATTCAAGCTGGGAGCGACTCATGTCTGCCAGGCGGGGAAGAAGGCTTTCGGGCGCATTACCCTCGTTTTGGAAGAAAGTTCAAATTAACGGTTGACGGGCGATTTAATCTCTCTATAATTCGCCCCACTTCCGGCGCAGACGGAACTGAAAAAGCCTTGTAGATCAATAGATTACAAGTGTTTAGCCAGGTCGGTCAGCGAAGAAGGCTTCGGTCGCGGTTGGATCGACAGCGGTAAGAGAAAGAGTTTGACACCGCCTCCGGGTGCTGTAGAATTCGCCTCCCGCTGAAGTTCAACGGTAAGTTGATCAAAGCGCAAGTGGTTGAAGTTGCAAGGGAAACTTTGAAAACTTCTG
>NZ_RBRE01000075.1:29590-84630 GCF_003700275.1 Pseudomonas cichorii | reverse complement strand
TTAAATTTAAAACCCATAAAGACTGGTTATTTTTCATACAAAAACAACCAAAAAGCGCGCAAGCCTGTGCGCACCTGCGCAGAATGTTGCGCAAGCACTCGGAAAGCCTTATCCGTAAAGGGGCTGAAGGGGTTTTGAGGATATTTTTAATGGCGAGAGGTGCGCAAATATTTGCGCATCAAGGCGTGCTGCCCTGAGCTCAGCAAAAAAGCTCGCTGCATCCCGCACCGAGCTTTTTATTTGCCGCGAATCAGAACACCAGCTTGAACAGCGCAATGACCACGATCAGTCCGATCAGAAAGATGATGCCGACGGTGCCACCCAGGAACTTGAGCATTTTATACCTCCAGTAATTGATGCCTCACAAACTTGGGACCACGCTGCGTTGCGCTCGTTTCTTATATTTTTTACACATTTACAGCCCCGCCTGATTCAGCAAAATCCCATAAAACTTTCTCTGCGTTCATCACTCACACTTAGTAACGATCTCGCCGAGCCCTTCACCAAGAGCGGGACGCATACCTGATGAACCATGGAGATAAATCATGATTTCTGCACCCCAGCTATCCGATGTCAGCACTCTGCGTGAACGTGCGCGCCATAACGTTGAGAACGGTGCGGTCACCGAAGGCTATAGCGCGGACCGGGAAACCATCCTGCGTCTGCTCAATGAGTCGCTGGCGACCGAACTGGTCTGCGTGCTGCGCTACAAACGCCACTACTTCATGGCCACGGGCCTGAAGGCGAGCGTTGCGGCAGCGGAGTTTCTGGAGCATGCCCAGCAGGAAGCCGAGCACGCCGACAAGCTGGCCGAACGTATTGTGCAACTGGGCGGCGAGCCGGAGTTCAACCCGGACACCCTGACCAAGAATTCCCATGCGCAATACGTGGCAGGCAACAGCCTCAAGGAAATGGTTTACGAAGATCTGGTCGCCGAGCGGATTGCCGTCGACAGCTACCGGGAAATCATCCAGTACATCGGCGAATCCGATCCGACCACACGCCGCATCTTCGAGGACATCCTGGCTCAGGAAGAAGAGCATGCCGATGATATGGCGGATATTTTGAACGACCTTTAAAACCTTTCGCGGATGAGTCCGCTCCACGAGCTGTGGGAGCGGACTCATCCGCGAAAATCCGGCGTTTATTTAACCGTCTTGGGCGCCTTGCCCGCTTTCATCTGTTCCAGCAACGGCCCGCACTGATTCGGCTCGTTATCTCCGGTGGCCACCAGCGCCAGCAAACCGGCTGCAGGGCCGACCGTAGCCCCCAACAGCAGCATGCCCGCCCCGCGCAACAGCAATGGTCCGGATTGCACCCCGGCATTGGGTCTGGCGAACGGCCCGTTCACATACAACGGCGAACGTAGTGAGAACACCCGGAAGCCCTTGGATTCGGGGCTGATCTTCAGGTCCAGTTGCTCGGTCTTGAAGTTGGCGGTGCCGTCGATGTAGATGATTGCGTTCTCGGTATCGAACACGAACAGGCGACTGGTCGCCAGACCGTCCTTGATGCCGAAGTCGGACGCAGCGCAATTGATCTTCACGTCCTTGTCGCCAAACAGCTTGCCGACCACGTAGTTGCCCACATTGAGCCCGGCGATTTCCATCAGGCCCTGGCTGATGGCGCCGTCGTTGACCAGCATCTTCAGATCGCCATTGGCAGTGCCCAGCAGCGCCGCGATCGAGTTGCCGCGCCCGCTGATATCGGCATCGCCGTTAAGCTCACCGAAGCTGGTCTTCATCGGCTCGAAAGTCGGGAACAGTTGCTTGAGCTTGAAGTTGCGTGCCGACAGCCTGGCACGGCCCTGCAAAGGCTGGCTGCGGCCATCGAGGCGTATCTCGGCATCCAGTTTGCCGCCCGCCACACCGAACCGCAGCGGTTGCAGGCTCAACTGGCCATCATTGAGCAACAGGTGGGTATACAGGTCGGTGAAGGGCAAGTCCGGGCTCTGTACGATGCGCTTGCCGGTGAATTCCACATCGGCATCCATCGCCCGCCAGCGCTCGGTCTGGAACTCCTCGACCGGCAGAACCTTGTCCCTGGGCTGCTTGCTCTCGCCTCCGCGCTTTTTCTGCGCGGCATTGGAATCGGCACCGATCAACGGGGCAAGGTCACTGAACAGCAACTGGTTGGAAACCAGCACGCCGCTGAGCTTAGGCCGTGGCTGGCTGGCCACAAAGCTCAGGTCGCCATGAATATCGCTATTGCCGATCTTGCCGTTGAAGCCTTCGTAACGGAAATTCGCCCCGCCAGCATCATGCAACCGGGCAATCAACCGACCATCAGTGGAATAGGCTGGCGAGTCAGGCAAGGCCACGCCGGTCAACGGATAGAGATGGCTCAGACTGGCGCCGGACAGTTTCAGGCGTAAATCGAGCGCGCCCAGGTTCTGTGGATCGGTCAGGGTGCCGGCAACGGCAATGTGCGTATCGCCAATGTTCAGGTCGGCCTGCACCGGGAACGGCTGCGTGGCATCCTTCAAGGCAAGCAAGCCACCGACCTTGCCCGTCCCGTTCAGCTTCTGCTCGTGATACTGGCCCTTGACCGCCAGGCCAAACGCATAGTCTTGCGGGACTGCACCTTTCTCCTGGGCTTTCTTCACTTCTTTGCTGCCGACAATGTCGCCGAAGGGAATCGGCTTGCCCAGCATGTCGATCACCACATCAAGTTGCGTCTTCAGGGTCTGGTCATTGAAGCTGACCAGGCCTTTGTCGAACTTGATCGCGCCGATATCCAGCACCCAGCTTGAAGGCTCGGCGTTGGGGTCTGACTTGGGCAGGTCAAAAACCCAGTTGGCACGGCCATCGGCCAGGCGCTCAAGCTTCGCTTCGGGGCCGGTCAGGTCGATACGCGGGATCACCACTTCCTGAACCAGCAAGGGCAGCAGGGCAAGACGAAACTCGACCCTCTTGAGCGTGACCATCTGCGGCGTCTTCGACCATTGCGGGTTGCCCAGGCTCAGGTCCTGGGCGACGAAATGTGGCCATGGCAGCCAGGCGCGCCAGCCACCCGATTCCGGTTCGCGCTGCCAGTGCACGGCAAGATCGCCATTGATGGCGAAGGGTCGATGCAGCGCTTCGCTGACTTTTTCGTTGAGCGTGGGTTTGATGCGGTTCCAATCGAAGGTGGCGATCACAATGACCAATACGGCAAGTACCAATAACAACGTGGCACCTGTCCAGGCGAAAATCTTGCGGCTGCGCGTCATTGCACGACACTCCAAAAAACAACGCCCCGGCCATGGTGCGTTGAATACGACATATACCTGAGACTGACAAAAGCGCCGAGGGTTTGATCTGATGTACAAACCCTGCAACAGGTTCCCTTGAAGAAAAGGTAGCGCATCCCGTCAAAAGCCTTTCGACGCATACAAAGCTCATTTGCTAGAGTGCCAGCACAGTCTAACCGCAGAAATGTTTACCCCCATGCTGCCCCGCGCCGAACAGAAACAACAGACCCGCAGAGCACTGCTCGACGCCGCTCACCAGTTGATGGAAAGCGGGCGTGGTTTCGCCAGCCTGAGCCTCAGGGAAGTGGCGCGTACGGCAGGTATCGTGCCCACCGGTTTCTATCGGCACTTTGAAGACATGGACCAGTTGGGGCTGGCGCTGGTCAGCGAAGTCGGCCAGACCTTTCGCGAAACCATTCGCCTGGTACGGCATAACGAAATGGTCATGGGCGGGCTGATTCACGCCTCGGTACAGATATTCCTCGACAAGGTGGCAGCCAACCGTTCGCAGTTTCTGTTCCTGGCCCGCGAGCAGTACGGCGGCTCGCTCAAGGTACGGCTGGCGCTGGGCGCCCTGCGCGAAGGCATCAGTGCCGACCTGACGGCCGACCTGGCGCAAATGCACAAGTGGCGACACCTGGATGGCAAGGCGTTGTCGGTGATTGCCGACCTGGTGGTCAAAAGCGTATTCGCCATGCTTCCGGAACTGATCGACCCGCCTTCGGCTACGTTGGCAGCCCACCTGACCCCGCAGGCGAAGATTACCCAGCAACTGCGTTTCATCTTCATGGGCGCCAAACATTGGAAAGGTCTTGGAAGCCACGACTGATAATTCCGTCAGAAAATTCGCACCAGCTTGAAACACAACTCAACGCACGCACCAAAAAAGTGCGTAGATTCGGCTTTTTTCCGGGCATTGCGCCAATAGCGTCCGTCTTTTCCTTCTTTCTGCACTGTTGGCAAGCCCCTTGCTCTGCTTTGAAGCATCGCAATTAGCCGGAAGCTTCCCGATGCTGGTGATTCATAAAAGAATCGACCCCCAAACCGAATGGGCCGCCGAGCTGCATTTGAATTTCGAGGCGCGCAGCAAAAGCCGTCTGCGCTGCTTCAGTGCCGAAAACGAAGACGTAGGTCTGTTCCTGCAACGTGGGCAGCCGCCTCTACATGACGGCGAATTCCTGCAGGCCGAAGATGGTCGTATCGTTCGCGTCTGCGCCCGTCCCGAGCAATTGCTGCATGTGACCTGCAGCAACACTTTTGAACTGACTCGCGCCGCCTATCATCTGGGCAATCGCCATGTCGCCCTGCAAGTGGGCGATGGCTGGTTGCGCCTGCTCGATGACTACGTGCTCAAGGCCATGCTCGATCAACTGGGCGCAACCACCGAAACTATCGAGGCGCCGTTCCAGCCGGAACACGGCGCTTACGGCGGCGGGCATCACCATTCGCGGGCCGGGGAAGAAGACTTCAACTACGCACCGCGCCTGCACCAGTTCGGCGTACGCAAGTGAACCGAGCCTGGGCGCTTTTGCGTCTGGCCAGCCCGCAACTGCCAATTGGCGGCTACAGCTATTCGCAAGGGCTGGAAATGGCCGTGGAGCAGGCCATCGTGGTCGACCCGCCAACGGCGGCGCTCTGGATCGGCGATCAGTTGCTGCTCAACCTCGCCCGCTTCGAGGCGCCGTTGATGCTTGCCCATTGCACGGCGGCTGCCGAGGAAGACTGGGGCCAGTTGCTGCAATTGAGCGAGCAGCACCGTGCCAGCCGGGAGACCCGTGAGCTGCATCTGGAAAGCCGGCAGATGGGCTACTCGCTGAAGCAGTTGCTCAATGGCCTGCCGGAACTGGATCGCCCTGCCCGCCTGTTTCTGGAGCAGAGCGACGAACCGCATCTTGCACTGGGCTGGGCGCTGGCCGCACGCGCCTGGCAAATCAGTCCGCAGGACGCGCTGGCCGCCTGGCTGTGGAGCTGGCTGGAAAACCAGCTGGCAGTACTGATGAAAACCCTGCCGCTGGGCCAGCAGGCCGCCCAACGCCTGACCACTGAACTGCTGCCTTTGCTGCAGCAGGCCCAACAAGACGCCACCGCTCAAGACATCCGCCAGGTCGGCAGCGCCGCCTTCGGCCTGTCACTGGCGAGCATGGCCCATGAACGTCAATACAGCCGGTTGTTCCGGTCCTAGCATCCTTGGAGAACTCAATGAACAGCCAACCTCTGCGCGTCGGTATCGGTGGTCCGGTCGGTTCCGGCAAGACCGCCCTGACCCTGGCCCTGTGCCTGGCCTTGCGTGAGCGCTACAACCTGGCGGTCGTCACCAACGACATCTATACCCGGGAAGATGCCGACTTTCTGGTGCGCAACGAAGCCCTGGCGCCGGAGCGGATCATTGGCGTGGAAACCGGCGGCTGCCCGCACACGGCGATTCGCGAAGACGCTTCGATCAACCTGGAAGCCGTCGATCAGCTCAACCGTCGCTTTGAAGGACTGGACCTGATCATTGTCGAGTCAGGTGGCGACAATCTTTCGGCGACCTTCAGCCCGGAACTGTCGGACCTGACCATTTACGTGATCGACGTATCGGCAGGCGACAAGCTGCCGCGCAAGGGCGGCCCCGGCATCTGTAAATCCGATCTGCTGGTGATCAACAAGATCGATCTGGCGCCATTGGTGGGCGCCTCGCTGGAGATGATGGACCGCGACACCAAAAAGATGCGCGGCGAAAAGCCCTTCGTATTCAGCAATCAGAAAACCGGCCATGGCCTGGAACAGATCATTACCTTTATCGAGCGTCAGGGTCTGCTGACGGTCGGTGCCTGAATTCAAACCTCCAAGGAAATCTGTCAATGAACTACAAGAAAGTCCTCGGCGCACTCGCCCTGCTGCTCACCCCGACTCTGGCACTGGCGCATCCCGGCCATGGTGATAACGGCCTGATCGCCGGGCTCGGACATCCGATCGGTGGCCTCGATCACTTGCTGGCGATGCTCGCGGTCGGTCTGTGGGCCGCACAGCAGCAAGGCGCGGCCCGCTGGGCATTGCCTTGCACCTTTGTCGGCACCATGTTGATCGGCGGCCTGCTGGGCTTTGCCGGCCTGGAATTACCGGCGCTGGAAAGCGGTATCTCGGCCTCGGTGCTGGCGCTGGGTCTGGCGGTCGCGCTGGCAGTACGTCCACCGCTGGCACTGGCTGTTGTGGCCACGGCCGTGTTTGCGATGTTCCATGGCGTGGCTCATGGCCTTGAGCTGCCGGACATGTCCAGCCCATGGGCTTATGCAGCTGGTTTCGTGGCAGCAACGGCAGCACTGCATGCGGCGGGTTATGCCGTGGTGCGCATCCTGCCCCGGGCCGCCGCGCCGCTGGTACGGATTGCCGGTGCAGCTTCGGCAGCAACAGGTGTGTGGTTGCTGGCGGGCTGATCCGGGCTCCGGACAGGAGCCTATTTATTCGCGAAAGTCTGTATTCGCGAATAAATAGGCTCCCATCGATGGCAGGATATTTAACCGACAGGCAGATTGAGCCTTGTGTGGGAACGAGTTCATTCGCGAAAATGCATGATCGCGAATAAATAGAAACGCTCATGCCCGATACCCAGCGTTTGACCCTGCCCAACGGCCTGAATGTGGTGCTTTGTCATGCACCTCGTCTCAAGCGCTGTGCGGCATCGCTTCGGGTTGCAGCGGGCAGTCATGACGTGCCGCAGGCATGGCCGGGGCTGGCGCACTTTCTGGAGCATCTGTTCTTTCTCGGCACCGAACGATTCGCCGCCGGGGAAAACCTGATGGCCTTCGTGCAGCGCCATGGCGGACAGATCAACGCCAGCACCCGCGAGCGCACCACCGACTTTTTTTTCGAGCTGCCGCCCAGGGCCTTTGCCCAGGGGCTGGAGCGTCTGTGCGACATGCTCGCTCATCCCCGCCTGGCGCTGCCCGATCAGTTCCGCGAGCGTGAAGTGCTGCATGCCGAGTTCATCGCCTGGACTCAGGATGCCAAGGCCCGTGAGCAGATTCGCCTGCTGGCACCGATCAATTCGCAGCACCCGCTGCGGGCCTTTCATGCTGGCAATCGCTACAGCCTTGCCGTGCCCAACCCGGCCTTTCAACAGGCGCTTCAGGGGTTTTATCAGCGTTTCTATCAAGCCGGGCAGATGACCCTGTGCCTGAGCGGTCCTCAACCGCTGGCCGAGTTGCAGGCACTGGCAGCCGAGCATGGCAGCGCGTTCAACAGTGCAGGTAAAGTCACGCAACAAGCGCCCGTGGCCCTGCTCGACACACAGCAAGTGCGTCACACGGCATTTGAATCGACAGGCAGGCATTTGCTGTTCGCCTGCGAAGGTTTACCGGCGAAAGCCGAAGAGGCGGTGGCTTTTTTCTGTCACTGGCTGATGGACGCCCAGCCGGGCGGTCTGGTGGCTGAACTGCTGGAACAAGGGCTGATCGACTCGCTCACAGCATCGCCGCTGTATCAGTTCGACGGGCAATTGCTGCTCGATATCGACTGCGCGGGAACGAAACCTGCGACTTCTGTTTCGATAGCAGCGCTGTTCTTCGACTGGCTCGCCTTCTTCAAAAACCAGTGGTCCGCGCTGGTCGAGGAATACCGACGCCTGCAACAGCGACGTCTGCAAGCCTGCGGCGCACTGGAGATGGCCCATCATTTCTGCCGCGATACGCCTGCCGATCTCGGCGAGCGAGGCGCCCTGGCCTTGAGCGTCCTGCTTGACCAGCTATCACCCGAAACCCTCGTACCGCCGCTGCCTGTGGATAAGTTGGCCTGTGGACAAGTTGAATGGCGCCTGCCCGCAGCCAATCCTTTCCTGCAACCTGTAGCTGTTTGCGAGCAGGCAGTGGCCAGCCCGATGATCTATAGCGAAGCCCTGCCCTGCGACAACGGTGAAGGTGCAATTTTCCTGCGCTGGCAGTTGCCGTCTGCGCAGCCCGAAGTGTGGCGTATGCTCAATGGCGGCCTGCACAACCTCGGCGAACAAGCCCGACAAGCCGGCGTGGCAGTGTCATTCAGCGCTTATGGCAACTACTGGCAACTCAGGCTGACCGGCCTGCATGAGCCGATGGCCGCCATCCTCGAACGCGCCCTGGATTTACTGCAACATCCGGGTAGCAAGACCCTGGCACGCCAGGGCCAAGCGGACGATCAACCGGCGCTGATGCCGATTCGCCAACTGCTCAAGGTGCTTCCTGATCATTTTCTGTCCAGTGAGCCCGGACAGCGCATCGACGATCTTCAGGCGCTCTGGCGCAGTTCCCGCTGGACCGGCCTGGTAACCGGTCTGCCCAGCCAAAGCCGTTCACGCCTCAACAGCGTTCTGCAGGCCATGCCCGGTCTGGCGGAACAACAGGCGCTCGCCGCTCCGTCAACGAGGCCCGGCAAGCGCTGGCAAACGCAAACCTGCGGGTCGCCGGAAGATGCCGTGCTGCTGTTCTGCACCACGCCCGATTCTTCTGTTGCGCACGAAGCAGGCTGGCGCCTGCTCGCCCATCTGATCCAGGCGCCGTTCTATCAGCGCCTGCGAGTCGAACTGCAACTGGGCTATGCGGTGTTCAGCGGACTGCGGCAGATCGCCGGGCGCAGCGGGCTGCTGTTCGGTGTGCAATCACCGGCCAGCAGCGCCGAGCAATTGGTCGGGCATATCGAAACATTCATCGATGAACTGCCGGAACTGATCCAGAGCGCCGATCTTCCCGGCCTGCGACAGACGCTGGCCGAGCAGTTCGACCAGGCTGCGATGCCCAATGAGCAGGCGGCGGAATTACTCTGGCAGGCCTGTCTGTATGGACAGGCTGGCAACCCCTTTGAGCAGTTGCCGCAGACACTGTTACATCTGGAAAAACACTCGTTACTGGCCGTCGCCGATCAGTTGAAGGCAGCCAAAGGAGGATGGCTCATTCTCGCCAACCGCCCTGTTCCTGCGGCCTGGACGGGCAATAGCGCCCTTTGAAAACCATCTTTCATGCAATTGCCGTCCTCACAAATTGTTAAATTAAGTAAGATAGCTTCCTAAGCATCTGAACGTATGCCTGCACAGGCGCACTAAGATGTAGTCACCAACCGCTGCAATCATTTGAAGGAGTCTCACCATGTGGACCAAACCTGCTTACACTGATCTGCGTATCGGCTTTGAAGTCACCATGTACTTCGCAAGCCGCTGATTTACATGCGGTGCAAAGCCTCGGTTCGCCGGGGCTTTTTTTATGGATAGCGCTCTTTTTTATTTTCAGCGTTTGGCGGTAGGGAGCTGACATGTACATCCAGATTCTAGGTTCTGCGGCTGGCGGCGGTTTTCCGCAGTGGAACTGCAATTGCGCCAATTGCGCAGGCTTTCGCGATGGCAGCCTCAATGCCAGGGCACGCACCCAGTCATCCATCGCGATCTCCGACGATGGCGTCAATTGGGTCCTGTGCAATGCTTCGCCGGACATCCGCGCACAACTGCAAGGTTTCGCGCCGATGCAACCGGGCCGGGCACTGCGCGATACCGGGATCAGCGCCATCGTGCTGATGGACAGCCAGATCGATCACACTACCGGGCTGCTCAGCCTGCGCGAAGGCTGCCCGCATCAGGTCTGGTGTACCGATATGGTTCATGAGGACCTGAGCACCGGCTTTCCGCTGTTCGAGATGCTCAAGCACTGGAACGGCGGGCTGGTGTGGAACCGTATCGAGCTGCAAGGCAGCTTCATCATCCCTGCCTGCCCCAACCTGCGCTTCACGCCGTTCCCGCTACGCAGTGCCGCGCCGCCCTACTCGCCACACCGCTTCGATCCGCATCCCGGCGACAACATCGGCCTGATCGTCGAAGACCTGAGGACCGGCGGCAAGCTGTTCTATGCACCCGGCCTGGGCAAGGTCGACGAGTCGTTGCTGGAGAAAATGCACGCTGCCGATTGTCTGCTGGTGGACGGAACCCTGTGGGACGACGACGAAATGCAGCGCCGCGGCGTCGGCACCCGTACGGGCAGAGAAATGGGCCATCTTGCCCAGAGCGGTCCTGGCGGCATGCTGGAAGTGCTCGAAGGCTTCCCGAAACAGCGCAAGGTACTTATCCACATCAACAACACCAATCCGATCCTCGACGAAGACTCCCCGCAACGCGCCGAACTGGTTCGGCGCAATGTCGAAGTGGCCTGTGACGGCATGAGTATCGAGCTTTAGGAGCCAAGATGAGCGAAGCCACTGCGATGTCCCGCGTCGAGTTTGAACAGGCTCTGCGCGCCAAGGGTGCCTACTACCACATTCATCACCCGTTCCACGTGGCGATGTACGAAGGCCGGGCGACGCGCGAGCAGATTCAGGGCTGGGTCGCCAACCGTTTCTACTATCAGGTGAATATCCCGCTCAAGGATGCGGCAATCCTGGCCAACTGCCCGGACCGCGAGATCCGCCGCGAGTGGATTCAACGCCTCCTCGATCACGACGGCGCGCCCGGCGAAGACGGCGGTATCGAAGCCTGGCTGCGCCTGGGCGAGGCCGTGGGTCTGGACCCGGAGCAACTACGCTCACAGGAGCTGGTATTGCCGGGCGTGCGTTTCGCGGTGGATGCCTATGTGAACTTCGCCCGCCGCGCCAACTGGCAGGAAGCCGCCAGCAGCTCATTGACCGAGCTGTTCGCGCCGCAGATCCACCAGTCGCGCCTGGATACCTGGCCACAGCATTACCCGTGGATCGACCCGAGCGGCTATGAATACTTCCGCACTCGTCTTGGTCAGGCCCGCCGCGATGTAGAACATGGATTGGCGATTACACTTGAGTACTACACCACCCATGAGGGCCAGCAGCGCATGCTGGAAATTCTGCAGTTCAAACTCGACATCTTATGGAGCATGCTGGACGCCATGAGCATGGCGTACGAGCTGCACCGCCCACCTTATCACAGCGTCACCGACCAGAATGTATGGCATAAGGGAATTAGCCTATGAAACATGTGAAAACTGTGAACCCTGATCGACAAAAAGTCCCCAGCTGGCGTCCGGGGTATCGCTTCCAGTTCGAGCCTGCGCAGAACAGCCATGTGGTGCTGTATCCCGAGGGCATGATCAAGCTGAACGAAAGTGCCGGCCTGATCGGCGCATTAGTGGACGGAGAACACAATGTGGCATCGATCATAGCCTCATTGCAGGAGCGCTTTCCGAACGTTCCGGAGCTGGGTACCGATGTCGACGACTTCATGGCTCACGCCCAGAAAGAGGGTTGGATAACCCTTGTCTGAGATCGGCAGCGCCACCCAGGACGTACTCATCCCGCCCACGCCACCGGTCGGCCTGCCGCTGTGGCTGTTGGCGGAGCTGACCTATCGCTGTCCGCTGCAATGCCCGTATTGCTCGAACCCGCTGGACTTCGCCAGGCAAGGCCAGGAACTGAGCACCGAGCAATGGTTTACGGTCATGCAGCAGGCCCGACAGATGGGCGCGGCGCAAATCGGCTTTTCCGGGGGCGAACCGCTGGTGCGTCAGGATCTGGCGGAACTCATCGCCGAAGCCCGACGCCTGGGTTACTACACCAACCTGATCACGTCGGGAATCGGCCTGACCGAACAGAAGATCATCGATTTCAAGAAAGCGGGCCTGGACCATATCCAGATCAGTTTTCAGGCCAGCGACGAGCAGGTCAACAACATGCTCGCCGGCTCGAAAAAGGCCTTCGCGCAAAAACTGGAAATGGCCCGTGCAGTGAAAAAGCACGGCTATCCCATGGTGCTGAACTTCGTCACCCATCGGCACAACATCGACCGCATCGACAAGATCATCGAACTTTGTCTGGCCCTGGAAGCAGATTTCGTGGAACTGGCGACCTGTCAGTTCTATGGCTGGGCGCACCTCAATCGTGTCGGCCTGCTGCCGACCAAGGAGCAACTGGTGCGGGCCGAAGCCGTCACCAACGAGTACCGCGCAAAACTCGCCGCTGAGAAACAGCACTGCAAGCTCATCTTCGTCACCCCCGACTACTACGAAGAGCGCCCCAAGGCCTGCATGAACGGCTGGGGCAACCTGTTCCTCACCGTGACGCCGGACGGCACCGCGCTGCCTTGCCATGGCGCGCGCCAGTTGCCGATCCAGTTCCCCAACGTGCGCGATCACAGCATGCAGCACATCTGGTACGAATCGTTCGGCTTCAATCGTTTCCGTGGCTACGAGTGGATGCCAGAGCCCTGCCGCTCCTGCGACGAGAAGGAAAAAGACTTCGGCGGTTGCCGCTGCCAGGCGTTCATGCTGACCGGCGATGCTGCCAATGCTGACCCGGTATGCAGCAAATCCCCGCACCACGGGATGATTACCCAGGCCCGCGACGAAGCCGAAACAGCCACCAAAACCATCGAACAGTTGGCCTTTCGCAATGAACGAAACTCACGACTCATCGCCAAATCCTGATCTGTTCAGCGCCACCCAGGCCGTTGCGGCGGGTGTCGACTTTGCCGAACTGGATGTCGGGCCGGCTGGCCTGTGCTGGAACGAATATCGCCCCCAGGATGCGGCCAGCCGTATCTGGCACTGGTCTGAAGGCCGGGCCCGCTGCCTGACGCCCGACGGTTTCAGCGTGCGCAGCAGGGTCTATGAATACGGTGGCGGCTCGTTCTGCATCGCTGGCGATGCCGTGGTATTCGTCAATGAACGTGACCAGCAGCTTTATCGGCAGGCACTGGATGCCAGCGCGCCGGTAGCGCTGACTCAAGGCGACAAGCGCTATGGCGCGCTGCACTTCGCTGCGCAGCAGATTCTGGCGGTCGAGGAACATCACACTATCCATCGTCTGGTGGCAATCGACCTGGCGGACGGCCAGCGCCATCTGCTGGCCGAAGGCGCCGATTTCTATTCAGCACCGGTTCTCAGCCCGGATCTGCAGCGACTGGCATGGATTGAATGGCAACGCCCGCATCAGCCCTGGACCAGCACCCGGCTGATGTGTGCCGAGCGGCAGAACGATGGCTCCTGGTCGCAACCACGCTGTGTGGCAGGCGATGGCCCGGAGCAGGAGTCGCTGCAACAGCCGCGCTTCGATGCCCTTGGGCGCCTGTGCTGCCTGACGGATCGTGAGGGTTTCTGGCAGCCATGGGGCGAAACGCCTTCGGGCTTTGTGCGCTTCACCGCTGTCGCAGCCGACCATGCCCCAGCGCCCTGGCAGTTGGGCGGTTGCACCTGGCTGCCGGTCGACAACGGCTACCTTGCCAGTTGGTCGCAGGACGGCTTTGGCGTGCTGGGCTTGCGTCAGGCGGACGGCCCTGCCGAAGATTTCAGCGGCGACTACACCCGGTTTCGCAGCCTGGCCATTGATGAGCAGTACATCTATTGCATCGCGGCCTCGGCCACCCGTCCTTCGGCGGTGCTGGCCATCTCACGCAAGGATCATGGCACCAGCGTGCTGGCAGGTGGCGTGTCGCCTTTGCCGGCGGAGCACATCAGCCAGCCGCAATCGTTGCGCTATGCCAGTGGCGGAGCGACGGCGTATGGCTACTTCTATCCAGCCATGAACGACGCCGAAAAACCGCCCTTGGTGGTTTTTATCCATGGCGGCCCCACTTCGGCCTGTTACCCGGTTCTGGACCCGCGTATCCAGTACTGGACGCAGCGAGGCTTTGCGGTTGCAGACCTCAACTATCGCGGCAGCACGGGCTATGGCCGTGCCTACCGGCAAAGCCTGCATCTGAACTGGGGTGTCGCGGATGTGGAGGACGCCTGCGCCGTGGTGGCGCATTTGGCGGAAAGAGGCTTGATCGACAAGGATCAGGCATTTATCCGTGGCGGCAGCTCGGGGGGCTATACGACGCTCTGCGCACTGGCCTTTCACAAGGTATTCCGCGCGGGTGCGAGCCTTTATGGCGTCAGTGACCCCATCGCTCTGGGCAAGGCGACCCACAAGTTTGAAGGCGATTATCTGGACTGGCTGATTGGCGATCCGGTCAGGGATCTGCAGCGCTATCAGGCCAGGACGCCATTGCTGCATGCCGGAGAGATCAGCGTTCCAGTGATTTTCTTTCAGGGAGAACTCGACGCCGTGGTCGTGCCGGAACAGACCCGCTCCATGCTCAAGGCGCTGCAGGACAATGGCATTGCGGTGCAGGCACACTTCTATCCCGACGAGCGCCACGGTTTCCGCAAGGCCGAAAACCTGGCTCAAGCGCTGGAAGCGGAGTGGCGTTTCTATCGGGAAGTGCTGGCGGGAAGTGCCGGAACTTGATTATTCGCCAATGAACTCACTCCCACCCAGGCGGCGGGAGCGGTTTGGACCGCGATTACTTGCGGCTGGCGATGATGTATACGGCGTGGATGATGCCCGGGAAATAGCCCAGCAACGTCAGCAGGATATTGAGCCAGAAGGCGCCAGCGAAACCGACTTGCAGGAAAACACCCAGTGGCGGCAGCAGAATGGCGAAGATGATACGAATGATGTCCATGGGTTAGCTCCTGATGGATGACCTTTTTGTAGGCCCGGTAGCTAATCGACCCTTGGCATCGGCAAGGGTTCCACCCGCTCTGGCACACCGCCATTATAAAAATCACGCAAACAAAGAAAGCCCCGCCTAAGCGGGGCTTTCCAGACTGTTTCCCTGATATCCCTTTCGCCCCGCCGTCCTGGCAGGCATCCCTTCGTGTCCCTGTTATGTCTTATTGCGCATCCTGCGCTACGTCCATGGATTTAGAGTAACTTTGGATCCATTTTTAGGGAAGAGGCAAAAAGCCAACACAACATGTAAGCAAATGCTTACAGACTGTAATCTCAGAACTGTGACGCATCCATCAGGAACAGCGATTCGCTGCCGGCGCGCACGCTGGCATTCAGGGAATGGATACGCGGCAGCAGGCGTGCGAAGTAGAAACGCGCCGTGCTCAACTTGCTGGCGTAGAACTCCTCCTGCCCTTCCTTGCCCTGCGCAGCCTTGGCCATCATTGCCCACATGTAGGCATAGGCGGTGTAACCGAACAGGTGCAGATACTCCACGGAAGCAGCACCGATTTCGTTGGGGTTGGCCCGCGCACGGTCCAGTACCCAGCGGGTGAGTTCATTGAGCATATCCAGCGCAGAGCCCAGAGGCCTGGTGAATTCGGCCAGGGAACCGTCGGCACCGTTGATGAATTCGCGGACCTCGTCGGCGAACAACTGATAGAACGCGCCGTTCGAACCGACAATCTTGCGCCCCACCAGATCCAGCGCCTGGATGCCATTGGTGCCTTCGTAGATCTGGGTGATGCGCACGTCACGAACCAGTTGCTCCTGGCCCCACTCGCGAATGTAGCCGTGACCACCGAATACTTGCTGGCCATGCACCGTGGTTTCCAGCCCGATATCGGTGAGGAAGGCCTTGGCGACCGGCGTCAGCAAGGCCACCAGGTCATCGGCGCGCTGACGAGCGGCTTCGTCTTCACTGAACTTGGCGATATCCAGTTGCAGCGCCACATAGCTGGAGAACGCCCGGCCACCTTCGTTGAAGGCCTTCATGGTCAGCAGCATGCGCCGTACGTCAGGGTGGACGATGATCGGGTCAGCGGCCTTGTCCTTGTTCTGCGCACCGGTTGGCGCACGACTTTGCAGGCGGTCGCGGGCATATTCCACGGCGTTCTGGTAAGAGCGCACGCCAGAAGCCAGCCCCTGGATGCCAACGCCCAGACGCTCGTAGTTCATCATGGTGAACATCGCCGCCAGGCCCTTGTTGGGCTCGCCGATCAGATAACCGATGGCATCGTCGAAGTTCATCACGCAGGTGGCCGAAGCCTGGATGCCCATCTTGTGCTCGATGGAGCCGCAACTGACGGTATTACGCTCACCCAGGCTGCCGTCCTGGTTGACCATGAACTTGGGCACCAGGAACAGCGAAATGCCTTTGGGACCGGCTGGCGCATCGGGCAACTTGGCGAGGACCAGATGGATGATGTTCTCGGTCAGGTCATGCTCACCACCGGTGATGAACACCTTGCTGCCGGTAATCCTGTAGGAGTTGTCTGTCTGAGGAATGGCCCTGGTGCGGATGATGCCCAGATCGGTGCCCGCATGGGCTTCGGTCAGGCACATCGAACCGCACCAGGTGCCTGCATACATGTTCGGCAGGTAAGTCGCCTTGAGTTCTTCGCTGGCGTGGGTATTGATCGAGACACAGGCGCCAGTGGTCAGCATCGGGTACAGGCCGAACGCCAGGCTGCCGGAGTTGAGCATTTCCTCGACCTGCGCCGAAACCACCTTGGGCATGCCCATGCCGCCGAAATCCGGATTGCCGCCAACGCCGACCCAGCCGCCTTCGGCGTAAATCCGATAGGCTTCGGGGAAACCGGCCGGGGTAGTCACGACGGTGTCGTTCCAGTGGCAACCTTCTTCATCGCCGTTACGGCTGAGCGGAGCGATGGTTTTACTGCATACCTTGCTCGCTTCTTCGAGGATCGCATCGACTGTCTCGGCATCGACCGTTTCGG
Source organism: Pseudomonas cichorii (assembly GCF_003700275.1). Taxonomy (GTDB): domain Bacteria; phylum Pseudomonadota; class Gammaproteobacteria; order Pseudomonadales; family Pseudomonadaceae; genus Aquipseudomonas; species Aquipseudomonas cichorii_B. The sequence continues at coordinate 67,989 of NZ_RBRE01000075.1, read as the reverse complement.
CCAGAGCCGGTAACTGGGCCCAGAGCCTGGAAACCTCGAACACTTCATTGAGGACGAAACGCATATCGCGCAATGGCGCTTTGTAGTCAGCCATGACAAACCTCACAAGCAAGGAACTGGAAACCTGAAAAAGAAGATCCAGGCATGCGGCATGCCGGATCAGGTGGCAATGTCCAAGAGTCTAACCGAACAACGTTTCAGAGACATAGGGTCATGGCGTGACTATAAATAATAAACAAGTCACACCCAAATCTGACCGACGAAAAGACACGGCGCTGCCCGACAGACTGCACCGTACGATCCTGAATCGTCTATCTCAAGTTGTGGGTTCGGCAGTGCGCACCGCGCCGCGTCGATTCTGCTGGCCGTGGGCAATCACACAGTTGCGGCCTGCGCCCTTGGCGGCATAGAGCGCCTGGTCGGCAGACTTGAGCACTTCTTCGGGAGTGCGCTGCTCCGGCTGACGCTCGGCAACACCGATACTGACCGTCACCGAAACACTGTTCGAGGCGGTCGCGCCCCGTCGCTGTCGGCCTTGTTGGTCGTCCTTGGGGCGATCATCCTTGTTGCGCAGCAGTATTTCGTAATTGGCGATACTCTCGCGGATGGCTTCCAGATGCGGCAGGCATTCCTCAAGAGTCTTGCCCGCGAAGACGATGGCGAACTCCTCACCGCCATAACGGTAAGCACGCCCGCCGCCATTGGTGATCTTCGACAGCTTGCTGGCTACCAGACGCAGCACCTGATCGCCCACATCGTGGCCATGGGTATCGTTGAATTTCTTGAAGTGATCGACGTCGCTCATGGCCAGCACATAGTTGCGCCCCAGTCGCTGCATGCGCTCATTGAGTGCCCGACGTCCCGGCAGCCCGGTCAGTTCATCGCGGAACGCCATCTGGTAAGCCTCATGGGCGACGGCGGCGGCAATCATCAGCATCACCTGGCTGCATAGAATATTCAGGGTGAACGGCAGGATGAAGGTCTTGGGCAAGGCCCAGAAAAGCCCCAGCAATCCGACGAGCTGCGCGGCGTGCAAGGGACGGGGTTTTTCCAGGTATTGCCAGATCAGCAGGCCGAACGAGCCCAGAAACATCGCATATGACAGCTGGATCAGGCTCATCCACGAACCATGCAATGCCGGCCAGCGAATATCCGCCAGCCAGGTCTGCACTTCAACGGGGTAGCTCTGCTCAAGGCCGAAGGCAACGCTGCCCACCGCAACCAGCACCGCGATACGCGCCACCAGATCCTGGAACAGGTGAGTGCGCTCCTCCCAGGCGGCATACAGCCCGAACAAGACTGGCAAGAGCAGGCAGACCAAGTGAAAGATCACCGCCGCATCTTCCCGGACCTTGCCGTTGTCGCGGTAGTAATCAGTCTGGGTATCCAGCAGGAAATAAGCGGTGTAGACGGTGATCATCAGAAACAGCTCACGCTGGCGTCGATACACACAGCAATAAGCACCACCCAGCAGCAATACCAGGGTCGGCAACACATTGAACAGGGAGGTGAAGAAAACGTTCAGGTCCTTGACGTAGGCAGCCGCCAGTCCTGCAACGAACAAAGCTGCAGAAGGAAGAAAATGGCTCAAGCGTGCAGCGGATGGACGCAACAAGGGGAATATCTCCTACTCGGCATCGGAGTGAATATCTGGAGTAATGGCATTGTGCCTCTATCCAGTGAGCAATGCATACAGCAGGATTGATAGCGGGCTACTTTTCTGTAACGGCAGCAGATCGAAAAGGTTTATTGATTGAGTGAGCAAAGAAGGCGGTTTGCCAGCTCTTTCATGCAAACACTAAAAAGCCGCCTGACCCCGGAGGGCCAGACGGCTTTGCACAGCGACCGGGCTTATCAGTAAGCCAGGCCGAAGTCTTCTTCTTTCATGTCCATCAGGTTGCCGGCACCGGAAAGGATAGCGGCGACATGCGTACGGGTACGCGGCAGGATGCGCTGGAAGTAGAAGCGCGCAGTCTGCAGCTTGGCGGTATAGAACGCTTGCTCGGAGGTACCGGCTGCCAGCTTCTCGGCCGCCAGGCGCGCCATGTCGGCCCAGAAGTAGGCCAGGCAGGCATAACCGGAATACATCAGGTAATCCACCGAAGCGGCACCGACTTCTTCGCGATCCTTCATGGCGGCCATGCCCACTTTCATGGTCAGTTCGCCCCACTCCTTGTTCAGCGCAGCCAGCGGCGTGACGAACTCCTGAACGCTTTCACTGCCTTCGTTGGCCTGGCAGAACTTGTGCACGATCTTGGTGAAGCCCTTGAGCGCTTCGCCCTGAGTCATCAGGACCTTGCGGCCCAGCAGGTCGAGAGCCTGGATGCCGGTGGTGCCTTCGTACAGCATCGAGATGCGGCTGTCGCGAACGTTCTGCTCCATGCCCCATTCGGCGATGAAACCGTGGCCACCATAGATCTGTACGCCATGGTTGGCAGCCTCGAAGCCCACTTCGGTCATGAAGGCCTTGGCAATCGGGGTCATGAACGCCAGCAGTGCATCGGCGGCTTTCTTCTGTTCGTCGTCTTCGCTGTACTTGACGATATCGACCTGCTTGGCCGTGAAGTACACCATGGCCCGCGTACCTTCGGCGAAAGCCTTCATGGTCAGCAGCATGCGGCGCACGTCAGGGTGCACGATGATCGGGTCAGCAGCCTTTTCCGGCGCCTTGGGGCCGGTCAGCGAACGCATCTGCAGACGATCGCGGGCGTATTTCAGGCCGCCCTGGAACGCCACTTCAGCGTGGGCCAGACCTTGCAGTGCAGTGCCCAGGCGAGCGGTGTTCATGAAGGTGAACATGCAGTTCAGGCCCTTGTTCGGCGGACCGATCAGGAAGCCCTTGGCCGAATCGAAGTTCATCACGCAGGTGGCGTTGCCGTGGATGCCCATCTTGTGTTCGAGCGAGCCACAGGTCACCGCGTTACGTTCACCGATGCCGCCATCGGCAGTTGGCAGGAACTTGGGAACGATGAACAGCGAAATACCCTTGGTGCCCGCCGGAGCATCCGGCAGACGCGCCAGCACGATATGGACGATGTTGTCGGCCATGTCATGTTCGCCAGCGGAGATGAAAATCTTGGTGCCGGTGACCTTGTAGGAACCATCGGCCTGAGGCTCGGCCTTGGTACGCAGCATGCCCAGGTCGGTACCGCAGTGAGATTCGGTCAGGCACATGGTGCCGGTCCATTCGCCGGACACCAGCTTGGTCAGGTAAGCCTCTTGCTGCTCGGGCGTACCGTGTTCGGAAATGGTGTTCATCGCGCCGTGGGACAGGCCTGGGTACATGCCCCATGACCAGTTGGCCTCGCCCACCATCTCGCTGACCGCAAGACCCAGCGACTCGGGCAGGCCCTGGCCGCCGTGATCGACATCATGCGCCAGGCTTGGCCAGCCGCCTTCGACGAATTGCTTGTATGCCTGTTTGAAACCGGTCGGCGTTTTCACGCCCGCCTCGCTCCAGGTGCAGCCCTCGGTATCGCCGACCCGGTTCAGGGGAGCCAGCACCTGCTCACAGAATTTGGCGCCTTCTTCAAGAATGGCGTCGACCATGTCAGGTGTTGCGTCCTGGCATGCCGGCAGACTTTGATAGTGCGCTTCATAACCGAGCAGCTCATCACGAACGAAACGAATATCACGCAAGGGGGCCTTATATTCAGGCATAGCGATAAACCTCTGCTGATGAATCCTGGAGCGAATGACCGGTCGGTCGCCGGGAGCAGTCTCCCAGGCACCAGACAATCTCGTATGCCTTACGGTCAAACAGGTGTTTGAAACATACGTTTACGCCTAAACCTTGTCAATAGCGCTTCACACACCGTTTGTCATCGATACGCTACAGAGCGCGCACACAAAGGCATACAGCGTTTGCAAAACGATGCAGTGAGTCTAGTTGAGGGAAGAGGAGTTGCGGTGGCGATACAAGCGGTTGATAGCGTGAAATTCAGAAAATGACGCCGTGCGCGGAAGGCACGGCGTGCAGGGGATCAAGCGTAGGTATCGATCAGCGTACCCAGTGCTTCGTCGCTGGCTTTCTGCGCAGCCAGGCCAGCCTGGATCTGCTCTTTGCCAGCGGCCAGCTCAACGATGTTGGCCGGCAGATCGGAACGCTGGCTACGGTCGACCGAGCGCAGGTTCTCAAGCTGGAAATCCGAAGACTGGCTTCTGCCGGACACTTCGATATTGGTGCTGGCGATCTGGGTGGCCGCCTGATCGACACGCTCCTGCCCAACCTGAATCGCGCTCAGGCCTGGATAGAGAGTATTGTTCATGGTGATTTGCATAAGCCGGTCCTCAGTTCAAATAGCGAACAAGTGCTATTGAACCAGTAAATGCAGCGGAATACTCGACAAAAAGACTAATGGCACATAGCCGGATAATAGGTTCTGTCTTGAACGGGGCAAAAGCCCCTTATGCATCAGCGACATAGTGAATATGTTTCAAAATCCGTCGAGCAGTTCCAGATGCAGGTGTTCCGCCACTGCATCGGCAGTCGATTTCTTCAAGCGCGGCACCCGGCCGATGCAAGGTGCGGGCAGACGCTCGGACAGGGTCGCAAGGTTCTCTTCCAGCCGCGAAGTCCTGGGCTCAATGATATTGGCCACCCAGCCCGCCAGCTGCAGGCCGTCACGCGCGATGGCTTCGGCGCTCAACAAGGCATGGTTGATACAGCCCAGACGCACGCCCACCACCAGAATCACCGGCAAGCCCAGGCCCATGGCCAGATCGGACAGGTTGCTCTGATCGGCCAGGGGCACCCGCCAGCCGCCAGCGCCTTCGATCAGGGTGAAGTCGGCGTTTCTGTCCAGCAAGCGCCGCATGGGCTGCAGCAACGAATTCACCGTCAGCGCCACACCCGCTTCGCGAGCGGCCAGATGCGGGGCAATGGCGGGCTCGAATGCCCAGGGATTGACGTCGTCATAGCTCAGCGGCAGCGAACACTCGGCCAGCAAGGCCAATGCATCTGAATTACGCAGGCCTTGCGGCGTGATCACACTGCCGGAAGCGACCGGCTTGCCTGCCGCCGTGCTCAGACCGGACAGCCGGGCAGCATGCAGCAGACCCGCAGCAACCGTGGTCTTGCCAGCATCCGTATCGGTCCCAGTGATGAAATACGCAACACTCATCGGCGGCCTTCCTTGTCTCGCAAGTCCATCAGTTGTTTTCGAGTACCGCATAGACCACTTGATAAGTCGCGGGCAGCCCGGCCTCCTGACGAAACCTTTCATATGCCTGGACCAGGCCCATGATCCGCGCCCTGCCGGTCAAGCCGCCGGGGCGTCCGGGATTGAGGTTGTGGGCGCCCAGTGCCTTGAGTTCATGAGTCAGGCTGCGCACATCCGGGTAATACAGCACATGCGGCCGAACCTCAAGGCTGCGCACCCGCAAACCGCTGGCCGCACACAACTGGCGATAGTCATCCAGCTCACGGAAACGATTGACATGCACCAGCCCGTCGACGCTCTGCCAGCTTTCGCGCAGCTCATGCAAGGTGCCAACACACAGGCTGGAAAACGCGAACACACCGCCAGGCTGCAACACCCGGCGCGCCTCACTGAGTACCGCAGCAAAGTCCGCACACCATTGCACCGCAAGGCTGGAGTAAATCAGTTCGCAACTTTGTGCCTGCATCGGCATGCGCTCGGCATCGCCTGCCACAAAGTGACGGGCACCACCCAATGGCCGGGCATGGCGCAGCATGCCCTGGGCGATATCCAGCGCAACACCTTCGCTGTCCTGAAACTTCTGTCCCAGCACCCGGCTGAAATAGCCGGTGCCGCAGCCCAGATCCAGCCAGCGCGAAGGGCTCAATTCTTCAGGCAGGCGCGCCAACAGCTCATGGCCGACAGCCCGCTGCAAATCGGCCACGCTGTCGTAACTGCCGGCAGCCCGGGAAAACGATTCGGCGACCTGACGTTTGTCGGGCAAGCCGCCCGGTAATTTGACGTGGGAAAGATCAGTCATCGCCCGACTCATGCAAAAAGGCCTGGATCGCCGCAGCCACTCCGTGAGGGTTTTCCAGGATGAAGGCATGGCTGGCCTGTTCAATCAGACCAACTTCAATATCCGGCAACAGTGCCAGCAGATCACCTGCGGCCTCGGCCGGAACGAATGCATCGTGACCGGCAAACAGATGCAGTTGCGGGCCGCGGTAGCTCTGCAAGGCACTGCGGGTGTCGAGCTGCTCCAGCACTTTCAGGCCATCGACCAGCGTGCCGGTCGAGGTATGCGGTGCACCGGCCTTGAGCAGGCGCGACAAACCACGCGGGTCTTCGGCGCCTTGAGTACACAGCAGGCTGAAGCGCTTCAAGGTCGCATCGGCGTCGGCCGAGCAACCGGCCAGAAAGGCCGCGAAGTCACCTTCAGCCATCGCATGGGGCCACGCTCCGCGGGTCACGAAGCTGGCATTGCTGGCCAGGGTCAGCAACCCGCAGCAATCATCGCCGCGCCGTGCCGCCAGCTCCGCAGCCAGCATGCCGCCCAGCGACCAGCCGCCCAGCCAGGCACCGCTCGGGATATTGGCATCCAGTTCGTCGAGCCATTCCTCAAGGTCGCAGCTGTCGAGTTCCGGCAAGGGTTCGATCTCGACCCGCAGATGTTCGTCCAGCCCGCGCAAGGCGGCCGCCAGCGGCTCAAGTGGCGAGACACCAAGGCCCCAGCCGGGTAGCAGGATCAAGCGATCACGCATGCTCGGACTCCATCGGTTCACTTGCACCCAGCAGCGGATAACACTGCTCCAGTGCATTCAACAATAGCTGCACTTGGGCTTCACTGTGCGCAGCGGACAGAGTCACGCGCAAACGGGCGCTGCCAGCCGGCACGGTAGGCGGGCGGATCGCGGTCACCAGCAAACCGCGCTCGCGCAGCATCTGCGACAGGCGCAAGGCACGCCCGGCATCGCCGATCATGATCGGCTGGATCGGCGTGAAGCTGTCCATCAGTTGCAGGCCGATCTGCTCGGCACCACTGCGGAACTGTTTGATCAAGCCTGCCAGATGCTCACGACGCCAATCTTCGCTGCGCAGCAGTTCCAGGCTCTTGAGTGTGGCGCAGGCCAGCGCGGGCGGCTGGCTGGTGGTGTAGATGTAAGGCCGGGCGAACTGGATCAGGGTTTCGATCAACTCCTCGCTACCGGCGACAAAAGCCCCCGAGGTGCCGAACGACTTGCCCAGCGTCCCCACCAGCACCGGTACATCGTCCAGGCCCAGGCCGAAATGTTCGACGATCCCGGCACCGTTGGCACCCAGCGGGCCGAAACCGTGGGCATCGTCCACCATCAACCAGGCGCCTCTGGCCTTTGCGGCCTGCGCCAGCGCGGGCAGATCGGCGATATCGCCATCCATGCTGAACACACCATCGGTGACCACCAACGTATCGCCGATGGCCTTTTCCAGACGCACCTGCAAGCTGGCCGCATCGTTGTGCAGATAACGCGAGAAGCGCGCGCCGCTGAGCAAACCGGCATCCAGCAACGAAGCGTGATTGAGGCGGTCTTCCAGCACGGTATCGCCCTGCCCGACCAGCGCCGTCACGGCACCGAGGTTGGCCATGTAACCATTGGAAAACAGCAGCGCCCGCGGGCGACCGGTGAATTCGGCCAAGGCTTCTTCCAACTGGTGATGCGGGCCGCTGTGACCGATCACCAGATGCGATGCACCGCCGCCGACACCCCAGCGCTCAGCACCCGCCTGCCAGGCGGCGATCACTTCAGGATGATTGGCCAGGCCCAGGTAATCGTTGTTGCAGAAAGCCACCAGCGGCTGACCATCAACGATTACCTGCGGCCCTTGCGGGCTTTGCAGCAACGGGCGCTGGCGATAGAGATGTTCGGCGCGACGCGCATCGAGGCGCGCGCGGAGATCGAAAGACATGCAGGCCCCGGTCTTCGGAAAGGAGATTCAAAGCGGGCCAGTCGCAGCCGGCCCGCTCACAGGGATCAGGCAGACGCGGCGTCGTAGAACATCGCGCTGCTCTTCTGCTCGACCAGCGCCTGCTCGATGGCGGCCTGATGCACTTCATCGGCATGCTCTTCGCGGGCTTCGGGTTTGATGCCCAGACGCGAGAACAACAGCATGTCCTTGTCGGCCTGCGGGTTGGCGGTGGTCAGCAGTTTTTCGCCGTAGAAAATCGAGTTGGCACCGGCGAAGAACGCCAGGGCCTGCATCTGCTCGTTCATTGCCTCGCGACCGGCCGACAGACGAACATGGGATTGCGGCATCAGGATGCGGGCCACGGCCAGCATGCGGATGAAATCGAACGGATCGACTTCTTCGGCGTTTTCCAGCGGCGTGCCCGCGACTTTCACCAGCATGTTGATCGGCACCGACTCGGGATGCTCGGGCAGGTTCGCCAACTGGATCAGCAGCCCGGCGCGGTCGTCCAGCGACTCGCCCATGCCCAGGATGCCGCCGGAGCAGATCTTCATTCCCGCATCGCGCACATAGGCCAGGGTCTGCAGACGCTCGCTGTAGGTGCGGGTGGTAATGATGTTGCCGTAGAACTCCGGCGAGGTATCGAGGTTGTGGTTGTAGTAATCCAGACCGGCCTGGGCCAGCGCCTCGGTCTGATCCTGATCCAGGCGACCGAGGGTCATGCAGGTTTCCAGGCCCATGGCTTTCACGCCTTTGACCATTTCCAGCACGTAGGGCATGTCCTTGGCCGAAGGATGTTTCCAGGCGGCGCCCATGCAGAAGCGGGTCGAACCGATGGCCTTGGCGCGTGCGGCCTCTTCGAGCACCTTCTGCACTTCCAGCAGCTTTTCCTTCTCCAGGCCAGTGTTGTAGTGGCCGGACTGCGGACAGTACTTGCAGTCTTCCGGGCAGGCGCCGGTCTTGATCGACAGCAAGGTGGAAACCTGGACGCGGTTGGCGTCGAAGTGAGCGCGGTGCACCGTCTGCGCCTGAAACAGCAGGTCATTGAATGGCTGTACAAACAGCGCCTTGACCTCGGCTAAAGTCCAGTCGTGACGCAAAGTGGCGGTGGTGCTGGCGCTCATCGGGCGGCTCCTTGGTTTTTTTGGGCAATGCGCCAAGGCGAGGAATGCCCACAAGCGCTACACGGATGTTCGGCATATTTAAGGAAGAGCCATGCACTGTCAACCAGATTACAAACATCAGGTTTACATCTGGTTAAAAAACAAACAAACCTGTTTATTGTGCGATGAATTCAGCGATACACCCTTGCCCATCTGCGTCGCCTGCGAAACCGAACTGCCGTGGCTGGGCGAACAATGTCTGCATTGTGCGCTGCCACTGCCCGCTTCCGGCCTGAGCTGCGGACAGTGCCTGAAACAGCCGCCTGCATTCACGGAAGTGGTCGTGCCCTGGCTGTACGACTTTCCCCTGGACAGCCTGATCACCCGCTTCAAACACCAGAGCCAATGGCCCATGGGCCGACTGCTGGCGGAACTGTACGGACAGTTTCTGCAACACCGCTTCGACGAGGGCCTGCCGCGCCCCGATTGCCTGTTGCCCGTCCCGCTGGCCAGCAAGCGCCTGCGCCAGCGCGGCTACAATCAGGCGGCCATGCTGGCAGGCTGGCTTGGCAAATCCCTGGACCTGACAGTGGACGAGCGCCAGTTACTGCGGATTCGCGAAACAACCGCCCAGCAAGGTCTGGACGCCAAAGGCCGCAAACGCAACCTGAACGGCGCGTTCAAGGTTACCGATCCGGCCTGGGTCCAAGGCAGGCATCTGGCGCTGGTCGACGATGTGCTGACCACAGGTTCCACAGCCGATGTCATTAGCCGCGTGCTACTCAAGAACGGCGCACAGCGGGTGGATATCTATTGTCTGGCGCGGACACCCAAGCCAGGAGGATGATCGCTTCACTCACCAGAAGCCGACTTGTCTTACACTCGCGGTTTCCATCAGCCAGCCACTTGCCGCCATGCCCTTACCGACTCTGCTGACGCAACACATGGTTCGTCGCCCACAGCGTATCGAGTTGCTGCAACACATTGCCGAACAAGGCTCCATTACCCGGGCGGCCAAGAGTGCCGGCTTGAGTTACAAGGCGGCCTGGGATGCCATCGATGAACTGAACAATCTGGCGCAAAAACCGCTGGTGGAGCGCAGCGTCGGCGGACGTGGTGGCGGCGGTGCGAAACTCTCAGTCGAAGGCGAGCGCGTACTGCGTCTCTACCAGCGCTTGCAGACGTTGCAGGCGCAAGTGCTGGAAGCCACCGAAGAAAGCGCCGACCTCGACCTGCTCAACCGCCTGACCCTGCGCACCAGCGCCCGCAACCAGTTGCTGGGCCGGATCGTGAGCATCAACCGTCAGGGGCACAACGACCATATTCGTCTGCAGATGGCCGGCGAAATATTCATCGAGGCGCAGATCACCCACGACAGCACCCTGCGCCTGGACCTGCATATCGATACCGATGTGGTTGCCCTGATCAAGGCAGGCTGGCTTGAGCTGTATCCCCATGAGCACGAAGAAACAAATGGAAACAATTGCTTGTTCGGCCTGATCGAAGCCGTACTTGAAGCGCAAGACGGCCCCTCGGAAGTTCGTATCAATCTGCCTGGCGGCCAGACCCTGTGTGCCCTGGCGCCTTCCGGGCAGCTACTGGCGCTGGGGCTGGAAACCGGCAGTCGGGTGCAGGTCCGCTTTGCTCCCGCGCTGGTATTGCTGGGCACGCTTTTGTAAGCGTCTGTGTCGTCATCGCCGCGACACAATTTCGTCATATAGGGCAATTATCGTGGCTGCCACCTCTGTGGGAGCCGTGATGATGAAATTATTAGAAGAAAATCAATCAACCGACCTCGAAAAGATGGTCGGCCTCACTCGCCGTGGATTCATTGGCGCAGGTGCCCTGTGCGGCGCAGCGATGTTCCTGGGCGGCAGCCTGCTGAGCCGTAGCGCTCTGGCCAACAGTGTCAGCGCTGCATCGAGCCCGTTACTGGGTTTTGCCAGCATTCCGGTCGCCACTGCCGACAGCATCAGCCTGCCAGCGGGCTATACCTCTTCGGTTCTCATCAGTTGGGGCCAGCCACTGCAGGCCGGCGGACCGGCGTTCGATGCCAGCGGCAAAGGCACAGCAAAGGCTCAGGAAGTGCAGTTCGGCGACAACAACGACGGCATGAGCCTGTTTCCGATGCCCGGGCACAAAGACCGCGCCCTGATGGCAATCAACAACGAATACACCAATTACCGCTACCTCTTCGAGCACGGCAAGGAGCCGCAATCGGCCGAAGAAGTGCAGAGGGCACTGGCTGCCGAAGGCGTATCGGTCATTGAAGTCCAGCACAAGAACGGCCAGTGGCAGTTCGTGCAAGACTCGCCGTACAACCGCCGCATTCATGGCAATACGCCCATCGACCTGAGCGGCCCGGCTGCCGGTCACGAATGGCTCAAGACCGACGCCGACACGAGCGGCACCCATGCCCTGGGTACATTCCAGAACTGCGCCAACGGCAAGACGCCGTGGGGCACTTACCTGACCTGTGAAGAGAATTTCACCGACTGTTTCGGCAGCAGCAACCCGGAGCAGAAGTTCGATGCCGGCCTCAAGCGTTACGGCGTGGTGAGCGCCAGCAAGGACATCAACTGGCATCAGCACAACCCGCGCTTCGATGTGGCCAAAAACCCCAACGAGGTCAACCGTCACGGCTGGGTGGTCGAAATCGATCCGTTCGACCCCAAATCCACGCCGCTCAAACGTACTGCGCTGGGCCGCTTCAAGCATGAAAACGCCGCGCTGGCCGAAACCAGGGGCGGACGCGCCGTGGTGTACATGGGCGACGATGAACGTGGCGAATTCATCTACAAGTTCATCAGCCGCGACAAGATCGACCACCAGGACCCCAAGGCCAACCGCAACCTGCTGGATCACGGCACCTTGTATGTGGCGCAGTTCGACGGCGGCGACAGCAACCCGGACCGCCCGAAAGGCAAAGGCCAGTGGATCGAACTGACCCACGGCAAGAACGGCCTGGATGCCGCTGCCGGTTTCAACAGCCAGGCCGAAGTGCTGATCCATGCGCGGCTGGCGGCCAGTGTGGTGAAAGCCACGCGCATGGACCGCCCGGAATGGATCGTGGTCAGCCCCAGGGACGGCCAGGTTTATTGCACGCTGACCAACAACGCCAAGCGTGGCGATGACGGCCAGCCGGTTGGCGGGCCGAACCCGCGGGCCAAGAACCAGTACGGGCAAATCCTGCGCTGGAAGGAAGCCGGAGATAATGCCTCGGCCATGGAGTTCGAGTGGGATCTGTTCGTGGTCGCGGGCAATCCGGTGGTACATGCCGGAACGCCACAGGGCGGGTCGAGCAATATCAACCCGCAGAACATGTTCAACAGCCCGGACGGCCTGAGTTTCGACGCCGCAGGTCGCCTGTGGATACAGACCGACGGCGATTCCAGCAACAAGGGTGACTTCGCCGGCATGGGCAATAACCAGATGCTCTGCGCCGACCCGCAGACGGGGGAAATCCGCCGCTTCCTGGTCGGGCCGATCGGTTGCGAAGTGACCGGCATCAGCTTCGCGCCGGACTACAAGACCATGTTTGTCGGCATCCAGCACCCTGGCGAGAACGGCGGCTCTACCTTCCCCGAGCACCTGCCCAACGGCAAACCGCGCTCTTCGGTGATGGTGATTACCCGGGAAGACGGCGGCGTGATCGGCGCCTGATGTCCCGCCAGCCGCGACGGTGATACATCGGCAGGTGGCCTGTCCGCCAGACAGTTTGGCGGACCCCGGCCAGTCTGCGTTACCATCAGCGGTCGAACGCGGCGACCTGCTGCGCGCAGGAGTCAGCATGGCCCACCCGTTTGCAACACTCACCCCCGACCTCGTTCTCGACGCTGTAGAAAGCATCGGTTTTTTCAGCGATGCGCGCATCCTGGCCCTCAACAGTTATGAAAACCGGGTCTATCAAGTCGGCATCGAAGACGAGCAGCCGCTGATCGCCAAGTTCTATCGCCCACAGCGCTGGAGCAACGAAGCGATTCTTGAAGAGCACAGCTTCACCTTCGAGCTGGCAGAAGTCGAAGTGCCGGTGGTCGCCCCGCTGGTACACAACGGGCAAACCCTGTTCGAGCACGGCGACTTCCGCTTCACGCTGTTCCCGCGCCGTGGCGGCCGAGCGCCGGAGCCCGGCAATCTCGACCAGCTCTATCGCCTGGGCCAGTTGTTGGGACGCATCCATGCCGTAGGCGCAACCCGGCCGTTCGAGCATCGCGAAGCCCTGGCCGTGAAAAACTTCGGCCATGACTCGCTCGACTATCTGCTGAACAACGACTGCATTCCACGCAGCCTGCTACCGGCTTACGAATCGGTGGCCCGCGACCTGCTCAAGCGTATCGAAGATACTTACGCCGCTACGCCGCACACCAATATCCGCATCCATGGCGACTGCCATCCGGGCAACATGATGTGTCGCGACGAAATGTTCCACATTGTCGATCTGGACGACTGCCGTATGGGACCCGCCGTACAGGACATCTGGATGATGCTGGCCGGTGATCGTCAGGAATGTCTGGGGCAACTGTCGGAACTGATGGACGGTTACAACGAATTTCACGACTTCGATCCTTCCGAACTGGCCCTGATCGAACCACTGCGCGCCCTGCGCCTGATGCACTACAGCGCCTGGCTGGCCCGCCGCTGGGACGATCCGGCCTTCCCGCGCAGCTTTCCGTGGTTCGGCACCGAGCGTTACTGGGGCGACCACATCCTGGCCTTGCGCGAACAGTTGTCAGCCCTCAACGAGGAACCGTTGAAACTGTTCTGACCCCGTCATGTGCGCCGCACCGCTCCGCAAGCCTGCGGCACATGCGTCACCACTGTAAAAACCCGTCACCCGTTTCTGAGTAAAAGGACGTTCCATGCAAGCTGCCGATCCACGCCGTGGATATATTCTTGGCCTGTGCGCTTACATCATCTGGGGCCTGTTCCCGATGTATTTCAAACTCCTCTCCGCCGTTCCCGCCCTTGAGATCATCATTCATCGGGCGATCTGGTCGGCGCTGTTCGGCTCCTTGCTGCTACTGGTCTGGAAGCATCCCGGCTGGTGGCGCGAGCTGCGCGAAAACCCCAAGCGACTGGCGGTACTGGCCCTCAGCGGCACCCTGATCGCCAGCAACTGGATGGTTTACGTCTGGGCCGTGAACAACGGGCGCATGGTCGAAGCCAGCCTGGGTTATTACATCAATCCACTGGTCAACGTGCTGCTCGGCATGTTGCTGCTGGGTGAACGCCTGCGACGGCTGCAATGGCTGGCGGTAGGACTGGCCGCTGCCGGAGTTGCCCAGCAGGTCTGGCAGGTCGGCAATCTGCCGTGGGTTTCGCTGATCTTGCCGCTGACCTTCGGCTTCTACGGCCTGATCCGCAAGAAAGCACCGGTCGCCGCCCTGCCCGGCCTGGTAGTGGAAACCTGGATGCTGGTACCGCTGGCTCTGGCCTGGTTGCTGTTTAACCCCATGGCACAAACCGCGCAGCCTGAATTCTGGAGCACCAGCCAGGCGCTGTGGCTGGCCGCTGCCGGCCCGGTCACGCTGATACCGTTGGTGTGTTTCAACGCCGCCGCCCGCCACTTGCCCTACACCACTCTGGGCTTCCTGCAGTACATCGCCCCGACTCTGGTACTCGCCCTGGCAGTCATGCTCTACGGCGAACACCTGAGCACCAGCACCATCGTCACCTTCGTCTTTATCTGGGCAGGCCTGGCGATCTACAGCATTGATGCCTGGCTGAGGCTACGGCGCCGTAGCTGATCAAAAAACAGCCAACTCTTTGCAAGCCACGTTCTACATGGCCTGCAAAGGGTTCTCCAACGGTTATCCACAGGCAGGTTCACCTTATTTGTGCACAAGCCATTGAAACTGTTGAATTTTTGATCAAACCCCGCGAAGCCTTGCTGGCTATGGCGCGCAAGGTAGTCTCCCCAGGTTATCCACAGGCGGGTGCACGATTAATCTGGATAACCTGACTACACGTCAATCCGTGAGAAGCCTGTTCGGTCTGAGAAATCCAAAAATCAGCTCACAGAACTCATGGAGGACTTGATACTTCGATGCACGGAAAGCGCCTTGCCTGTCCACTTCAGCCCTCAGCGCTCAACACCAACTCCACCATCAAATCATCCGCCAGGGTTTCAAGCCGGGCCTGCAAATCTTCCAGTGAAAGGGTCAAGGGCACGCCAAGCACGGCGTCGGCGTGGAACAGCAGTTCGCTGCTCATCGGCGCGGGGGTGATGTCGGTGATCAGGCTTTCGACGTTGACGCCCTGTTCGGTAAGCAGGCGGGTGATGTCGCGCACGATGCCGGGGCGGTCGTTGCCCACCAGTTCCATGTTGATGGTTTTCCAGCTGCCGACTACCTCGGCAGTGCTTTCGGCCAGTTGTACATGAATGCCATGCACCGACAGCACTTGCAGGGCCTGGATCAGTTCATCGTGTTTTTCCGGCGGTACGCTCACCCGCAGGATGCCGGCGAACTGCCCGGCCATGCGTGACATGCGGCTCTCCAGCCAGTTGCCTTCATGCTCGGCAATGCATTTGGCGATACGCTCGACCTGTCCCGGTTTGTCGGGAGCAACCACAGTGACTACGAGATGATCCACAGCTGACTTCCTCTTGCTCGAATAGATACCGTCAGACCTCGGCGGCTGTCGCGAAAGTATAGGCAAGGTTCACCCGGGTGCCGTAAAGCGCAAAGCGTGTACCGTTTTGATAATTATCTGGAACAATCGTCGCCATTTTTGAGAACATCCGTGGCTGCGGCGTGACCAGACGTGAAAATTCAGTCGTTTGGTGACATATTCGCTCTCCACCGCTGCTCCTCATGTAGTATTCCGCGGCGCGCACTACATAACATCGAAACCAATAAGAGAGCGCTCCCTGAGTGAGCTCGACCTGCTGAGCAGAGTGAGGCAAGTGTAATGACTGAGTACGTTCAAGTCGGTGACCTGCGGGTCGCCAAAGTCCTGTTCGACTTCGTGCAGAACGAAGCCATCCCTGGAACCGGCATCGATGCCTCAGCGTTCTGGGCCGGAGCGGACAAACTGATCCACGAGCTTGCGCCGAAGAACAGAGCCCTGCTCGCCAAACGTGATGACTTGCAGGCACGTATCGATGCCTGGCACCAGTTCAATGCCGGACAGGCCCACGACGCCTCGGCTTACAAGGTTTTCCTGCAGGAAATCGGTTATCTGCTGCCAGAAGCGGCGGACTTGCGGATCACGACGCAAAACGTCGATGAAGAAATTGCCACCATGGCCGGCCCGCAACTGGTCGTGCCGGTGATGAATGCGCGCTTCGCTCTCAACGCCTCCAATGCCCGCTGGGGCTCGCTGTACGATGCCCTCTATGGCACAGATGCCATCAGCGAAGCAGGCGGCGCGGAAAAGGGCAAAGGCTACAACAAGGTTCGCGGCGACAAGGTGATTGCCTTCGCCCGCGCTTTCCTCGACGAAGCCGCGCCTCTGGCTGCCGGCTCGCATGTGGATTCCACTGCTTACAAACTGATCGATGGCAAACTGGTCATCAGCCTCAAGGGCGGCAGCAATACCGGCCTCAAGGACGATGCACAACTGATCGGTTTCCAGGGCGATGCCTCTGCGCCGTTCTCGGTATTGCTCAAGCACAATGGCCTGCACTTCGAGATCCAGATCGATGCCTCCAGCCCGGTCGGCCAGACAGATCCGGCAGGCGTAAAAGACATCCTGATGGAAGCCGCGCTGACCACCATCATGGACTGCGAGGACTCCATCGCCGCAGTCGACGCCGATGACAAGGTCGTGGTCTATCGCAACTGGCTGGGCCTGATGAAAGGCGATCTGGCCGAAGAAATGTCCAAGGGCGGCGAAACCTTCATCCGCACCATGAACCCTGATCGCGTCTACACCACGGTCGACGGTGGCGAAGTGACGCTACATGGCCGCTCACTGCTGTTCATCCGCAACGTGGGTCACCTGATGACCATCGATGCAATCCTCGACAAGCAGGGCAACGAAGTGCCGGAAGGCATTCTCGATGGCCTGCTGACCAGCCTTGCCGCGATCCACAACCTCAAGGGCAACACCTCGCGCAGCAACAGCCGCAGCGGCTCGGTGTACATCGTCAAACCGAAGATGCACGGCCCCGAAGAAGCGGCGTTCACCAACGAGCTGTTCGGGCGCATCGAACAGGTCCTGAACTTGCCGCTCAACACGCTGAAAGTCGGGATCATGGACGAGGAACGCCGCACCACGGTCAACCTCAAGGCCTGTATCCAGGTAGCGAGCGAGCGTGTGGTGTTCATCAACACCGGTTTCCTGGACCGCACCGGCGACGAAATCCATACCTCCATGGAAGCCGGCCCGGTAGTGCGCAAGGCACAGATGAAAGCCGAGAAGTGGATCGGTGCCTACGAGAACTCCAACGTCGATATCGGCCTCAAGTGCGGCCTGCAGGGCAAAGCCCAGATCGGCAAGGGCATGTGGGCCATGCCGGACCTTATGGCGGCGATGCTGGAACAGAAAATCGCCCATCCGCTGGCAGGCGCCAACACTGCCTGGGTGCCATCACCCACCGCGGCGGCACTGCACGCCTTGCACTATCACAAGGTCGATGTATTCGCCCGGCAGGCAGAACTGGCCCAGCGAGCACCGGCTTCGGTGGATGACATCCTCACCATCCCGCTGGCACCACAGGTCAACTGGACGCCGGAAGAAATCCGCAACGAACTGGACAACAATGCCCAGGGCATTCTTGGCTACGTGGTGCGCTGGATCGATCAGGGCGTGGGTTGCTCGAAAGTGCCGGACATCAATGACGTCGGCCTGATGGAAGACCGCGCAACCCTGCGCATCTCCAGTCAGCACATGGCCAACTGGCTGCGCCACGGCGTGGTCAATGAAGCCCAGGTACTGGAAAGCCTCAAGCGCATGGCACCAGTGGTAGATCGGCAGAACGCCAACGACCCGCTATACCGTCCGCTGGCTCCTGACTTCGATAGCAATATCGCGTTCCAGGCGGCGGTCGAGCTGGTGATAGAAGGCACCCGCCAGCCTAACGGCTACACCGAACCGGTCTTGCATCGTCGGCGTCGGGAGTTCAAGGCGCAAAACAGGTAGTGTGGCTTTCGCGACTGAAGTCGCTCCTACACATTATGTGGGAGCGAATTCATTCGCGAACCGGAGCTCAGGCCATACCCAGCTCACGCTTGACCAGCTTGACCAGTTGCTTGGTATTGAGGGGTTTGAGCAGAAAATCCACCACGCTCAAGTGCATCGCATCGATGGCGTCGCGCACGTTGGCATCACCGGAAACGATGATGATCGGCAAGGCGGCGCGTTCGGAGTCGCGTACCTGACGGATCAGGTCCAGCCCGTCGCAAGGCGCCATGCGCAGATCGGTGATCAGCAGCCCGATGGACTGACGGGTCTGAAGCAGTTCCATTGCGCTGTTGCCACCACCGGCAGTCATGCAACTGATGTCGTTGAGGCTAAGAATTTCCGCCAGCAGTTCACGGGCATCGCTGTCGTCATCGACGATCAGCACCCGCTGGGGCAAATCACGATTGGACTGGAGCATGACCTCTGTAAGGGCGTCGCGCTCTTCATCACTCAAGATGTCGTGGTCAATCATTACCGTCTCATCATTCCCTGGACTAATTCTGACAGCAGATCAGGCTAAACCTGCGGCGCACTTTACAGGCTTCCCAGCCAGATATTCGAGCGCGATCCCGTGCGTTCGTCAAAACAGTTCTACAAGAACCCCGCCAACCGATGCACAACCTGCAGCGTAAGACTTACGTCCAATGGGCACTGCGTCGTAAGCGGCCGACCATGACAACCAATAACAAAAACGCGGTACAGGTCATGAGTAAAGCTGACGCTTTCACCCAGGCAGGCAAAACAGCGGTGTTGCAGAACATTCACGGCACCATGCAGTTCCTGCAAAAATTCCCGCCATTCAATCAGATGGAAAACGCCCACCTGGCGTACCTGGTTGAACAGTGCCAACTGCGTTTTTACGCCGCTGACGAGAGCATCATCAAGCCAGCCGACGGTCCAGTAGAGCACTTTTATATCGTTAAGCAAGGCCGAGTGGTAGGGGAACGACCACATTCGGCCAAGGGCGGCACTGAAACCACCTTTGAAATCACCACAGGTGAATGCTTTCCGCTGGCGGCTTTGCTGGGCGAACGGGCCACTCGTACCGAACATCTGGCAGCCGAAGATACTTTTTGTCTGCAACTGAACAAACAGGCTTTCATCAAGCTGTTCGCATTGTCGACCACCTTTCGCGACTTTGCCTTGCGCGGCGTCAGCAGTCTGCTGGATCAGGTCAATCATCAAGTCCAGCAGCGCGCCGTGGAAACTCTTGGCACCCAGTACTCGCTGAATACCCGGCTTGGCGAACTGGCTATGCGCCATCCAGTAATGTGCAGCCCCGAAACGCCGATGCGCGAAGCGGTCAGGCTGATGCATGAGCAACAAGTGGGCAGTATCGTGATCGTCGATGAGCAGCAGGCGCCGCTGGGAATCTTCACCCTGCGCGATTTGCGCGAAGCCGTTGCCGACCTGAATGCCGACTTCAGCCAGCCGATCAGACACACCATGAGCCCGTCGCCGTTTCACTTGAGCCCCGACGCCAGCGCCTTTGATGCGGCCATCGCCATGACCGGCCGACACATCGCCCATGTCTGCCTGGTCAAGAATGGCCGCTTGTGTGGCGTGGTCTCGGAGCGCGATCTGTTCTCGTTGCAACGGGTGGATCTGGTGCATCTGGCCCGCACCATCCGCACGGCACCACGGATCGAGACCCTCACCAGCCTGCGCGGCGATATCGTCCAGCTGGTTGACCGCATGCTGGCCCATGGCGCTTCCTCGACCCAGATCACCCAGATCATTACCCTGCTCAACGATCACACCGTCTGCCGGGTCATCGAACTGACCCTGGAAGAAAAAGGCGACCCGGGCGTGCCCTTCAGTTGGCTGTGCTTTGGCAGCGAAGGTCGGCGCGAGCAGACGCTGCACACCGATCAGGACAACGGCATCCTGTTTGAAGCCAGCGACGCGGTGCAGGCAGCCGAAATACGGACGCTGCTGCTACCCATCGCCGAACGTATCAACCAGAGTCTTGCGCAGTGCGGCTTCAGCCTGTGCAAAGGCAATATCATGGCCAGCAATCCCGAGCTGTGCCTGTCGCGCAGCGAATGGGCCAGACGCTTTTCTGCCTTCATCCGCGAGGCCACCCCGGAGAACCTGCTGGCATCGAGCATCTACTTCGACCTGCGCGTGGTCTGGGGCGATGAGGCGGGCTGTGAACAATTGCGCCGCGGCATTCTCGATCAGGTCGCCGACAACCGCCTGTTCCAGCGCATGATGGCCGACAACGCCTTGCGCCAGCGTCCGCCGGTGGGCCGTTTCAAGGATTTCGTGCTGGCCCGCAAGGGCAGCGACAAGGACACCCTGGACCTCAAGACCGAAGGCCTGACGCCTTTTGTCGACGGCGCACGGCTGCTGGCACTGGCCAACGGAATTGGTGCCAACAACACCCTTGAGCGACTGCGGCAACTGGTCGAACGCGAAGTCATCGACCCGCTCGATGGCGCCGCCTATGAAGAGGCTTACCACTTCATCCAGCAGACCCGCATGCTCCAGCACCAACTGCAAAGCCGCCAGAACCTGGCGTACTCCAACCGCATCGATCCGGACACACTCAACCATCTGGACCGACGCATCCTGCGCGAATCGTTCCGCCAGGCACAACGCCTGCAAACCAGCCTGACCATGCGTTATCAACTATGAATCTGTTCGAGTGGCTGCGCCCACGCCCCAAAAAGACACCTCTGGATAGCCGACAAATGCAGCGTCTGGCAGCGCTGCCCGGTTTCGCCAGACTGAGCGACGAAGCGCTGCGCAAACAGCGCTGGGTCGTGCTGGACCTGGAAACCAGCGGCCTGAACATGAACCGCGATCAGGTCCTGTCGATCGGCGCCGTAGTAATCGAAGATGGCGCCATCGATCTTGGTCAGCAGTTCGAGCGCACGATTCTGCGCGTCGACCACAAGGTCAGCCCGGCAGTGCTGATTCACGGCCTGGCTCCCAGCACCATTGCTGCCGGAAGCGAGCCGGTCGAGGCGTTCCTGGACTTCCTGGAGTTCGCCGGATCAAGCCCGGTCCTGGCGTTTCATGCGCCGTTCGATCAGCACATGCTGTCGCGGGCCTTGAAGGACAGCCTGGACTATCGCCTGCCGCATCCGTTCTTCGATGTCGCCGACATTGCCCCGATGCTTTTTCCCGACGCCAACCTGCGCCAGGCCGGGCTGGACGACTGGACCGACTTCTTCGGCCTGCATGCCGAAGAACGCCACCATGCCAGCGCCGACGCGCTGGTCACCGCAGAGCTGGCCCTGATCCTGTTCAGCCATGCCCGCCGCCAGGACATCGACAGCCCTCTGCGCCTGGAAGAAGCACTGGGCCAATGGCGCAGGCGCAAGCAGTCGCATTCGTTCTGACACCTGCTGCCCGGTACAGACTGGAGCGCATTCATTCGCGAAATCCATAAAAGCCCCGCTCCGGGGCTTTTTTGTGCCTGCTCGAAACACCCTACGTAATGTGAATATTTGTTAAATTCAAAAAATACTTCACATTATTCGTTCGCTGATCCACTATCGGATTCACAGATCAGAACAATATCGTCCGTTATGCCGGTACGACAGGCATCGGCCCCGACTTGAGGATTGCTTCATGACTACCAAGAATGTTGGCGTTATCGGCCTGGGTGCCATGGGTCTGGGCATTGCCCGCTCGCTGCTGCGCAACGGGTTCAATGTGCATGCCTGCGATGTGCGCAGCAGCGTGACCGAAGCGTTCGCCCAGGAAGGCGGTGTTGCCTGTGACTCACCCGCCAGCATGGCCGCGGCCTGCGACGTGATCATTACCGTCGTGGTCAACGCCGAGCAGACTGAAACGGTCCTCTTCGGCGACAACGGGGCCATCGACGCACTGCGTCCCGGCAGCCTGGTCATCGGCTGCGCCACTGTTGCACCAACTTTCGCGGTAGAGCTGGGCCAGCGCCTGGTCGACAAGGGTCTGCTGTACCTCGATGCGCCGATTTCCGGTGGTGCGGCCAAAGCCGCGGCCGGCCAGATGACCATGATGACTTCCGGCCCGGCCGAGTCCTACGCCAAGGCCGAAGCCATCCTCAATGGCATGGCTGGCAAGGTTTACCGTCTGGGCGACGTTCACGGCCTGGGCTCGAAAGTCAAAATCATCAACCAGTTGCTGGCTGGCGTGCACATCGCGGCCAGCGCCGAAGCCATGGCGCTGGGCCTGCGCGAAGGTGTCGATGCCGATGCGCTGTACGAAGTGATCACCAACAGCGCCGGTAACTCGTGGATGTTCGAGAACCGCGTGCCGCACATCCTCAATGCCGACTACACGCCACTCTCGGCGGTGGACATTTTCGTCAAGGATCTGGGCCTGGTGCTGGATACCGCACGCACCAGCAAATTCCCGCTGCCGCTGTCAGCCACCGCTCACCAGATGTTCATGCAGGCTTCCAGCGCCGGTTTCGGCCGCGAGGATGACTCGGCAGTGATCAAGATCTTCCCGGGCATCGAACTGCCGAAAGCCAAACCGGAACAAGCCTGAGGAACGCCCCATGACCCTGACTTCCTCTCGCCCTTTGCTGGGCTGCATCGCCGATGACTTCACCGGCGCCACGGACCTGGCCAACATGCTGGTGCGCGGCGGTATGCGCACTGTGCAAAGCATCGGTATTCCGAGCGCCGACATGGCTGACGGCCTGGATGCCGACGCCATCGTCATTGCACTCAAGTCCCGCACCACGCCCACCCGCGAAGCCATCGAAGAATCACTGGCGGCGCTGGAGTGGCTGCGCGAGCGCGGCTGCGAGCAGATTTTCTTCAAGTACTGCTCGACCTTCGATTCGACTGCCGCAGGCAACATCGGCCAGGTCAGTGAAGCACTGCTGGAAAAGCTCAACAGCGACTTCACCCTGGCATGCCCGGCCTTCCCGGAAAATGGCCGCACGATCTTCCGTGGTCACTTGTTCGTCCAGGACCAGTTGCTCAACGAATCCGGCATGCAGAACCACCCGCTGACGCCAATGACCGACGCCAATCTGCTGCGCGTCCTGCAAGAGCAGACCAGCAGGAAAGTCGGCCTGTTGCGCTACGACACCGTCGCCAAGGGCGTGGAAGCAGTGCGCAGCAAGATCGCCGAACTGCGCGCCGACGGCGTGGGCATGGCGATTGCCGATGCGGTATCCGATGCCGACCTGTACACCCTGGGCGAAGCCTGTGCCGACCTGCCGTTGCTGACCGGCGGTTCGGGGCTGGCGCTGGGCTTGCCGGGCAACTTCCGCAAGGCGGGCAAGCTGCGCGATATCGATGCTGCCATACAGACCGCCGTCAGCGGTGGTGAAGTGGTATTGGCAGGCAGCGCTTCGGTAGCCACCAATGGTCAGGTCGCGGCCTGGCTGGAAGACAAGCGCCCTGCCTTGCGCATCAATCCGCTGGAGCTGGCGGCTGGTCAACCGGTGGTCGAACAGGCACTGGCTTTTGCCCGCGACGCCGGGCAAACCGTGCTGATCTACGCCACCAGCACACCGGATGAAGTCAAGGCCGTGCAACAGCAACTGGGCGTCGAGCGCTCCGGTGCCATGGTCGAAGAAGCGCTGGGCCAGATCGCCAAAGGGCTGCTGGACGCAGGCGTGCGGCGCTTTGTAGTCGCCGGTGGTGAAACTTCGGGCGCGGTGGTTCAGGCGCTCGGCGTGCAACTGCTGCAGATCGGCGCACAGATCGATCCGGGCGTTCCGGCGACCATCAGCAGCGGTGCACAACCGCTGGCGCTGGCCCTCAAGTCCGGCAACTTCGGTGCCCGTGACTTCTTCGCCAAGGCGCTCAAGCAATTGGCGGGAGAAGCCTGATGAGTAGCGAAAAAGCCCTGCGCGAAGAAATCTGCGATGTCGGCAGGCTGCTGTATGGCCGTGGCTACACGGTCGGCAGCGCTGGCAACATCAGCGCCCGTCTCGACGACGGCTGGCTGATCACTCCGACCGATGCCTGCCTCGGCCGGCTCAATCCGGAGGATATCGCCAAGGTCAATCTGGCCGGTGAATGGGTGTCCGGCAACAAGCCTTCCAAGACCCTGGCCCTGCATCGCCAGGTCTATGACCGCAACCCGGAAGTCGGCGGCGTAGTGCATACCCACTCGACGCATCTGGTCGCCCTGACCCTGGCCGGTGTCTGGCAGCAGGACGACATCCTGCCGCCATTGACCCCTTATCAGGTGATGAAAGTCGGGCATATCCCGCTGATCGGCTACGAACGTCCGGGCTCGCCGAAAGTCGCCGAGCGGGTCGCGCAACTGGCTAACAGTGTGCGCGGCGTGATGCTCGAAAGACTTGGTCCGGTGGTCTGGGAAAGCTCGGTCGCCAAGGCCTGCTACGCCCTGGAAGAACTCGAAGAAACCGCCCGCCTGTGGCTGATGAGCAACCCCAAGCCGGCCCCGCTGGAAGCAGCCGCGCTTGAGGAGTTGCGTCAGGTTTTCGGCGCGAAGTGGTGATTCAGAAGAATTGATCGGCAACCGCCTGGCGGCTTCCGGGCAACGACAGCACCTATAAAATAACAATAGGACTACAGAGCATGACCCTCCCATCACTCGCTTTTGTCAGATATCGCTCAGCGTTTGTCTCGCTCACTCTCTGCGGGAGTGCACAGGCATGACTCCCTTCATGTTGATGGCCATTGCGGGCGCGGGGATCGCGCTGCTGCTGTTCCTGGTTCTCAAGTACAAATTCCAGCCTTTCGTGGCCCTGATGCTGGTCAGCATCATCGTCGCCCTGGTCGCCGGAGTGAAACCTGCCGATCTGGTCGCGACCATCGAAGGCGGCATGGGCAAGACCCTCGGCCATATCGCGATCATCATTGCCCTGGGCGCGATGATAGGACGCATCATCGAACTGTCGGGAGGCGCCGAGGCGCTGGCCAGGACGCTGATTGACCGCTTCGGCAACAAGCGCACGCCACTGGCGCTGACCGTGGCCGGTTTCATGGTCGGCATTCCGGTGTTCTTCGAGGTCGGCGTGATCATCCTCATGCCGCTGGCCTATGGCGTGGCGCGTGCCGCACGCAAGCCGCTGCTGATCTTTGCCCTGCCGATGTGCGCCGCATTGCTGGCGGTGCATGCATTCCTGCCGCCCCATCCGGGCGCAGTTGCGGCGGCCAGCCAGCTGGGCGCGGACCTTGGCCGGGTGCTGATGCTGGGCATTCCGATGGTCGCGGTGCTGTGCATCATCGGCTACTTCGTGGCCGGTCGCATGACCCGCAAGACCTATCCGATGACCGACGATATCCGTGCAGAAGTCTATGGCGCGCATGTCACCAACGAAGACCTGGAAGCCTGGGCGCGCAACGACTACTCCAGGGTTCGCGAGGCAACTCAGGCGCGTATTCTGGGCGGTGAAGAAAGCGCCAGCAGCCTGGCCAGCAAGTTGCCGCCAGCGCCAGCGCCGGGTTTCGGCCTGATCATTGCCCTGATTCTGCTGCCAATCGTACTGATTCTGCTGGGCACACTGGCGACCACCATGTTGCCGGCGGACTCCACATTGCGTGCAGTTCTCACCGTACTGGGTGCACCGCTGGTTGCCCTGTTGATCGATACCCTGCTGTGCGCCTGGCTGCTCGGTACGCGCCGTGGCTGGAGCCGTTCGCAGGTGTCGGACGTGATCGGTTCGGCATTGCCGGGCGTGGCGATGGTGATCCTGATCGCCGGTGCCGGTGGCGTGTTCGGCAAGGTGCTGGTCGATACCGGAATCGGCGCAGTGGTGTCCGAAGCCCTGCGCAACACCGGCCTGCCGGTATTGGCCCTGGGTTTCCTGCTGACCATGCTGCTGCGTGCCGTGCAGGGCTCCACCACCGTGGCGCTGGTAACCACTGCCGGGATTCTCAGCCCGCTGATCGCGACTCTGGACCTGAGCGCCAACCATCTGGCCCTGCTGTGTCTGGCCATGGGCGGTGGCGGTCTGGCCATGTCGCATATCAACGATGCAGGCTACTGGATGTTCACCAAGCTGGCCGGCCTCAATGTCGGTGACGGCTTGCGCACCTGGACCGTACTGGTCACGCTGCTGGGAACACTGGGCTTCGTCATTACCCTGCTGCTTTGGCCATTCGTCTGACCTTTAAAGACTGGAGTTAACATGCCTCGTTTTGCCGCCAACCTCAGCATGCTGTACCCGCAGCATGATTTCCTTGAGCGCTTCGCCGCAGCCGCTGCCGATGGTTTCGGCGCGGTCGAGTATCTGTTTCCCTACGACTACAGTGCGCAGGAACTCAAGCAACGCCTGAGCGACAACGGTCTGGTGCAGGCGCTGTTCAATGCACCGCCCGGTGACTGGGCGGGCGGCGAACGCGGCATCTCTACCTTGCCGGGCCGCGAAGCGGAATTTCGCAGCGGCATCGAGCGTGCGCTGGAGTATGCGCAGGTGCTGGGTAACGACCGGATTCACGTCATGGCCGGCCTGCTGCCCGACGAGAACCTGCGGCAGCGCCATCAGGCGGTGTACCTGGAAAACCTGGCGTTTGCGGCTCAACAGGCCAAAGCCGCTGGCATCACGGTACTGATCGAGCCGATCAACACCCGCGACATGCCGGGCTTCTTTCTCAATCGTCAGGATCAGGCCCAGGAGATTTGCCGTCAGGTGGGCGCCGATAACCTCAAGGTCCAGTTCGACTGCTACCACTGCCAGATCGTCGAAGGCGATCTGACAGCCAAGCTGCGTCGTGACTTTGCCGGAATCGGCCATATCCAGATCGCCGGTGTCCCGGATCGTCACGAACCGGACCTGGGCGAACTGAACTACGCGCATCTGTTCGAGGTGATCGACCAGTTGGGCTACGAAGGCTGGATCGGTTGCGAATACCGTCCCAAGGGCGACACCAGCGAAGGCCTGGCGTGGCTGCGGCAACTCCAGGGCTGATCGCCTGAGATCCTGCCTCAGGTCCCTGAGGCAGGATGGCTTCCTTTATTCCGGTATATCGAACTGATCCTTGATGTAACGGATTTCAGTGCGGCCGTGCGGCGCAGGCTGCCCGTCTTCGCCCAGATTGACGAACACCATCTTCTCGACGGTCAGGATGCTCTTGCGGCTGATCTTGTTGCGCACTTCACACATCAGGGTGATCGAGGTGCGACCGAACTCGGTGGCGGTAATCCCCAGTTCGATGATGTCGCCCTGGCGCGAAGCACTGACGAAGTTGATTTCCGAGATGTACTTGGTCACCACACGTTGATTGCCCAACTGGACGATGGCGTAGATCGCAGCCTCTTCGTCGATCCAGCGCAACAGGCTACCGCCAAACAACGTACCGTTGGGGTTGAGGTCTTCGGGCTTGACCCACTTGCGGGTGTGGAAATTCATGTTCACTCCTGAGCGACTGCCAATGGATGCCCGTCATCATGGCAGACCTTGCCGGGGCGATGCAGAAAAAACCGAGGCGGCATTTGCCGATAGAAAGCCTTGGGAAGAATCGCCAGCACAGCTATACTGCCACCCGTTTCAAAACGGTCATCTTCACTTGATACCGTTCCCGCCACCTGTCCGAGGGGCGCTGCAGCAGGTTTTCCTGTCAGGCTCGGATGGGGCGTTGTTTGACCAGTCCGCTGGTCAGGCCTTAAACGCACAACGGCGCCCATTCGCATTTTTATGGAATGGAGACTCTCAATGAGTGCTGTAATCACGCCTGCAGAATTCAACGATTTCAAAGTGGCCGATATTTCCCTGGCTGCCTGGGGCCGTCGCGAAACCATCATCGCCGAATCCGAAATGCCTGCCCTGATGGGTCTGCGCCGCAAGTACGCCGGTGAGCAACCGCTCAAGGGCGCGAAGATCCTCGGCTGCATCCACATGACCATCCAGACCGCCGTGCTGATCGAAACCCTGGTCGCCCTGGGCGCCGAAGTTCGCTGGTCGTCGTGCAACATTTTCTCCACTCAGGACCAGGCCGCTGCCGCCATCGCCGCTGCCGGCATTCCTGTGTTCGCCTGGAAAGGCGAAACCGAAGAAGAATACGAGTGGTGCATCGAGCAGACCATCCTCAAGGATGGCCAGCCATGGGATGCCAACATGATCCTCGACGACGGCGGCGACCTGACCGAGATCCTGCACAAGAAATACCCGCAGATGCTTGAACGCATCCACGGCGTGACCGAAGAAACCACTACTGGCGTTCACCGCCTGCTGGACATGCTGGCCAAGGGCGAACTGAAAATCCCGGCCATCAACGTCAACGACTCGGTCACCAAGAGCAAGAACGACAACAAGTACGGCTGCCGTCACAGCCTGAACGACGCCATCAAGCGCGGCACCGACCACCTGCTTTCCGGCAAGCAGGCGCTGGTCATCGGTTACGGTGACGTGGGCAAGGGCTCGGCTCAGTCGCTGCGTCAGGAAGGCATGATCGTCAAGGTCACCGAAGTCGACCCGATCTGCGCCATGCAGGCCTGCATGGACGGCTTTGAGCTGGTTTCGCCGTTCATCGACGGTGAAAACGACGGCACAGAAGCGAGCATCGACAAGGCCCTGCTGGGCAAGATCGACCTGATCGTGACCACCACCGGCAACGTCAACGTCTGCGACGCCAACATGCTCAAGGCGCTGAAAAAACGCGCTGTGGTCTGCAACATCGGTCACTTCGACAACGAAATCGACACTGCTTTCATGCGCAAGAACTGGGCATGGGAAGAAGTGAAGCCACAGGTTCACAAGATCCACCGTACCGGCGCTGGCGCGTTCGACCCACAGAACGACGACTACCTGATCCTGCTGGCCGAAGGTCGTCTGGTTAACCTGGGCAACGCCACTGGCCACCCAAGCCGCATCATGGACGGCTCGTTTGCCAACCAGGTTCTGGCCCAGATCTTCCTGTTCGAGCAGAAGTACGCCGACCTGTCGCCAGCCCAGAAAGCCGAGCGCCTGACCGTTGAAGTACTGCCGAAGAAACTCGACGAAGAAGTGGCCCTGGAAATGGTCCGCGGCTTCGGCGGCGTCGTGACCAAACTGACCAAGACCCAGGCCGACTACATCGGCGTGAGCGTTGAAGGTCCGTTCAAGCCACACGCTTACCGCTACTGATTGATACGGACGGTCCGCTCTTCTGGTTAGGAGCGGACTTGTCCGCGATCGAGCGCAAGGCGGTCGCAGCCAAAAGGCTGACAGCATCGCTATTCTTCAGTACCTGAAGGCCTGTACGGCCTTATCGCGAACAAGTTCGCTCCTACAGTGAGACCGGCCTCCATGAGCCAAGACCGTCGCTTCAGCTTCGAGTTCTTCCCGACGAAGACCGATGCCGGGCATGAAAAGCTGCTGACCGTTGCGCGTCAGCTTGCCAGCTACAACCCCGATTTTTTCTCCTGCACCTATGGTGCCGGTGGTTCTACCCGCGACCGCACGATCAACACCGTGCTGCAGCTGGAAAACGAAGTAAAGATCCCTGCCGCTCCGCACCTGTCGTGCGTTGGCGACAGCAAGGCCGAACTGCGCGCCCTGCTGGCTCAGTACAAGGATGCCGGTATCAAGCGCATCGTTGCCCTGCGCGGCGACCTGCCGTCAGGCATGGGCATGGCCAGCGGTGAATTGCGCTACGCCAGTGACCTGGTGTCCTTCATCCGTGAAGAAACCGGCAGTCACTTCCATATCGAAGTCGCGGCGTACCCGGAGATGCATCCCCAGGCGCACAATTTCGACAACGACGTGAAAAACTTCGTGCACAAGGCCCAAGCCGGTGCCGACAGCGCGATCACCCAGTACTTCTTCAACGCCGACAGCTATTTCCACTTCCTGGAGCGCGTGCAGAAGAAGGGTGTGAACCTGCCAATCGTGCCGGGCATCATGCCGATCACCAACTACAGCAAGCTGGCGCGCTTCTCGGATGCCTGCGGTGCGGAAATCCCGCGCTGGATCCGCAAGCAGCTGGAAGCCTACGGTGACGACATTCAAAGCATCCAGGCCTTCGGCGAGCAGGTCATCACCGAAATGTGCGAACGCCTGCTGCAAGGTGGCGCACCGGGTCTGCACTTCTACACGCTGAACCAGGCCGAGCCGAGCCTGGCGATCTGGAACAACCTGAAGCTGCCACGCTGACAGTGTATTTTCCGGGCGGGATCTTTCAGGCCATGCCAGAAAGATCCCGCAGCGCAAAACCGTTGGGCAGCATGAAAGCAGCACAGCGTGTTTGCTCTGTTATACTCCAGCCTTCCCGCCAGGCTTACGCCCGGACGCTCGGTCTTGCAGAAGCCATCTCGATCACGCCAGCAGCGCACTTTCCAACCCGCGCCCATGTCACGAGATGAACCAGAGACCCCGCAGGACCGGACGGGATCGCGTCTTCTCAGCTCTTGTATACACAGCAGGCAATCAAGCTTCTTGCCGCATACAAGACACGAACGCCATTCGCGCCAGGCAAGATTATCCCTTGAGCTCAAGCTCCAACAGAACAGGATTACTCATGTCCTTTGCTTCCCTCGGTCTCTCCGAGGCTTTAGTCCGCGCCATCGAGGCAGCGGGCTATACCCAGCCTACTCCGGTGCAACAGCGGGCCATTCCCGCCGTGTTGCAAGGTCGCGACCTGATGGTTGCGGCACAGACAGGTACAGGTAAAACCGGTGGCTTCGCCCTCCCGATTCTGGAGCGGTTGTTCCCCAACGGTCACCCGGACAAATCCCAGCGTCACGGCCCGCGCCAACCGCGCGTACTGGTCCTGACCCCGACTCGCGAACTCGCCGCCCAGGTGCATGACAGCTTCAAGATCTATGCCCGCGACCTGAAGTTCGTCAGCGCCTGCATCTTTGGCGGCGTCGGCATGAATCCGCAGGTCCAGGCCATGGCCCGGGGCGTGGACGTGCTGGTAGCCTGCCCTGGCCGCCTGCTCGACCTCGCCGGCCAAGGCAGCGTCGACCTGTCCCACGTTGAAATTCTGGTGCTCGACGAAGCAGACCGGATGCTCGACATGGGCTTCGTGCATGACGTGAAGAAGGTCCTCGCCCGCTTGCCTGCCAAGCGCCAGAACCTGCTGTTCTCGGCAACCTTCTCCAACGACATCACCGCCCTCGCCGGCAAGTTGCTGCACAACCCCGAGCGCATCGAAGTCACGCCGCCGAACACCACGGTCGAGCGTATCGAGCAACGGGTTTTCCGTCTGCCGGCCAACCACAAGCGTTCGCTGCTGGCGCACCTGATCACTCAGGGCGCATGGGAACAGGTGCTGGTCTTCACCCGCACCAAGCACGGCGCCAACCGTCTGGCCGAGTACCTGGACAAGCACGGCCTCAGCGCTGTCGCGATCCACGGCAACAAGAGCCAGAACGCCCGGACCAAGGCCCTGGCTGACTTCAAGGCCGGCGAAGTGCGGATCATGGTCGCTACCGATATCGCCGCTCGCGGCCTGGATATCGACCAGTTGCCACATGTGGTCAACTTCGAGCTGCCCAACGTCGATGAAGACTACGTCCACCGCATCGGTCGTACCGGCCGTGCAGGCCGTACCGGCGAGGCGATCTCGCTGGTTGCGCCGGACGAAGAGAAACTGCTTAAAAGCATCGAGCGCATGACCCGCCAGAAAATCCCTGACGGCGATCTGATGGGCTTCGATATCACTGCGGTCGAGGCCGAGAAGCCTGAAGTTCGCGAGCGTCCCGACGTTCGCAACCCACGTGCTGCTCGCGCGCCACGTGCCGAAGGTGAAAAGAGCAGCAACAACGGCGGTCGTCGCGACAAGGGCAAGGACAAAGGCAAGGAAAAGCCCGCGGCCGCAGCTTCGGGCGAGCGCCCGGCTCGCCAGCCACGCGAAAGAAAGCCTCGCGAAGGCACCCCGCGTGAGCAACGTCAGTCGCAAGTACCACGTCCGACAGAAGACCGTGCACCTGACGAATTCCGCGATGACGATGTGGATAACTTCGGTAACCGCGCCGATTACGTCAGCCCTTACCAGGGCAAAACCCAGGGCCGTGGTCGTCGTCCCGGCGCACCTGCGGCACCAGGCGCAGCTACTGGCGCCGGACGCCCGCAAGGCCCGGGTCGCCAGAGCAACCCGCGCAGCAGCAACGGCTCGGGCGCCAGCAATGGCACCGCAGGCAAACGCAATGGTGCAGGCGCAGGCTCTCGCAATGGCGGCTCGCGTGACGGTCAGCCACGCAATCGCCGTCCGGCTCGTGACGATCAACCTCGTCAGGAACCGGCAGTGCAGAACTCGCGTGACAGCCAGTCGCAGCCGAAAATCGTGCACAAGGAATCGAAAATCGATCGTTTCCCGTCTGCCGAGCAGCTCGATCAGTTGCCAAGCCGCCCGCGCGGTGAAAAACCGGCCCTGCTGACTCGCAACCGCGATAGCTGACAGCAGCGCTGAAACAAGAACGCCCCGACTGGTTCGGGGCGTTCTTGTATGTGGCTTGCGCGAATCCACAAACAGAAACGCCGACCCAGGGTCGGCGTTCTGTCGTTCAGGCAGCGCTTACTTCTTCTGGATACCTTCCAGGGTGATATCCAGAACCAGAGTCTGAGAGGTAGGACCCGGGCCTTTGATGCCGAAGTCGTTCAGGTTCAGAGTGCTGGTGCCGTTGAAGCCGGCACGGTAGCCGCCCCATGGATCCTTGCCTTCGCCGTTGAAGGTAGCCTTGATCACGATTGGCTTGGTGACGCCGTGCAGGGTCAGGTCGCCAGTGACGTCAGCAGTCTTTTCGCCAGTGGATTTGACGCTGGTGGAAACGAACTTGGCTTCAGGAAACTTGCCGGCGTCCAGGAAATCCTTGCTCAGGATGTGCTTGTCGCGCTCGGCATGGTTGGTGAAGAGGCTGGCGGTTTTCAGTTCGACAGCGATCTTGCTGGCTTCAGGCTTGGCAGCATCAAAGCTGAAAGTACCGTCCCAATCCTTGAATGTGCCGTGGATGAAGCTGTAGCCCAGGTGGCTGATCTTGAAATCGATGAAAGCGTGCTGGCCTTCCTTGTCGATCACATAATCAGCAGCCATCGCCTGACCGGCAGACAACAGAGCGGTACCCAGAGCCAGAGCGGCAAGAGACTTCTTCAACATGCTTTTATTCCCGTTTTGGTTGAACAATCAATTACGACCCAGCATACGCTTGAGGGTCACATCGCGATCGATGAAGTGGTGTTTCAGTGCAGCAAGGCCATGGAGCACCGCAAACACCACGATGAACCATGCCAGATAAAAGTGTATCCAGCCTGCTGTCTCCGATTGTCCGGGCAGGCCGCTGATCAGCGCTGGAACCTCGAACAGGCCGAAGACCGGAATCCCCACGCCATCGGCAGTGGAAATCAGGTAACCGGCGAACATCACGGCAAACAGCGCGACATACAGAAACAGATGGCCAAACGCAGCGCCGAGGCGCGTCAGCTTACTGTAGCTGGCCAATGGCGCAGGCGGCGGGCTGAGCAGGCGCCAGACCACACGAAACAGCATCACGGCAAACAGCGTGAGCCCGATGCTCTTGTGCAGGTCGGGCCCGGCCTTGCGCCAGGTATCGTAATAATCCAGCCCCATCATCCATAGCCCAAGCGCAAACAAACCGAAGACCACAACAGCCACACCCCAATGCAGCACCATGCCGACCAGACCGTAGCGAGAGGATGAATTACGTAACTGCATCGCAAATACCCTGTGAGAAGTGTTACCAGACTAGCTTTTTATCTATCGAATGAAAGCGCAAAATTTTGCTCTGAAATATCGAACAATTCGATATGGAATATTTCATCGAATATCCCGCTATCGACCTTCCGACATTCACCCATGGCTCCGACAGCCCTCCTTTGAGAGGCTTTCGATGACCACCGGCTGTTCTGCTGGCGCAGCATCTCGATAAATTCTGCTCAGTAACACTGCGCCATGACCGTCGGCATTTCGATGGCGATGAACGGCATTTTTGAGAAAGTTTCACTGCACAGGTTTATACGGAACGAATCTGGCGCCCATAAAAAAAGGCGCGGTATGCATACCGCGCCTTTTCATGTCAGCGATGGCTCAGTCAGTTCTTGACCTCGGCCGGCGTTGCGTCGCTCTTCGGCTTGGCTGCCGGCTCGGTTTTAGCCGGGGCTTTCGGCGCTGCGGCAGGTTTGGCAGGTGCCTTTTCCTTGTGCGTCGCTTCTTTCTTCACGGCCTCTTTCTTCACCGGCTCCTTGGCTGGAGCTTTCTTGGCGGGCTCGGTCTTGGCCGGTGCTTTCTTCGCTGGCTCGACTTTCGCAGGCGCCCTGGCAGGCTCGGCGACTGGCGCAACCACAGGGGCAACAGGCACTGGAGCGGGTGCCGGAGCAGGCTCTGGTGCTTTCTCGACCGGTTGCTCGGCAGGCTTTTCAGCCGGTTTGTCGGAAGAGCCACCGAAATCGAACAGGTTGCTGAAGAAACCACCTTCCGACTTCTTCTCTACCGGAGCGGCTGCCGGGGCCGGAACCACCTTGACCGGCTCGAACGACTTGCCCGCCGCCAGATCCTGCACCTGGCTGGCCGCACGCTGACCGCTGCGCAGAGCACCTTCCAGGGTGCCCGGATACAGGGCATCGGTGTGCTCGCCGGCAAAAGCTACGCGCTGCACGGGTTTTTCCCACAGGCGCCAGTACTTGCTGATCTGGCCAGGGCCGAACGCCAGGTAGGAACCACCGGTCGATGGATCGACGCTGTAGCGACGGATTTCATAGCCGGTATAGGCACCACGCGCCTGTGGATAAAAGGTGTGCAGACGAATCAGCACCTGATCGACCAGTTGCTTGTCGCCAAACGCCTGCATGATCCGTGCATTGTCACCGGACAGGTTGATCACCACATTGGCGCCACCCTTGAGCGCCGGCTCGATCCACAGCATGCCCAGGCCGGTGTTGCTGAAAATCTCGCCGGACATGCGCGCCTTGCTGTCCCAGACCGGGGTCTTGAACTTGAGCATGATCTGGTCGCGCCAGCCATAGTTGGTGCCCTTGAGGGCGCCCATGTGCTGGGCATCCAGCGCAGGGGTCATCTGGATATTGCTCAGCGAGCGCAAAGGCACCGCCAGCACCACGTAATCGGCGCTGTAGCCGACTGCGCCGACCTTGACCGTTACGCTGTCCTTGTCCTGCACGATGGCCGATACCGCAGAGCTGGTCTTGATGGTCTTGAGCTGTTTGACGAAGGCCTGGGCCAGCACCACGCTGCCACCCGGCAAGCGTGCGGCACGCTGGTCGCGCTCATCCACTGCGCGATAGACCCGCGATTGCTGGGCGAAATACAGCAGCGACAGGCGCGAAGGCTCGTCGTAGCGCGTGCGAATCTGCTGGTTGATCAACTGTCGTGCCGTCGCTGGCAGGTTCAGGCGATCCAGCCAGTTGGAAACGTTGATCTGGTCCAGAGCGAACAGCGTGCTGTTGGCCGCCGGTGTTTCCGGGTTCTCGATGGAGCGCGCCAGATTGTCCAGCGTCTCCTCGTAGCGCTTGATGGCCTCGGCGGTCGCCGGTTGCTTGAGCGCCAGATCGGCCTGGGTGAAGTGCACGCCGTCGATCAGGTAGCTGGGCGTACGCACGAACTCCGGAGCCGGTACGCTCTGGATCTTGAAGCTGTCCAGGTAGCGGTTCAGGACCGGCTGCGCCTTGGCATTGCCGATCCACTCACTGGTAGCCAGCCCCGAACGGCCACCGATATTGGCTTTGGCTTCCAGCAGCGTCACCTGCCAGCCTTTGTTCTGCAGCTCATACGCCGCCGTCAGGCCGGCCAGCCCGCCGCCGACGACAATCGCCGTACGTTGTTTTTCATTGGCGAGCGCCGAAACGCTGACCAGACCTATTACTACAAGCGCACACGCGCGCAGCCACCCAGAAAGCATTCCGTGAACTCCGAAAAACATGGGAAATTGCCAAAAACAACGAAGAGGCGCGCAGCATACGCCAGCCATACAAGCCCCGCCAGCGATGTTCAAAACGATACAAAGGTTGTTCCGCAGCCGGGCATTGCATAGGCTTGCGCGATTGTTCGCCCTCGCGTCATGCGAGCTGCTACCCGGAGATTGCCAATGGGCCTGAATGACCAGTGGATGCAACGCGACCTCAAGGTCCTGTGGCACCCCTGCACGCAGATGAAAGATCACGAAAGCCTGCCGTTGATTCCGATCAGGCGCGGTGAAGGCGTCTGGCTGGAAGACTTTGAAGGCAAGCGCTATCTGGATGCCGTGAGTTCCTGGTGGGTCAACGTGTTCGGCCATGCCAATCCGCGCATCAATCAGCGGATCAAGGATCAGGTCGATCAACTGGAGCATGTGATCCTCGCCGGTTTCAGCCATCAGCCGGTGATCGAACTGTCCGAACGCCTGGTCAAGCTGACTCCCGAAGGGCTGACTCGGTGTTTCTACGCCGATAACGGTTCTTCGTGCATCGAAGTCGCGCTGAAAATGAGCTTTCACTACTGGCTCAATCGCGGCCAGCCGGACAAGAAGCGCTTCGTTACCCTGACCAACAGTTATCACGGCGAAACCATGGCCGCGATGTCGGTCGGCGACGTGCCGCTGTTCACCGAAACCTATAAAGCCCTGCTGCTGGACACCATCAAGGTGCCCAGCCCGGACTGCTACCATCGCCCGCAAGGCATGGGCTGGGAAGAACACTCACGCAACATGTTCGCAGCCATGGAACAGACCCTCGCCGAACACCATGACAGCGTGGCAGCGGTGATCGTCGAGCCGTTGATCCAGGGCGCGGGCGGCATGCGCATGTATCACCCGGTCTATCTCAAACTGCTGCGTGAGGCCTGCGACCGCTACGGCGTGCATCTGATTCACGATGAGATCGCCGTCGGCTTCGGTCGTACGGGCAGCATGTTTGCCTGCGAACAGGCTGGTATTCGCCCGGACTTCCTGTGCCTGTCCAAGGCCCTGACGGGCGGTTATCTGCCGCTGGCAGCCTGCCTGACCACCGATGAGGTGTACGACGCCTTCTACGACGACTATCCGACGCTACGCGCCTTCCTGCACTCGCACAGCTACACCGGCAATCCGCTGGCCTGCGCTGCGGCACTGGCGACGCTGGATATCTTCGAGCAGGACAATGTCATCGAGAACAACAAAGCGCTGGCGCAACGCATGGCCACGGCTACCGCGCATCTGGTGGAGCATCCCCACGTCGCGGAAGTCCG
This sequence comes from Pseudomonas cichorii, assembly GCF_003700275.1. Classification (GTDB taxonomy): domain Bacteria; phylum Pseudomonadota; class Gammaproteobacteria; order Pseudomonadales; family Pseudomonadaceae; genus Aquipseudomonas; species Aquipseudomonas cichorii_B. The sequence goes on along the minus strand of NZ_RBRE01000075.1, from coordinate 30,867 downwards.
CCAGACCGGCATGGCCCTGGCCATCGAGATGGTTCAGGACAAGGCGAGCAAGACGGCTTATCCGTGGCAGGAACGCCGCGGCCTGCAGGTTTTCCAGCATGCCCTGGAACGTGGTGCGCTGTTGCGGCCGCTGGGCAGCGTGGTGTACTTCCTGCCGCCGTACGTGATCACCCCGGAGCAGATCGACTTCCTGGCCGAAGTCGCCAGCGAAGGCATCGACATCGCGACCCGCAGCAGCATCAGCGTGGCCGTGCGCGAGAACTTCCACCCGGATTTCCGGGATCCGGGTTAACGCCATAACCCCCTGTAGGAGGGGGTTTATCCATGAAAAACCCTCTGCATGCCACGCTAGGCTTTGTACGAAAAGTCGGCGAGCGAAGGTCAGGCAAGGCAAAAACAGGCGAGGAACGGTCGGAGTCGCGCTCGACTTTACGTGTTGTAAATGAGNNNTCCGAGCCTGTTTTTAACGCAGCATCACCGAGCACAGCCACTTTTCGTACAAAGCCTAGCAAGAATAACCACCCAGAGACCCACCATGAGACTGTCCCGCTTCTTTATCGACGCCACCCTGAGCCTCGGCGAACACGAACTGCCGGAGGCGCAGGCGCACTACATCAGTCGCGTACTGCGCATGGCCGAGGGCGATGCGCTGCAACTGTTCGACGGTTCGGGCACGGAGTTTCGCGGCACACTGCTGGAAGTCGGCAAGAAGCGCGTGCGCGTACAACTGAATGAGAGCCTGGCCGGACAGATCGAATCGCCACTGCGTATTCATCTGGGCCAGGGCCTGTCACGCGGCGAGCGCATGGACTGGGCGATCCAGAAAGCCACGGAACTGGGGGTCAGCGAAATCACCCCTATCGTCAGCGAGCGCTGCGAAGTACGCCTCAAGGACGAGCGCGCCGAAAAGCGGCAGGCCCACTGGCAGCAGATCGCAGTCAGCGCCTGCGAGCAATGTGGCCGCTCGGTGGTGCCGGTGATTCATCCGCCCATGCCTCTTGCCGACTGGCTCAAGCGCACAGAAGCCGATCTCAAGCTGGTCCTGCATCCGGTCGCTGAACCGCTGACCAGCCATGACAAACCCGCAACGCTGGCATTCCTGATCGGTCCTGAAGGCGGCCTGAACGATGCGGAAGTCGAACAGGCCAGGGCCGCCGGCTTCCACGCTGCCCGCCTCGGCCCCCGCGTGCTGCGCACCGAAACCGCGCCGGTGGTTGCGTTAAGCGTGGCGCAGCAGTTGTGGGGTGATTTCTAGGAACCCCGCAGGAGCGAATTCA